>NZ_JBVIYK010000009.1:0-348883 GCF_055592645.1 Streptomyces sp. NPDC041108 | reverse complement strand
TGCGGTCAAGAGGGTGTCTAACTCGGTCGTCACAACCCGATGTTGGACACCCTCCCTGCGTCCGTGAACCCCGCAATAGGAACTACTCGTCTAGTTCTTCCACCGCCTTGGGCGTCTCCCAGTGCACGCGGTGCAGGGGGTTGCCGGGCAGCAACTCGTGTTCCACGGCCCGGCGCAGGCAGTTGCTCAGCACCGCACGGCGCCGCCGGAACGTGTTGGCGGCAGCCGCCTTGCCGTCCTGGCGCTTGGCCAGGTGCTCCAACACCGCGCGCACTCGCTTCGCGTTGTCCAGGTCGACTACGGCCGGCGCATTGCGTTCCACCCAGGCCAACGCCTTGGCTTCTGCTTCCGGTACATCCTGATCATGGCGTCCTGCGTTGAATGCCCACTAGGTCGCGGTCAGCAGCTCAGCGCGGCGGGCATCGGCGAGTGTCTTGGTGGGACCCCGAGACCGCACTGACCGTCGTCCGGGAACGAGTGCGCATAGTCGACCAGGATCCGTACGCCCTGGCTGACTCCTACTTCCCTGAGGAACTGGTCCGAGGCACGCCGCTCATGCTGCCTGAAGACGTGTCAGCGCCCGGTGGCGTGCTGGCCAGTGTTGGCCTTGTACAGGCTCGCTACCGGGACGAGATCACCGTGCGAATGCCGACCCGCGCGGAGGTCGAAAAGCTCTCGCTGCCCTCCGCCACCCCTGTCGCCGTGCACATGCGCACGGGTTACGACGAAAACAACCGGCCTCTTCGAGTAATGATCACGATCCTTCCGGGAGACCGTCATGTCATCAGGTACGACGTTTCGGCAGACTGAGCGCGTCTCCCAGGAGCAAGTGAGAGTGAAGGCACTACACAGCATCGACTCGACGTTGCCGACCGATCATCACCCGGAACGGGTCTGGTACACGTCCTACGGTTCGAACATGCACCTCGACCGGCTCGCCGCATACATCCGGGGCGGTCGCCCACCCGGCGCGGCGAGGGAGTATCCGGGGTGCCGGAACCCGACAATGCCCGCCCGTTCCATCCCCGTTGAACTGACCGGTGCTCTGTACTTCGCCACGGAGTCACCTGTGTGGGGAGGGGGCAGGGCCTTCTACGACCCTCAAGCGAGTGGGCGTGTGCTGGCCAGGGCTCACCTAGTGACTGTCGACCAGTTCTCTGACATCGCGGCTCAAGAGATGTACAGGGAACCAGGTGCCGGCGTAGATCTGGTGGACGTGCTGACCCAGGGGCGCGCCGTGCTGGGCGAGGGGCGCTACGAGACGCTTGTTTGTGTTGGTCAGGTCGAGGAATTGCCGGTTCTGACCTTCACCGCTCCGTGGGGCGTGCAGGACGCCGAATGGGTCCCTCCCTCCGCTGCATATGTGCGTTTCTTGGCTTCAGGGCTCATGTCGGCCGGCGCGTGGGACGCAGAGGCGGTGGCCTCGTACGTAGCGGCGTGCCCCGGGGCTACCGGTCACTGGTCGGAGCAAGCCATTGCCGACATCTTGAGCGAGGACGTATGAGATTCGCACGTGGCACCAGTGTCGACGTGCGGCTATTGCTTCAACTATGTACCGCTATTGGACGCTTGACGGTTTCAGATCGCTCGTTCTGACCATCCTCTTACCAGGGGTCCGTGGCTATTTCACTCTGACGGCACGGCGAACGGGGGAATCTGCCCCTTGCCCGATGGGAGACCTTGGCAAGTCGGTACTACTCATGTCATGAGCAACGGTCGAGTCCTGAATATTTCTAGAAGGGCCAGGAGGAAGTTCGAGGCTGGAGGTTGGGAACTTCGGGAAGGCCTCAGAGCTCGCATCAGCGAACTCCGGGTCGTCCTTGAGGAAAAACGGGCCATCGCTGAGAGCCCAAAGGATGAAGCGCTAGCTTCAGCGGCATTGCACGAGCTGACTGTTGCGGACGATGCCCTAAGTCATTCCTGTCCGTGGTGGCGGCGTACGGCACACCTAGCCGTTGCTCAAACACATGTCGACATGGCTCATTGCATCTTGTTGCGTCTGTTGACTGACGAGGAACTGGAAGCTCTCATGCCCGGACTAGTGTTGCTCATCGGAGAGCATCTCTCGGAAGAAGACCCACGCAGAGTACACGTCGAAAAAATTGCCAGCCATGCTGCATCTATTTCTCCTCCTGAGCGGGAAACTCTCGTTGATGCGACCTGGGCGGCCCGCTTGGCATTGCAGCGCGAAGTGGCCCGGGCTGGCAGTTTTGTGCACACGGTTTATAACGTGTCAGCGGTTCTAGCTTTCCTGGCGGTCATCGTCGGCCTTCTTGCAGCGGTCCACCCAGAGTATGTTCCGTTGTGTTTCCGCCCCGAGTATGACGAAATTGTTTGCCCGTCAGCAAATGAAGTCTCTTCTGGGCCGGTGAGAGATGCTGCTTCGCCGCCAGATTATGTAATCGTTGAGATTTGTGGAATGGTTGCTGCAGCCGTGGCGGCTGCCGTTTCATTGCGCGGCATTAAAGGTACGTCTTCTCCCTATAATGTGCCGGTGGCTCTAGCTGTTCTCAAGCTTCCAACCGGCGCCCTGACTGCGCTCATCGGGCTTCTTTTGATGCGAGCCCAATTCGTGCCAGGGCTAACAAATCTTGACTCGTCAGCGCAAATTATCGGATATGCTATTGTTTTTGGTTATGCCCAGCAGGTCGCAACGCACTTCGTCGATAAGCAGGGGCAAGTTGTCCTCAGTGCCATCGGGGATCCGTCGAATTCTAGCTAGGTGCACGAGTCGAAATGTGATTCCTTCTTGTAGTAGCGGTGCGTTCCCCCGTCCCCAGCGAGTGCTTGCGGTGCGGGTGGTCGGCGTGAAAGCGCGATCCCAGACCGCCCTTTGGCCATCCTCTGGCCAAAGCGGCAGGCGTCCACCACATCCGAACCAAGAAAGAGCAGGTCACAGTGCATCTGTCAAGCAGTTAGTGGCCGGTCTTGAAAACCGTTCGTGTGTCGGCGGGGCCAGCCAATAGCCTCATCCCGTGACAACGAGCGACGACGAGCAGCAGTATCTTCGTGTGATCTTGGCGAAGCTGGAGCAGACGAAGCCTTACGAGGAGCTCACCACTACGCCCTCGTCAGCCTGGGACGTACAGCCGGGCAGCGACTTGGCGGGCGATGATGCCAAAACCAATCCGTACCAGGTATCTCACCTGGCGTGGCAGGCGCTCACCGTCGCAAGCGATCACTTGCACTGTCTCCGCCGCAGCTTGGTCGGCGACCAGCGGGGCGACGAGATCACGGTCACGTTGCATACCTACGCCCAGGCGACACTGTTGCGCGGGGCGTTCGAGAACGGTGCTCGGGCGGTCTGGTTGCTCGCGCCGGGCAAGCGGCTGACACGCATTCAGCGCCGGCTCGCTCTACAAGTGGACAGCAACAGCCACTCGGACCGTATGCACCAACTGCTCAGTAAGGCCCCGAGGCGTACCAAGATTGAACGTACGAAGGAGATCACGGATCTGGCCGTTGGTGCTGGGATCCCACTGAGCGATGTGAAGAAGGAACTGGCCTTCGGCTACAAGAAGATGGTCTGCACTGCTGGTGATCACCTAGCGGGCGTGGGAGGAGAGCAGGCCGAGGCCGTCTGGAGTGCGTGCAGTGCCCTCGCTCACGGAGACGTCCACAGCATGGCTTTCCTGGAGCGGGAAGTGATGGGCCGGGTAGGGAACATCGCGCTCGCCAGGCTTTCCACCGACTACAAGATCATGGTCTGGGTCACCACGCTAGCGGTGCAGATGGTCGAATACGGCTTCAGCCTCTACAAGGAGCGGGCGTCTGCGCACACGTGATGCGGCTCGGGTCTCATTTGCGGTCTCAGTAGCTGTGCGTTCCGCGAGCGTCCACCTTTGCCCACCGCCGTTTGGGACACCCGCTCAGCAGGCGAGAGCGTGTATCTGTGGACGCTCACGGACTTCGTCAGACCATGATCGGACAACTTGTAATGCGTAGGTCGTCGGTTCGAATCCGACAGGGGGCTCTGTTGCTGTCCCAGGCCAGATGTTCTCTGGCCTGGGGTTTTTCCTTGGGCTCAGTTCGCGGGGGTCCAGCCGTCGTTCGCGTACCAGTACTGCGGCAGGCCCTTGGTGCCGCTGGTGCGGAACGGGGTGCCGTGGTCGTCGATGCGTTCGGTGCCGGCACGGCCCTGTGCGGACCAGTCGAGTTCCAGGTACCAGTTGCAGTCGCAGTCGACGGTGCGGGCGTCGATCATCAGGACCTCGGGGGCCTTCGCGGAGACCTGGTAGGGCATGCGCCTGGCCGGGGCGCCCGTGCCGCCCTCGCCGCCCTGGGCCGGGCGGGCGAGCGGGCGGTCCGTGTCCAGGTCCACCGCGAACGTGCGGGGGTCCAGATCGGCGCCGCAGCCCTGGCCCGTGAAGTAGACGGTGCCCTTCAGCGGGGCGGCCCGGTCCACGACGCGGACGCGCAGGGCCTTCAGGACGACGGCCGTGTCCGTCCGGCCCTGCACGGTGATGTCCACGAGTGTCTGGCCGCCGTGCACCGCGCCCTGCGAACGCGCCCAGGGGCCGGCGTCCTGGGGGAGCGGGGGTGGCGGTACCTGCCGGGGTGCCTTGTCGATGACGTAGTCGTGGTCGCAACCGGTCGCCCAGAGCTGGGAGTTCACGGTCCAGGTGAGGGGTGGGGCGGTCGTTCCGGGGTCGGCTTCCTTGGCGGAGGCGGAGGCGGAGGCGGACGGGCTTGGGGACGGGTTCGGGGAGCGGCCGCCCGCGGGGGTCGGCTTCGGCGTGGGCGCGTCGGGCGGCAGGACGTGTGCGGGGGAGACGGGCGCGGACGGTGTCGGGGAGCCGGGCCGCGGGCCCGCCGTCTGCGCGGTCGTCGTGGACGTCAGCGCGGACAGCACGCCCAGGGCGGCTGCCAGCGCGGTCACGACAACCGCGGCGACCGCGGCGCGGCGCCTGTACCAGGGGGTTCGCGGGGCCGGTGAGGGAGTGGGCGGGAGGGCGGGGGCAGGGGCGGGTGGTGCCGGGGGCGCGGTGTCGGGGGCCGCGCCGGACGACGCGCCGGACGACGCGAACCCGGTGGCCTCGGTGGCTTCGGTGGCGTCCGGGGTGGGCGTGGCCGCCGTCCGGGAGCGTTGTCGTGCCGCGACCGCCAGGATCCACCGCCGGTGCAGCTCGGCCCGTTCGGCCGGGCCGGCCCCGCACAGCGCGGCGAACCGTTCCACGGCCGTGAAGCCGAGCGGTACGGCCTCCCCCGCGCAGTACCGGTGCAGTGTCGAGGCGTTGATGTCCAGGGGGCGTGCGAGGGCCGCGTAACTGCGGTCCGTGCGGGCCTTCAGGCGCCGCAGCAGTGCCGCGAACTCCTCCACCTCGTCCTGGGACGGCACCGGATCCCCCTGCCTCGCGTCCCAGGACGGCGTCCCGGGCACTGCTTCATGAGGAGAGAGCATGGGAGGCCTGGGGTGGTTCCACCCGTCGTGGGGGCGGGCACGGGGGCGTGCCCCGGCCGGAGGGTCCGCGAGGCCGAGGAACAGGTGCGTGCGGCGGATCAGCGCAGGCGGCGGGCGAGTTCCAGGTCCTCCGGGTCCAGGGGCCGCCCCTCCTCGATCTCCCAGAGGGCGTTCTGGAGGAGCCGGGCGCGGGTCCAGGCGAGGGCGCGGTCGCGGTCCAGGGAGAGGACGTCGGTCATCGCGTCGAAGCGCCAGGTGACGTCGTCCGGGTCGAAGCGGTTGTTGAGGGCGGGCCAGAGGTCGAAGGCGGGGTCCCCGGCGAGCGGCTTCGGGTCGATGGCGAGCCAGGGGGCGCGGTCGGCGCCCAGGACGTTGTCGAAGTGCAGGTCCCAGTGGAGGAGGCGATCGCCGGGTTCGGCCATGACTTCGCGGAGCGCCGCCGCGCAGTCGGCGATCAGACGGCGGTCGGACGGGTCCGGGATCCGGGCCAGCACCGGGGGCGTGCGGTCCAGCAGGTCCGCCGCGATGTCGGCCAGGCGGCGCAGGGCCGGCGGGGCCGGGGTGGCGGTCAGATGGGCGAGGAGGCGGGCGATGACCAGGACGGCCGCGCGGGTGTCGGGCTCGTGGGACAGCATGCGGGCCGGGTCGAGGCGTTCGAGCAGCATGGTGCCCGTTCCGGGATCGTGGTCCAGGAGCCGTACCGCCCCGTCGCCGTTCCAGACGCGCAGGGCGACCGGCTCGCCCTCGCTCTCGTCGTCGAGGATCTGCAGCTTGAGCACGGCCGGGGTGTCGTCGGTCGTGCGGACCACGGGCAGGACCAGGGCGCACATGCCGTGCATGGCCGCCCCGTCGGGGCGCAGCCCCCAGTGGTCCAGGAACCGGGCGGCCAGGTCCGGCAGGGCGGCGGCGAAGGAGCGGCCCTTCTCCTCGAAGTACTTCTCCAGCGTGGCGGCCAGTTCCTCCGGTACCGGGACGGGGTCGGTCATGTGGGCGACCCTACGGGCGTACCGGCCCCGTACGCCTTCGATTTCCGGCCCGGCGGCGGCTCGTGGGCCACGAAATCCGTAGGAGACAGGGCCCCTCGGCAGGGGTTAGCGTCCCGCCATGAGCAGCTCGGACGCGATGGCCGGCACCGTCAACGGTGGGATCTCCTTCTGGTACGCGCAGGCCGGCCTCCCCGTTCCGAGGGAGCCGCTGGCCGGGGACGCGGCCGTCGACGTGGCGATCGTCGGGGGCGGGTACACCGGGCTGTGGACGGCCTACTACCTGAAGAAGGCCGCGCCCGATCTGCGGATCGTCGTCCTGGAGCAGAAGTTCTGCGGGTACGGGGCCTCGGGGCGGAACGGCGGCTGGCTCTACAACGGGATCGCGGGGCGGGACCGGTACGCGCGACTGCACGGGCGGGAGGCCGCCGTGCGGTTGCAGGGGGCGATGAACGAGACCGTCGACGAGGTCGTGCGGGTGGCGGGCGAGGAGGGCGTCGAGGCGGACATCCATCGGGGCGGGGTGCTCGAAGTCGCTTACACCCCGGCCCAGTTGAGTCGCCTCAGGGCTTTCCACGAGCACGAGAGGGCGTACGGGGAGGACGACCGCGAGCTGTACGGCGCGCGGGAGACGGCCGAGCGGATCAGGGTCGCGGGCGCCGTCGGGTCGACGTGGACGCCGCACGGGGCACGGCTGAACCCGGTGAAGCTGGTGACGGGGCTGGCGGCCGTGGTCGAGGGGCTGGGGGTGACCGTGCACGAGCTGACGCCGGTGACCGAGATCCTTCCCGGGCACGCGGTCACGCCGTACGGCACGGTCCGGGCGCCCTACGTGCTGCGCTGCACGGAGGGTTTCACGGCGAAGCTCAAGGGCCAGCGGCGGACCTGGCTGCCCATGAACTCCTCGATGATCGCCACCGCGCCGCTGACGGGCGAACAGTGGGCATCGATCGGCTGGGAGGGCCGCGAGACGCTCGGCGACATGGCGCACGCGTACATGTACGCGCAGCGCACCGCCGACGACCGGATCGCGCTCGGCGGCCGCGGGGTGCCGTACCGCTTCGGGTCGCGGACGGACAACGACGGGCGTACGCAGGCGGCGACGGTCGAGGCGCTGTACGAGATCCTGGTGCGGTTCTTCCCCTCGCTGGCGGGGGTGCGGGTCGACCACGCCTGGTCGGGCGTGCTCGGGGTGCCGCGCGACTGGTGTGCCACGGTCACCCTCGACCCGTCGACGGGGCTCGGCTGGGCCGGCGGCTACGTCGGTTCCGGTGTGGCCACCACCAACCTCGCCGCCCGCACCCTCCGCGACCTCGTCCGGCGGGACTCCGGGCAGGCCGGGGACACCGCGCTGACCTCGCTGCCGTGGGTGAACCACCGGGTGCGCAAGTGGGAACCGGAGCCGCTGCGGTGGGCGGGGGTGCAGGGCATGTACGCCACGTACCGCGCCGCGGACCGGCGGGAGGCCGCTTCGAACAAGGGGGAGTCGTCGAGGTTGGCGCAGGTGGCGGACCGGGTGGCGGGGCGGCACTGAGGGTGCGGGGTGGGCGGCGCGGGGTCGGTGGGATGGGCGTTGGGGTGCGGGTGCGCACCGGGACGGGCACGCCGCCCTGCCTCCGGCGGCCTGCCGCCGGAGGCAGGGCGGCAGGCTTCCGGCCGTCAGCCGTCAGCCGTCAGCCGTCAGCCGTCGGCATTCGGTCCCGGCCTCGGTGCCGGGCTCACGCGCGCTTCAGGTTCCGGGAGGTTCGTGACCTGCGGCCCAGGGCCAGGGAGACTGCCGCCAGGGCGCTGTTGAACGACACCTCCGAGAGGACTCCCGGGGCCGCCACCTGGTCGCCCGCGAGGTAGACGCCGTCGCCGCGGTCCACGGCCGGGCGGTCGCGCCAGGTGGTGCCGGGCAGGTCGACCGCGCCCGTACGGCCGTTCGACGTTGACTCGCGGCGCCAGGTGACCCGGTCCCGCCAGCCGGGGAAGCCCAGGTCGAGCAGGTGTTCGGCGCGGGTGACACCGTCGGCCCGCGACGCGTGCGGGCCGATCGGGAACTGCCCCTGGAGCAGTTGCTCGCCGGCGGGAGCCAGCGTGCGGTCCTGCGCGGTGAACCGCTCGATCCAGCCGGGCGCGTCCAGGTCGGAGACGGCGAACGCGTCGCCGCGACGGGTGCGTACGGCGAGGTCGACGAGGGCGGTACGGCCGCTCGGCCACGTCAGCGAGTCGTCCTTGAGCAGGCGGCGGGCCGCGTCCAGGGAGGTGGCGACGACGATCGGGCCGGTGCCCCCGCCGCCGAGGTCGTCGAGGCCGTCGACGCGGCTGAGGGTCTCCATGCGGACGCCCAGGTTCCAGGCGCGGGCCGCCATCCGGTCGATGACGCTCGCCCAGCCGCCGCGCGGGTAGTGCGCCTCGGGGGGCAGCTTCGTGGCCCGGCGCAGCCGTTCCTGCACGAACGCGGCGGACAGGGAGCCCGGGTCGTGGTGGAACAGCGCCACCGCCGCGTAGTGGGCGGCGGCGCGCGCGCCCTCCTCGCCGGCCTGCCCGGTCGCCCAGGTGAGGAAGTCGACGTCCACGGGCGCGTGCGGGCCCGTGCGGCGCGGGCGCAGGAGCTTGAGCATCGCGAACGGCGGTGTCCGGCGCAGGACCCCCTTGTGGTGCAGGCGCAGCCGGGCGGCCTCCAGGGGCGGGAGCGGGGCGAGCGGCCCGATCAGGTCCCGTTGGGTGAGCCACGTCCAGTGCGGGCCGCCGCTGTAGAAGGCGTGCGGTCCCTCGTTGGTCCGGTACGGCCCCTCCGCGGTCCGGGCCCGGCCGCCGAGCGTGTGGTGCGCCTCGTACACGGTGACCCGTGCGCCCGCCTCGGCGGCGGTGATCGCCGCGGTGAGTCCGGCGAAGCCGCCGCCGATGACGGTGAGGGAGCTGTGGGTTCGGCTGGTGGGCATGGCTGGGGCTCCCTCGGGTCGGTGTCGGCCGGGCCGGTACGCGGCTGTCTGTGCGTACGACGGGTCGGGGCGCCGGAATGTGACATGGCCGGGTTACGGCGCGGTGTTCGCGCAGGTCACGTGGACTGTCAGTGGTGGGGTGCACGATGGGGGCATGGTGAGGGCGAGGTCGGTGGTGAAGGCGGCGCGGCGGCCGGAGGTGCGGCTGCCGGTGCTGGAGGCGTTCGCGGGCGGGGAGCTGGAGCCCGACGGGGACTATGACGGGCTGGAGTTCCGGGAGCGGGACTTCGTGGGGCAGGACGGCGGGGGTGCCCGGTTCATGGACTGCGCGCTGACGGGGTGCGCGCTCGACGAGACGCGGCTGCGGCGGGCCCGGGTGCTCGACTCCGTCCTCACCGGGATACGGGGTGTCGGCACGGATCTGAGCGAGGCGACGCTGCGTGATGTGGAGCTGGTGGACGCGCGGCTCGGTGGGGTGCGGTTGCACGGGGCCGTGCTGGAGCGGGTGCTGGTGCGTGGGGGGAAGATCGACTACCTGAATCTGCGTGAGGCTCGGCTCAGGGATGTGGTTTTCGAGGACTGTGTGCTGGTCGAGCCGGACTTCGGGGGTGCGCGGTTGGAGCGGGTGGCGTTTGTGGGGTGCGCGCTCAAGGGGGTTGATCTGACCGGGGTGACCTTGGTGGATGTGGATCTGCGGGGGGCCGCGTCGGTGGAGATCGTGCGGGGGGTGGAGCGGTTGTCGGGGGCGGTGATCAGTGCGGCTCAGTTGATGGATCTGGCGCCGGTGTTGGCGGGGGAGATGGGGATTCGGGTGGAGGGGTGACGTTCGGGGTGCCGGGTGTGATTCGCCCCCGCCGTCCCTACCCGTCCCATCCTCCAGGGGCTGCGCCCCTTCGACCCCCGGCCGCGGGTCCGGTGGGGCTTCTCGCGCAGTTCCCCGCGCCCCTGAAAAGCAGGGGCTGCGCCCACTGCTTTTCAGGCCCGACACCGGCTGCCATTCAGGACTGACGCCGGCTGTCTTTCAAGGTTTCGGGGGCCGCGTCTTTCGGGGGCGCGGGGAACTGCGCGACGAGCCCCAGCGGGCCGCGGACGAAGAACCCCCCGAACCCTTACGGCATTCTCGGGAAGCGGGACTGGAGGGTCCAGATCGCTGGGTTTTCGGCGAGGGCCTCGTGGAGGTCGCAGAGGTCGGCGATCACGTCGTGCAGGAAGTCTCGGGCCTCGCGGCGGAGTTCGGTGTGGGAGAAGGTGAGCGGGGGGTCCTCCGCCGGCATCCAGTCGGCCTCCACGTCCACCCACCCGAAGCGCCGCTCGAAGAGCATGCGGTCGGTGGACTCGGTGAAGTCGAGTTCCGCGTGCTGGGGGCGGGAGGCGCGGGAACCGGCGGGGTCCTGGTCGAGCCGCTCCACGATGTCGCACAGCGCCCACGCGAAGTCCAGCACCGGCACCCATCCCCAGGCTGTGGACAGCTCCCGGTCCGCCTTGGTGTCGGCGAGGTAGACGTCACCGCAGAACAGGTCGTGCCGCAGCGCGTACACGTCGGCGCGGCGGTAGTCCGTCTGCGGCGGATCGGGGAAGCGGTTGGAGAGGGCGTAGCCGATGTCGAGCACGTAGGCGATGGTGTCATGTCCTCATAGGATCCCCGACGTGTCCCGATCCGCACCGGTTGTCCCGTCCGCCCTGCTCGCCGTCGCACTGGCAGTCACGCTCACGTCGTGCACCGGAGGCGGAGGTGGCGGCGGTGGCGAGGAAGGGACGCGCAAGGGCTCCGCCGGTCTGCGGGACCCGTATTTCCCCAAGCTGGGCAACGGGGGCTACGACGTCTCGCACTACACCCTCACCCTCGTATACACACCCCCGTCCGACACTGACACCGACACCGACACCGGCGCCCGCCTGCGCGGCACCGCCGTCATCACCGCACGGGCGACGCGGGACCTCGGCTCGTTCAGCCTCGATCTCCAGGGCATGGACGTCGAAGCGGTCGCCGTCGAGGGTGCGGCGGCGCGTTGGAAGCGGGCGGGACAGGAGCTGACGATCACCCCCGGGGGCGGGCTCGACGAGGGGGAGAGGTTCCGTACGACAGTGCGTTACGCGGGCACCCCGGAGACGATCACCGACCCGGACGGCTCGCGGGAGGGCTGGCTGCCGACCGCCGACGGCGCCCTCGCTCTCGGCGAACCGACGGGCTCGATGACCTGGTTCCCCGGCAACCATCACCCCTCCGACAAGGCGGCCTACGACATCACGGTCACCGTCCCCGAGGGCCTGCGGGCCGTCTCCAACGGGGAGTTGACGAGCGAGGCCGGCGAAGGCGGTCGTACGACGTACTCCTGGCGCGTCGCCGAGCCGATGGCGAGCTATCTGGCCACGATCGCGATCGGCCGGTACGAGATCGGCCGGTACGAGATCGAGCGCTCGACGGTGAGCAGGGGCAGCGGGAAGGGCCGGCTGCCGGTGTACGTGGCCGTCGATCCCACGCAGGCCGGGGAAAGCCGTGCGGTCCTGGGCCGGATCCCGGAGGTCGTCGAGTGGGCGGAGGGAAACTTCGGCCCGTACCCCTTCTCCTCCACCGGCGCGATCGTCGAACGGCCACAGGACGTGGCGTACGCGCTGGAGACCCAGAACCGGCCCGTCTTCCCCGGTGCCCCTGACCTCTCGCTCCTCGTCCACGAACTGGCCCACCAGTGGTACGGCGACTCCGTCACCCCCAGGAGCTGGCGGGCCATGTGGCTGAACGAGGGATTCGCCACCTACGCCGAGTGGCTGTGGGAGGAGGACCACGGCGGTGACACCGCCCAGGAGACCTTCGACGCGCTGTACGCGGGCGACCACTTCCGGGACGCCGAGGCGAACGAGGCCGTCTGGGACTTCCCGCCCGCGAAGCCGCCGAGCGCCGCGCGGATCTCCGACAGCCCCGTGTACGAGCGCGGTGCCATGGTCCTGCACAAGATCCGCGAGGCTGTCGGCGACGATGCGTTCTTCGCGCTGATCCGGGGCTGGGCGACCGCCCATCGCCACGGCAACGCGGACACGGCCGACTTCACGGCGTACGCGGAGAAGTTCGCGGCGAAGGCGGCTCCGGACGCGGACCTGACCCCGGTCTGGAAGGACTGGCTGTACGGGGAGGGCAGGCCGCCGAAGGCGTGAGGAGCCGAGTGGTCAAAGGTGCCGAGGTGTCCAGGTGTCCAGGTGTCCAGGTGTCCAGGTGTCCAGGTGTCCAGGTGTCCAGGTGTCGAAGTGTCGAGGAGTCAAGGACAGCCGGTTCCTCGCTGCGGGGATCTCTTCGACTCCTCGAACTCGGTCAGGAGACGGGGCAGTTCGGGCGGCCACACGGCCTCCGTCGCCTGGGAGAGTTCGTGGCGGGTCCACCAGCGCCAGGCCAGGATGCCCTCCGCCGCGCGCGCCGTGGCGAGGAGGCCGCCCCCCGGCTCGCGGCGCGGGCCCCGGGCGACGTACAGGTGGTCGTGCTGGCGGACGGGGACGCCGGCGCGGGTGAAGTCATGGGTCCAGGTGTGGAGGAAGGCGCCCGGCTCGACGTCCGTCCAGCCCGTTTCCTCGCGCAGTTCCCGCCGGGCCCCCTCGCGCGGTGTCTCACCGGCCTCCAGACCGCCTCCGGGCAGGGCCCAGTGTGCACCCACCTCTTCGTTGTGGTACTCGAACAGGAAGACCGCGCCGTCCGGATCGAGTACGGCGACCCGTGCGGCCTGGCGCGGCGTACGCAGTGTCTTGCGCAACACGCTGCAGGGACGCCCCAGTTGACGGTCCCGGCGCTGCTCGATCACCTCGTAGCCGAGGGACGTCCAGAACGCGAGGCCGCCGGGGTTGGTGTCGAGTACCGCCAACCGCACGGCGGTACGCCCCGCCTGCCGGAAGCGTTCCTCGACGAGGCTCGCCAACTGGCTTCCGTATCCCCGCCGTTGGGCGGTGGCGTCGACGAGCAGCAGCCCGATCCACGGGTCCGGGTCGGCCGGATCGGGATGGCGGGCGAGGGTGATGGCGACCCCGACGAGCCGCCCCTCCCCGCTCCCGCCGTCCCCGTTCCCGCCGTCCCCGGCCTCGCCTCCCTCCCCGGCCTCGCGGGCGAGCAGGATCTCCGTCTCCGGGTCGGCCAGCTCCAGCGACAGTGCCTCGGCCACCTGTTCGGGACGGATGTCGTGTGCGTCGGGGAAGTCACCGCTCAGCGAGTAGAAGTCGCGCTGGGAGGAGTACAGGGCGGTGAGTTCGTCGAGGAGGGGGCCGGGGACGGTTCCGTCCAGGGCGGTACGGAGGGGCGCGAGCAGCAGCATGCCCCGCACGCTATCGACCGGGTCCGACAGCCCGCATCGGCTCAGCTCGGCTCGGGGCGGCGCCGTCGCGGGCCCGGCCTACAGTTTCTCCCGACCGCTTCCCCGGCGTGCGGGAGCCGCGGAGAGCGAGGGGCGAGGGGCGAGGGGCGAGGGGGAGCGCGTGGAGCAGAGGATTCGGGTGCACAGGGCCCGGCTGGGCGGCGACGAGGTGCGGGTGATCCGGCCGGCCCCGTCCCCCGCACGGCTGGTGCTGCGCGACGACCGGCACTGGCTGTCGATGTACGCCGACCGGGCCGGCGCGGAGCAGTTGGTCGCGCTGTGGGCGCTGGCCGCCCGGTCCGCCCGGTCACTGGTCCATCTGCCGATCCGCGCCCACCCCGCCCCCGACGGCGTCGACGGCGGTGGCGAGGGCGGCGAGGGCGGCGAGGGCGAACCCGTCTCGCTGGACCTGGTTCTGCTCCACCACAGCCTGCGGTTCCCGACGGCGTCGTGGAAACAGGTGCGCGCACGGCTCGACGCGGGCAGGCCGCAGACGACGGGCACTCCGGAGGGGGACTTCCCGGAGGCGGACGCCGTCCGGTTCGAACGGTGGCACCACCGGTCCTACCGCGACCACCTCGCCTTCGACATCGCCGCGCACACGCTCTTCGTCGTGGGCAGCCCCACCGCGTTCCGTGAGCGCGGCGCTCTCCTGCGCGGGCTCGTCGACGAGGCCCCGTCGTTCGAGCACCGGCATCCGCACGCCCGGCACTTCTGTGTGGAACTGGGCGCGGGGCCCTGGTCGCGGCCGCAGAACCGACGGGGCGTGCCCGCCTCGCTGCACATCCAGTACTCCGCCGACTGGCGGGTGTGACCCGGGTCGAGCGCGGGCGGGACAAAGGGCAGGGGCAGGGGCGAGGGCGCGCGGGCGCGGGCGGGACGGCCGAAGGCCCCGCCGCGACAGGGGATGTCGGGGGCGGGGCCTTCGGCGTCGTGGTGCGGTGGTGCGGTGGCGCGGTGCGCCGGGAGCTGCGGTACCCCGGGCGTCAGGTCGAACGTCAGACGTTGACGCCGAAGTCCTGGGCGATGCCGACGAGGCCCGAGGCGTAACCCTGGCCGACCGCGCGGAACTTCCACTCGGCGCCGTTGCGGTACAGCTCGCCGAAGACCATGGCGGTCTCGGTGGCGGCGTCCTCGGAGAGGTCGTAGCGGGCGATCTCGGCGCCGCCGGCCTGGTTGACGATGCGGATGTAGGCGTTGCGGACCTGGCCGAAGTTCTGCGAGCGGTTCTCGGCGTCGTAGATGGAGACGGGGAAGACGATCTTGTCGATGTCGGCGGGGAGGCCCGCCAGGTTGACGTTGATCGCCTCGTCGTCGCCGGCGCCCTCGCCCGTGCGGTTGTCGCCGGTGTGGACGATGGTCTGGTCCGGGGTCTGCTTGTTGTTGAAGAAGACGAAGTGGCCGTCCGAGTAGACCTTGCCCTGCGTGTTGACCGCGATCGCGGAGGCGTCGAGGTCGAAGTCCGTGCCGGTGGTGGTGCGGACGTCCCAGCCGAGGCCCACGGTGACGGCGGTCAGGCCCGGAGCCTCCTTGGTGAGCGAGACGTTGCCACCCTTGGACAGGCTTACAGCCATGGTTTGGGAGTCCTTCCCTCGTTGCGTACGTGCCTTACAGGCTTCGTGCCGGGGACGAAGCTACCTGTACCCCTATGAACGTCGGGAGGGGCGCCAGAGGTTCCAGCGCTTTTTACTTTCTTTACTCATGGTTCCGGGGCGCGGTGAAAAGGGCGTGACGTGGACCGGACATCCGCGCGACCATGGGGGCATGTCCGGTCCTCACGTCATCCGTGGCTCCGTCTCGCTCCCCGAGGCCGAGCTCCAGTGGCGTTTCTCCCGCTCCTCCGGTCCCGGCGGTCAGCACGTCAACACCAGCGACTCCCAGGTCGAGCTGCGCTTCGACCTGGCCAACACCGAGGCGCTGCCCGAGGTGTGGAAGGCGCGTGCGCTGGAGCGTCTCGCGGGCCGGCTCGTCGACGGGGTCGTCAGCGTCCGGGCCTCCGAGCACCGCTCCCAGTGGCGCAACCGGGAGACCGCCGCCGTACGTCTGGCCGCGCTGCTCGCGGAGGCGACCGCGCCGCCGCCCAAGCCGCGGCGGGCGACCCGTATCCCGAGAGGGATCAACGAACGGCGGCTGCGGGAGAAGAAGCAGCGGTCCGACACCAAGCGGGGACGGTCGGGGCGGGACTGGGGCTGAGGGGTACGCGGCGGGTCGTGTCCTACGGAGCCAGTTGCCGGTAGCGGCCGCGGAAGTGGCTGAGGGGGCCCGTGGTCGTGCCCGCCGCCGTCGCGACGAGCACGCGGCCGATGACCAGGGTGTGGTCGCCGGCGGTGACCCGTTGCTCGGTGCGGCACTCCAGGGTGGCCAGTGCGCCGTCGATCAGGAGGGCGCCGCTGGTCTCGCCCCTGGTGTGCGCGAGGTCCTCGAAGAGGAGGCGGTCGCTGACGCGGTTCTTCATGGCGAAACGGGCCGCCGCGGTGCGCTGGTGCTCGGAGAGGACGGAGACCGCCCACAGCGGCTGCTCGGCGAGGAGGTCGTCCATCCGGGAGCCCTCGCGCAGGCTGACCATGACGAGGGGCGGGTCGAGGGACACGGACATGAAGGAGGTGGCCGTCATCCCGACGTCCTCGCCGCGCGGCCCGTCCGGATCCAGCGCCGCCTCGTGCGCGGTCACCAGGACCACACCGGCCGCCAGGCGGGACATCGCGGCACGGAATTCTTCTTCGCTCACCCCCTCAGCATGTACCGAGGGGGGAGGGGCGGGCGAAACCGGGGGCCGGGCCGGGGAGAGGCGGGAACGGGCGGGGGAAACCGGGGGAGGGGCTGTCAACGGATTCTTCGGCACTCCCGCACGCTAGCTCCCGGGCCCGGCCTAGCACATCGGGCCCTCGCCCCATCCGTCCCCGGACCTGCGACCTAGGGCCCCCGACGGCCCCGGGAACCTGCCTCAGGAACCTGTGCCGAGAACCTTCCGCAGGCCCTTCCGCGAACCCCGGCACCCCGCGGCCCGCAGACCCGGCCGTCAGCCTCGGCCGTCGGAGTCGTCGGAGTCGTCGGAGCCGGCAGAGCCGGCAGAGACCGTCGGAGCCGCCAGAGACCGTCAGAGCCGCCAGACCAGGACGGCGTGATCCTCGCGGCCCGCCGCGCCCAGGAACTCCCCGAGTTCGCCGTACTGGTGCCGCCCGGAGCCGAGGTGCAGGGCAGCGGTGGGCGCGTCCGGGTAGAGGCCGGCCTCGACGAGCTCGTGCGGGTCGGTGCCCGCGACGAGCCGGTCGTACGGCAGCGCGGCGAGCGCGTTCGCCGCCGTGCGGGCCTGCTCGGCGGTCAGGTGGTGGTAGTCGCCGTCGCGCGGGTCCGGGTAGCGGACCGGCTGCTCGCCGCGGGTCACGTCCACGGGGAACCCGGCGCGGCGCAGCAGCAGATCCAGGAGGGCCCGGGAGCCGATGGCGTAGTAGCGCGCGTCCCGGGGAGCCGGCTCGATGTACTCCTCGCCCTCGCGGACGTCCTCCATGTGGTTCCAGGCCCAGTCGGGATCCCGCTCGATCCGCTCCAACTCGTCCGCCGTCAGGCGGAGGTACTCCGCCGTGTCCCCCATGGGCCCCATGCTAGGGCCGGTGCGTGAGCGGTGGTGATCCTTCTCGATCCGTCGTGATCCGCCGCGATCGGGGCCGATCAGGCTCGCGCACAACGCCTACACAGAGTTCTGAATTCTGTTCAGGAAGCACACGAGAGAAACGCATAAACTCCACTCAATTGCTCATGTTCTGTTGTGACTTGAGTCACAGGAGCCATATTTTGTTGACCCTGTGTACCGAGTGGGCTTCGCGCTGTGATTCAGTGGCGGGGACGCTGCAAGCTGTAAGCGGGAACTGTAAGCGGTAGTAAGCCCGCGAGTTAAGCAGGTTACCTGGAGCCTGGAGCTGCCACGAGATCTCGGGGGGAGGGCGAATGGAAACCGACTCGGAGCCCTACGTCCGGCTGACGACGCTGCGGCAGTTGCACCAGGTGATGGCGGACATGAACACCGCGCGCAGCCTGGCCGACACGCTGCAGACCGTCGCCGACGGCGTGGTCAACGGCCTGGGCTACGAACTGGCCTGTGTGAACCTCGTCCGCCCCGACGGCGACCTGGTCGTCGCCGCCCTCGCCGGGAACAGCGCCGCCGAGGCCCTGATCACCGGCCGCGTCGGCTCCCGCGAAGCCTGGGACCGCCGGCTGAGCATGGGCGAGGCGTGGGGCGACCTGCGGTTCATACCCCACACCGAGGGCTGGGTGCTCGACGAGGACGACGTGCCGCAGTGGTACACCGACGGCCCCGCTCCCCGGTTCGAGGACGAATGGCACCCCTCCGACCGGCTCTTCGCCCCGATGTACACCCCGGGTGCCAGTGGCGCCTCCTGCGGCGAGCTGCTCGGTGTCGTGTCGGTGGACCGGCCGCGAAACGGTCGGCGACCGGGCGCATGGGGCCGCGAAGCGCTCCAGATGTACGCCTTCCAGGCCGCCATCGCGATCAGCAACGCCCGTCTGCGCGCCAACATGCAGCGGGCACTGGTCAGGCTCGAAAGGGAGCAGCAGGCGCTGCGCGCCAGCGAGGAGTCCTTCCGGCAGGCCTTCGAGTACGCCCCCTCCGGTATGGCCATCGCCGAGATGGGCGGCGACCAGCACGGACGGATCCTGCGGACCAACGACGCGCTCTGCCGGCTGCTCGGGCGGCCCGCCTCCGCGATGCGGCGCTACTCCTTCTCCGACCTCGTCCACCCCGAGGACATAGGCACCCTGCTGCGGACCTCCGCCGAGGGCGGGCGCGCGGAGCTGCGGCTCGGGCGGCGCGACGGGACGTACGTATGGGTGTCGCTGCGCAACAGCGTGGTCGCGGACGCCGCCGACGGGCCCCGGTTCCTGCTCACCCACGTGGAGGACATAGAGGAGCGCAAGCGGCGTGAGCTGCAGCTCGCGCACCGGGCCTCGCACGACGCCCTGACCGGGCTGCCGAACTCCGCGGAACTGCGTTCACGCCTGTCCTCCCGCCTCTGCCAGCGCCCCCAGTCGCTCCCGGCCGGTGCGGCGGCCGACTCCATGAACGCGGCCTTCGGGCAGTTCGGGGAGCAGGGGGACTTCGGCGGCGGGTTCGGGGAGTTCGGGGAGGGCGGTGCCGAGCACGCGGCGCGGCTGCCGCACCCGTCGTTCGACGACTACGAGGCCGCGGGACACCACGGGCACGCCTTCGACTTCCACCGGGCCGGCGGACCGTTCGACACCTTCGACCACCATGTGCACACGGTCGCGCCCGAGGACGAGCGGGACGACGGGACCAAGGGGCTCGCGGTGCTCTTCTGCGACCTCGACGGGTTCAAGTCGATCAACGACCGGTTCGGGCACAACGCGGGCGACGCCGTCCTCATCGAGGTCGCCCGGCGGCTCAGCCGGGGTGTGCGCGACGGCGACACGGTGGCCCGGCTCGGCGGCGACGAGTTCGTCGTCCTCGCCGACGGCCTCGGCCGCGCGGACGCCCAGGACCTCGCCGTACGCCTGCGCAACGAGATCATCCAGCCGATCCGGGTCGACGGCCGCGCGATGCGCGTCGGCGCCAGTTTCGGTATCGGATGGGCCCACTGCGGAATGACGGCGGACGAGGTGTTGAAATCGGCTGACGAGCGGATGTACGTCGAGAAACGATCTCGTCCCAGACAGCACAGGCGGGCCGGGTAGCGTCCGGAGTGACGCTGCATACATGCGCGTATCAGCGCAGGTCAGAGGCGTGCGCTTGCGGGAAGTCGGCTGGTGGGCGGTGGGCGGGCCGGGTGATGAGGTCCGAGTCACCAGTTTGGGTCACCACGAGCGGGTAGGCTCGCTCTCCTACACCCCGAAGCAATGACCCGCCACCCGTACGTGTAAGTACCGCACCGCTGAGGAGACCTAGGGATGACGCCCGGCAACAACGGCGCGAGCACGCCCGAGGACGACGACCCGTTCGGCTATCTCTACGAGGACGGGCAGGCCCGAGGAGCCCAGCCGCCCAGCGCGAGCTACGGCTACCCGAACGCGGTCAACCGGTCGCGGCCGGTCGGCGAACGCCAGTACGGTCAGCAGACCCAGCAGGCTCCGCAGGCCGCCACCGCGCAGTACGGGCAGGTCCCGCAGCAGGGGTACGGCCAGCAGCCGACCGCCCCCGGCCGGCCGAACGCGCACTACCAGGCCCCCGAGAGCTTCTCCGGCGGTGCCCCGACGACCCGGCAGCAGGCATACGGCAACGGAGGCGGCGGCCGCGGCCGTGGCCCCAACACCAAGGGCCTCCTCATCGGCGCGATCGCCGTCGTGGCCGCGGTCGTGATCGGTATCGGCGTCGTCATGCTCGGCGGCGACGAGGGCGACGACGCGTCCGGCAACGGCACCGGCGCCGGCCCCACCCCCACCACCGGGGAGAGCAAGGACCCCAGCCCGTCGCCCAGCAAGTCGAAGAAGGCGGAGGCCGGCGAACTCCCCAAGGCCGAGGCCAAGACGCTCCTCCTCGGCGGCAACGCGGCCATCGCCTCGGACGTCCCCGGCGCGAAGTCGGAGGGCGGGTTCTATGTGGGGAACTTCAACTCGACGGGGTCGTCGGTGACATGGAAGGCCGCCGACGTCCCGAAGGCCGATTCCTACCGGCTGTACGTCATCTACGGTGTGCCCGGCAAGGACGCGAACGCCACGCTGACGGTCAACGGCACGGCCCAGAGCCGCCCGCTCAACCTCGAGAACTTCGCGAAGGGCCCGGAGGGCGACTACGAGAAGGGCTGGACGTACACCTGGGCGGCCGTCCAGCTCAACAAGGGCACCAACGAGATCAAGATCTCGTGCGAGCAGGGCAACTCCTGCGACGTCAACATCGACCAGCTGTACCTGGCCGGCAAGAACGAGGAGAAAAAGGGCTGAGAGCCTTCGCTCACGCCGCCGTGACCTCCGGAGTCACGGTCACCCGCCCCACCAGTTCCTCGTACGCCTGACGGTCGAACTCGCCCGCCACCGGGGTCAGTACGGTCGCCGCCGACAGGGCCACGGCCCGGGCCAGGCGGTCGGGCCAGGGGAGGCGGTCGGTCAGGCCGGAGAGCAGGCCCGCCACCGCCGAGTCGCCCGCTCCGGTCGGGTTGCCGCGGAAGCGGCGCGGGGGGACCGCGCGCCAGCTGCCCTCGGGGGTGTGGGCGAGGATGCCCTCGGGGCCGAGGGAGGCGACGACCGCCTGGGCGCCCCGGCGGCGGGCGTCCCGGGTCGCGCGGGACGGCTCGTGGGAGCCGGTGAGTTCGGCCAGTTCGTCGGCGTTCGGCTTCACCAGGTCGGGGCGGGCCGCCACCCCCCGGCGCAGGGGCTCGCCGCTGGTGTCCAGCAGGACGGGCACGGAGAGGGTCCTGGCCGTGCGGATCAGACCCGCGTACGCGCCCACCGGCACGCCCGGCGGCAGACTGCCGCACAGGGCCACCACCGAGGCGGAGCGCAGCAGATCGACGTACGCCTCCTGGAAGGCGGACCACTCGGCGGGGGCGATGAGCGGGCCCGGTTCGTTGAGCTGGGTCGTGTCACCGCTCACGTCGGCCACGGCGACCGTACGGCGGGTCGCCCCCTCCACCGGCAGCAGCGCGTCCACCACACCCGGTGTGTGCGTGAGCCGGTCCCGCAGGGCCCGGCCGGTCGCGCCGCCGGCGAAGCCGGTGACCGTCACCTCGTGGCCGAGCGCCGCCAGGACGCGGGCCACGTTCAGGCCCTTGCCGCCGGGGCGTTCGGTCACGTCCGTCACCCGGTGCGTGGCGTGAGGTCGGAGTTCCCGTACGCGGTAGGTGAGGTCGAGAGCGGTGTTCAGGGTGACCGTGAGGATCACCTGGGCTCACCCCCTGGGACTCGGCTGCGCGGAGGCTCGATCATGCCAAACGCGCGGCGGCCGGCCCAGACCCCCTGGTCGTCCGCCGCCGCGCACCGCGGGCCGGCAGGCGGCCGGATCAGGCCGGTTGCCCGGGCCGGTCGCCGAACGGGTTCACCACCCACTCGCCCTTGCGCAGCACGCCCTTGAGGTCGAAGTCCGCGTCGAGGAGGACGAGGTCGGCGTCCTTGCCCGGGTCGAGGGAGCCGATGCGGTCGTAGAGGCCGAGGATGCGGGCCGGGTTGGCGGAGAGGGCGGCGACGGCGTCCTCGACCGGGAGGCGGTCGACGGTGACGGCGCGTTTGAGGGCACGGTCCTGGGTGAGGGTGGAGCCCGCGATCGAGCCGCCCTCCACCAGGCGGGCCACGCCGTCGGCGACCTCGACCTCCAGCGGGCCGAGCATGTAGCGGCCGTCACCGAAGCCGGCGGCGTCCATCGCGTCGGTGATGAACGCGACCCGGCCGGCGCCCGCGTGACGGAACGCCAGTTGCAGGGAGGCCGGGTGCAGATGCGTACCGTCGTTGATCAGCTCGACCGTGATCCGGTCGTCCTCCAGGAGTGCGGCGATCGGGCCGGGCTCGCGGTGGCCGAGCGGGGGCATCGCGTTGAACAGGTGGGTCGCCACGGTCGCGCCCGCGTCGATGGCCCGGACCGTCTGCTCGTACGTGGCGTCGGTGTGGCCGATCGCCGCGATGACGCCGAGTTCCGCGAGGAGGCGTACGGAGTCGAGGCCGCCGGGGAGTTCGGTGGCCAGCGTGACCATCACCGCCCTGCCGCGTGCCGCGTCGATCAGTTTGCGGACCTCGGCGGGGTCGGGGTCGCGCAGGAGCGACTCCGCGTGCGCGCCCTTGCGGCACGGGGAGATGAACGGGCCCTCGAAGTGGATGCCGGCGAGGTCGCCCTGCTCGGCGAGTTCGGACAGCAGGCCGGCGCGGTGGGCGAGGCCGTCCATGTCGCCGGTGACGGTGGAGGCGACGAGGGTGGTGGTGCCGTGCAGGTGATGGGTGCGGATGCCGTGGAGGACGTCCTCGACGGTGCCGGAGGTGAAGGAGGCCCCGCCGCCGCCGTGGTTGTGGAGGTCGACGAAGCCGGGGACCAGCCAGTGGCCGCGGACGTCGACGGTGCGGGCGTTCTCCGGGGCACTTCCCGCGATCCTGGTGCCGTCGACGATGACTCGGCCGTTCTGCACGGTGCCGGTGGGGAGGACGACCGCGGCGCCTTCGAGGACGTAGGGCTGTGCCCCGTGCGGCGGCCGCGCGCTGTTCGTGGTTTCTCGCGCGGCTCCCCCCGCTCCTGAAGGGGCGCTGGCTGAAGGGCCGCTGCCTGAAGGGGTGCTGTCGGACCCGGGGTCGGAAAATGCGGGGGCCATCAGGTGGTTACCTCCGAAGGGGCCTTGGGAGCCGTGGGGGTCGTGGGGGCGATGAGGTCCCAGGCCATGAGGCCGGCGCCGAGGCAGCCCGCGGTGTCTCCCAGCGCGGCCGGGACGATGCCGGGCACCTTCTGGAAGGTGACCCGGTGTGCGACGGCGGTGCGCAGCGGCGCGAACAGGGTGTCACCGGCCTCCGCCAGACCGCCGCCGATGATGAGGGTGCGGGGGTCGAGCAGGGTGAGGGCGGTGACGAGACCGTCGGCGAGGGCGTCGACGGCGTGCTGCCAGACGGCGACGGCGCGCGGGTCGCCCGACTCGACGGCCCTGGCGCAGTCCGCCGCGTCGGCCCCGGGGTCGCCGCAGGCCGCCGCCCATGCCTCGCTGACGGCCGCCGCGGAGGCGAACCGTTCCAGACAGCCGCGCTGGCCGCACGGGCACGGGGTGCCCCCGGGCCGTACGACGATGTGGCCGATCTCGCCCGCGAAGCCGTGGGCGCCGGTCTCCACCCGGCCGTCGACGCCGATCGCGCCGGCGATCCCGGTGCCGAGCGCCACGAAGAGATAGCGGTCCGCGCCCCGGCCCGCGCCCACGCGGCCCTCCGCGAGTCCGCCGGTGCGCACGTCGTGGCCGAGGGCGACCGGGACGCCGCCCAGGCGTTCGGCGAGGAGCGCGCGCAACGGGACGTCGCGCCAGCCGAGGTTGGCGGCGTAGACGGCGATGCCCCGGTCGGAGTCGACGATGCCGGGCACGGCGACCCCGGCGGCGGCCGCGGGCTCGCCGAGGTGCCGCTCGCCGTAGGCGTGCAGCTCGGCGGCGAAGTCGAGGATCGAGCCGACGACCGCCTCCGCCCCACGCTCGCGTCCGGTGGCGCGCCGCGTCTGGTGCAGCAGCACGGGGGGTCCGCCGGGCACGGGGCCGGCCCCGACCAGTGCGGCCTTCATCCCGGTGCCGCCCACATCGAGGGCGATGACATGTCTCACGGGGACAGTGTGGCCCTTTGACCCACGAGAGGTCTAGTCCACTTACCGAGTCGTGGTGTAGACCTTGTGGTGTAGACCTTATGGAAAGACTGGGAAGTTGAGCGATCAACGGCCTTATGTGCGGAGCCTGTGATTCAGGCTGTTGTGCGCGGGGCTCGTGCGACAGGTTTGGGGCAGTGGGAGTGCGACAGCGGCAGAGGCGGACGAAGACCGGAGTCAGGAACAGCGGCATGGCGGCACTGACCGCGCTGGGACTGATGGCGACGCTCGCGGGCTGCGGCGCCTCGGAGGCCGAGGGCTCCGGCGTCACGCTGAGACTGGTCGCCGCCGACTACGGCGACTCCAAGGCCAACAGCTCCCAGAAGTACTGGGACGCGGTCGTGAAGGCGTACGAGAAGAGGACGCCGGGCGTGAAGGTCGACGTCAGCGTCTACTCCTGGAACGACGTCGACCGCAGGATCAAGGAGATGGTCGCCGCCGGTGAGGCCCCCGATCTCGCACAGGCCGGCACCTACGCCGACTACGCCTCGGCCGGCCGGCTCTACGAGGTCGACGACCTGCTGTCCATCCCCGTCCAGGCCGGTTTCCTCCCCCAGCTCGCCGACGCGGGCAAGGTACGGCGGGTCGCGTACGGAATGCCGTTCGCCGCCTCCACCCGCGTCCTCTTCTACAACAAGAAGCTCTTCGCCGAGGCGGGCCTCGACCGCGCCCCGCGCGACTGGGACGAACTGGCCGCCGACGCCGCCGCCCTGGACAGCGCCGGCGTCACCACCCCGTACGCGCTGCCGCTCGGGTCCGAGGAGGCGCAGGCCGAGACCATGCAGTGGCTGCTCAGCGGCGGGGGCGGCTACACCGACAACGTCGGCAGCTACCGGATCGACTCCGAGGACAACGTCCGCACCTTCACCTGGCTCAAGGACAAGCTCGTCGACCGGGGCCTCACCGGGCCCGTCGCCCCCGGGGAACTCAACCGTGCCGACGCCTTCGCGGCGTTCGCGCGGGGCGAGGTCGGCATGCTCAACGGGCACCCCAGCCTGATGCGGATGGCCGCCGACGAGGGGGTCGAGTACGGCACGGCCGCCATGCCCGGGCGCGACGAGCGGGAGCACGCGACCATGGGGGTCGCCGACTGGATGATGGCCTTCAAGCAGAACGGCCACGGGGAGGAGATCGGTGACTTCCTCGACTTCGTCTACAGCGACGAGAACGTGCTCGACTTCTCCCGGGAGTACGGCCTGCTGCCGGTGACCGCGTCCGCGTCCGAGGAGATGGCCGGGGACAAGGGCGAGGCCGCGCTCGGACCGTTCCTCGACGCGCTGCCCAGCGCGGAGCTGTATCCCGTGGGCAAGACGTCCTGGTCGGACGTCAGCGCGGCGGTCAAGGAGCAGGTGGGGCGGGCGGTACGGCCCGATGCGAAGCCGGGAGCTGTGCTCGGGGAGCTGCAGCAGACGGCGACTGTTGCTGATCGGGAGGAGTGAGGGGTGCTCTTGGCCGGGGGCGGGTGCGTGCCCGGGTACGGCCCCGGTGGGGCTTCTCGCGCAGTTCCCCGCGCACCGGCACCCGACAACGCACCCCCCGCCCCGCCCCCTCGCGCTGTCACACCCCTCCGTTACCGTCGTCCCATGGACGAGCTGGACGCGCGGGAGCAGGCGATCCTCGCCGTGGAGCGGCAGGGATGGGGCGGGCCCGGGGCCAAGGAGCGGGTCATCCGGGAGCGGCTCGGCCTCGCCCCCGTGCGGTACTACCAACTGCTCAACGCACTGCTCGACGACCCCCGCGCCCTCGCCCACGACCCGGTCACCGTCAACCGGCTGCGAAGAGTCCGAGAGGGACGCCGGGCCGAGCGATGACGGATAGGGTCGACGGCATGGGCAGCCACAAGGACGCAGAGAACCCCAAGGCCACCTTGCCGACACCCGTGACCCAGGCCGGGCGGGACGCGCTGGACGCGATCCTCGACCGCCCGAGCGGCACGGTGATCGCGCTCGACTTCGACGGCACGCTCGCCCCGATCGTCCCCGACCCCGAACAGGCCCGCGCCCACCCCGACGCGGTCGCCGCCCTCGCCGCCCTGGCCCCGAAGGTCGCCTCCGTCGCCGTGGTGACCGGCCGCCCGGCGGGTGTCGCCGTCCGCCACGGCGGCTTCGCCGGTGTCCCCGGCCTGGAACGCCTCGTCGTCCTCGGCCACTACGGCGCCGAACGCTGGGACGCCGTCACCGGCACGGTCAGCGCCCCCGCCCCGCACCCCGGTGTCGCGGCGGTCCGCGCGGAGCTGCCCGGCCTCCTGGACAGTGTCGGAGCCTGGCAGGGCACCTGGATCGAGGAGAAGGGCCGGGCGGTCGCCGTGCACACCCGCCGCGCCACCGACCCCGAAGCCGCCTTCGACGCGCTGCGCGCCCCGCTCGCCGACCTCGCCGCCCGCCACGGCCTCATCGTCGAACCCGGCCGCATGGTCCTCGAACTGCGGCCCCCGGGGATGGACAAGGGCGTCGCCCTGCGCGAGTACCTGGCGGAAACCGCCGCCGCATCCGTCCTCTACGCCGGTGACGACCTCGGTGACCTCCCCGCCTTCGCCGCCGTCGAGAAACTCCGTACCGAGGGCACGCCCGGCCTCCTGGTCTGCAGCGGCAGCACCGAGGTCAACGAACTCTCGGAGCGGGCGGACCTGGTGGTGGACGGCCCGCAGGGAGTCGTGGACCTCCTGGCGGCCGTCGCCGCGCACGCGTGACGCACGGGTGACGAGGGCGGGCCCGGGTTCTCAGCCCTCCAACGCCCTCAACTGATCCAGGAACCACTGCGTGGGGGGCAACGCGGTGGCCGCCGCGACCAGCCGCTTCCCCCGCTCCGCCCGCTCGGCCGCCGGCAGGCTCAGCGCCTCGTGCAGCGCGGCCGCCGTACCCACCACGTCGTACGGGTTCACCACCACCGCGTCGTCGCCCAGCTCCTCGAAGGCCCCGGCCTCCCGGGACAGCACCAGCACGCACCCCTCGTCGGAGACGACCGGTACCTCCTTGGCGACGAGGTTCATGCCGTCGCGGATGGGGTTCACCAGGGCCACGTCCGCGAGGCGGTACGCCGCCAGGGACCGGGCGAAGTCGTCCTTGAGGTGGAGGACGACCGGGGTCCAGTCCGGTGTCCCGTACCGCTCGTTGATGTCGTCCGCGACCCGCTCGACCTCGGCCATGTAGTCCCGGTACACCGCGAGATCCTGCCGCGACGGGTACGCGAAGGCGATGTGCACGACGCGTTCGCGCCAGGTCGGCCGGTCGTCGAGGAGCTGCCGGTAGGCGTGCAGGCCGCGCACGATGTTCTTCGACAGCTCGGTGCGGTCGACGCGGACGATCGTGCGGCGCGGGGTGCCCTCCGGGGTCGTACCGATCTGCTCCCGCAGCAGGGCGATGCGGTCGTCGACGTCCGCCTGGTGGGCGCGGGAGCGCAGGAAGTCCGCGTCGGCGCCCAGGCCGTGCACACCGATCCGGGTGCCGGACAGGCTGTCCGGGCCCAGGACGGCCCGGCAGCACGCGGTGAACGCGTCCGCCCACCGCCGGGTGAGGAACGCCGCCCGGTCGGCGCCGAGGATGCCGTCGAGCACCTGCGCGGCGATGTCGTCGGGAAGCATCCGGAAGTAGTCGACGGGTGCCCACGGGGTGTGCGAGAAGTGGCCGATCCGCAGGTCGGGGCGGAGTTCGCGCAGCATCCGGGGGACCAGGACCAGGTGGTAGTCCTGCACCAGCACGGCCGCGCCGTCCGCCGCCTCGTCGGCGAGCGCCTCGGCGAAGGCGCGGTTGTACGTCTCGTACGCCGCCCACTGCCGTCGGAACTCCGCGTCGAAGGCCGGTTCCAGCGGGGTCTGGTAGAGCATGTGGTGCACGAACCACAGCGTGGAGTTGGCCACCCCGTTGTACGCGTCGTGGTGCACGTCGGCGGGGATGTCGAGCATGCGCACGCCCCGTTCGGCGACACCGCGTCGTACGGCCTCGCGGTCGCCGTCGCCCAGGGCGGAGCACACCCAGACGGCGCCGGAGGACGGGTCGATCGCGGAGAGGCCCGACACGAGACCGCCGCCGCCGCGCTTCGCGGTGAGCGAGTCGGTCTCCTCGTCCAGCGTGTAGGTGACGGGTCCCCGGTTGGACGCGACGAGTACGTGGGCCGCGCCGTGCGTTGATGCCATACGGCTCAACCTAGCCCGGGGGTTCGGCGGTCAAACGTGCGGTTCGGCCGTATACAGGAGTGCCTGTGGGGGTGGGGGGTGCGGGTGCGTCGGCGGGTGCGGGTGCGCGGGGCTTCTCGCGCAGTTCCCCGCGCCCCTGAAAAGCCGGGGCTGCGCCCGCCGACGCACCCGTACCCGCACGACAATCACCGGCCCTGAATCACGCCGCTCTCCGCCGCGCGTACTCCGTGATGTCGACCATCGGCGGCCGCTCCTCCAGGTCCACCGAGTACGTCCGTGGCTCGAACCCCTCCCGCCCCCGCTCGAACTGCGTCAGGACCGGCCGGATCAGATGCCCGCGGGCCAGCCGGAGCTGGGCCGTGCGGTAGATCGCCGCGGACATGCGGCCCAGCGCCGCCCCGTCCTGGTGCCGGTGTTTGCGGACGCCCACGTCGACCTGGGAGAGCGCGTCGAGGCCGACCAGGTGCAGCGCGTCGACCAGCATGCCCAGCTCGACGCCGTAGCCCACCGGGAAGGGCAGCCGCTCGAGCAGCGAGCGCCGGGCCGCGTACTCGCCGCCGAGCGGCTGGACGAAGCCGGCCAGCTGGGGCCAGTGCATGTTGAGCAGGGGGCGGGCCATGAGTTCCGTCACACGGCCGCCCTGGCCGGCGGCGGACCCGAGGGGGCGGTCGTACATCGCCTTGACGAGGTCGACACCAGGGTCCGTGAGCAGCGGGCCGACGATCCCGGAGACGAAGTCGGACGAGAACTCCTTGAGGTCCGCGTCGATGAAGCAGACGATGTCGCCCGACGTCACCATCAGGGACCGCCACAGGACCTCGCCCTTGCCGGGCACGGCCGGGATGCGGGGCAGGATGTCGTCGCGGTGGACGACTCTCGCCCCGGCGGCCGCCGCGACCTGGGACGTCCGGTCGGTCGAGCCGGAGTCGACGACCACGATCTCGTCGACGAGGGGGACCTGCCGCATGAGGTCATGACGGATGATCGCGACGATGTCGCCGACCGTCTCCTCCTCGTTCAGCGCGGGCAGGACGACGCTGACCGACTGGCCGGTGGCCCGTTTCGCGGCCATGATCTTGTGGAGCGGGCGGTCGGTCATGGACCAGGAGCGGGTGCTCAGCCAGCGCTCGACTTCCTTCAGCACAGTGCGCGGCTCCTCTGCGTTCATCTCGCGGTTCGGACGGCTCTCTCAACTGTCCTGGCCTTCGGTTACAGTCTTGGACAACGCTGGTGACCATCGCATGTCGGTGCTCGTCCGCGTATACAACCAAATACCGCTCATCCAGAGGGGCAGAGGGATACGGCCCGATGAAGCCCCGGCAACCCTCCAGCCGGTCTGACCACGTCGTCGTGGTGAGGCTCCCGGCTCGGGAAGGTGCCAAATCCGTCTCACGGCGAAGTGCGCCGTGAGGAAGATGAGGAGAAAGGGCCTCGCCTCCATGGCTGCGCAGACTGTTGCAAGCACCACCGAATCCACAGTAGACCTCGGCCCCGCCGCCGCACTGAGCTGCCGCGAATGCGGTCACCGCGTCCCCCTCGGGCCGGTCTTCGCCTGCGAGGAGTGTTTCGGGCCGCTGGAGATCGCCTACGACTACTCCGCGTACGACACGGAGCAGTTGCGGAAGACGATCGAGTCCGGGCCCGCCAACATCTGGCGGTACGCGCCCCTGCTGCCCGTCCCGGCCGACGTGGCGACCAAGCCGAACATCAACCCCGGCTGGACCCAGCTCGTGAAGGCCGACAACCTGGCCGCCGCGCTCGGCGTCGACACCGGCAAGCTCTTCATCAAGGACGACTCCGGCAACCCCACGCACTCCTTCAAGGACCGCGTCGTCGCCCAGGCGCTGGAGGCGGCCCGCGCCTTCGGCTTCACCACCCTGTCCTGCTCCTCCACGGGCAACCTGGCCGGCGCCGTCGGCGCCGCCGCCGCCCGCGCCGGCTTCCGGTCCTGCGTGTTCATCCCGCACGACCTGGAGCAGGGCAAGGTCGTCATGGCCGCGGTCTACGGCGGCGAGCTCGTCGGCATCGAGGGCAACTACGACGACGTGAACCGCTTCTGCTCGGAGCTGATCGGCGACCCGGCCGGCGAGGGCTGGGGCTTCGTCAACGTCAACCTGCGGCCGTACTACGCGGAGGGCTCCAAGACCCTGGCGTACGAGATCTGCGAGCAGCTCGGCTGGCAGCTCCCCGACCAGCTGGTCGTGCCGATCGCCTCGGGGTCGCAGCTCACGAAGATCGACAAGGGTCTGCAGGAGCTGATCAAGCTCGGGCTCGTCGAGGACAAGCCGTACAAGATCTTCGGTGCGCAGGCGGAGGGCTGCTCGCCGGTGTCGGTGGCCTTCAAGGCCGGGCACGACGTGGTGCGGCCGCAGAAGCCGAACACCATCGCGAAGTCGCTGGCGATCGGCAACCCGGCGGACGGGCCGTACGTGCTCGACATCGCGCGGCGGACCGGTGGGGCCGTGGAGGACGTGACGGACGAGCAGGTCGTCGAGGCGATCAAGCTGCTCGCGCGGACCGAGGGGATCTTCGCGGAGACCGCCGGCGGGGTGACCGTCGGCGTCACGAAGAAGCTCGTCGAGGACGGCCTTCTCGACCCGACGCTGACCACGGTCGTCCTCAACACCGGTGACGGCCTCAAGACGCTGGACGCGGTGGCCGGGACCGGCCTGACCGCGACCATCCGGCCCAGCCTCGATTCGTTCCGTGAGGCCGGTCTCGCGTAAGCAGGACCCGTCAGCACGTCGTTCGGCTGCGGGTAAGCGGGGGCTTGTCGCGCAGTTCCCCGCGCCCCTTAGGTTCGCTGCACTCCCCGGAGGTTTCCCACCATGTCCGTCAACGTTCGCATCCCGACCATCCTCCGCACCTACACCGGCGGTCGGGCCGAGGTCAGTGCCGAGGGGGGCACCCTCGCCGAGGTCATCGCCGACCTGGAGAAGAACCACAACGGGATCGCCGCCCGGGTTCTGGACGATCAGGGCAAGCTGCGGCGGTTCGTGAACGTGTACGTGAACGACGACGATGTCCGGTTCGAGCAGGGGCTGGAGACGGCGACGCCGGACGGCGCCGGCGTGTCGATCATTCCCGCCGTCGCCGGTGGCTGACCCCCGGTCCGTACCGGTCGGTAGTAACCGTCGGTAACTTTGATTACCGAGCGTTCATCGAATTGCCCCCTCCGTAAGAGAAGCGGAGGGGGCAATTCTCTATGGTTGAGCACTGTAGAGTTGGGGAACCCGGTCCGATCACCGTAGTGATTCCATGCCGGACGCATATGTGATTCCGCCGCGCGCCCTATATGAAGTAGCCAAAGTGTGCAGGGCATTTGCGTGTTTCGCTCCTTTTATGGGGCCCGACTTGCCCTGAATTCGGGCGAATTGTTCGTACATTCCCGACCGGTCGTGTCCAGATTTCTCGTCCGATTGACCTGTTGCAGAGGGCAGTTGGACAGATACATTCGGCCGCGGTCGACGCGTTCCGGCGCACACCCCCAACCGTTGGGGGGTGAGGTCTGACCCGGATCCGCGAAGTGTGGATCTGTGCAAGGGCCAGTAATAGGGGAGTTAGGCATGGCTCAGGGCACCGTCAAGTGGTTCAACGCGGAGAAGGGGTACGGCTTCATCGCGGTCGACGGTGGTGCGGATGTATTCGTCCACTACAGCGCGATTCAGATGGACGGCTACCGCACCCTGGAAGAGGGCCAGCGGGTCGAGTTCGAGATCTCGCAGGGTCAGAAGGGGCCGCAGGCGGACATGGTCCGGCTCGCGGCCGGCTGAAGTACGCGCCGGGTTTCAACGCAGCGACGTTCTTCGTTCTTCGTAGGAGGGCTCGCACCCCGTTTCGGGGTGCGAGCCCTCTTGTGTGCGCGGGTCCTCTTGTGTGCGTCGCCGACGAGGCCGGGTGTCGGCTGGTCCGGTCGCCGACGAGTCCGGGTGAGGCCGCGCCGAGGGGTGCGCGTCGGGGGTCGCGCGCAGGGGCGCGGGGGGCGCGTTCACCTGCGGATCACCGAGAGGCGCTTGCACTCGACCATGCCGAGTGCTAATCATTGGCGTTAGCACTCTGAAGGTGAGAGTGACAACGAGGACCGGGTCGGCGAGGCCCGCAAGCCGGGTGGGGCAAGGAACCACGAGGCAGGCAGGCCGTCCGTCGCGGGCGCCAGCGCGGTCCGGAGCAATCCACCCCCTGTCCGGGAGGACCACTTCACATGGCCAAGATCATCGCGTTCGACGAGGAGGCACGGCGCGGCCTCGAGCGCGGCATGAACCAGCTCGCGGACGCCGTCAAGGTGACGCTCGGCCCCAAGGGCCGCAACGTCGTCCTCGAGAAGAAGTGGGGCGCCCCCACGATCACCAACGATGGTGTGTCCATCGCCAAGGAGATCGAGCTCGAGGACCCGTACGAGAAGATCGGCGCCGAGCTGGTCAAGGAAGTCGCGAAGAAGACGGACGACGTAGCCGGTGACGGCACGACGACCGCGACCGTCCTGGCCCAGGCGCTGGTCCGCGAGGGCCTGCGCAACGTGGCCGCGGGTGCCAACCCGATGGCCCTCAAGCGCGGCATCGAGAAGGCCGTCGAGGCCGTCTCCGGCGCCCTGCTGGAGCAGGCGAAGGATGTCGAGACCAAGGAGCAGATCGCTTCCACGGCCTCCATCTCCGCCGCCGACACCCAGATCGGCGAGCTCATCGCCGAGGCGATGGACAAGGTCGGCAAGGAAGGCGTCATCACCGTCGAGGAGTCCCAGACCTTCGGTCTGGAGCTGGAGCTCACCGAGGGTATGCGCTTCGACAAGGGCTACATCTCGGCGTACTTCGCCACCGACATGGAGCGTATGGAGGCCGTCCTCGACGACCCGTACATCCTGATCGCGAACTCCAAGATCGCGAACGTCAAGGACCTGCTCCCGCTCCTGGAGAAGGTCATGCAGTCGGGCAAGCCGCTGCTGATCATCGCCGAGGACGTCGAGGGCGAGGCCCTGTCGACCCTGGTCGTCAACAAGATCCGTGGCACCTTCAAGTCCGTCGCCGTCAAGGCCCCGGGCTTCGGTGACCGCCGCAAGGCGATGCTGAACGACATCGCCATCCTCACCGGCGGCGAGGTCATCTCCGAGGAGGTCGGCCTCAAGCTGGAGAACACCTCCATCGACCTGCTGGGCCGTGCCCGCAAGGTCGTCATCACCAAGGACGAGACCACGATCGTCGACGGGTCCGGCTCCTCCGAGCAGGTCCAGGGCCGGGTCAACCAGATCCGCGCCGAGATCGAGAACAGCGACTCGGACTACGACCGCGAGAAGCTCCAGGAGCGCCTGGCGAAGCTCGCGGGCGGCGTGGCCGTCATCAAGGCCGGTGCCGCGACCGAGGTCGAGCTGAAGGAGCGCAAGCACCGCATCGAGGACGCCGTTCGCAACGCGAAGGCGGCCGTCGAGGAGGGCATCGTCGCCGGTGGTGGCGTGGCCCTGCTGCAGGCCTCCTCGGTCTTCGAGAAGCTGGAGCTGACGGGTGACGAGGCGACCGGCGCCAACGCCGTGAAGCTCGCCCTGGAGGCCCCGCTCAAGCAGATCGCCGTCAACGGCGGCCTTGAGGGCGGTGTCATCGTCGAGAAGGTGCGCAACCTCCCCGTCGGTCACGGCCTGAACGCCGCGACCGGTGAGTACGTCGACATGATCGCCGAGGGCATCATCGACCCGGCGAAGGTCACGCGCTCCGCGCTGCAGAACGCGGCCTCCATCGCCGCGCTCTTCCTCACCACCGAGGCCGTCATCGCCGACAAGCCGGAGAAGTCCGCCGCGCCCGCCGGTGGCGGCATGCCGGGCGGTGACATGGACTTCTGATCGACCCCGGTCGATCACCGTCCTTCAGTACCGAGGGCGGCACTCCCTGGAAACGGGGGGTGCCGCCCTCGGGCGTGTCCGGGGTCACATCGGGGGCGGGCGCGGAGGTGGAATGCCTGGGCCGGCGCGGAGGTTGTGCGAAGGGCCGCTATATGCATGCGCATGTAATGCGGGCCACCCGTTGTTCCATCCGTTCGTCCCGAGGAGCCCTCACGTGACCACCGCCTCCACCTCCCGTGCCGCCGAGGTACTGTCCCGGCCCGTCACGATCAACGGTCTGACCGTTCCGAACCGGATCGCCATGGCGCCCATGACGCGCACGTTCTCGCCCGGCGGTGTGCCGGGGGCGGACGTGGCCGCGTACTACGGGCGGCGGGCGGCCGCGGGGGTCGGCCTGATCGTGACCGAGGGGACCTACATCGGGCACGAGACCGCCGGGGACCAGGACAACGTGCCGAGGTTCGCCGGTGAGGAGCAGCTCGCGGGGTGGGCGAAGGTCGCGGAGGCGGTGCACGCCGGGGGCGGCACGATCGTCCCGCAGCTGTGGCACATCGGGGCCGTCCGGCGGCAGGGCCAGCTCTTCCCCGACGCGCCGGTCCTCGGCCCGTCCGGTCTGCGGGTCGACGGCACCGAGGCCGAGGGCGGCCGGGCCATGACGCAGGCCGACATCGACGAGGTCATCGAGGCGTTCGCCAAGTCCGCCGCCGAGGCCGAGCGCATCGGCATGGACGGCGTCGAGCTGCACGGCGCCCACGGCTATCTGATCGACCAGTTCCTCTGGGAGCGCACCAACCGCCGTACGGACGCCTACGGCGGTGACCTCGTCGCCCGGACGAAGTTCGCGGCGGAGGTCGTGGCGGCCGTGCGGGACTCCGTGTCGGCCGGCTTCCCCGTCATCTTCCGCTACTCGCAGTGGAAGCAGGACGGATACGACGCGCGCCTCGCCCGGACGCCCGAGGAGCTGGAGGCGCTGCTGAGCCCGCTCGTGGCGGCCGGCGTCGACGCGTTCCACGCGTCCACGCGCCGCTACTGGGAGGCGGAGTTCGAGGGTTCCGCGCTGAACCTCGCGGGCTGGACGAAGAAGCTCACCGGCAAGCCCGCCATCACGGTCGGCTCCGTCGGCCTGGACGGCGAGTTCCTCAGCACGTTCGCCGGTGAGGGCGCGCCGTCGAAGGGCATCGACGACCTGCTGAACAGCCTGGAGGCCGAGGAGTTCGACCTCGTCGCCGTGGGTCGCGCGCTGCTCCAGGACCCCCAGTGGGCCGCGAAGGTCCTCGACGGCCGCTTCGACGAGCTGAAGGCGTTCCAGCCGGCGGCGCTGACCTCGCTCAGCTGAGCTTCGTGGGGGCGGGCTGACGGCTTGAGCTTCGGGGGCGTTCCGGTGGGCGTCAATTCGGTCGCCGGGGGCGGGGCGGCTGAGTAGCGTGGGGGCACTTCAGTGATCACGCTCTCCAGAAGGACGCCGCAGAACGGGAGCGGGCGAGCACGCACCACGCAGGTGCGCGGCCAAGAAGCGGGCGGCAGTGAGTTTGCCCTGCCCTTCTACCGCGCACAGGAGTGTCCCGCCATGAGTTCCGTAGCCGTACCCGCACGCGTCCCCCTCGGGCTCGGTCTGCCCGTCGACGACCCCGCCGGCCTGCTGACCTGGGCCCGGATCGCCGACACCAGCCCCTTCCGCACACTCGGACTGCTGGACCGCCTGGTCTACGACAACCCCGAGCCGCTGATCACGCTGGCCGCGCTCGCCGGGGCCACGAACCGGATCCGCGTCCAGAGCGAGGTCCTGCTCGCCCCGCACCACAACACCGCGATCCTCGCCAAGCAGACGGCCACGCTGGACCGGATCTCTGGCGGGCGCTTCACCCTCGGCATCGGCGTGGGCGGACGTGAGGACGACTGCCGGGTCGCCGGGATCGACATCCGGCGGCGCGGGCGGCGCCTCGACGAGCAGCTGGAGCAGCTGCGTCGGGCCTGGTCGGGGCAGCCGTACGCGGAGGGGGTCGGGCCGGTCGGCCCGCTGCCCGTCACTCCCGGCGGCCCCGAGGTCCTCTTCGGCGGCTTCGCCCCCGCCGCGCTCGAACGCGTCGCGCGCTGGGGCGACGGCTTCCTCGGCGCGGCGCTGCCTCCGGCGTACATGGACCGCATGTTCCGTGACGTCGAGACCGCCTGGGAGAAGCACGGGCGTTCCGGGCGCCCGAAGCTGGTGGCCCAGGTCAGCGTCGCGGTCGGGCCGCCGTCCGTGATCGCCGACGCCCGCGCCAACCTGCTCCGCTACTACGCCTTCACCGGCCGCGCGGAGTACATGGCGGAGGGGTTGCTGACCACACCGGAGGCCGTCCGGGCGGCGGTCGCCGGGTACGCCGGGATCGGGGCGGACGAGGTGATCCTGTACTGCTGGTCACCCGACCCCGATCAGGTCGGCCGCCTGAGTGAAATGCTGTTCGAACAGTAGGTGTTGGTGACGACGGTGGCGACGGACGGGGGTCCTGGTGGGTACGAGACGTGTGCGGAAGATGCTGCGGAGGATGGAGAGCGGCGATCCCGTACGGCTGGTCTTCACCATGTCGACGATGAAGGGGCTCACTCGACTCGCCCACATCGCCGAGCAGTTCGGGTACGAGTACATGGACCTGAACGTCACCAGCGACAACAAGATGGCGCTGAGCATCGTGCCCGACCCGAGCCCCGAGGGCCGGGAGCGTGCCGAGCGGAACCGGGCGCGCTGTCCCGACGCCCGGAACGGGGGTTCGTTGCCGCCCGTCGTGCCCGAAGAGATCGAACTGCTCAGGGCCCGCATGCTGTTCGACCTCGGACATCAGCACACGGACAAGGAGCGGTCGGCCATCGCGGGCATCGGTCTCAGCGGGCTGGCCTTCGGCATCGGATACGTGTTCAAGGACAGCGCCGTCGGTGTCGTCGTCGGCCTCGGCAGCTGGGCCGCGCTCATGGGTCTGATGTACGTGGGGCTCCTCGCGACCCGTCGTCGCAATGCCAAGTACACCGCCCGGCTCGAGGCCGCCGGGTTCACACCGGTGACCGACCGGGCCGGACGGCTGCGATACCTGCCGCCGGGCGGCCGGCTGCCGGGTCATGGCAACCCGTTCGCCTAGGCCCGGTCGGAAAGCCGCGGACGCCTGGCCCCGGCTGCCCGGGCAAGGTCTTCTGTGAGAAGGGGACGGCCGGCGTCGGCGCGTCGGCACTCACAATTCGCGGGCGGCCGGGGTGTTCGGGAGCCATCGTTCCAAGAATTCCCGTGTTCAGCGGAGAGTGCGGCGATAGCCTCGGCGCTGCCGTCGTCCAACGGGGAGGGGTCGGAGTATGCAAGGGCAGGACTGGATCGAACGTGCGGGAGAGCTGTTCGAAGCGGCGATGTTCGGCGGGGACACGTCCGCGCTGGACCGATCCGATGACGTGCTGGACGCGGTCGAGGCGCCGCTTTCCATGGCGCGGGGCAAGGTATTGCACGTCCGCTTTCTCGAGGACCGCCAGGAGAACAGCCAGGAACTGGCGCTGTTCAAGCGCGCGGCCGAGTTGTACGAGCGTCTGGGGGACGCGTCGGGTGAGGCGGACGCGTTGTTCTGGGTCGGCTGCTGGCACCAGGTGGTCAAGGGAGACGGCGCCACCGGCAGGCCATACTTCGAGCGGTCCTACGAGCTGGCGAAATCCGTCGACGACCGGATGACGATGTCCTACGCGATTCGCCATCTCGGCTTCGCCGACAGGGACGCAGGCCACTTCGATCAGGCCCGCGAGCGGTTGACCGAATCGGTGACACTGCGCCGGGAGATCGGCTTCAGGCCCGGGGAAGCGGCCGGCCTGGTGGCACTGGCCTACCTCGCAGCCGAAACCGGCGACCCGTCGGCGGCGTCCCACCACCTCGACGAAGCGCAGTCGGTCGCCGAGAGCTGTGGCGCCAAGACCGTCTCGGGGTGGATCGAACAAGCCCGCACGCTCATCCGTTCCTGAGGGCTGTCCCGTAACGGGGCTGGGATTACGGTGCTTCTTTTGTAGGTGGCCTGGTGGTTGCCGGGTTATCCGGCGAGGGTGAGGTTGCGCAGGCGGGCGATGCCGAGCATGGCGTAGGGAACGCCGTCACCTTTCAAGCGGCAGTCGCGGAGGATCTTCCAGGTCTTCATGCGGGCGAAGACATGCTCGACGCGGGCGCGGACGCGCTTTGTGTGAGCGGTTGTGTTCCTCCTTCCGGGCGACGAGTTCCTCGTCCTTGCGCGTGCGACGGCGGGGAATGACCAGGCCGGTGCCGCGGTGGCGGCCGTCGGCGATCGTGGTGGTCTTCCCGGCCACTGTCTGGCGCCGGACTCCTCCCATGCCTTGCAGTCGTTGCGGTTGCCCGTCACGGGCCGACCGACCGCGACGACCAGGCAGGAGTCCGCGTCGATGACGACCTGATGGTTGGTGGAGTACCGGTAGTTCTTCGACTGCTCGGCGACGCTGTGGTCGCGGGTGGGGACCAGGGTGCCGTCCACGATCAGCACGGTGTCCTTGCGGTAGCGGCGGCGCTGCTGCAGCGCCAGGCGCGGGCCGAGGTCGTTGATGATCCGGTCGGCGGCGGACTTCGAGACGCCGAACAGCGGGGCGAGCTGTCGCAGGGTCGGGTTGGTGCACCAGTAGGCGGCGACCAGCAGGGGCCCTGTCCTCCAGTGGCAGGCTCCAGGGCCGGCCGCGCCGTACCGCGTCAGCGCCCTCGCGGCGCAGCCCTGTCACCAGCTTCCGGAACGCCGTGGGCTCAGCCCGGTGAACGGGGCTGTCCAGGAAGGCTCCGACGCCGTGATCACACCAGTCACGCCAAGAGCTTCCCACGCAGCGGCGGTTGACCTCTGACCCGCTCACGGACGTCGGTGCGCCTGCCTCCTCGCATGATGACGGCGCGCGGCTGTCACCAGTAGGGCGGCACCTGCAAAGCCGACCAGGAGGGATCCCCACTCAGGCACGTGGGCTGCCCGCAGAAGGCCGGCGACACCGAAGCTTGTCTCCCACCCGGCCTCTGTGATGGCGGAACCGAACCCCTGGATGGCCAGGATGGCACCGAACAGCCAGAGCAGCCCCGGGCCTGAGCTGTTGTCCGACTTCTTGAGCTGCTTCCCCATGACGGGCGTCCTCCCCAGTGTGCGCACATCGTTTTCGATGCGGTCGCATCACATCGTGCAGTGCGGCAGGATATGATGCAAGTGCATCAGAAAGCGGGAGGAGCCGAGCGTGCCTAGGCAGGTCGACTGCGAGGACCGACGCCGACGGATCGCCGAGGCAGTCTGCACTCTGATCGCGCGTTCCGGCATGGAAGCCGTCAGCCTCCGCGACGTCGCCGCTCAGGCGGACGTGTCCATGGGCGCCGTCCAGCGGTGTTTCAGCACCAAGGAGGACATGCTGCTCTTCGCGCTGGAGCACGTCTCCCAACACGTCAGCGAACGCGCCAACCAGCGCATCGACACAGCCTCCGCTCCTCAGGCCGCATCCACTCTGCTGTCACACACCCTGGCCGAACTCGCCTTGCTGGATGAGGAATCGAAGACGCAGGCGCACGTCTGGCTGGCCTTCGTCACCCGCGCACCGGCCAACGAAAAACTGGCCGCCGTCCTGCACGACACCTATGCCAAGCTCCATGACCTCGTCGCGTGGCTCATCCGCTATGGCCAGGACACCCGGGAAATCCCACAGCACCTCGACCCCACCCGCGAGGCCCACACCCTCCTTGCTGTGGCTGATGGCCTCACGGTCCACGTCCTGGCAGGCCACCACTCTCCGGAGATGGCGCTGGCCATCCTCCAACGCCACATCGACCACCTGCTGCAAAGAGCATCCAGCCACGAATGACGCGCCCAGCCACAATGTGTCGGCACCGCACGCCTCTGACGCCACAGCCTGCTCGGGGCTGGTCAGCAGTTGCGGGACGGCCCTGAGGACCTGAGGGGAAAGGGCTGGTCACAGTCGTTCGTTGAGGGCTGCGACCAGCACTTTCGCCTCGTAGTGGACGGCGGCTTGTCGTATCGCGTGGCCACGGCGCGGTGACTGCCAAGGCGATTGATCCCGCACCCGACGGCATGCCGCTCGCGGTACCCGGTCAGCAATAGATGCTCGCTCAACAGATGCCCTGGATTAAAAGTAGAAACAGAGAGCAGCCATATGGTTGCTTGTTGGCATATGCAGGAGTAAGTCACTAAAATATTGTTGAGCGCTACGACGGAGCTAGGGGGTAATCGTGAGCAGCGACGCGACAGGTCAGATGCAGCTCGTTCTGGCAGGCGACACGGACGGCGACCAAGAAGAACTGGATGCGCTCACCCTTCAGTTGCGTGAGCAGATTCTCGAGTTGGAAGTCGATCGTGTCGAATTGGCCCGCTCGGGTTCGGCTCCAGTGGGTGCCAAGCCTGGTGAGGTGTTTGCTCTCGGTAGCCTTATTGTGACCGCGGCACCCTTTGCCCTGCGGGCCGTCTTGAGCTTGTTGGAGAAATGGATCGAACATCGCCCGGTTCGTACGGTCAGCATTTCGATCGGCGGGGACAGCCTTGAGCTGCAAGCCATCTCGTCGGCGGACCAACGGCAGATGATCGATGCCTTCGCCGCTGCCCATGGGCCAACACTGGCGCCCGCGGTGGGTTCCGGTGCCTCGTCGGATTCTGGTACCCGTAGGAGCCGGGGAGCCTGAGGTGCCGTAATGTCGCAGAGTCGGTTTGCCTTGCTCATTGCCACGGGCCGTTACGACAGCGACGACCTTCAACACCTCCGCTCGCCTGCGCGTGACGTCGAGGACCTGGCTGCGGTCCTTCGGGACCCGGGAATCGGCCGCTTCGAGGTCGGCACGGTCATCGATGGTCGACACTCCGAGGTGACCCGCGCCATCGAGGAATTCTTCCTCGACCGCAACAGAAGAGACGTCCTCTTGCTCCATATTTCGTGCCACGGCCTCAAGAACGACAGGGGGGAACTGTATTTCGCCGCCCGGGATACCGTGCGGAAGCTGCCCTCTTCTACGGCCGTCTCCTCCGATTTCCTGCGGACGCACATGCGCGACTGCCGTGCCAAGTCGATCGTGATACTCCTCGACTGCTGCTACAGCGGTGCCTTCCTTTCAGGCGCCAAAGGGGACACGGCAGTGCATGTCAACGAGGAACTGGCCGGGCACGGGCGGGCAGTCATTACAGCAACCACCCGCACCGAGTATGCCTGGGAGGGTAAGCACCTCAACGAGCTGGAACCTCAGCCCTCGCGCTTCACGGGCGCGATCATCGAGGGGCTTCGGTCGGGTGCGGCGGACAGCAACCGGGACGGCCAGGTGAGCGTGCAGGAGCTGTACGACTACGTCTACGAACAGATCCTCGCCGATCAGCTCAATCAGCGCCCGCAGATGTCGGCTGAGGTTGAGCGCCAGATCGTAGTCGCCTACACAAACCTGAACGCCAGTACGGAAAGGCAAGAGCCGACTTCTCTCGGCGACCGGTTCGAGCTGGGCCGGCTGCTCGGCCATGGTGGCATGACGGAGGTCTACGTTGCGCGTGACACCCGTCTCGGCCGCACCGTAGTGGTGAAAAAGCTGCGAGCGGACCTCGCACGCGACCCAGCTTTCGAGGCCAGGTTCCGCCGGGAGGCCCAGTCGACCGCGTCGCTCAACGATCCCGCGATCGTTACGGTCTACGACACGGGCGAGGACTACATCGACGGGGTCCGAATCCCGTACATCATCATGGAATACCTCGACGGGTGGACGCTCTCTGAGCTCCTCCAACGTGGTCAAAGGCTGCTGCCGGAGCGAGCGCTGGAGATGACCATCGGCATCCTCCAGGCCCTGCACCACTCGCACCAGGCAGGCATCATCCACCGCGACATCAAGCCGGCCAACGTCATGCTGACGCGCAACAACCGTGTCAAAGTGATGGACTTCGGCATCGCCCGCGCCGTAGGCGACTCCGGTATGACGATGACGCAGACGTCCGCGGTCATCGGCACCGCCCAGTACCTCTCCCCGGAGCAGGCCAAGGGCGAGCAGGTGGACGCCCGTTCCGACCTGTACTCGACGGGCTGTCTGCTCTATGAGCTGCTGACGGTCCGCCCGCCGTTCATCGGTGACTCCCCCGTGGCGGTCGCCTATCAGCACGTGCGGGAGGAGCCCCAGCCGCCGAGCGTCTTCGACCCGGAGATCACGCCGGAGATGGACGCCATAGTCTTGAAGGCACTGGCCAAGAACCCGAACCGCCGCTACCAGTCTGCCGACGAGATGCGCATGGACATCGAGGCATGCCTCGACGGCCAGCCGGTCGCGGCCATGACGCAGTTGGACTCGTTGGGCGATGACGGCTACCCCCATGACCAGACGAACACGGGCCTGCGAGCCTATTCCGAGCCCTCCCCCGAAGGCCCGTCCCCGGTTGCCACCGCAGAAGTGCCGTTCTCACCCTTCTGGTTCGCCGTGCCCGAACCCCGCCCTCTCCTGTCCGAGACGAACAAGGGGAGGATAGGCAGATTGGAACCAGGTCAGTGGTACTTGGCTCTGGAGTGGCGCGGCTCTGCCCTGCTTGTCCATCAGGAGGGGCTCCGAGGTCTCCTTGCGGACACTTCCGGGATCCAGCGCGCCGATGAGTCTGCGACTTGGACAGCACCGTCGGGCGACTCCTTCTGGTCCCGTCTTGCCGACGCTTTCCACGGGCGGGACACTGCAGCGTCGGCCGTCCCCCCGGACAGAGTTCCGTAGGGAGGGTCTCGTCCGAGTGCCCGTCAGTTCCGCCCCCTTCACGAGTAGCCGCTCACTTAGCGCCGCTTCAGGTCTTCGACGAACGCGGACCACACCTCGGCCCGGAACACGAGCGCCGGGCCGAGGGGGGTCTTCGAGTCCCGCACGGGGATGTGGGTGGGGTGGCCTTCGGCGACTTCGAGGCAGTTGCCGCCGCTGCCTTCGCTGTAGCTCGACTTGTGCCACGTAGCCGTGCTCAGGGCCTGCTCAGGGATGTTCCTCATGTGCGTAATCCTGAGCCATCGCTTCGAGCATGGCTAGGGACCTCTCCGGCGAGAGCGAGACGGCGGTGAGGAACTCGTGGGTGCGTCGCTGGAACCGGACCGTGGCCGGGTCGTCCTCCAGTCGTCCGGAGCCGACCCCCTCGAAGTAGAGGAGCGTGGGGGCGTCCGCGAAGTCCATCAGCTTGATGGAGCCTTCCATCGACGCGTGGGCTCCCGCGTCGAACGGCAGTACCTGCACGATGATCCGGTTCCGGCCGGCAAGGTCGGTGATGTGGCGCAGTGCCTCCGCCATCACCGCTCGCCCGCCTGTCACGCGACGCACGACCGCCTCGTCCAGCACGGTCCAAAACAACGGGTTTGTTTCACGTTCGAGGATGTGGGCCCGCTCCATCCGATGGGCCACTTTCTCTTCGATCACCTCGTCCGACGCCGTGGGCCGATACGCGCGGAAGACGGCCCGTGCGTACGCGGGTGTCTGTAGGAGGCCGGGGATCAGCAGGGGCTCGTACTGCCGGATCTCCGTAGCTGCCGCCTCTGCCTCGACTGCCTCCGTGAAGTGCTCCGTGTACTGGGACTTGGCCACCGCCATGCAATTCCGGCTGAAGAAGTCGCCCGTGTCGAGGGCGACATCGATGAGGCGGGCGATCTCCGGTTTCAGGCGCCGCGTCGCCGCTTCCAACTGACCCACGAACGTGCCGCTCAGGAAGAGCTGTTGGCCCAGCTCCTCCTGGCTGAGTCCGGCCTTCTCCCGGGCGTGCCGCAACTCCGCCCCCAGCAGCGCCCGGGGTGATGACGACGGGTCCAGATCCTTCGGTCCGGGCATGGCCACAGCTCCCTGTCCAGCAGAATCCCTGTTGGGGCGTCGTATCTGGCCAGGCTAGAGCCCTTTCGGACACGCTGTGTCGTGAATCGGCAACCCAGCGTGGAGGGCGTGGACGTGAAGAACAGAGCGGCAGCGAAGAGGCGCAGCCCGGTGCGGACGACCGAGGAGGCCGTGGTGCAGCTCGACCAGGCGTTGCGCGGCGTCGGGATCGTCCTGCCGTCGCTGCGGGTCGACCCCATCACCGGCGCCAGCGAACTGCCCTATCCGCTCGTCGAGTTGGGCTGCTGCAATCTGCAGGTCGCCGCCGACCTGGCCGCCGTTCTGCGCGACGCGGCGGAGACGTGACGGCGTCGGCGCGGTCGTACGCCGTGGACGTACGGGACGGCCGGCTCGGCGAGGTGATGGGCCGGGAGGGCGGCTACGTGCAGTTGCGGCCGGTCGGGGGCGGACGGGAGTGGGACTGCCCGCCGGACACGCTCCGCGAGGCGGCCCCGGGGGAGGTGCTGCGGGCCCGGGTGCGGCAGGTCAACGAGGAGGGGCGGCTGCCGTGTTGAGCGCTTGGTGACACTTGGAGGGAAGCTGCCCCTTTTGCGGAGCGGGCGTGCCAGGCTGGACGGTCATGGAACGAGGGCGGGGGACGACTGTGCGGCGAGGGATGCTCGGGCTGGTGTGTCTGGCCGGGTTGGTGTGCGGGTGCGGCGGCTCGGGCGGTGGCCCGGGGGGTGACGCGAAGGCGGGGTCGGACCGGCCGCGCACCGCGGCCCCGGCTTCCCCCTCGGGTTCCGCGGGCGGGGGCCGGGCGTACGTGACGTTCACGTCCGCCGAGCCGGTCGGCCCGGAGACGCTGGAACGGGCGGCCGGGCTGATGCGGGACCGGGTGAAGGCCGCCAAGCTGACGGATGTCGAGGTGACGGTCGAGGAGAAGCGGCAGATCACGGTGGCCGGGCCGGCCGAGAGCCAGGGGTCGCTGAAGGCGCTGGGGGCGCCGGCCGAGCTGGCGTTCCGGCCGGTGCTGAGCCAGCTGCCGACGGAGGACAAGGGTACGTGCCGGGCGGACGTGGAGGCGTCCCCGTCGCAGCCGCTGACCGCGTGCGGGGAGCAGCAGGACATGCTCTCCACGTACGAACTCGGCCCGGTCGCCGTGCCCGGCACGGATGTGTCCGACGCGGCGGCGGACGTCGACGCGGCACGTGGGGGCGGCTGGTTCGTGACGCTGGAGTTCACCGCGGCGGGCGCGAAGAAGTTCGCCGACGTCACGGGCCGGCTGGCCCAGCAGACGTCGCCGCAGAACCAGTTCGCCATCGTCCTCGACGGTGAGGTCGTCTCCGCCCCCGCCGTGAGCACCGCGATCACCGGCGGCACAGCCGAGATCTCCGGGAACTTCACCCCGCAGGAGGCGGAGGAACTGGCGGCCAACCTGGACACGGGAGCCCTCCCCGTACGCCTGAGGGTGTCCTCCGTGACGACGCTGCCGGCCGGGGTCGGCTAGTGCCGAGCGGCTGCTACTCTCCGAGGCCGACGAAGGGGGCAGCTCGTGGCCAAGGTCAACATCAGTCTCGACGCCGAACTGGTGGTGGAGGTGATGGTCCTGGCGGGGGTCGGATCGCCTCAGGACGCCGTCGAGGCGGTCGTGCGTGACTACATCGCCCGGGGGCACCGCACCGAGGCCCTCACCGGGCTCAAGGAGCAGGGCCTGCGCGACGTCGACGTCAAACCGCAGGAGCCTCAGGGCTGACCTCGGTGCCCGCGCCTACGGTCGTTCGAAGTGCTGGAGGATGCCGCCGACGGAGAAGCAGAGGGCGCCGGTGAGGGTGCCCCAGTTGGCGATGTCGGCGTTGATCAGGCTGCCGGTGGCCGGGCGGGTGTAGGCGGCGAACGCCGAGACCATGAAGAGGACGGAGCCGAGCTGGTTCACGGCGACGATCCACCAGCCCAGGTCGCGCGGCAGCAGGCGCGGTCGGCCGTGACAGATCTCCACGAGGGCGAGGTGTCCGGAGACCAGGAAGAGCACGCAGCCGATCATGTCGGGCGTCCAGATCAGACGGTTGACCTGTTGCGCGGTCAGACCCTGCAGGAAGGAGTCGAGCAGGTTGACGCCGAAGACCAGGGTGCCGGCGAACAGGATGAACGTGCTCAGCCAGTCGGCCCGAGCTGGCTCGTAGCTCCACCATCGCCAGCGCCGGGTGACCAGGACGCCTTCGCCCCCTGGCACATGGCGAGGCGCGTTGATCACCTGGAGCAGGGACACATAACCGCCGATGTTGAAGCACAGGCCGCCGCCGAAGTAGATCGACGCGGCGGTGGTGGCGTCGCCCGAGCCGAACTGGGCGACGGCGGCACCCGCGGCGAACAGCGCTCCGCCGAGGACGAAGACGGTGGCGGCGATCGCGTTGAGCCTGCGCAGCCGGGCGACGGCGGTGTCGTCGGCGCGGGCGTGCTGGGCGGCGGCAGCTCCGGTCGGGTGGACGGTGATGAGTCCCCGGCGCCGGGCGAGCCGCGACTCCCAGACCGCGGTACCGCCGCCGGGCGGCTGCCAGGTGAGCCGTGTCGTGAACGGTCCGGCGCCCTCGGCGCGCTGTCCGGGCTGTCTCATCGAGGACCGTCTGCCGCTGCGCCCATGGCATCTCCCCAGGTCACTGAGGTCGGGCGCCGTCGACCACGGTCCCTGAACCCCCGTCGACTCTGCCAGACCTGAGGGGAGGCGGCCCGGTGTCGGAGCGGGCGTTGGTCCGATCAGCGGATGCCGGGCAGCGGCTGGTGATCAGCACGCTCCCGCTCGTCGCGTGGAGCGCCCGGTCCGGCGCCCCCACGGCTGGTCGTCCTGCGGGGCACCCGCTCAGACGTTCCCCATCGGCTCGATGTCCATCCGGACCGGCTCGCCCCAGATACGGGTCACGTCGTAGTCCGTGAACTCCTGGACCAGGCGGTACGCGATCGCCGGACGGGGGCCGCGGCGCTGCGCGGCGAGAAACAGCTCGGCCTCGCGGCGGTCGCGGCGGGGGGTGCCGCAGAGCTGCCAGACCTGGCCGTTCCACGCCTCGGGGAGCCAGCGCTGCTGCGGCTCGGGGCGGTCGTCCCGTACGCCGTAGCGCGAGGGCGCCTGGGCGGTGGGGCCGGTGGGACGGGGAGGGCCGTAGCTGTCGTTCAGCTGGGTGCGGCGGGCGGTGCGGCGGCGGGTCTCGCAGAGGAGGCAGAGGTCGGGGGCCTCCTCGTCGACCGGGCCGTTCGGATGCTCGGCGCAGCGTGTCGTCGGCTTGGCCGACGTGACCGTCTCGTCCAGCAGCTCCAGGGCGCGCTTGATGTCCTCCTTCACCTCGTGCAGCCGGGCGTCCGGCGTGTCGGCGTTCAGCGCGTCGCCGTGCTCGCCGAGGAGGCGCAGGGCGCGGCCGAGGGCGGTGAGCTGGGCGTGGTTCACGGGCTCGGTCCTTCCCTGGGGGAGTGGGCATGGGGCATGCGGGACATCAGCGATCCCCACCACCGTGCCACACACCACTGACAGCGACTCCGGGGCCCGGCCGCGCCGGGGGTGCCCCATCCGTGTCCGCAGGTCAGCCCGTCGTCATCGCCGCCGCCAGGGCCGCCCGCAGATGTCCGCCGGTCTCCGTCAGCAGGCGGGTCGCCGTCGCCGCGTCCACGCCGCTCAGGATGGTGAGGATGGCGTGCTTCACCTGGCCGTTCGTGGCGGTCAGGGCCGTCTCGATCTCGGCGTCCGTCGCGCCCGTGGCGAGGGCGACGATGCGGTGCGAGCGGGCGCGGAGCTTGTCGTTGGTGGCGCGGACGTCGACCATGAGGTTCCCGTAGGTCTTGCCGAGGCGGATCATGGTGATCGTCGAGAGCATGTTGAGGACCAGCTTCTGGGCCGTGCCCGCCTTGAGGCGGGTCGAGCCGGTGACCAGCTCGGGCCCGGCGACGATCTCGATGCCGTGGTCGGCCGCCGCGGCGAGTGCGCTGGCCGCGTTGCAGGACAGGCCGATCGTGAGCGCGCCGGCCGCGCGCGCGTGCTCCACCGCGCCCACCGCGTACGGCGTGCGACCGGAGGCGGAGACACCGACCACCGTGTCGTCGGGCGTCAGCCCGAGCGCGTCGAGGTCGGTCCGGGCCAGCTCCGCCGAGTCCTCCGCCCCCTCGATCGAGGTGACCACGGCCTCCCGGCCGCCCGCGATCAGGCCCACGACGCGCGAGGGCGCGGTGTTGAACGTCGGCGGGCACTCGGACGCGTCGAGGACACCCAGCCGCCCGGCCGTACCCGCTCCCGCGTAGACGAGCCGGCCGCCCCGAGCCATCCGCTCCGCGATCGCGTCGATGGCCGCCGCGATCAGCGGCAGCTGTGCGGCGACCGCCGTCGGCACGGTCGCGTCCTCGGCGTTCATCAGCTTCGCGATGTCGAGCGTCGGCAGCTGATCGATGTCGGCCAGCTCCGGCCGGAACGCCTCGGTCGTCAGCGACTCCAACTCGGCGCGTACGGCGAGGTGGTTGGCGAGGGCCTCGGCGGTGGTGTCGGCCGTGGTGTCGGAGGAGGCGGGAGGAGGGGTGGGGGGCATGGCGGCTCATTCCGTACGGGCGGTGCGGTGGTACGGCGGTGCGCGAAATGTTTCGGGGCGGCGGCCGGGGGCGGTGGGCTGTGGGCGGCGGGGCGTAGGTCTGGCGGTGCGCTGGTGCTTGGTGCTTGGTGCCTTCGTGCGGATGTGCGTGGTGTGCGGACGTGCGTGGTGGGTGCCTCGACGCGAGAGCGGGGGCTGGTCGCCGGGCCCCTATCGCGACGGGCCCCCGGTGCGGTGCCGGTGCGCCAACGCCTCGTACGACGCCGACAGCGCGGGTGCCGCCGACTCGTACGTCCGCTGTGCCACCCCGACGAACAGGCAGTCCACCACCAGCAGCTGACTCGTCCGGGACGACATCGCGGCCGGTCTCAGCTCGCTCTCCCGGGCCGTGGACGTCGTCAGGACGTGGTCGGCGTACTGGGAGACCGGTCCGTCCGGCCGCCCGGTGATCGCTATCGTCGTCGCCCCGTGGTCGAAGGCGACCCGCAGCGGTTCGATGACGTCGCCCGTCGAGCCGGAGTGGGTGATCGCCACGGCCACGTCCTTCGCCCGGAGCTGCACCGCGTTGGTGACGGCGAGGTGCGGGTCGCTGTGCGCGTGGGCTATCAGTCCAATGCGGAGCAACTTCTGCGTGAGGTCCTGGGCGACGAGCCCGGACGCGCCGACGCCGTAGATGTCGATACGGCGGGCCCCGGCGAGCGCTCCGACCGCCGCGCCGAGCTGGCCCATGTCGAGTCCGGCGGCCGTGTCCGCGAGGGTCTGCTGCTCGTCGTAGGCGAGCTTGGCGACCACGTCGGGCAGCGGGTCGTCCACCGCGATGTCGGCCGTGACCGAGGGGGCGCGGCCCGACTGCTGGTGGGCGGCGAGGCCGGCGAGGGCGAGGCGCAGGTCGCGGTAGCCGGGGTAGCCGAGGAGGCGGGCCGTGCGGACGACCGTCGCCTCGCTGGTGCCGGTCAGCTCGGCGAGACCGGTGACCGTGAGGGCGGCGCAGGCCGCCGGGTCGTTCGCGACGGCCTCCGCGACGCGCTGCATGGAACGGGTCATGGACGGGGCCAGCGTCCGCACCTTCGCCGCGAGGGCGGCGGGGGCGGGTGGTGCGGACGACGTGGTGGGGGAGCCGCTCCGCCCCTCGGCGGGGCGGCTCGCGGCCTGGCCCGCCGTGGCTGCGAAAATTTCCTTCACGTCATCACTCACATAATGAAAGATATTTTCTGTCCGGCCCTGTGGTCAAGGGCCGCACAATGGATGCATGAGCCCCAGCAGTGACCCCGTGAGCCCCCTTGAGCAGGCGCTGCACGCGGCCCGCGCCCTCGTTCTCGCCGATCTGGCGGCCGGGAGGGTCGCCGAGGCCGATGTCGTGTCCATGGTGGAGGAATCGGTCGTACAGCGCCGCTGGTGGGTCGAGCAGTGGCCGGACGGTGTGCCGTACGTCGCCGGGCTCGTCGCCCAGGACGTCCAGGACGCCCTGCTCGAACGGTACGGCCGCTGGCCCCTCTGCCCCGTCTGCGAGGACGGCGACCCGCACGCGCTCGACGTGGAACCGGAGCTGGGACCCGACCCACGGTGGGTGTGCCACCAGGCGGGAGTGCGGGTCGCGGCGGTGGGGGCGCTGGGGACGGCGTTCGCAGGGGAGCCCGGGGAGGGGCCCGGAGAAGGGTCCGGAGAGGGGTTCGGAAAGGGGTTCGGAAAGGGGCCTTCCTCGTGAGCCTCTACATCGATCCGCCGACCTGGCCGGGGCACGGGCGCATGTGGTCCCACCTCGTGAGCGACGCGTCCTTCGACGAACTGCACGCCTTCGCACGGCGGTTGGACATCCCCGAGCGCGCCTTCGAGCGCGACCACTACGACATCCCGTCCCACCGCTACGAGGAGGTCGTGCGGGCGGGGGCCGTGCAGGTGGGCTCGAAGGAACTGCTGCGCAGGCTGACGGACGCGGGACTGCGCAGACCGAAGCGGCGGGGTGCCACGACGGCCTGAGCGGTCCCGGCCCGAGCGGGTCGGACCTGTGTGAGTCGGACCCGTGCGGGTCGGACCCGGCGGGTGTCAGGTGCCGAGGCGGAGTTCGTACGCGAACTGCGTCCCGTGCTCGCCGTCGCCCCAGTCGTCGCTGACTTTCTCGAAGCCGGCCCGGGAGACGACTCCCTGGGAAGCCGTGTTGGTCTTCTCGACGACCGCGAACAGCGTCCGCACGTCCCCCTGCTCCCGGGCCCGTTCCCGCGCCCAGCCGGTCAGTCCGCGCAGCGCCTCGGTCATGTAGCCGCGCCCGCGCGCCCCCTCGACCAGGTCGTAGCCGACCTCGACACGGCCCTCCTCGTCCGGTGCGCCGTGGTAGCCGAGCGCGCCGACGGCCAGCCCGTCCTCCTTGCGCACGAGCACGAACATGCCCCACTCCGGCCGGTGCACCCCCGCCTCGTACCCCTGGAACGCCAGCCCCGCCCCGACGCGCGTCCCGTCGATGGGCCCGCCCACGATCCAGTCGAAGCCCCCGGTGCCGCCCTCGGCGAGATCGGCCGCGGCGGCCGGGTGGACTCCCTGGAGGACGATCCGCCCGGCGTCGATGTGCAGCGGATTGCGCCACTGCCACTCCGTGACGGTCGCGCGCCCCGGCAGCTCGCCCCGGCCGGTGGCCCACAGCAGCGTCGCCCAGGGGTCGTCACCGGGCCTGACGTGCGGGAAGAGGCGCGCGAGTACGGACTCGCACAGCCCGACGGGCGGCAGGTGCGCGGACGCGGGCAGCCCGAGGCCCTCGGCGATGTCGTACGTGTGCAGCAGCACCTCGGCGACCCCCATCGCCGCGAAGCCCTCACGGTCAGCCGCGCGGAACGGATACGGGTGGAAGGCGCGGACCGAGCGGGGAGTGGCGGCGATGGTGGCGGCCAGCAGCACGCCGGCCGTCCGGATCACCTCCAGCACGTCGGCGTTGTTCTCGGACTCCGACATGTCGACCTCGAACGGCACCCAGCGCGTCGTCGGCCGCCCCGCCAGTTGTCCGGCGTACTCGATCAGATCCGTCGCGATGTGGTCGGCCGTCCCTCGGCAGCTCCACTCCAGCCGGCCGGCCTTCACGCCCTCCCAGTCCCGGTCGACCACCGTCCCCAGCACCGCCAGACAGTGTTCGACGGCTTCCCCTACCTGATCCCCACCCATTGGTCGCATGGCGGCGAGGATAGGCGGGGTCAGACGTCCGTACGTACCGGATTTACGGTGCTGTCACCGCTCCCGGCCACGAGCCGGGAGGCACGCGTACGCCGGTGCAGGCGCAGCGACACGGCGGTGGTGCCGATCGCGGCCGCCGTGATGGCACCGCCCGCCCAGGCCGTGGAGGCGAAGCCGAAGCCCGCGTCGATGACCACCCCGCCGACCCAGGGGCCGCCGGTGTTGCCGAGGTTGAACGCGGCGGTGGTGGTGGCGCCCGCCAGGGTCGGGGCGGCGCCGGCGACGTTGAACAGCCGGGCGTTGAGCGCCGGGGCGGTGTAGAAGCAGGACACCCCGAGGAGGAAGGAGAGCAGGACGGCGGCGACGGCGTACTGGGCGAGCAGGGCCAGGGCGACGAGGAAGACGGTGGAGGCGGTGATGCCGCTGATCAGCACCCCGAAGAGGTGCGCGTCCGCGACCCGGCCCCCGATCGCCGTGCCGATCAGCGCGCCGATCCCGAACAGCGCGAGAACCGTCGGCACCCAGCCGGCGTCCAGCCCCGCCACGTCCGTGAGCAGCGGCGCGAGATAGCTGAAGGCGCAGAAGACGCCCCCGGCCGCGAGCGCCACGACGGCGATGGTGAGCCAGACCTGGCGGTCGCGGTAGATCCGGACCTCCTGCCCCAGCCGGGGCAGCTCCTCGGGCCGGGGAATGGCCGGAACGAGTGTCACGACCCCGACGAGCGCGATCGCCGAGGCCACCGCCACCGCCCAGAACGCCGACCGCCACCCGAAGTGCTCCCCGAGGAACGCCCCCGCCGGCACCCCGAGCACGTTCGCGATCGACAACCCGCCGATCATGATGGCCAGGGCGCGCGCCCGCGCGTTCACCGGCACCATCGCCACCGCCACGGCCGCCCCGACCGCCCAGAACCCCGCGCAGGCGAGCGCGCTCACGACGCGGGAGGCGAAGAGGACGCCGTAGTTCGGGGCGAGGGCGCCCGCGACCTGCCCGAAACCGAAGATCGTGATCAGTGCGACGAGCGTCGTACGCCGGGGCAGACGCAGGGTCGCCACGGCCAGCAGCGGCGCCCCGACCACCATCCCGATCGCGAAGGCCGAGATCAGCAGTCCCGCCCGGGGGATGGACACGTGCATGTCGTCGGCGATGGGCGGCAGCAGCCCCGAGAGCATGAACTCACTGGTGCCGAGCGCGAAGACGGCGAGGCCGAGGACGTAGACGGAGAGAGGTATGCGGAAGCGGGCGGGGTGGTCCTGGGCGGTGGCGGGAGAAGACATATACATGGGGTAACCGGCGGCCGGGGGACCGCATTCCCCCGTGGCTCGATCGATGCGCTCGGTCAGCCCGTCAGCCCGTCAGCAGCGCCAGTTCGGTGCGAAGGTTCTCCCGCGCCCGGCCCTCCCACTCCCGCTCCCCATACGGCGTCCTGAACAGCCGGGGCAGGTCGAGGAGTTGGCGCAGCACCGCCGCCCGGCCCTCCCGGAACGCCTCGTCCGGCACGAACCCGTACTCCTCCCGCACGGCGGCTGCGTAGGCGGCGTACGCGTCCGGCGGTGACGCCAGGATCGCGAGATCCGCGTCGCACAGCACCTGCCCGTTGGCGTCGTCGTCGGCCGGATCGTGGGTGATCGTCAGCCGCACCAGCCGGGCGACCTCCGCCACCTTCGCCGCGGGCACCCCCGCCTCGGTCAGCGCCCGCTCGGCGAGCCGGGCCGACCGCTCCTCGTTCTCCGACCGGTCCGGCAGGTACACGGCGTCGTGGAACCAGGTCGCCAGCCGCACGAGATCCGGGTCCGCCGCGTACTCCTCCAGCACCTCGACCCGGTCCAGTACCGCCGTGAGGTGATCAAGGGTGTGGTACTTCCGCTGGGGTTCCGCCCACCGTTCGATCAGGTTGTCGGCGTACGGCGCCGGCGCGGGTCCGGGGGCCCCGTCCCGGGCGGCGAGCAGCGCGGGAAGCCAGCGGTGGCGGAGGGCCTCGCGCCGGGTGTCCGGGGCCTCAGGTGTCTGGGGCGTCTCAGGTGTCTCGGGCGTCTCAGGGTCGGGCATGCAGGCATTGTGCCGTGGCCGGGTCCGGTTCCCGGGGCGAGCGGGGTTGGCCGCCGCCCACAGCCGGGGGTAGTTCCGCGTACTCCGCTTGCAGTCACCACTCGCCGCGTCGTACGACCCCGCGCCGACGCCGGACCCAAGTGGTACGTCTTCGACCTCGGCCTCGCCTCCGGTTCGCCGGGCGGCAAGGTCCACAAGATCGAGCGGATCACCATCTACTGAGTTTCGCGGACCGCGCCCACGAATCGGGACCAGGCGGCGGCCTCAAAGACGAGTACGCCACCGGCCGGGTTCTTGCTGTCGCGGACGGGGACGAGGCCGGGGTGGTCATCGGACACTTCCACGCACTCCGCGCTGTTGCCCCCGCTGTAGCTGCTCTTACGCCAAGTCGCGGTCTTCAGATCGGGTGCGGTGCGCATCCTCGTACTCCTCGGCCGCCTGCTCGATCAGGGCGAGGGACACGCCAGGCGACAGTGCCGCACCCCCGATCAGATCGTAGGACAGCGTGGAACGGGTAACCACGGCACGATCGTCCTGAAGGTGGCCAGTTTCGGCCCCATCCGAGTAGGCGAGCGGCGGAGCGTCCTCGAACGTCATGAGCTTGAACATGCCCGTCATCCCGGCATTCGCCCCCTCCGCCAGCGGAAGAACCTGGACGATGATCCGGTGGAGCCTGGCCATTGCCACGATGTGCCGCAACTGTTCCGCCATGACCGACGGTCCGCCCACCGCACGGCGAATGACCATCTCGTCCAGCACGGCCCAGTACTGAGGCTTCCTCGGGCGCTCGAAGATGTGCGCGCGAGCCCGGCGGGCAGCCACACGGTCCTCCACGGCCTCCTCTGTCAGGAACGGGTCGTACGCGTGGACCACCGCCCGCGTGTACTCCGCTGTCTGGAGGAGGCCGGGTACCAGGATCGGTGCCCAGTCCTTGATCGTGAGCGCGAGTCCTTCGAACTCCACCACATCCGCGAAGTGGTGCTCGTACGGGGACTGCCTCGCCGCGTCCAGGTTCCGCGTGAAGAACCCGTCGGTGTCCAGCACCTTGTCCACCATCCGCGCGAACTCCGGCTGCATCCTCCGTGTTCCGACCTCCAGCATCCCCACGTAGGCGCCGCTGATGAACATCGCGGCCCCCAGTTCCTCCTGCGACATACCGGCCCGTTCCCGCCGGTGACGCAGTTCCGCGCCGTACATCGCTCGCGTGGACTGGGACGGGTCGATGGTCCTGGGCTTCGGCATCAGACAACTCCCTCTCGGACAGCCGGCCTTGTTGCTGCGTGCCGATCCGAGGGTAGATGCGAAGGGTGTTCGTCCGGGTGCGAAACGTGACGACCTCGTCCAACACTCCGACTTGTTGCTAAATTGGACTAGACCTGTTGTCGTACACGCGAAGCCGAAGCCCGAAGGAAGGGGCCCCATGACCACGCGCGCGCTTCTGGAGGTGATCGCCCTCGATGCCGAGGACGCCGTCGCCGCCCAGACCGGTGGTGCCGACCGGCTGGAGCTGGTCGCGGACATGGGGGCCGACGGACTCAGTCCGGCGGTCGCGACGTTCGTGGAGGTGCGGGCCGCCGTCGACATCCCCGTACGGGTCATGCTCCGGCTCGCCGACGGGTTCGCGGCGGGGCGCGTGGACGCGCTGGTGCGGGTGGCGTGCGATCTGCGGACGGCCGGGGCGGAGGAGTTCGTGCTCGGGTTCCTGGGCGAGGACGGCGGGCCCGATCTGGACGCGGTGGAGCGGGTGGTCGCCGAGCTGGACGGGCGGGCGTGGACCTTCCACCGCGCGATCGACCGCGCCGCCGACCGGGAGGCCCTGCGCAAGCAGCTCGCGGACCTGCCGGGACTGGACACGTACCTGACGGCGGGCTCGGTGGACGGGGTCGACGACGGGCTCCCGGTGCTGCTGGCCGAGGCCGCGCGGCGCGGCGACCCCGGTTACACCCAGCGCCTGATGATCGGCGGGGGCCTTCGTCTCGACCACGTCCCGCGCCTGCGCGCCGCCCGCGTGGACGCCTTCCACATCGGAGGAGCGGCCCGCCCGGAGGGCTGGGTCACCCCGGTCGCCGCCGACGCCGTACGCGAGTGGCGTACGGCCCTGGACACGCGCGGCGGGTGACGTACCGGAGGCGGACCGGCGCTGTATCCCCCGGGCCGTGACAGTGGCGCCGGTGGCCGGAGCCGCAGGTCACCGCCCGTGCGAGGGCAGCGCGGTCCGGCCGTGTTCCGTGTCTCCGAGGTCCTCCCGCAACCGGGCCAGCAGCGGGGCGAGCTGGCCGCGGGTCATCTTGCGAAGGCGTCCCTCGTGCGTCCAGGCGCTGACCGCCGTGGGGTCGATGAGCACGATCTCCGGGGTCCAGTCGGCACGGAAGCGGATGACGGCCTGCATGAGCGGGACCCACTTCAGTCGGTCCGGGTTCTGGAAGCCGGGCAGGGGAGGGAAGGCGGGCGGCTGCCACGAGGGGCCGTGGACCTCGCGCAACTCCGCCTGCCGTTCGATCAGTTCGTACTCGGCGGCGAGCCGGAAGTGGTCGTACTCCTGCCGCAGGTCCGTCCCCTCGCGGTCGCCGTAGAGGAGCACGAGCACGGACTCGGGGCGGCGCAGGCGCATCACCTCGGTGAGTTCCCACAGTGTGCCCGCGCTGGTGCCGGCCACGAGGAGGACGAGGCGGGCGTCCGTGATCAGAGAGGTGACCGTGGGCTGCCAGTCCCCGAGGGGGAGGTAGAGGCGGCGCGAGCCGGGCAGCGGGAGCGCCTCGTCGGGCTCTCCCACGGCGAGGGGACGTCCGAAGCCACGGAAGGTCCGGCACACCCCCTCCTCCATGGTGAGCGAGCTGCCGCTCACCAGCGCGCCGCCCGTCCCCGTCCAGCGGCTGAACGCGTGCCGCATCGCCGTGCCGGTGACGTCCTCCGCGAAGGGGCGCAGGTAGAGGACGTACGGTTCGCTCCTGGCCTCGTCGAGCGAGCTGACCACGCGGACGTGATGACGCCGCCCGTGACGCCGCATGCGCAGGCCCGCCGTCAGCGACACCGCGCCCCAGAGCCCGATCCCCAGGACGATCAGAACGTTGCGCAGCACGGGCTCGCCGGGGACGGGAACGAAGACGGTGTTCAGCCGGTTCGCCGCCAGGATGACGAGCAGCCCACCGCAGAGCGTCCCGGCCAGCCCCACGACCCGCAACCCGCAGCCGAGCAGCGGACGCTGGCGCCGACGGGGCGTGCCGAGGGGCGGAAGGCCGGGGGGCGGGACGGGCGGACCATGGCGATCAGTCATGGAAGCCACCAGACCGGAGGCCGTGGGCGCCCGCAATCGAATCGGTACCATCGACGGGGGACAGCGCCCCGGATTCGCTCTTTCGTGGCACGTACCGGCCGCCCTCGCCGCCACCCGCTCCCCGGCGGCCATGATGATCCGGTGGCAGACCTCAACCAGTCCCTGTGGAACTCGGACGTGGAACCCGGCAGTTACACGGTCCCCGCCGGGTACTCACCTGCCAACGCCGCGTACCTGAGCATGCTCTTCGAGCAGTACAAACTCTGCGTCGAGACGGCCGACCGGGTCAGCGCGCGGCGAGGCGCCGCCAACACCTTCTTCCTCTCCCTCAACAGCGCGATCGCCGCGGCCATGGTCGCGGGCCTCGGTCCGCGTCCGGGCAGGGTGTCCGCGTGGCTGCTCCTCGCCGGTCTGCTGATCCTCGTCGGGCAGTGCGCGGCGTGGTACCTGATGGTCCGCTCCTACCGTCAGCTGAACACGGCGAAGTGGGCGGTGATCGGCGCCTTCGAGAGCCGGCTGCCCGCGTACGCCTACTCCCGTGCCGAATGGGCGGAACTGGGGGAGGGCGAGGACTGGCGCAGATACATGCCCCTGACCCGCCTCGAACAGGGGGTGCCGCCCCTGTTCGTGGCCGCCTACGCGGTCGGCTTCCTCGCGCTGGTGCTGTAGGGCCCTTCTGCCGGATCTCCGCGGCCCTGGTCGTCGAGGCCGCGCTCCCGGGGCTGTGCGTCGCCCCGGGAGCCCTCTGGCCGGCCCCGGCCCCGGCCCGCTACGCGTTCGGGTCGAACGTGATGCCCGACGGCATCGCCTTCGTGAGGTTGGAGGCGAAGCTGCCGTCCTTGAGGCCGAAGTTGGCGCTGCCGAAGTCGTACGCGACCAGGGTGTCGCGGACGCCGGACGGGTAGCCGTTCCAGCCGACGAGCGGGGGGTACTGCCAGGTGCCCTTGTGGTTCTCCGGCGGCTCGTCGTTCGAGCCGGCGAGGCGGAAGCAGTGCGTCCGGATGCCGTCCTTGTGGTAGACGATCTTCGCGTGGGTGCCGTCCCAGCGCACCGCCGACGCGGCGTGCACCGTGAAGCCGCCGTGGTTGGAGGTCGAGACGTACTGGGCGGTGCCGTTCTGCACCCAGACGACGACATGCTCCCAGTCGTGCCGGTGACCGCCGATACCGCTGCCCGCGACCGCCTGGTCCTTCTCGAAGTAGAGGTCGTACATGATCGCGCACCAGCCGTTGTTGCACTTGTAGCGCGAGTAGCCGTTGGTGTTGTCCAGGTCGGACGCGCCCCGGCAGTCGCCGCTGAGCGAACCGGACGGCTTGAGGCCCCCGTTGACCGTGCCCGTGGGACCGATCGCGGGGGTCGAGTAGCAGCCGTCCGTGTCGTAGTCGTACGCGGGCTGCCACGTCTTCTCCAGCGCCTCGGCGTTGGCGGGCAGCGCGCCGGGCGGCGCCGCGTGCGCGCTGCCCGCCACACCGAGGACCAGCGCGACGGTGGCTCCGAGCGTGACGGCGGATCTGCGGAAACGACGCGAAGTGCGCGGGCGTGAACCTGTCTTCACTGCGACCTCCTGATGGACCGCGGCGCGGGGGTGATCGGCCGGGAGCCGGGGTGGGGGCAAGCCGACGTGCACGAAGTGGCATGCGCAGGTCAGATTCGCCGTACTCGCGGGTAGTGCGCAAGAGGCCGGTGGTGTCGGAGTGATGAAAAATCAATCAGTGGGCAGATCCTGTGCGTTACCCGTGCGCCGCGAACCGGGCGTCGGGCGCCGCCGTCCGACGGCACATCACGGACGGATATCCGCCACGTAGTTGTTGTGTGCGAAGTCGCCGCGACGACCGGCTCGGAGATCGTTCCGTCGCCGCTCGCGGGCATAGTGGTCTCCGCCCCACCTAAGCCGGGGCATGACAAGTTTCATCACACGGGGACGGGCTTCCATGCCATTCATACGCCGCCGCGGCCTCACGGCCGCCGCCGCCGTGATCGCCGCGATCATGGTCACCACCACCGCCTGCAGCAAGACCGACGAGAGCGGGGCCAAGGACTCCGGCTCGACGACCGCGCAGGCGGACGCGGGCGACGGCATCGACACCGGCGAGAACGAGAGCGGCGGTGACACGACCGTCGGCGGCTTCAAGCTTCCCAAGGGCGTGCCCACCGACCTCAGCGGTGACGCGCTGCGGAAGTGGAAGGACGGTGGCTGGCAGGACTTCGGCGGCGACTGGGCCTCCAGGGCCGAGGACTTCGCCAACCCGTACATCGAGGACTTCTGGACACCGGAGCGCATCGCCGAGGCCGAGGAGAACCTCCCGGACCTCCCGGCGATCGCCGAGGCGGGCAACACCGCCACCGGTTCGAACAAGACCACCCAGGTCTGGCTGCCCGACGGCAAGGTCAAGAGGCAGCAGGCCGCCAAGGTCAAGGCGACCTACCACAAGAACGCCGCCCCGGTCGGCAAGCTCTTCTTCACCACGCCCCAGGGGTCGAGCGTCTGCTCCGCCGCGGTCGTGAAGGACCCCGCCCACCCCGGCAAGTCCAACCTCGTGTGGACCGCCGGGCACTGCGTGCACGCCGGCAAGGGCGGCGGCTGGTACCGCAACATCGCATTCGTCCCGTCCTTCAACGACACCGGCAGGCTGGACATCAACCAGGCCTCCCGGGACTACCGGGCGACCAACGTCTCCCCGTACGGCCTCGCCTGGGCCGACTGGGCCACCACCTCCGGCCCCTGGATCAAGGGCGGCGCCGCGAGCGAGGGCACCGTGGCCGCCGCGTACGACTACGCCGTCCTGCACATGAAGCCGGAGAAGGGCGCCAAGTCCCTGGAGGAGCGCGTCGGTTCGGCCCTGCCGGTCTGGTTCAACGCCCCCGCCGCCAACAAGGTCAAGAACATGAAGGTCCGCGGCTACCCGGCCGAGGCCCCGTACGACGGCTCGAAGATGTACCACTGCCAGGGCGCCACCAAGCGCTTCGTCCTCGGCTACGGCTACCCGAGCGACTACCCGGCCCAGTACATGGTCGGCTGCACCATGAACGGCGGTGCCTCCGGCGGCCCCTGGTACACGACCCACAAGGGCCGCACCTACCTGGTCTCCAACAACTCCCTGAGCGACCGCTCCACGTTCATCACCGGCCCGCGCCTGGGGAAGAACGCCAAGCAGGTCTACCTGGCGACCAGCAACAAGTTCAAGTAAGCCGCACACCCGCGACGGCCCCCGGTGACCTCGGTCGCCGGGGGCCGTCGCACGCGTAACCGCACCGCACGCACGTACCGTCGGCGGCTAGCCGAGCTGCTCCGGCAGCGGGGCCGCGTGGGTCACGATCAGGCCCGACACCGCTCGCGTGAGCGCCACGTACAGGCGGCGCAGGCCCGTGCGCTCGTCCGGTTCGCCGTCGACGACCGCCCGGGGTTCGTCCAGGACGACGTAGTCGTACTCAAGACCTTTGGCGAGCGAGGCCGGGACCAGGGTGAGCCGGGTCTCGTACGTCGTCTCCTCGCCCGGCGCCAGAAAGCCGATCCCGGCCGCCGTGAGCGCCTCGGCCAGCGCGGGGACCCGGGCGTCGGCGGCGATGAGCCCGGTCGACCCCTCGTTGCGGAGCAACTCCTCGCAGGCGGCGACGACCTGGGAGTCGTCCGCGCTCGGCCGTACGTCGAAGAAGCCCGGGTTCTCCCGGACCGACGCGACCGGCGTCAGCCCCGGCGCGATGTGCGGGAGGAGCCGGGAGGCGTACGTGATCACGTCGGTCGGCACCCGGAAACCGGCCGTCAGCTCCTCCACATGGGCCTCCGCCTTGCCGAGGTGCGTCAGGGCCTCCTCCCAGCTCCGCGTCGCCCAGGGGGTCGTGCCCTGAGCGAGGTCGCCGAGGACGGTCGCGGAGCCGGTCGTGCAGCGGCGCCCCACCGCCCGGTACTGCATGGGCGAGAGGTCCTGCGCCTCGTCGAGGACGACATGTCCGAGGGAGTGCGTGCGCTGCACCAGGTCGGCGGCCTCGTCGACGAGCACGGCGTCGGCGGCGGACCACCTGGCCGCCTTCACGCTGCGCGCCGGCTTCGCCCACAGGATCGTCTTCTGCTCCTCGTCGGTGAGGATCCCGTCCGCGTGCGCGGCGAGGAAGTCCGCGTCGGAGAGCAGCCGCAGGACGAGCCTGGCGGGCTCGACGGGCGGCCACACCGCCTTGACCGCCGCCTTCACGGCACTGTTGCGGGCCACCGCGTCCTGCACCCGGTCGTCGGGCGCCTCCCCGGACCGCTCCATCTGCACCAGCACGGCGTGCGCGATCCGCTGCGGCAGGGCCTCGCGGGCGGCCCCGTAGCGGATGTCCCGCTCCAGCAACTCCCGCACGATGTCCTCCAGTTCGTACGCCGGCACGCGCCAGCGACGAGAACCCCGGACGACCATCACGGGCTCGGTGGGCAGGGTGACGTGCGAGCGGACGGCCCGGCGCAGCACCTCGGCCATGCGGGCGTCGCCCTTGACGACGGCGGCCGGCGCCTCGTCCGTGCCCCGCACCTCGACGTGGGAGACGAGGTCGTCGACGGTGGCCTGCTTGACCTCCAGCTCGCCCAGCGCGGGGAGCACCTGCTCGATGTAGTGGAGGAAGGAGCGGTTCGGCCCGATGACGAGGGTGCCGGTGCGGGCGAGGCGCTCGCGGTGGGCGTAGAGGAGGTACGCGACGCGGTGCAGGCCGACGGCGGTCTTTCCGGTGCCGGGGCCGCCCTGGACGCAGAGGGAGCCGGCGAGGTCGGACCGGACGATCTCGTCCTGCTCCGGCTGGATCGTCGCCACGATGTCCCGCATCGGGCCGACGCGCGGCCGCTCGATCTCCTGCTGCAGCAGCTTGCTGGTGGTGGCCGCCTCGGCGGGGTCGGAGAGGTGCTCGTCCTCGTAGGCGGTGAGGTCGCCGCCGGTGTAACCGAAACGGCGCCGCAGGCCGACGTCCAGCGGATCGGTCCTGGAGGCCCGGTAGAACGGCTGCGACACGGGGGCGCGCCAGTCGACGACCATCGGATCGCCGTCCGCGTCGTGCACATGACGGCGCCCGATGTAGAACCGCTCCCCGTCCGCGCCCTCGGCGCTGTCGGCGCCGGGGGCGTGCAGGTAGTCGAGACGGCCGAAGAAGAGCGGGGTGTGGCTCAGGTCGGCCAGCGACTTGATCCGCTCCTCGATCTGGCGGGCCAGCACCTCCGCGTTCACCCAGTTCGCGGTGACGTCCTTGATGTCCAGCGCCTCCACGTCCTCCCGCATGGCGCGCAGGGCGGAACGGGAGGCGGCAAGGTGCGAGCGCTCTCGGGAGAGGGGATCGGCCGGGTGGGTGGGGTCGGCGGTGGGATGCGCGGACAAGGGGGTGCCTCCGGGTGGCCTACGGGACCTAGGGGTGCCGCCTTCACGGCATGCCTGACGGCGGTGTGCCTGACGGCGGTGTTCTGCCTGTGGCGGTGGCCGACCGGTTTCCGTCCGGGCGACGGCGCTCCACGGAAGGGAGGCGGGCAAGAGCGGAGAGTGTAGGTGAGGTGAGGGGGCCGAGGCCAACGCGTTTCCTCGCCGTACCCCTAGGGGGTCCGTACGTCGCGGGTACGAGGGGTGGCCCAGACCTGAGGGTGAGCCGGGGCCACAGCGGGTTCACTCCGCAGACCGACGCAATCCGAAGGCGGAAGTTCCACCATGGAGACATGAGTGCAGCGACGTTCATCCCAGCCTCGGCCTCCGGCCGACCCGGTCCGCCGCCCGGCGCGACCGGCCTCGACGACCACCACAACCGCCACCGCCTCGCCGACGCCCTGCGCGCCGTCAAGGTCTTCGCGAGCGCCGCCTTCGGCGTGATCGTGCTCGGTGAGTACGCGGAGGAGGCGGGCATACGCCGCCGGTGAGGCCCGGCCTCACCCCGCGTACCCCGCTCACCCCGCCGCGCCCCGCGCCCGGCACGGGGCGGTCACCTCTGCCCGTGCCGCCCGATGCCGCCCGACGACCCGGCTCCCGCTGCCCGCACTCAAGGCGGCCCCGGTCCTCGGCGGCCCGGCGGTACCGTCCGTCCCGTCCTCAGCCCTCCGTCAGCAGCTCGTCCGCGTCCATGATCCGGTAGGCGTACCCCTGTTCGGCGAGGAAGCGCTGCCGGTGGGCGGCGAAGTCCTGGTCGATGGTGTCCCGGGCGACCACCGAGTAGAAGTGCGCCTTGTGGCCGTCCGCCTTGGGGCGCAGGACGCGGCCGAGACGCTGGGCCTCCTCCTGGCGGGAGCCGAAGGTGCCGGAGACCTGGATGGCCACCGTGGCCTCGGGGAGGTCGATGGAGAAGTTCGCGACCTTCGACACCACCAGGACGTTGATCTCGCCCTGCCGGAACGCGTCGAACAGCTTCTCGCGCTGGGCGTTGCTGGTCTCGCCCTTGATCACCGGCGCGTCCAGGTGGGCGCCCAGCTCGTCGAGCTGGTCGATGTACTGGCCGATGACGAGGATCTGCTGCCCCGCGAAGCGGCGGACGATCGCCTCGGCCACCTTCCGCTTGGTCGCGGTGGTGGAGCAGAAGCGGTACTTCTCCTCCTGCTCGGCGGTGGCGTAGGCGAGCCGCTCGGAGTCGGTCAGGTTCACCCGGACCTCGACGCAGTCGGCGGGCGCGATGTAGCCCTGCGCCTCGATCTCCTTCCAGGGCGCGTCGAACCGCTTGGGCCCGATGAGGGAGAACACGTCCGACTCCCGCCCGTCCTCCCGGACGAGGGTCGCCGTCAGCCCCAGCCGCCGGCGTGCCTGCAGATCGGCGGTGAACTTGAAGACCGGAGCGGGAAGGAGATGCACCTCGTCGTAGACGATGAGCCCCCAGTCACGGGAGTCGAACAGTTCCAGGTGCGGGTAGACGCCCTTCCGGCGGGTCGTCAGCACCTGGTACGTGGCGATGGTGACCGGCCGGATCTCCTTCCGCGTCCCGCTGTACTCGCCGATCTCCTCCTCGGTCAGCGACGTCCGCTTGATCAGCTCGTGCTTCCACTGCCGCGCGGAGACGGTGTTCGTGACGAGGATGAGGGTGGTCGACTTGGCCTGGGCCATGGACCCGGCTCCGACCAGCGTCTTTCCGGCGCCGCAGGGCAGGACGACGACCCCGCTGCCGCCGTGCCAGAAGTTCTCCACGGCCTGCTTCTGGTAGGGGCGCAGCGCCCAGCCGTCCTCGGCCAGCTCGATCGGGTGGGCCTCGCCGTCCACGTATCCGGCGAGGTCCTCGGCGGGCCAGCCCAGCTTCAGCAGGGTCTGCTTGATCTGCCCGCGCTCGGAGGGGTGCACGGCGACGGTGTCCGGGTCGATCCGGGCGCCGACGAGCGGAGTGACCCGCTTGGACCGCAGGATCTCCTCCAGCACCGGGCGGTCCGTGGTGGTGAGGACGAGGCCGTGCACCGGGTGCTTGGAGAGGGTGAGGCGGCCGTAGCGGTCCATCGTCTCGGCGACGTCCACGAGGAGCGCGTGCGGCACCGGGTACCGGCTGTACTGCACCAGCGCGTCGACGACCTGCTCGGCGTCGTGCCCGGCGGCCCGCGCGTTCCACAGGCCGAGCGGGGTCACCCGGTAGGTGTGGATGTGCTCGGGCGCCCGCTCCAGCTCGGCGAACGGCGCGATGGCCCGACGGCACTCGTCCGCCTGCTGGTGGTCGACCTCCAGGAGCAGCGTCTTGTCGGACTGGACGATGAGGGGACCATTCACACGCGGCACCTTTCGATTCGGCCAAACGTCCAGTGTGCCTGATCAACAAGGATTTCCGTCGCGCCCGATCCTCCGGGCACCGGTCTTATTACATGTCTATTCATTCCGATGAGTGGCAGGAATTCAGATTTGCGGCATTGATTCCGAAGAATGCGCATCGTGCAGCCAACCACCCCGGCAGACCCGGTCACCCCGTCCGTCTCTCCGCAGGGCACCACGCTCGGCTACGCCCTGTTCGCCACCCGCTGGCTCCAGGCACCCCTGTACTTCGGCCTCGTCGCGGCGCAGGGGGTGTACGTCTACAAGTTCTTCAACGAGCTGTGGACGTTAATCGTCCGGTGCGTGGGCGGCAGCGCCACCGAGACGTATGTGATGCTCGCGGTCCTCAAGCTGGTCGACGTCGTCATGATCGCCAACCTGCTGATCATGACCATCGTCGGCGGCTACGAGACCTTCGTCTCCCGCATCGGCCTCCAGGGCCACCGCGACCAGCCGGAATGGCTCTCGCACGTCAACTCCAACGTGCTGAAGGTCAAGCTCGCCACCGCCATCGTGGGCATCTCCTCCGTCCATCTGCTCCAGATGTTCGTGGACGTCCACCACACCTCGCACCACGCCCTGCTGTGGGGCACGGTGATCCACATGGCCTTCATCGCCTCCGCGGTGCTCCTGGCGTACATGTCGGGGCCGATGCTGCGCGAGGACAAGGGCCACGGCTGCTCCCACCCCCGCCCGTCCGACACCCCGAAGCCGTTCCTGCCGGGCCCGCGGGTGCCGGCGGAGCCCACGGAGTCCCGGGAGACGAGGGAGCCCACGGGATCGGCGGGACCGGACCTGCCGAAGGGCCCAGCCGTCTCCGCCCCCCGGCGGGCGACACTGCCGATCCCGGCCCAGGCCACCTCGTACGAGAACCACCTGACCCACGACGGCCGGGGCTCGTCCCGCGAGCACGGGACCCGGTTCACCCGGGGCGGCGCCCGCATCGTGCCGTACGAGGCCCGGCCCACGCCGCCCCTGGCCGAGAGCGGGGTCGAGGGGCGGGTGCGGGCGGCCGGCTTCCCGGCGCGGAAGCTGCTGGAGGACTTCGACACGGGCCACCCGTCCTCCTTCGACCGGCGGGTGCTGACCCGGCTCGGGACGCTGGACTTCCTGGCCGCCGGACGGAACGTGGTGTTCGTCGGCGCCCCCGGCACCGGCAAGACGCACCTGGCGATCGGGCTCGGCGTACGGGCCTGCCAGGCCGGGCACCGGGTGCTGTTCGCGACCGCCACCGAGTGGGCCGCGCGGCTGGCCGGGGCGCGGGCCGAGGGCAGGCTCGCGGAGGAACTGTCCGCGCTCGACGCCTGCCCCCTGCTGATCGTCGACGAGGTCGGCTACCTCCCCTTCGACACGGACACCGCCCGGCTGGTCTTCCAACTGATCGCGCACCGCTACGAGCGCGCCTCGCTCATCGTGACCAGCGACCGGCCGCTCGGCCGCTGGGAGGAGATCCTCGGCGGGGCCGCCCCCGCGATGGTCGACCGCCTCGCGCACCACGCCGAGATCGTCCACCTCGAAGGGGACAGCTACCGGGCCGGCCGCGCTACTTCAGGAGGCTGACGTTCTGGATCAGAGGCCCCTCCACGCCGATGCCCTCACCCACCAGGGTGCCGAGTTCGGGGAGGGGAAGGGGCGGGTTGGCCGCGGCCGGGGAGGCGAGCACACCCACCAGGGCGACGGCGGCCAGGGCGGAGACGAGCGTGACGAGGGGGCGCATGCGTACGGGGGCCTTTCGAGCGCAGGGAGTCGATCTCGATCGGACCCAGGGTGGCTGCCCCGCCGCCCATCCCCCGATGCGCACACCGCCGCCCGACCGCCCGTCAGGGGGAAACCCCCCGATGGTCTGCATGAACTCCGGCGTACGCCCGTACGGGTGAGGCGCCGGAAGCGACTTGATCGACACAGGCGGACCGGAGCGGCCGCGCGGCCCCCTCAGGTCACGTCGTCCGCCAGCTCCGCGACGCCCGTGATCCGGTGCAGCGGGAACGTCCGTACCTCGTCCGCCGTGTGGTCGTACGCCGTCACGAAGCCGCCCTCCACACGGACCGGGGCGATCACGCGCTGACTGGCGGAGCCCTCGGCGTTGACGTAGCCGATCCACAGCGCCTCGCCGGTGAGGACGGCCGCCTGCATCGTCGCGAGGGTCTCGGCGGAACTCGTGCGGGGCAGAGCGCCGGACGGGGCCGGCTCCCCCGTCGTCCGGCGGGGCGCGGTGGAGGCGAGGTCACCGGCGCGAATGGCACGGATCGCGGCGCCCAGCAGCGTGTCGTCCGGGGCCGGGGGCCCGTCCGGGACCGGCTCCGGGGCCGTGCGGGGCGGAGTGCGACGGGCATGGGCCCGGGTGATCAGGACATCCCCCTCCGCCGACTCGGCGGCCGGCGCGTAGCCCATCGCCCGCAGCCCGTCGAGCAGCGTCGCCGGGTCCGCCTGGGCGGCGAGCACGGTAGGCGCCAGCCGCCGCAGCCCGAGCCCCTGCGAGCGCTTGTCGGCGAGGATCTCGCTGAGCATCGCGTCGTCGTCGCAGCGCACGTACGCCGACGCCGCGCCGATCCGCAGCTGCCCGTGGCGCCGGGCCACGTCGTCGATGAGATACGCGAGCGGCTGCGGGACCGGCGTACGGGAGTGCGCGGTCAGGAAGTCGTGCAGGTCGGAGGCGCTCCGGCCCGCGTCCAGCGCCCGGCGCACCGACCCCGGCGTGAACCGGTACACCGTCGCGCCACCCTTCGACTCCACGTCCGCCAGGACACCCAGCGCGTCGGCCAGCGGCCGCTTCAGCGGCCCGGGAGCCACCGCCGTCAGGTCCGCCTGCAGCAGCACGTGGTCCAGCGGCTCGGGCAGCAGCGGCGCGAGCAGCCGCGCGGCCCGGGAGGCGGCCGCGGCCCGCTCGGCGACCGGGTCGGGGGAGGGCGCCGGAGGATGCGGCAGGGAGACGTGGTGGGCGGGGAGCCTGTCGCCGGGGGTCTCCGGCAGGCCGGCGGGGGCCGCGGCCTCATGGGGGAGGCCGAGGAGCGCGCGGCCGTGCGAGGACAGCGCGCCACGCCCGGTGACCCCGAGCGACTCGGCCTCCGAGAGGGTCCACCGGGCGATCCGGGCCCGCAGATCCTCCCCCTGACGGGCCTGCGACGCCGGCGACTGGGGCAGCGCCGACGGGGGCTGCTGGCCGCCACGGGTCGGGCGTTCCCAGTGCAGCCGGGCCAGTACGGAGTCGGGCGTGGCCGACGTGCCCTCGGGCAGCCCGGCCAGCAGCGCGAGGACCCGGTGGCGCACCTCGGGCGCGGCCGAACGGTCCAGCCCCGGGCCCAGCGTCGACAACGTACGGTCCTTGGCGTCCCGCTCGCCGATCACCCCGGCCGTACGGGTCGCCGACAGCCACGCCGTGGCGAGCCGCGCCCAGCGCTCGGCGGCGGGAAGCTCCAGCCACTCGTCGTACGCGGGGGTCGCGGCGTACCGTTCGTCGGCCTCGCCGTCCGACGCCAGCAGCCCGGCGGCATAGGCGAGTTCGACCCAGAACGCCGTGGTCTGCTCCGGCAGGTCCAGGGCCGCGGCGGTGCGCTTCAGGTCCCGCACGCTGAGCCCGCCCGCGCGCAGGACGCCCGGTCCGCCCTCGTCCCACTCCTTCAGCAGCTCCTCCACGGTCGCCAGCGCGGTGTACGCCTGACCGGCCGCCGTCGCGTCCACCACCTGTGGACGGTGCGCGCCCGACGCCTCCACGGGCGGCGGCAGCGGCCGCACCTCCCGGTGCGCCCGGCCCGCCCGCAGATGCAGGGCCACCTCGCGCGGCAGGACGACCGTGCCGGGGGCGGTGGGCAGGAGCAGACCCCGGTCCAGCAGCCAGCGCAGATGGGCCGCCGGGCTGGCCGTGACCTGCCCGTACGGCGGCCCCCACACCAGCCGGGTCAGGACGTCGAGCGACTCCGGGGGCGCGGCGGCGAGGAGCGCGGCCATGCGGCGACGGTCGCGGAACAGCCCGCTGAGGGCGGTGACGGCCGACACCGAGTCGTGGGTGCTGGCCAGCCCCGCCTCCGCGACGATCTCCTGCACCCGCCCCGGGGACATGCCCGCCGTGGCCTCCGCGACGGTCGGGCCGAGACCGGTGGGGGAGGGGTGCTGAGGGGACGGAGCGAGCAGCTCCCGGGCCGTGCGCACAAGGCGCAGCCGGTCCTCGGGGCCCCACACGAGAGCCTGGTCGCGCAGGGTGCCGAGCGCGTGGGGCAGCGCGGCGCCGACGGCGGGGTCGGCCTCGTCACCGGCCAGCAGTCCCGCGAGTTCGCCGTACGACGCCGGGTCGGACGCCACGGCCAGGGCCTGCGCGGTCTGCAGGGCGAACCGGTCCAGACGCTCCAGGGCCCGCACCACCGAGGCGCGGGTCCCCGCCCGGGTCGCCAGCTGGGTCAGGTCGGTCGGCACGGGGGTGATGAGGTCCGGCCGCGCCCGGAGCAGCACGGCGAGCGAACGGTCGTCCCGCCCGCGCAGCGCCTCCGCCAGCGAACGGGGGGCCCCACCGGCAGGCGCCGCCTCCGTGGGGGTGTGCTCCTGGGTGCTCATCCGGCCAACGTTAGCGCCTGGGCTCCGCCGGGCCGGGGCGCCTCAGGGGGTCGGGGGTGCGGGTTCGCCGGCGGGTGCGGGTCCGGTGGGACTTCTCGCACAGTTCCCCGCGCCCCTGAAAGGCAGGGGTTGCGCCCCGGGCCTTTCGGCTCGGGTGTGTCGGTGGGGGCGTCGGTGGGTGCGGGGCCGGTGGGGGCCGGTCACGCAGTTCCCCGAGTCCCTGGAAAGCGAGGGCCGCGCCCTCGGCTTTTCGGGCGCGGTCCCGGCTCAGCCGGAAGCGATACCGTCGGGGGGAAGCACGCGCGCCAACCCCGGAGGGGCTTCGTGGGGATTGAGAGCGACCAGGTCGTCTACGAGTATCTGAGCCGGGTCGGTGATCTGGCTCAGCAGCGGCAGCTGCCTTCGGCGACGCGGATGCGTCTGGTGGCGGGGCTGCGGGACGAGATCGACCGGCGGCGGGCGAAGGCGCCCGTCGACAGCCCGGCCGCCGTGCGGCGCATCATCGCCCGCCTGGGTACGCCCGGCGAGGTCGTCGAGGCGGCCGGGGGGCCCGGCGACGTACCGGAGCCCCGGGCCGCCGCGGTGCCGGTGCAGCGGGTGACCGGTGCGGACGGGGACGACACGGACGACGCCGGGGAACCGGCCAAGGGGCTGTCCCGGGGGCTGCGCAGGGTCGTTCCGCGCCCCCGCCCCGCCGACGCCGGCACCGCGCCGCCCCCGGCGGGTGGTGCCGCCCCGCCGCATCTCGCCCCGCTGCACGAGCTGGGCGACGGCGACGCGCAGCCCGACTGGTGGCGGGTCGGCGGTGGTGGGGGACCCGGGGGCGCGGACATCGGGTTCGGGCTGGGGGACTCCGTGCCCGGGTTCGTCGGCGGTGTGGAGATCCCCGAACTGCTGAAGCCGCCGCCGGTGCGGGACGAGGGGGAGGCGGTTCGCGGGGCCGTCGAGAAGGAGAAGGAAGGGGCGGCCGCGCCGGCCGCGGCGGTCGTCACGGAGGAGAGCGGCGGGCGACGGCGACGGCTGCGGCTTCCTCGGCTGCGGGCCTCGGGCACGGGGTGGAGCAATCCGCTGCTGCTGCTGGCCGCCGTGTTGCTGGTCGCGGGGGCGGTCATGGGGAGCCTGGTGCCGCTGGGGCTCGGATGGTTGATCGCCTATCTGTCACGGAGGCTGACGCCCGCCGAGTCGAAGTGGGCGGTCATGGGGATTCCCGGGGCGGTGGCCGCGGGCGGGGTCGTGTGGCTGTGGGGGCGCACGGACGGGCGCTGGGGCGAGCCGATCGCCGAGGGCCACATGGACGCGGCGCTGGCGGAGGCGTGGCCCTGGATGCTTCGGGTCGCGGCGGTGTCCTCGGCGCTGTATCTGCTCTGGCGGTCGCAACGGCCCCGGTGAGTTCGGGGGCGCGGGGAACTGCGCGCCCCCTCGCCCCACAATGGGCGGTATGACTTCTCGCGCACTCACCGTCGGGTTCGATCTCGACATGACGTTGATCGACTCGCGGCCGGGGATCCACGCCTGCTACGAGGCGCTGGCGGCGCGGACGGGAACGTACATAGACGCCGACCTGGCGATCACCCGGCTCGGCCCCCCGCTCGCGGACGAACTGGCGTGCTGGTTCCCGGCGGCGGACATCCCGGCGATGGCGGAGCTCTACCGCGCGATGTACCCGGCGATCGCGATCGCCGCGACCCCCGCGATGCCGGGCGCGCCGGAGGCCATCGCGGCGGTCCGGGCGGCCGGCGGGCGGGCGATCGTGGTCACCGCCAAGTACGAGCCCAACGCCAAGCTCCACCTGGAGCACCTCGGCATCGAGCCCGACGTGGTGGTGGGCGACCTGTGGGCCGAGGCCAAGGCGGCGGCGCTGCGCGAGCACGCCGCGAGCGTCTACGTCGGCGACCACACCGGCGACGTACGCGGCGCCCGCACGGCGCAGGCGTACGCGGTCGCCGTCGCCACCGGGCCCTGCGACGAGCGGGAGCTGCGCGAGGCCGGCGCCGACGTCGTCCTGGCGGACCTGACCGCGTTCCCCGCGTGGCTCACGAGCCACCACCGTCCCTAGGGCATCAGGGACGTGCCTCGCGCGCCCTTCTGCGCCCCGCCGCGACGGACTGCAGGACTCCCGCGCCGGCGATGAGGAATCCGACGCCCATGAGCATGCTCAGGACGAACATGTAGGTCGGGAACGGCTCCGTCCCGAGGAAGAGCGGGGCCACGGTGACGAGTGTGGCCACGGCGCCGACGAAGAACACGATGGCCCCGGCACGGATCAGCCGGTCACCGGGTTCGGCGGAATTCGGTTGGGTTTTGTCACGCACCCGACCAGGGTAGTTCCCAGCGCGAGGGAAGAGTCGGCCGACGTCTTGTCACCCGCCCCCGGACCAATAGGCTGGGGACCGGCGGGTCCGGCGACCCGCTGCAGTGCTGTCCAGAGCAGTTTGCGCACACCGAGAACACCTTCAGAACACTTTTCAGACGCAGTTTCCGACGAGTACGAGGACGAGGACAGACGTGCCTACCGGCAAGGTCAAATGGTTCAACAGTGAGAAGGGCTTCGGCTTTCTCTCCCGCGACGACGGCGGTGACGTCTTCGTCCACTCCTCCGTACTGCCCGCCGGTGTCGACACCCTGAAGCCCGGCCAGAAGGTCGAGTTCGGGGTCGTCGCCGGTCAGCGCGGTGACCAGGCGCTCTCCGTGACGATCCTGGAGCCGGCCCCCTCGGTCGCCGCCGCCCAGCGCAAGAAGCCCGACGAACTGGCCTCGATCGTGCAGGACCTGACCACACTGCTGGAGAACATCACGCCCATGCTGGAGCGGGGCCGCTACCCCGACCGGGCCGCGGGCGGGAAGATCGCGGGTCTTCTCCGCGCCGTGGCCGACCAGTTGGACGTGTAGCGCAGGCAACTTTGCAGGTGACCTAAGGGAATTCGAGCGCGTCCGGGCCGAGGGGCGGTACCAGTCCCTCGGCCGCCGCACGTGTGAGCAGACCTCTGACGGCCGCGTAGCCGTCCTCGCCGAGGCCGGCCGTGAACTCGTTGACGTACAGGCCGATGTGCTGGTCGGCGACGGCCGGGTCCATCTCCTGGGCGTGTTCGAGGACGTACGGGCGGGAGACCGCGGGGTCGTCCCAGGCCGCCCGGACGGAGGCGCGGATCGTCTCGGCGAGCCCGGTCAGGGCCTCGGCGCCCAGTGAGCGCTTCGCGATGATCGCGCCCAGCGGGATCGGCAGCCCCGTCGTCCCCTCCCAGTGCTCGCCCATGTCGGCCAGCTTGTGGAGGCCGTAGTTCTGGTAGGTGAAGCGGGCCTCGTGGATGACGAGTCCGGCGTCGACCCTGCCGTCCCGCACGGCGGGCATGATCTCGTGGAACGGCAGTACGACGATCTCGCCGACCCCGCCGGGCAGGGTGTCCGCCGCCCAGAGGCGGAAGAGGAGGTACGCGGTCGACCGCTCGCTCGGCACGGCCACCGTACGGCCGGTGAGGTCCGTGCCCGGCTCCCGCGTCAGCACCAGCGGACCGCAGCCCCGCCCGAGCGCCCCGCCGCAGGGCAGCAGCGCGTAGGTGTCGAGGACGTACGGCAGTACGGCGTAGGACACCTTCAGTACGTCGAGTTCACCGCGCTCGGCCATGCCGTTGGTGATGTCGATGTCCGCGAACGTCACGTCGAGCGCGGGCGCGCCGGGGATCCGGCCGTGCGCCCAGGCGTCGAAGACGAAGGTGTCGTTGGGGCAGGGCGAGTACGCCATCCGCAGCGCGGGGGTCCCAGCGGGGGTGGTGGCGGGGTTCACGGGTGCCGCCTCAGTGTTCGTGGGGCTCATGTGACGCGTAGGGCTCATGGGGGTCCCAACTCTCCAGTACGGGCGTGAGCTTCCCGTAGGCCTCGGTGAGTGCGGTCAGCGCGTCGCCGATGCGCCAGGCGGCGCGGTCGCGCGGGCCCACGGGATTGGAGACGGCGCGCAGTTCGAGGACGGGCGTGGTGTGCGCGGCGGCGGCCTCGGCGACCCCGAAGCCCTCCATCGCCTCGGCCAGCGCGCGCGGGTGCCGGGCCCGCAGGGCGGCCGCGCGCTCGGCGCTGCCGGTGACCGTGGAGACGGTGAGCACGGTGCCGGTGCGGGCGCCGGTGGCGGTCGCGGCGGCGCGGACGAGGCCGCGTGGCGGGTGGTGGGTGACGGCGCCGAAGCCGAGGTCGGTGACCGGGACGAAGCCGTCCGGGGTCTCGGCGCCCAGGTCTGCCGCGGTGATCTCGTCGGCGAGGACCAGTGAGCCGAGCGGCGCCTCCGGCGGGAAGCCGCCCGCGATACCGGCGGACACGACCAGCCCGTACGGCCTGCCCGCCAGGGCCGCCGCGGTCAGCGCGGCGGAGGTGGAGGCGGCGGCGAGGGCGGGGCCCACACCGGCGGCGAGGAGGTCGTGCTCGTGCGGGGTGCCACGGAAGCGGTGGAGGGTCCCCGCCGGAAGTCGTACCTCGGTGGCGGGGCCCGGGAGCGCTCGTGCCACCGCGTCCCGTTCGGCGGGGACGGCGGTGGCTACGAGGATGCGCATCGGCGGCGGCAGGGGATCAGGCGTCCGGGTTCTTCAGCTTGAAGTTCCACACGCCCTTGATCGCCGAGCCCGAGGCGTTCTGCTCGACGATGCTGATCGTCAGCGACTTCTGGGCGGGCTGACCTGGCTGGGTGGCGAAGAGGCCCGGGTTCTCGAAGGACCAGTACGTCTTGTCGAACGTGTCGCTGGTGGCCTGCTCCCCGTTGATCCACAGGGCCCAGCCCGTCTTCGCCACCTCCGGGTCGACGCCGATGCGCAGGGCCTTGCCCTCCGGCAGCTCGATCGACTTGGAGGGCTTCTCCTTCGCGCACTCCTTGGCCTGAGCGGCGTCGAGGGTCCGGTAGCACTCGGCCTCGGCGCTGATCGAGTCGGTGCCGATCGTGACGGTGGCCATCGGCGTCGGCTCATCGCAGGCCGACAGGACGAGAAGTCCGGCGGAAACAGCGCCGAGAGTGGCTGCGGCGCGACGGGAACGCGGGAAGGTCATGGGCGAAGGCTATCTGGCCCGTCCGGGGGTGCCCCTACGTGGGGTACGGCGTGCCGGGTCGGTGGGGGAATCGGTCAGGCCACGCGGGCGCGGGGGGCGCCGCCGTGACGGGCGGACGAGAGCAGCCCGCGCACCGTGGTGAGCCAGCCCGCGGCGACGATCGCGGCGGCCATGACCATGCCGAGGGTGCCGTTGAGGGGGAGGGCGATGCCGATGGCGCCGCCGACCACCCAGGCCATCTGCAGCAGGGTCTCGGAACGGGCGAAGGCGGAGGTGCGGACGAGTTCGGGGACGTCGCGCTGGATCAGGGCGTCCAGGCACAGCTTCGACAGGGCCTGCGAGAAACCGGCGACCGCGGCGAGGCAGGCGATGAAGAACGCGCTGAAGAACAGGGCCGCCGTGATCGCCACACCGAGTTCGACGGCGACGACCGTCACGATGATCAGCTCCGGCGACCGCTGCTTCGCCCAGGCCCCCACGGCGGTGCCCAGGGCGTTTCCGGTGCCGGCCGCCACGGCCACCATGCCGAGGGAGACGGCGGCGCTCTGTCCGTGCAGGGGGTGGATGCGCAGCAGGAACGCCAGGAAGAAGATCAGGAACCCGGAGAGGCCGCGCAGCGCGGCGTTGGCGGCCAGGGCGTGGGTGACCGCCGGGCCGACCGTCCGCAGGCCCGGCCGTTTCAGCGTCCCGCTGCGGTGCGGGCCGTGCAGGTGCTCGGGGTCCGCCGCGAGCAGGGCCCGGTCCTCACCCTTCGCCGAGTCGACCTTCGCGGGGAGTGTGAAGGAGAGGAAGGTGCCCGCGACGAAGATCACGAAGGCGCCGTAGAGCGGCCAGCGCGGGCCGAGCATCTGCAGTCCGGCGCCGATGGGCGCGGCGACGCCGGTGGCCAGCAGACCGCAGAGGGTGACCCGGGAGTTGGCCTTCACCAGGGAGAACCGGGGCGGGAGGAGGCGGGGTACGACCGCGCTGCGCACCACTCCGTACGCCTTCGACGCGACCAGGACGCCCAGGGCGGCGGGGTAGAGCTGGAGGCTGCCGGTCTCGACGGCACCGACGAGGAGGAGGGCGAGGAGGGCGCGGGTCAGCATGGCGCCGGCCATCGCGGCGCGGCGGCCGTGCGGGAGGCGGTCCAGCAGGGGGCCGACGACGGGGGCGAGGAGGGCGAAGGGGGCGAGGGTGATGGCGAGGTAGAGGGCGACCCGGCCGCGGGCCTCGTCGGTGGGGACGGAGAAGAACACGGTGGAGGCGAGGGAGACGGTGATCATCACGTCGCCCGCGCCGTTCACCCCGTGCAGTTCGATGAGTTTGCCGAGGCCGGATTCGCCGGCGCCGTGGGCGTGGGTGGCCTTGCGGATGCCGCGGGCGGGGCCGGTGAACGGCAGGTGCAGGGCGCGGCCGACCGAGCGGACGGCGCCGCTCACCCGGCCCGATCCGCGCGCTCCGCTCCGCTCGGCGCCGGTCACCTCGTCATAGTGCCCCGAGAAGGGGGACCGTAGTGCGCCTACCGCTCGGATGGCCCCGACGGCCGGCGCCCGCGCCCGACGGCCGACGCCCGAGGTCCGACGCCCAGCGCCCGACGGCCGACGCCCGGTGTGGTGGGGTCCGGTGGTGGGGCGTGTGTCCGCGGGCCGGTGGGGGGTGGTCGCGCGGTTCCCCGCGCCCCTGGAATGCGGGCCGGGCGCTTTTTGTGTGCCGGGGGTGGTGCTGGACTTGTCGCGCGGTTCCCCGGGCCCCTGAAAAGCCGGGCTGCGCCCGGGCTTCTCGGTCTGTGGTCGAGGAGGGGCGGGGGCCCGGGCCGCCAGGGGCGCGGGGAACCGCGCGATCAGCCACGATGACCCTGTGGACGGCCTGCGACCTCTGCGTATCCGAATCCGGGGCGGGGTCCGGGGCGGCAGCCCCGGTGGTTTTCTGCCAACTGCCGAGGGTGCCCGGTGAGCCCCCGCGCACCCCCTCCCCACCCCGGCCGAGCGCAGCGGAATCGCGGAACCGCTACGTCGGTGTGGGCGCAGAGCCTCGGAGAAGGTAGCGTGCATAGCGCGCCTGCGGCGGTTGTTCTCGGCCGCGCGCCTCTCGTTCATCCCGCAGAATGGATGACATAGGTGCGCCCGAGTGCGATCGGGCGCGGACGTCGACGCGGCCCCCTGGTCCGCTCCGTCCGCACCCCCCGCCGAGGGAGGCGCACTCGTGAGACGGCGTAGGAGAGAAGCGATACCTGTGAGCGCAGCGACAACGCGAAGCCGCACCCCCGACCGTCTGTGTGCCGAGGCCGTCGACCTCGCCCGCTCCGCCGCCGAGGAGGCCGCCGCACCAGGCGTGGTCGGCGAGCACGCGGGGCTCGTGTCCGAGGGCGACCGGGTCGTGACGCACTTCTTCGAGTGCAAGGAGATGGGCTACCGCGGCTGGCGCTGGGCCGTCACCGTCGCCCGCGCCTCACGCGCGAAGTTCGTGACGCTGGACGAGGTCGTCCTGCTCCCGGGCCCCGACGCGCTGCTCGCGCCGGAGTGGGTGCCGTGGAGCGAGCGGCTCCGGCCGGGCGACATGGGCCCCGGCGACCTGCTGCCCACGGACGCCGAGGACCTGCGCCTGGAGCCCGGGTACTCCGGCGAGGACGAGCCCCTGCCGAACTCCCCCGTCTCGCACGACATGGCCGAGCTGGTGGAGGCGGAGGACGCCGAGGTCACCGCCAGGGTCCCGGCGAACCTGCCGCTCGCGCCGACCCGCGGATCGATCGCCGCCGTCGCCGAGGAACTGGGCATGCGGCGCGCCCGGGTGCTGTCCCGGTACGGGCTGCACACGGCCGCGGACCGCTGGGAGGAAGGGTTCGGGGCGAAGACAGCGATGGCGCAGGCCGCGCCGGCGGCGTGCGTCAGCTGCGGGTTCCTCGTCCCGATCGGCGGCTCGCTGGGGCAGGCCTTCGGGGTGTGCGCGAACGAGTTCGCTCCGGCGGACGGACGCATGGTGTCCCTGACGTACGGCTGCGGGGGGCACTCGGAGGCGGCGGTCATGCCCGCCCCGCCGCGCCCGGCTCCGCCGCGGCTGGACGAGACCCGGGTGGACCCCTTCCCGCTGCGGCCGTCGCCGGACTCCGGGTCGGTGCCGGTGGGTTCGGAGGAGGCCGAGTCCGAGGCGGATCTGGGGCATTCCTAGGGCGCCGCACAGCTCGCGGCCACCTGGAAGGGACAGGCCCCCTGTGGCCCTGCAGGACGGCCGGCGTAGGGGGCTGAGCAGCAGCGGACGCGGCCCCTGCTGCTCAGGGGTGCGGGGAACTGCGCGAGAAGCCCCACGCACCCGCACCCGCCCACGTACCAGCTACCCCCCACCCCCTGGGCGCCAGGCCAAAGCAGCGCAGCGACCCGGTACCTTCGTGTCCACCAGGCGACAGGGAGAAGTGAACCGTGAGCAAGTTCGTGCAGCCGGCGGCCGAGGGTGCGGACCCGTTCGGGACGGCTCGGCTGCGCCGGGGCGTGCTCGACGCCTGGGCCACCAGTCCGGCCCGGTTCCGTGAGGACGCCAACGCCGAGGAGGACCTCGTCCTCGGCGGCTACCGCGACCGCCTCGTCGTGGAGTTGGCCCAGAACGCCGCCGACGCCGCCGCGCGGGCCAAGGTGCCCGGCCGGCTGCGGCTGACCCTCCGCGACGGCGTCCTCGTCGCCGCCAACACCGGCGCCCCTCTCGACGCGGGCGGCGTCGAGTCGCTGTCCACGCTCCGCGCGTCCGCGAAGCGGGACGCGCAGGGCCACGACGGCGCGGTGGGCCGTTTCGGTGTCGGTTTCGCCGCCGTGCTCGCCGTCACCGACGAGCCCGCCGTCATCGGACGGCACGGCGGCATCCGCTGGTCGCTCGCCGAGGCGCGGCTGCTCGCCGCCGAGACCGCCCGGCACAGCCCCGGCCTCGGGGACGAGATCCGTCGCCGGGACGGCCATGTGCCGCTGCTGCGGCTGCCGTTCGCGGCCGAGGGCACGGCCCCGGAGTCGTACGACACCGTCGTCATCCTGCCGCTGCGCGACACCGCCGCCGCCGACCTCGCCGAGCGGCTGCTGCACGCGGTCGACGACGCGCTGCTCCTCGCCCTGCCCGGCCTCGACGAGGTCGTCATCGAGATCGGCGCCGACGAGGTGCGGACGGTGCGGCGGAGCGTGGAGGGGGCGCACGTCGTCGTCGAGGACTCGCGGGACGGGGTCACGCGCTGGCGCACCGTCGCCGAGCACGGGGCGCTCGACGCCGCGCTGCTCGCCGACCGGCCCGTCGAGGAGCGGCTGCGGCCGCACTGGTCCGTCACCTGGGCCGTGCCGACCGGGCCCGACGGCGCGCCGGTACGCCCGCGCACCACCGCCGTCGTGCACGCGCCCACCCCCAGCGACGAGGCCCTCGGTGTCCCCGCCCTGCTCATCGCCTCCTTCCCCCTGGACACGACCCGGCGGCACGCGGCGCCCGGACCGCTCACCGACTTCCTCGTGGAGCGCGCGGCGGACGCGTACGCCGGGCTGCTGGCAGCCTGGGAGCCGGTGGCCGAGGGGATCATCGACCTGGTGCCCGGCCCGCTGGGCAAGGGCGAGCTGGACGGCGCGCTGCGCCGGGCCATCCTGGAGCGGCTCCCGCGCACCGCGTTCCTGCCGCGTGCCGTGACGCCCGAGCCCGACGACGAACTGGAGAGCCTGCCCGCCGCCCTGCGCCCCCGGGACGCCGAGGTCGTCGAGGGCGCCGGTGCCGAGACCGTGCGGGTGCTCGCCGACGTCCTGCCCAGCCTGCTGCCCGCCGGGCTCGAACGGCGCGCGGAGCTGCGTACGCTGGGTGTCGCGCGCCTGCCGCTGGGGGACGTGATCGACCGGCTCGCGGGCCTGGAGAAGGCGCCCGACTGGTGGCGTCGGCTCTACGACAGCCTCGCGGGCGTGGACCCGGACCGGCTGTCCGGCCTTCCCGTGCCGCTCGCGGACGGGCGGACCACCATCGGGCCGCGGCAGATCCTCCTCCCGGCCCCCGACGGCCCGCAGGCGGCCCGCCCCGAGACCCTGGCCCGTCTCGGGCTGAAGGTCGCCCACCCGGACGCCGCGCATCCGCTGCTGGAGAAGCTGGGCGCCCTGCCCGCGACCCCGCGCGCCGTGCTCACCACCCCGCAGGTGAGGGCCGCCGTCGCCGCGTCCCTGGACGACGACGGCGGGGTCTGGGACGAGGAGGACGGGCGGCCGGACGCCGACGAACTCGCCGACCTCGTCCTCGCCCTGGTCCGCGACGCCGCGCTCGAACCCGGCGACGAACCCTGGCTCGGCGCCCTCGCCCTGCCCGACGAGGACGGCGAACTGGCCCCTGCCGGCGAACTCGTCCTCCCCGGCAGCCCCTTCGCCGGGGTCATGCGCGAGGACGAACTCGCCCTCGTGGACGCCGAACTGGCCGACCGCTGGGGCGAACAGCCCCTGGCGGCCTGCGGAGTCCTCGCCACCTTCGCCCTCGTGCGCGCCACCGACGTCGTCCTCGACCCGGACGAACTGGAGCCGCGCGACGGGGACTTCGCCGAACCCGACGACGCCGGACTGCTCGACGCGGTGGACGTGTGGTCCGAGGACATCCTCGACCGCTTCCCGGACAGCCCCGTGCCGCCGGTCGCGACGGAGATCGTGGCCGTGCGCGACCTGGACCTCGTCGACGAGGACCGCTGGCCGGAGGCGCTCGCGCTGCTCGCGAAGCCGCCGCTGCGCGACGCCCTCGTCCAGCCGGTCCGCGTCCTGCTCCCGGACGGCACCCACGAGGTCGTACGCCCCTACACCGCCTGGTGGCTGCGCGGGCACCCGGTCCTCGACGGCCGCCGCCCCGCCGGCCTCCTCGCGGCCGGCGGCGACCCGCTGCTGCGCGGCCTGTACGACGAGGCCGACGCCACCGGCTTCGACGACGAGCAGGTCCTGCGGGCGCTCGGCGTGCGCACCTCGGTGGCCGCGCTGCTGGACGAGCCGGGCGGCGCCGCCGAGCTGCTGGACCGGCTGGCCGACCCGGACCTTCCGGTGTCGGCCGGCCAACTCCACGGTCTGTACGGCGCGCTGGCGGACCTCGACCCCGACCAGGTGACCCTGCCGGACGAGCTGCGCGCGGTGGTGGACGGTGAGGTGACCGTGGTGGACGCGGCCGACGCCGTCGTCGTCGACTCCCCCGACCTGCTGCCCTTCACCGCCGGGACGCCCCTGCTCCCCGTACGCCCTTCGCGGGCCGCGGAGTTGGCCGAGCTGTTCCAGGTGCGGCGGCTCAGCGAGTCGGTGACGGGCGAGGTGGACTCCGAGGGCACGGAACACGACGTTCCGGAGGCGGTACGGGTCCTGCTCGGCCCGGCGACCCCCTCCTCGTACATGGAGCACGAGGAACTGGTCGTCGACGGCGTGGAGCTGGACTGGCGCCGCACCCGTGACGGCGTCCTGCACGCCGCCACCCTGGAAGGCGTCGCCGCCGGGCTCGCCTGGGCGGCGAGCCAGTGGCCGCGTCGCTTCGAGGTGGCCGCCCTGCTCGAAGACCCGTCCAGGACGGCGGAGCTGGCACGGGACCGCTGGTTCGACTGAGAGGCAGACACACGATGACGGCGCGGGTCACGGCAGTGAGCGCGAACGGGACATACTCCTTCAGCAAGCCGAACCGGACGAGCATCACGCTGCTCACCGGGCTCGGCGTCGAGGGCGACGTCCACGCGGGGAAGACCGTGAAGCACCGGTTCCGTATGACGTACGAGCCGGACGCGCCCAATCTGCGTCAGGTGCACCTCATCCACGAGGAGCTGTTCGACGAGCTGGCCGCGAAGGGCTTCACGGTCGCGGCCGGTCAGCTCGGTGAGAACGTCTCCACCCGTGGGGTCGACCTGCTGGGGCTGCCCACGGGCGCGCTGCTGCGCCTCGGCGACGAGGCGGTCGTCGAGGTCACGGGGCTGCGCAATCCGTGCGACCAGATCAACACGTTCCGCAAGGGGCTGCTGAAGGAGGTCTTCGCACTCGACGCCGCGACCGGGGAGTTCACCTTCAAGTCCGGGATCATGGGGGTCGTCCGGCAGGGCGGGGTCGTCCGCCCCGGCGACGGGATCGCCGTGGAGCTTCCCGCCGGGCCGCACCGCCCGATGGAGCGCGTCTAGCGGTTTCGCCCGTTTGCGCCGGGGTTGGCGTGAGCCTCGCTGTGATCTGGGCAACATCTTCACCGGATTCGCGGAACTCGTACAACCATTCCCCTGCCTCGTGGATCTGATCACCCGAGCCGACGGCTTTCTCAGGAGTCCCGGGAGTCACACGACTCCCGGAACCCGACCGGCTCGACAGAGATGAACCGGGGCTCGCGCGACGGAACCGTCCGTGAGCCCCCTTCCACGTGGGGAATACTTTGCACAAGCGTGCGATCGTGGGTGCCGTCACCGGCGCCCTGGCCCTGACCGCCTTCGTCGCTCCGGCCGCGCAGGCCGCTCCGACCGCCGGCGACACGACGATCTCCAACGTCGTGGTCAACGGCGGCAAGCCGGTCGTCGTCGGCACCGGCAAGAAGACCGTCACGGTCACCTTCAAGGCCTCGGACAACGCGGGCATCGACCTCGACGACGTCACCGTGGTCCTGTACCACGGCGCGACCCTGGACACCTCCGACAGCGGTGCCGTGGCCAACGGCAACTCCGACAGCCGCGCCACCTGCACCGAGGTGAGCGCGACGACGGCGTCCTGCAAGGCGAGCTTCACCGTCGAGACGCAGAAGAACCTGATCAACTCCGTCGCCGGCACCTGGAAGGCCTGGATCTTCGCCTGGGCCAACGACGACGACAACGCCAAGAAGGACCCGGCCAAGACCTTCAAGATCCAGCGCCAGACGAAGCTCACCGGCGCGAACGCCTCTCCGGAGCCGGTCAAGAAGGGCAAGACCATCACGGTCACCAGCAAGCTGACCCGCGCCAACTGGGACACCGAGAAGTTCCCGGCGTACGGCGGCCAGTCCGTGAAGCTGCAGTTCAAGAAGAGCGGCACGTCCACCTACACGGACGTCAAGACGGTCAAGTCGTCCTCCACGGGCGCCCTGAAGACCACCGTCAAGGCGTCCGCCGACGGTTCGTACCGCTTCGTCTTCGCGGGCAGCTCGGGCACGGCGGCCGTGACCTCGGCGGCCGACGCCATCGACGTCAAGTAAGCGGCGGCGTCGAGCAAGCAGCGACATCAAGGGGGCGCGCCGGTTCCGCCGGGGCGCCCCCGGCGCGTAGCACACGCGGGTCGACGGGCCCGCGGTCATCGGGGCCCCGGGTGACGATCGACCGTCGGGCCCTGCCTCTCCACTCTCCACCGGGGGAACACATGCGTATCCGCACCACCGCGATCGCCGTCTCCGGCGCCCTCGCTCTCTCCGCCCTCGCCGTGCCCGCCGTGTACGCGGCGGACGAGGCGAACGGCATCGCCACCTCTCCGCAGTGGGCGTCCGTCACCGCCGGCGGCGGGCCGTCGGCGTTCGGCGCGGCCACCGCCGCCGACGGGGACCTCGACGTCTCCTTCTCCGGCATGAAGGTGAACGGCGGCAAGCCGATCGTCGTCGGCGCGTCCAAGGACCGCTCGGTGCCGGTCACCTACACGCTCACGCACGCCGCGGACCTCGACATCACCGACGCGGACTTCGCCAACGGGCCGTTCCTGTACCTCAAGTCGATGCCCAGCTCGGTGCTCGACGAGTTCGACGAGCCGGTGCAGTTCGGTGAGAAGGAGGCGACCTGCACGGTCACCTCGTCGACCACCGCCCACTGCAAGGCGTCCATCGAGCTGTACCCGGGCGCGTCTCTCGTCAACTCGCAGGCCACCACCTGGAAGGTCGGCGGCCTCGCGTTCCAGGGCGACCCGCTCGGCGGAGACCTGAAGGAGACCTGGCAGGGCAAGCTGGGCACGGCCAAGATCCAGCGCCTGTCGAAGCTCACGGGAGCCAACGCCTCTCCCGAGCCCGTCCGGAAGGGCAGGACCATCACGGTCACGAGCAAGCTGACCCGCGCCAACTGGGACACCAACAAGTACCCGGCGTACACCGGGCAGTCCGTGAAGCTGCAGTTCAAGAAGAAGGGCACGTCCGTCTACAAGGACGTCAAGACCGTCAAGTCATCCTCCAAGGGCGCCCTGAAGACCACGGTCAAGGCGACCGTCGACGGCACGTACCGCTATGTCTTCGCGGGCACCTCGACCACGGCGGCCGTGACCTCGGCGGCCGACGCCGTCGACGTGAAGTAGGCGTGACGCAGGAGTAAGTGGGTGCGTCGGCTCCGGGATCTCCCGGGCCGGCGCCCTTTTCCGTAAGGAGCGACTCCGACTCCCGTACGAGTCCGCGGAAGTCCGTAAGAGACCCACCGAGCAATGCGTATACGCCTTTCAAGTGTGCGTATGGCCGGGCCACATGCGAGCCGGGGCGAATGCGGGTTCCGCCCTCGCGACACCGGCCGCGCGGGCCGCCGGTTCGACGGCGATGGGCGGCACGCCGTACACACTCGATGTCAGCTTCTCGAACTTCAAGATCGCGAAGTCGGTCGAGGCCCGAAGGACCTCGTCGCCGACCCCTTCCTCGACCGGGGCACCTTCGGCGACGAGGACACCCCGCAGCTCTACGGCGATGACTTCGCCACCTGCAAGATCACCACGTCGACGACGGCGAGCTGCAAGGGCACCATCACCATCCGGCCGGAGCCGTCCGGTTTCCGGCGCGCTTCCGCCCTACGCGGGGAAGCGGCGGTCCACCCACCTCCACAGGAACTCCAGCAGGGCCGACGCCCCGGCCGCGACGGCGACCGCGATCCACGGCATGGTCGTCCCGACCAGCCGCAGGGCGAAGAAGTCCTGGAGCCAGGGCACGACGAGGACCAGCAGGAAGCAGGCGCCCATCGCGGCGACCAGGCCCAGGCGCCACCAGGTGTACGGGCGGGCGATGATGGCCAGCACCCACATGGAGATCAGGAAGAGCGTGAGGGTGGCCGCGCTGGTCTCGGCCTCCAACGCACCCTCGCCCGTGTAGTGATGCCGGGCGATCAGATAGGTGACGAAGGTGGCGACGGCGGCCAGCACACCGCCGGGGATCGAGTACCGCATCACCCGCCGCACGAAGTGGGGTTTCGCGCGCTCCTTGTTGGGGGCCAGGGCGAGGAAGAACGCCGGGACGCCGATCGTCAGGGTCGAGAGCAGGGTCAGATGGCGGGGGAGGAAGGGGTACTCCACCTGCCAGCAGACCACCAGGACGGCGAGGAGCACCGAGTACACCGTCTTGACGAGGAACAGGGTCGCCACCCGGGTGATGTTGCCGATGACCCGGCGGCCCTCCGCGACCACCGACGGCAGCGTGGCGAAGCTGTTGTTCAGCAGCACGATCTGGGCGACGGCCCTGGTCGCCTCCGAGCCGGAGCCCATCGCCACACCGATGTCGGCGTCCTTGAGGGCCAGCACGTCGTTCACACCGTCGCCGGTCATCGCGACCGTGTGGCCGTGGGACTGCAGCGCGCCGACCATGTCCCGCTTCTGCTGCGGGGTGACCCGGCCGAAGACCGTGCCGGAGTCGAGGGCGTCCGCCATGCCGTCGCGCTCACCGGGGAGCCGACGGGCGTCGACGACCTCGCCGCTCAGGCCCAGTTTCCCGGCCACCGCGCCGACCGACACCGCGTTGTCGCCGGAGACGACCTTCGCCCGTACGTTCTGCTCCTCGAAGTAGCGCAGGGTGTCGGCGGCGTCGGGGCGCAGCCGCTGTTCGAGGACGACGAGGGCGGTGGGGCGGGCGTCCCGGGCGACCTCGGGGTCGTCGAGTTCGCGGGTCACCCGGGCCAGCAGCAGGACGCGCAGCCCCTCCTCGTTGAGCCGGTCGGTCTCGGTGAGGGCCGGGTCGCCGTCGGAGAGCAGGACGTCGGGGGCGCCCAGCAGCCAGGTGCTGGACTCGCCGTCGCTCTCGCCGAAGGCCGCGCCGCTGTACTTGCGGGCCGAGGAGAAGGGCAGGGACTCGGTGCAGCGCCAGCCGTCGCTGTCCGGGTAGGCGTCGATGACGGCCTGGAGGGAGGCGTTCGGGCGGGGGTCGGACTCCCCGAGCGCACCGAGGACCTTGCGTACGTATGCCTCGTCGGCGCCGTCGAGGGGGCGGAGTTCGGTGACGTCCATGCCGCCCTCGGTGAGGGTGCCGGTCTTGTCGAGGCAGACGGTGTCGACGCGGGCCAGGCCCTCGATGGCCGGCAGTTCCTGCACCAGGCACTGCTTGCGGCCGAGGCGGATCACCCCGATCGCGAAGGCGACCGACGTCAGCAGCACCAGGCCCTCGGGGACCATCGGGACGATGCCGCCGACCGTGCGGGCGACGGAGTCCTTGAAGTCGTTCTCCTTCACGATCAGTTGGCTGATGACCAGGCCGATCGCGGTCGGGATCATCATCCAGGTGACGTACTTGAGGATGGTGGAGATGCCGGAGCGCAGTTCGGAGTGGACCAGGGTGAAGCGGCTCGCCTCCTCCGCGAGCTGGACCGCGTAGGCCTCCCGGCCCACCTTCGTCGCGGTGAAGGCCCCGCCGCCGGCGACCACGAAGCTGCCCGACATCACCTGGTCACCGGGGTGCTTGACGACCGGGTCGGCCTCTCCGGTGAGCAGCGACTCGTCGATCTCCAGCCCGTCGGTCTCGACGCACTCGCCGTCCACGACGACCTTGTCGCCGGGGCCGATCTCGATGAGGTCCCCGAGGACGATGTCGGAGGTGCCGACCGGCGCGGCGACCCCGTCCCGCCGGACCGTGGGCTTCGCCTCGCCGATCACCGCGAGGGAGTCGAGGGTCTTCTTCGCCCGCCACTCCTGGATGATGCCGATGCCCGTGTTGGCGAGGATCACATAGCCGAAGAGGCTGTCCTGGAACGGCGCCACGAACAGCATGATCAGCCAGAGCACGCCGATGATCGCGTTGAACCGGGTGAAGACGTTCGCGCGGACGATGTCCACCATGGAGCGGCTGCTCCGCACGGGTACGTCGTTCACCTCGCCGCGGGCGACCCGGCCGGCGACCTCGGCGGCCGTCAGACCACGCGCCCGCCCCGGGCGGGCCGGGGCGGCGGTGGGGTGCACAGGATCGAGTTCGGTACCCGCGTCGATGTGCGTCATGCATTCGACGGTACGTGCGGATTTGGGGGTTCACCCGCCGAGTGCGCCAAAGATCCGACCTGGGGAGGAGAGGCGGGCCGTGCGGTGATGCCGGGGAAGTACGTGGCGTGCAGGGGGTGGGGTCGCGGAGCCGGCGCCGTACGTTTCCCGCCGCGGGGCGCCGCGCGGGGTGCCGGCCGTCGGCCTGCGGAGGCTGTCGCCCCCGGCCTGTGCCGCCGGGCTCAGTTGGTGGCGGGCCGTGCGGTCACGTCGTCGTCCTCGGACTGGGCCGCCTCGGATCCGGTCTTCGTGGGTCCCACCGCCCCGGACTCGGCCGCCCCGGACTCGGCCGTTCCGGGCTCGGCGGCCTCCTCCTCGGCCTTTCGAGCCGCGTCCCGCTTGATCGCCGTGTCCCGTCGGCGGACGTAGTAGATGCCGATGAACCCCAGGCCGCCGCCCGCGAGGCAGGTCCAGATCCACCAGGTGTGCCCGTGGTCCTCGTACCAGCCGTAGAAGGGGAGCTGGACGACGAAGAGGACGAGCCACAGGATCGTGCCGCCGATGATGGTCGGCACGATGGGCCCCTCCAGGGGCGCCGGTGCCTCGTGCTTGGGGGATCCCGAGAAAAACGCGGCCATGGGGCACAGCTTACGAGGCGGATGGGTCTACGCGCGGAGATGGCGAGAGTTGAATTATATGTTCATACTGAAACGGTTTCTGTCTGACCATTTCTGTTCGTAGAAAACTCCAACAGCACTGGACTGCCTGTTGGGGATGAGGTCCCGCATGTCCCCGCAGAGCAGCACCCTCGGTGTGTTCGACCGCCACTTCAGGATCACCGAGCGAGGCAGCACGCTGTCACGCGAGATCCGGGGCGGTTTCGCCACCTTCTTCGCGATGGCGTACATCATCGTGCTGAACCCGATCATCCTGAGCAGCGCCAAGGACATGTACGGCCACCAGCTGGACTACGGCCAGCTGGTCACCGCGACCGCCGTCACCGCCGCCTTCACCACGCTCCTCATGGGTGTCATCGGCAACGTGCCGATCGCCCTGGCGGCGGGCCTCGGTGTGAACACGGTCGTCGCGCTGCAGCTCGCGCCGCGCATGTCGTGGCCGGACGCGATGGGCATGGTCGTCCTGGCCGGGTTCGTCGTGATGCTGCTGGTGGCGACGGGGCTGCGGGAGCGGGTCATGAACGCCGTGCCGCTGAGCCTGCGCAAGGGCATCTCCATCGGTATCGGTCTGTTCATCATGCTGATCGGGCTGGTCGACTCCGGCTTCGTCACCCGTATCCCGGACGCCGCCCACACGACCGTGCCGCTCCAGCTGGGTGCCACCGGGCACCTCGACGGCTGGCCGGTACTGGTCTTCGTCCTCGGCGCGCTGCTGACGCTCGCGCTGATCGTGCGCAAGGTGCCGGGCGCGATCCTGATCTCGATCGTCGCGATGACGCTGCTCGCGGTCGTCGTCGAGGCCGCCGCCGACCTGCCCGCCGGAGCCTGGGGGCTGACGACGCCGACGTGGCCCGGCAACCCCGTCGCGAGCCCCGACTTCGGACTGATCGGCCAGGTCAGCCTCTTCGGCGGGTTCTCGAAGGTCGGTGTGCTGACCGGCGTGCTCTTCGTCTTCACGGTCCTGCTGTCGTGCTTCTTCGACGCGATGGGCACGATCATGGGCGTCGGCGACGAGGCCAGGCTGACCGACGCGGACGGCCAGCTGCCCGGCATCAACAAGGTGCTCTTCGTCGACGGCATCGCCGTGGCCGCCGGTGGAGCCAGCTCCTCGTCCGCCACGACCTGCTTCGTGGAGTCGACGGCCGGTGTGGGCGAGGGCGCGCGCACCGGCTTCGCGAACCTGGTCACCGGTGCGCTGTTCGCCGTCGCGCTGTTCCTGACACCGGTCGCCACGATGGTGCCCTCCCAGGCGGCGACCCCGGCGCTGCTGGCGGTCGGGTTCCTGATCCTCGCGAACTCGGTCCGCGAGATCGACTGGGCCGACTACACGATCGCGATCCCGGCCTTCGTGACGATGGTGATGATGCCGTTCACCTACTCGATCACCAATGGCATCGGCATGGGCTTCATCACCTTCGTCGTGCTGCGTCTTGCCGCGGGTCGTGGACGCGAGGTCCCGGCGGCGATGTACGTGGTGTCGGCGGTCTTCGGCTTCTACTACCTGATGCCGGCGCTGGGGCTGACGTGAGCGGCTCCCGGCCGCCTCACGTCACCCCGTAGAACTTCTCCGTCTCCTCGACGGCGGTCTGGAAACGCTCGTCGAAGTCGTCCCGGATGAGCGTCCCGATCACGTAGTCCTGGACGCTCATTCCCCTTTTCGCCGCGTGGGTCCGGAGCCGGTCGAGCAGCTCCCCGTCTATCCGCAGGCTGAGCACAGTGGTCCCCATGTGTACAAGAGTCGTGTATCCACGACCCCGGCTGTCACGTTCCGCTTACTAGTCACTCATATGAGTGATGTGAGGTCCCGGACGGGCATGAGTGGTGGGGCTCACGGGCACCGCTGTGGAGTTCCGGTGGTCCTTAGCGAGAGTAATGAGTTACGCTAAAGAACATGCCTGACCTGAACCATGGCGACGACGAGGCCGCTGTGAACGCCCTCCGTTCCGCCGTGATGCGCCTGTCCCGTCGGCTCAAGCACCAGCGGGTCGACGAGTCGCTGAGCCCGACCGAGATGTCGGTGCTCGGCACCCTCGCCCGCTGCGGCACGGCCACCCCTGGTGAGCTGGCCCGCAAGGAGCATGTGCAGCCGCCGTCGATGACCCGGATCGTCGCCCTGCTGGAGAGCAAGGGCCTCGTGAAACTGGAGCCGCACCCCGAGGACCGGCGGCAGAAGGTGGTCACCCAGACCGAGCGGGCCGAAGCGATGCTGGAGGAGAGCCGCCGCAGGCGCAACGCGTTCCTCGCCACCCTGGTCGAGGGTCTCGATCAGGACGAGTGGGAGAAGCTGCGCGCGGCGGCGCCGGTCCTGGAGAAGCTCGCCCACCTCTGACCCGCCGCCCGGACGCCGGGCGCGCCACGGTCATGGGCGTACGCCGGTCCGGCCATCGATGCGCCCCGGACGACAGCCCACGCGCCGCCGGGAGGCGGGCGTGGGTGAACCCGGGAACCGGCAGGCAGAAGAAGACAGAAGTACAGGGAACGACCAGAAGCAGGCACAAGAAGCCAGAGCAGACAGAACGGGAGTCGTGAGGCTTACGCAACCGCACGACACGCACGCGTTCCACGCAAGGAGGCGAACCCTTTGAGTACGGGCCCCGGAGCAGCTTCCGTCCCCGCGCCACCGACCCCCCACGCCACCCCGCCCACGCACGAGGTGCGGGAAGCACCGCCGGATACCACCGGCCCGTTGAACCGGCCCACCGCCACCGAGGCGCCCGCCGAAGCACCGCCCGAGACACCGGCGAACGCCACCGTCCCGGCGGTGACCCCCGCCGACTCCCCGCCGGCCGCCGCGCCGGCCGCCCCGCAGGTCCCCGTCCCCCGTGAGCGCGCGTCCATGTTCCGGTCGCTGCGGGTGCGCAACTACCGGCTGTTCTTCGTCGGGCAGGTCGTCTCGAACGTCGGCACCTGGATGCAGCGGATCGCACAGGACTGGCTGGTGCTGAGCCTGGCCGGCTCGTCCACGGCCGTCGGTGTGACGATGGCGCTGCAGTTCCTGCCGATGCTGCTGTTCGGACTGTACGGTGGCGTGCTGGTCGACCGGTTCCCCAAGCGGCGGCTGCTGTTCCTGACGCAGACGTCGATGGCGGTCACGGGACTGGCGCTCGCCGCCCTGACGCTCTCCGGTCAGGTCCAGGTGTGGCACGTGTACGTGGCCGCCTTCGCCGTGGGCATGGCCACCGTGGTCGACAACCCGGCCCGGCAGTCGTTCGTGTCGGAGATGGTCACCCCGGACCAGCTGCAGAACGCGGTCAGCCTCAACTCGGCGAACTTCCAGTCGGCCCGTCTGGTCGGCCCCGCCGTCGCCGGTGTGATGATCACCACCGTAGGCACGGGCTGGGCGTTCCTCTTCAACGGCCTCTCCTTCGTCGCCCCCATCGCCGGCCTGCTGCTGATGCGCACCCGCGAGCTGCACCCCGTCCGCCGCGCTCCCCGCGCCAAGGGGCAGCTCCGCGAGGGCCTGCGCTATGTGGCCGGCCGTCCCGAGCTGCTCTGGCCCATCGTCCTCGTCGGCTTCATCGGCACCTTCGGCTTCAACTTCCCCGTCTGGCTGTCGGCGTACGCGGACGACGTCTTCCACTCGGGCGCCGGCTCGTACAGCTTCTTCAACACCCTCATGGCGGTCGGCTCGGTCGCCGGTGCCCTGCTCGCCGCCCGCCGCGGCACCGCCCGGCTGCGGGTGCTGATCGGGGGCGCGCTCGCCTTCGGCCTGCTGGAGATCGTGGCCGCGCTGGCACCGGCGTACTGGATGTTCGCCCTGCTCATGGTGCCGATCGGGATGTTCGGCCTGACGGTGAACGTCACCACCAACACGGCGATCCAGATGAACACCGATCCCGTCATGCGCGGCCGTGTCATGGCCCTCTACATGATGGTCTTCCTCGGCGGCACCCCGCTGGGCGCGCCGATCGCCGGCTGGGCCACCGACGCGTACGGCGCCCGCGCGGGCTTCGTCGCCGGTGGTGTCGTCTCCGCCGTCGCCGCCGTCACCGTGGGCCTGATCCTCGTCAGGGCCGGCGGACTGCGACTGTCGATGGGGTGGAACGGCGGGCACCCGCGGGTGCGGTTCGTGCCCAGGGCGGTGGCCGGGGGACAGCCCGAGGAGCGGGCGGTTCCCGTGAGGACGGCGGCCTAGGGTCCTTCTCCCGCGGAGGTCCGTCAGAAGGGCCCTGGACCTGCGAAGGTGGCCCTCATGAGTGCGATGAGTACCGTGCGGCTGTTCGCCGCGGTGTTGCCGCCCGCCGACGTCGTCGACCAACTCGGTCTGTTGATAGGGGAGTTGCAGGGCATGGCCGGTGCGGACCGGTTGCGCTGGACCGAACCGCCCGGCTGGCACTTCACCCTCGCCTTCTACGGCGAGGTCGAGGAGGACGGCGTGGAGGAGCTGTCCCGCCGCCTGGAGCGGGCCGCGCGGCGGAGCGAGCCGTTCGCGCTGGCCGTGCGCGGCGGCGGGCAGTTCGGGCACGGGCGGGCGCTGTGGGCGGGCGCCGAGGGGGACCTCGGTGCGCTACGGCTGCTGGCCGACCGCGCGGAGGCGGCGGCGCGCAGGGCCGGTGTGCCGATGGGGGAGCACCGCCGGTACACGCCCCACCTGACGGTGGCCCGCAGCCGGGTGGACGTCGACGTACGGCCGTACGTCGACGTCCTCGACACCTTCGCCGGCCGTACGTGGACGGTGGCCGACCTCGTACTGGTGCGCAGCAACCTGCCGACGTCCGGGGTTCCGGGGGAGCAGCCGCGGTACGAGGCGGTGGGGCGCTGGCCGCTCGGGGCGGCCGGATGACCGTTCGGGCCGCCGGTTAGGCTCGGGGGGTGGACCCGAAGACCCGTAACCGGATCATGGCCGGTGTGCTTGTGCTGATGTTCGCGGTGGTCGCTCTCGCGGCGGCGCTCGGTAGGTGAGCGCAGGGTTCCGGTGACCGTGCGTCCCGGTACCGTCCGTTCCTGCGGCCGTCCCTTGCGGTGACCGTTCGTTCCTGCGGGCGCCCCTTGCGGTGGCTGCCGGGTCCGGTGGCCGTCGGGGAACCGCGGACCGTTCTCGCCCGCCCGCCCGCGGGCGGGGGCCGGTCGCGCAGTTCCCCGCGCCGCTCACGGGCGGCCGGTGGTCACCAGGCGAAGGCCTCCGGGGACGGGCCCGGACCCGGGAAGATCTCGTCCAGCGACGTCAGCAGCTCCTCGCTCAGTTCCAGCTCGCTCGCGCGGATCGCCGACCGGAGCTGCTCGGCCGTACGGGGGCCGACGATCGGGCCCGTGACGCCCGGCCGGGTGAGCAGCCAGGCGAGGGCGGCCTCGCCGGGTTCGACGCCGTGCTTGTCGAGCAGGTCCTCGTACGCCTGGACCTGGCCGCGCACGGCAGGGTCGGTGAGGGCGTCGGCGCTGCGGCCGGAGGTGCGGCGGCCCTGCGTGGCCTCCTTCTTGATGACCCCGCCGAGCAGTCCGCCGTGCAGCGGCGACCAGGGGATGACCCCGAGGCCGTACTCCTGGGCGGCCGGGATGACCTCCATCTCGGCGCGGCGCTCGGCGAGGTTGTAGAGGCACTGCTCGCTGACGAGGCCGATGGTGCCGCCCCGGCGGGCGGCGGTCTCGTTCGCCTGGGCGATCTTGTAGCCGGGGAAGTTGGACGAGCCGGCGTACAGGATCTTGCCCTGTCCCACGAGCACGTCGACGGCCTGCCAGATCTCGTCGAACGGGGTGGCCCGGTCGATGTGGTGGAACTGGTAGACGTCGATGTGGTCCGTGCGCAGCCGCTTGAGGCTGGCGTCCACGGCCCGCCGGATGTTCAGCGCGGAGAGCTTGTCGTGGTTGGGCCAGGAGTCGGCGGACGCCGCCATGTTCCCGTAGACCTTGGTCGCGAGGACCACCTTGTCGCGGCGCTCGCCGCCCTTCGCGAACCAGTTGCCGATGATGCTCTCGGTGCGGCCCTTGTTCTCGCCCCATCCGTACACGTTCGCCGTGTCGAAGAAGTTGATGCCCGCGTCCAGCGCGGCGTCCATGATCGCGTGACTGTCCGCTTCGTCCGTCTGCGGACCGAAGTTCATCGTGCCGAGGACCAGTCGGCTGACCTTGAGACCTGTGCGTCCGAGCTGTGTGTACTTCATGACCGTCCAGCCAAGGCGGTGGAGTGCGCTCTAGGCAAGGGGGACTTGCGGAACGGGGCCCACGCCACGCTAACCCCGGCGTGGACGTGCCGGGGTGAACAGGAACAGAGGGGTCGCCAGGAGGAGGAGGCCGCCTACGGCGATCGCGGTGCGGGGGCTGGTGAGGGCGGCGAGGAGGCCCCAGAGGGCGGTCGTGGCGGCGGTGGTGAGTTTGCCGGTGACCGACCAGGCGGTCAGCACACGGGCGACGCGGTCCGACGGGGTCCGGGTGAGGCGCTGGGTGGCGAGCACGGGGGTGAAGACGCTGATGCAGGTGATCAGGCCGAGTTCGGTGATCATGACGAGGGCGAGACCTGCCGGGCCGCTGCCGACGAACGCCAGCCCCAGCGGCCAGCACGCCCTCAGGGTCCCGGCGACCCGCAGGACCCGGTCGTGGCCGTGCCGGGCGACCAGACGGCGGGAGAGACGGGAGCCGATCAGCCCACCGAGGCAGGGGACGGCGAAGGCGAGGCCGTACTGCCAGGGGGCGAAGCCGAGTTCACCGACCATGAGGATCAGCAGCAGCGGGGCGGGCGCCATGATCAGCGCGTTGACCAGGATGGTGTTGGTGAAGAGGCGGCGCAGGACGGGATCGGCGAGGAGGAACCGCCAGCCGTCGAGGAGGTCGGTGGGGCGCAGACGGGGGGTGGGGGTGCGCTTCGGGGCGGGTGCGACCGGGGCGGTGGGTGCGACGGGTGCGGTGGGTGCGGTGGGTGCGGTCGGTGTGGTGGGCTCCGTCGGCCGGACGGGCGCTGTGGGCTCGGCGAGATGGGTGGACTTCTCGGGTTCGGCGAGATCGGCGGGCACGACGGCCTTGGCGGGCGCTGCGAGTGCTTCGGGTGCGACGGCCTGTTCGGGCGGCGGGGGCGCGACGGCCTGTGCGAGTGCTTCGGGTGCGACGGCTTGTTCGGGCGGCGGGGGCGCGACGGCGTGCGCGGGCGGTGTGGTTCCTCCCGGCCGTGGTTCCCTGTCGCCGATCGCCCGGATGCCCGCCGCCGAGAGCAGATAGCTGGTCGCGTCGATCAGCAGCGTGATGACCGGGCCGAAGAGGCCCATCGCGGCGCCCCCGAGCGGCGGGCCGAGCATCGTGGTCGTCCAGGTCGTGGCCTCGAAGCGGCCGTTGGCGGCGACGAGGTGCTCCGGGGGGACCAGGGACTTCAGAAAGGCGCCGCTCGCCGACGTGAAGGTGATGTCGGCCACGGCGACGACCATGGAGACCAGGAGGAGCTGGGAGAAGGTGAGCAGGTCGAGGGCGTAGGCGGCCGGGACGGTCAGCAGGGCCGCACAGCGGACCAGGTCCATCGTCATCATCACCGGGCGCTTGCGGCGGAACTCCACCCAGGGGCCGAGCGGCACGGCCACCGCCGCGCCCACCGCCAGGCCGACGGCCGCCAGCGCGGACACCTGTGCCGGGCCGACGTGCAGGACCAGCACCGCGATCAGGGGGAACGCGTCGAAGGACAGCCGCGTACCGAACGCGCTGACCGTGTACGCCGTCCACAGCCACCGGAACTCCCGCCCCAGCCCGTCGCCCCGCGCCATCCGCCCCGCCCCGCATCCGCCGCCGCTGCCTCCGACCGGGACATCCAAGCGAGTGGGCCGCGGCCGATCAACCGCGGGGTCCTCCGGGGTGCCGGGCCCGCGGCCTAGGGTCTGTTGCGAAAGTGGATCTTGGTCGTGGATGATCACGCCCTGTGGGGCGTGGTGATCTGACGAATGGACAGTGGGCCCGGCTTGAGCCGTTGTTGCCGCAGGGCATCAAGCCGGGCCGTCCGCTGGTGTGGACGCGACGGCAGCTGATAGACGGCATCCGGTGGCGGACCCGTACCGGTGCTCCCTGGCGGGATGTGCCGGAACGCTACGGGCCCTGGGAACGGGTCTACGACCTGTTCCGGCGCTGGCAGCGCGATGCACCTGGGCCAGGTTCGTCACTCAGCTCCAAGCTCAGGCGGACGCGAAGGGCCTGATCACCTGGGACGTGAATATCGACTCCACCGTCTGCCGGGCCCACCAGCACGCCGCCGGGGCCTCGAAAAAGGGGATCTGCAAAAGGAACCGCCCGGCGGCATTGCCGTTGAGCCAGCCGACCGTGGTCTCGGACGTTCCCGAGGCGGCCTGACCACCAAGATCCACCTTGCCGTCGAGCAGGGGCAGAAGCCGCTGAGCGTCGTGATCACAGCCGGCCAGCGGGGTGACTCGCCGCAATTCGAGCCGGTCCTGGAAGCCATCCGGGTACCTCGCCTTGGTCCGGGCAGGCCCCGCAGGCGGCCGGAGCGGGTGCGGGCCGACAAAGCGTACGACTCCCGCCGCAACCGGGCCTACCTGCGCAGACGCGGGATCAAGGCGACCATCCCGGTCCCCGCCGACCGCGTCCGCAACCGACAGAAGCTCGGTGCCCGAGGCGGTCGGCCGCCGAAGTTCGACAAAACCGACTACCGCGAGCGGCATGCCGTCGAGTGCGGGATTAACCGCCTCAAGCGCCACCGGGCCGTGGCCACGAGATACGACAAGCTCGCCGTCCGCTACGAGGCGACCGTGTTGGTCGCAGTCCTCAACGAGTGGCTGTGACCAGCACCTTCCCAACAAACCCTAGTCGACCCTGACCACGTACTTGCCCCGCACCCCGCCCGCCTCCAGCGCCCGGTGTGCCGATGCTGTCTCTTCCAGCGGGAAGACCGTGTCCACCGCCGGCCGCAGCTTCCCCTCCGTCACCTGGCGGGCCAGGTCGTCGAAGAGCGCACGTTCGGGGTTGCCGCTGAAGAAGCGCACCCGGCCGCGTCCATGGACGGCGCTGGCTGCGATGTAGCCCAGCGAGGCGGCGGGCCGCGTCAGGTCGAAGGCGATGGTGACCATGCGTCCGCCGGGCTTCAGCAACCGCCGTACGGTACGCAGGTCGGTGCCCGCCGTGTCGAGGACCACGTCGAACAACCCCAGTTCCGCAGGGGACACGTTCCGGTGGTCGACGGCGTGGTGGGCACCGAGCGTACGGACGAAGTCGAGGTTGGCAGCGCGGGCCAGGGCCGTGACCTCGGCGCCGTACGCCTGTCCAAGCTGGACGGCGGCGTTGCCGACGCCGCCCGCCGCGCCCCGTACGAGCAGCCCTTCGCCGGGGCTCAGTGCGGCCTTGTCGCGGAGAGCCGTGACGGCCGTGGTGGCCACTGGCAGTGCGGCGGCGGCCACGAGGTCCAGCCCGTCCGGGACCCGGCCGAGCCGCTCGGGCCGTACCGTCACGTACTCGGCGGCGCTGCCGAATCCGGAGTTGCGGCCCAGGGCGCCCCACACCCGGTCGCCGACCGCTACGCCAGTCGCGCCGGTGCCGAGTGCGGAGATTTCGCCAGTGAAGTCCAGCCCGATGCGCTGCGGGAATTTTCGGCCGGTGATGAGGCGGAGCCGACCGGAACGGGCGGCCAGTTCGGCGCCGTTCACGCTGAACGCGTGCACGCGTACGAGGACCTCGCCGGGTGCCGGTCCGGGGCGTGGCACCCGGCCCACGTACAGCACCTCGGGGCCGCCGAAGCGGTCGAACAGTACGGCTCTCATCGTGCGGTCGTCCATCGTTGTGTTCTCACCTTCGCCACAGTGGCCGTGCGGGGGGACCGTGGCGCCGAGCGTAGGCTGGCAAGCGGACGAGATCGTCCAGTTGACCGGAGGTGAGAGACAGTGGTGGGGGAATCCTCTCGGATCGCGGGGCAGGACAGTCTGCGGGCGGACGCCCGGCGCAACCGGCGGCGCATCCTCTCGGCTGCCCGCGTGGTTTTCGCCGAGCACGGCATCGACGCGCCCATGGCGACCGTGGCCCGGCGGGCGGGTGTCGGCGTGGCGACGCTGTACCGGCGTTTCCCGACGCGGGACGCCCTGGTGCGGGCCACGTTCGCGCACCAGACGGACACCTGTGCTCAGGCGCTCACCGAGGCGCTGGCCGACCCCGATCCGTGGCAGGGCTTCCAGCGGCTGGTCGAGACGGTCTGCGAACTACAACGGGAGGAACGGGGCTTCCCGGCCGCGTTCGTCTCGGCCTTTCCGGACACCACGCGAGAACACGCGCGAGTATGTGAACAGGCCGAGCGGGACTTCATGGCCCTGGTCCGCAGGGCTCAGGCGGCGGGCGCGCTGCGGGCTGACTTCCACCCCTCCGACCTTGCCGTAGCCCTGTTGTCCCACTGCGGTCTGGTCACCGCACTGCCGGGTGACCGTGCGGCGTCCCGGCGTCTGGTGGCCTACTTGCTCCAGTCGTTCCGCGCCGAGGCGGCCCACGGAGCGCTGCCGGCGCCGAGCGCACTGTCGCTGCGCAGTCTTCCGCTCGCGGCCCACGGCTCCCAGGGACAGCAACCCTCCAGAGCCTGATACGAAGCGGCGCCTGCCGCGTGGCCGCCCTTCGAGCGACCGCGCCACTTTCGCAACAGACCCTAGCCCTGCGCCTCCTCGTACGGTCCCCCCAGGTCCCACGCCTCGTACATCGCGTTCGCGAACGTCGCCGCGATCTTGTGTTCGCCGGAGGCGTTGGGGTGGGTGCCGTCGTAGGTGTCCCAGTGGATGTCGTACGACGGGGGTGGCGAGGCAAGGAGGAGAGGGGAACGGGGTTCGTCGAGGTCGGCGGCCGTCTTGGCGAGGAGTTCGTTGAAGCGGGCGACCTGGGCGGCGAAGGGGGCGTCGGACTCGGCGCGGACGTTGGGGGTGACCGGCAGGAGGACCATGCGGACGTGCGGGTTCGCCTCGCGGGCGGCCTCGACGAAGCGGCGGGTGTTCTCGGCGGTCTGCTCGGCGTTGGTGTAGAAGCCGAGGTCGATGAGGCCGAGGGAGACGAGGAGCACGTCCGCCCGGTGGCCCCGGACCGCGTCGGCGATCAACGGGGCCATGTGGAGCCAGCCCTCGCCCCAGCCGGCGAGGTGGGCGCGGGGGAAGCGGGGGTCGGTCCCGGCGTACTCGTACGACGTCGGCGCGTCCGTCGCCTTGTCGTGGAGCGTCTCGCGCGGTCCGACGATCTTGAAGGGGCCGTCGTACGTCGTGCGCAGGTGCTGCCAGAGCCGGTAGCGCCACGTGTGTTCGCCCGCGCTCCCGATCGTCATGGAGTCGCCTACGGGCATGAACCTGAGCATCCGCACATCATGAACGATCGCTACCGACCGGTACGACCTCTCGACGCAGAAGACCCCTGTGAACCCCGCCACGTGGGCCCCAGGCCCTCCAGAGGCGCGGGGAACTGCGCGAGAAACCCCCACCGACCCCGCACCCGACCACGTCCCCCACTCCCACGGCGCTCCGCCCACTCCCACGGCGCTCCCCCACCCCACCCGACGGAGCGAGATGGCAGGCTTGGGCCCATGCGCCGTCGCCCCCTCAACCACCCTCACCCCGTCCGCCGGTTCCGCGCGCCCCGCGCGGTCCGCGCCGGCTTCGCCGGTCTCGCCGCGGTCCTGCTCGCCGCCCTCCCGGCCGCGCCCGCGGCCGCCGACGAGGACGGGTTCACGATGAAGGACACCCGGATCACCGAGTCGAGCGGTCTCGCCGCGTCGCGCCAGCATCCGGGGGTCTACTGGACCCACAACGACAGCGACGACGGAGCGTTCCTCTACGCCGTCGACAGCAAGACGGGCGAGACGGTCGCAACGGTGACGATGACGGGCGTCGGCACCCCGCGTGACGTCGAGGCGATCTCCATGGGCCCGGGCAACAAGATCTACGTCGGCGACATCGGCGACAACCTCGGCGGCACCTGGGCGTACGTCTGGATCTACGAACTCCCGGAGCCGAAGGAGCTGAAGGACCAGACGATCAAGGCCACGCAGTACGTGGTCAAGTACGAGGACGGGGCGCGGGACGCGGAGGCGCTGATGGTGCATCCGAAGACCGGGCGGGTCTACATCGCGGACAAGAACGAGGAGGGCGGATCGCTGTACGAGGGCCCGGCCGACCTCTCCTCCTCCGGCACGAACGTGTTCAAGAAGGTCGCCTCCGTCCCCGACCTGGAGGTCACCGACGGCGCGTTCTCGCCGGACGGCAAGCAGCTCGCCCTGCGCGCGTACTTCGGCGGCATCCTCTACGACTGGAACGGCGGCAAGATCAAGAAGGCCGAGCGGCTGAACGTGCCCCTGCAACGGCAGGGCGAGTCGGTGACCTTCGCCACCGACGGCTCGAAGGTCATGTACGGCAGCGAGGGGGCGGGCAGCTCGGTCGTCGCGCGGGACGTGCCCGGCGGCTCCGGGAGCGGCGGCTCCGGCTCGTCGTCCTCCGGCGGGAAGGATTCCGGCACCACCGGGGCGGACGGCGAAGGGACCGGCTCCACCTTCAAGTTCGGCGCGCTCGCCGTGGCCGGCGGGGTCGTCGTCGTATGGGGCTTCAGGCGGCTGCGGCGCCCCTCCTCCTGAGCCTCCTATCCGCCTGATCCTCCGGGGCTCCTCGGTCTGCTGATCCTCCTGGGCCTCCTGGCCTCCTGAGTCACCTACCCGTCCTCTGCGTCCTCATCGGCCTCTGCGGCCTTCGCCGCCTCACCGGCCTCCGCGCCCGCGCGCCGACGGGTCACGAGCATCTCCAGCCCGTCCAGGACGCGCTGCAGGCCGAACTCGAAGTGGTCGAAGTCCGCGCCGAAGGCGTCCTCGGAGAGGCCGGCGAGGAGGGGGTAGCGGCCGGAGAGCATGAGCTGTTCGAGGACGGGCGCCTGGGCCTGCCAGAACTCCGCGTCGGTGAGACCGGTGCGGTGTTCGGCCTCCCGCTCGTAGAGCTGGGTGCGGGCGGCGCCGACGACATAGCTGTCCACGACGATGATCGCGGAGATCAGTTCGGGGTCGGTCAGCCCCATGGACTTGATGCGGGTGAGCACCTTCTCCATGCCGTCGAGCGCGCTCGGCCCGAGGACCGGGCGGGACTGGTTGACCTGCAGTAGCCAGGGGTGCCGGCGGTAGTGCGTCAGCGTCGTGCGGCCCATGGCCTCCAGGGCGGAGCGCCAGCCGCCGTCACCGAGGTCGGCGGGGTCCTCGGAGGGCCGCTGGACTCGGTCGAGCATCAGGTCCAGCAGTTCGCCCTTGCCGGGGAGGTAGCGGTACAGGGACATGGTCCCGGTGCCGAGTTCGGTGGCGACCCGGCGCATGGACAGGGCGTGCAGCCCCTCCGTGTCGGCGACCCGGATCGCCGCCTCCACGATCCGGTCCAGGGTGAGCCCCGGCTTCGGGCCGCGGCTGGGGCGCGGGCCGGTGTCCCAGAGCAGTTGCTGGGTGCGGACGATGTCGCCGCTGCCGCTGGTCTCCGTACCGTCCGCGGTCCCGCCCGCCGCGCCGCCCGCCGTACCGCTCCTGCCCCTTGTCATGTGGCCGAGTCTAGGTCCTCGCGAAAAAACTGGGTACGTCGTACGCGTAATCGGGTACGGTGTACCCAGTTCTTGTCCGGCGTCTGAAGGGGGACTCATGACCGAGGGACACGCGGTCCGGGCGGAGGGGCTGGAGAAGCGGTACGGGGAGAAGCGGGCGCTCGACGGATTCGACCTCGCCGTGCGCGAGGGCACGGTGCACGGCCTGCTCGGCCCGAACGGCGCGGGCAAGACCACCGCCGTCCGCATCCTCTCCACGCTGGTGCGCCTGGACGGCGGCAGGGCGGAGGTGGCCGGCATCGACGTGGTCCGGCACCCGCGCGAGGTGCGGGCGAGGATCGGCCTGACCGGTCAGTACGCCGCTGTGGACGAGGTGCTGACCGGCCGGCAGAACCTGGAGATGTTCGGGCGGCTTTTCCACCTGGGCGGGAGGCGGGCGAAGGCGCGGGCCGCCGAGCTGCTCGACCAGTTCGACCTCGTCGACGCGGCGGACAAGGGCGTCGGCACCTACAGCGGCGGTATGCGGCGCCGTCTCGACCTCGCCGCCTCGATGATCCTCACCCCGGCCGTCCTCTTCCTGGACGAGCCGACGACCGGCCTCGACCCGCGCGGCCGGAACGAGGTCTGGGAATCCGTACGGGCGTTGGTGGCGGGTGGCACGACCGTGCTGCTCACCACGCAGTATCTGGAGGAGGCGGACAGGCTCGCCTCGCGCATCACCGTGATCGACCGGGGGCGGACCATCGCCGACGACACCCCCGACGGGCTGAAGAGCGCGGTCGGCGGCGACCGTGTCGAGGTCGTCGTCGCCGAGCGCGCCGACATCCCGCGCGCGGTGAAGGCCGTCGCCCGGGTCTCGGACGGCGAACCGGAGTCGGACGACACCGAGTCGCGCGTCCACGCGCCGGTGACCGACCGCGTCGCGGCCCTCACCGAGGTGGCCCGCACCCTCCAGGACGAGGGTGTACGGGTCGTGGACATCGGCCTGCGCAGGCCGAGCCTGGACGACGTGTTCCTGCGCCTGACCGGTCACCGCGCGGAGAAGCCGGGAACCGCCGGGAGCGGGGACGGGAGCGGGGCAGACATCCGGAACGCCGGGAAGGGGAACGCCGCATGACCGCCGTCGACCTGGGCGCGCCGAGCGGGCGCGGCCGTACGTACTGGCTGCTCTCCGACGTCTGGAACATCGTCCGCCGGGGCCTGACCCACTACCGGCGCCAGCCGGTCAACATCGCCTGGCAGCTGGGCTTTCCCATCCTGTCCGTGCTGCTGTACGGCTATGTCTTCGGCAGCGCCGTGCGGGTGCCGGGCGGCGGGGACTACCGGGACTTCCTGATGCCGGGCATGTTCGTGATGACGATGGCCTTCGGGTTCATCAACACGGCGACGCTGGTGGTCCACGACTCCACCAAGGGGGTCATCGACCGCTTCCGCTCCATGCCGATGGCCCCGTCCGCGGTGGTCGCCGGGCGCGGTCTGACCGATCTGCTCGTCGCCTGCGCGGAGTTGGCCATCATGATGCTGACGGCGGTCGCGATGGGCTGGCGCCCGGACGGGGGCCTCGGCTTCCTGGCCGCGTTCGGCCTGCTCCTGTGGCTGCGCTTCGCCCTCATCTGGATCGGTGTCTGGCTGGGCCTGCTGGTCCCCAACCCGGAGGCGGCGGGCGGGCTGTTCGCGGTCGCCTTCCCGCTGACCATGATCTCCAGCATCTACGTCGCACCACAGCTGATGCCCGACTGGCTGGGCTGGGTCGCCGCCTGGAACCCGGTCTCCTCCACGGCCGCGGCGGCCCGCGACCTGTTCGGGACGCCGGCCGGCGGCGGTGACGCCTGGGTCGAGCGGAACGCGCTGCTGATGGCCGGGGTGTGGCCGCTGGTGCTGACGCTGGTCTTCCTGCCGCTGGCCGTGCGGCGCTTCAGGAAGCTCAGCAGCTGATCCGACGGACGGTCCGCGGATGCGTGAGGGGCGTCCGGCGCATAGGTGGCGCCGGACGCCTTGACGTGTCCATGTGATCTGTTTCCATGGGGAGTGCGGGTGATGGGAGCGCTCCCATCGATTCCGGGCCCGCCCCTCCCGAGGAGGAAGCAGCGACATGTTCCGCAGCTTACGGAGAACCCTGGGCGCCCTGTGCGCGGCCGCCGCCCTGCTGCTGCCCCTGGCCGGCGGCGCGCACCCGGCGTCGGCGGCCACCGCGTCGGATGCCGCCGAGGCCGGGGCCGGCTACTGGCGCACCAGCGGCCGCCAGATCCTGGACGCGAGCGGCCAGTCGGTCCGGATCGCCGGCATCAACTGGTTCGGCTTCGAGACCGCCAACCACGTCCCCCACGGCCTCTGGTCCCGCGACTACAAGAGCATGATCGACCAGATGAAGTCGCTGGGCTACAACACCCTCCGGATGCCCTACAGCGACGACATCCTCAAACCCGGCACCATGCCCGACAGCATCAACCACTCCGGCGGCAAGAACGCCGACCTCCAGGGCCTGACCTCGCTCCAGGTCCTGGACAAGATCGTCGCGTACGCCGGCCAGAGCGGACTGAAGGTCATCCTCGACCGTCACCGTCCGGACGCGGCGGGGCAGTCGGCGCTCTGGTACACCTCGGCCGTTCCCGAGACGACGTGGATCACCAACCTCAAGGCGCTGGCGACCCGTTACAAGGGGAACCCGACGGTCGTCGGCATCGACCTCCACAACGAGCCCCACGACCCCGCCTGCTGGGGCTGCGGCGACACGGCCAGGGACTGGCGCCTGGCCGCCCAGCGCGCCGGCAACGCGGTCCTGTCGGTCAACCCCGACCTGCTGATCCTCGTCGAGGGCGTCCAGACCTTCAACGGCGTCTCGGGCTGGTGGGGCGGCAACCTGATGGGGGTGGCGCAGTACCCGGTGCAACTCGACGTGGCGAACCGGGTGGTGTACTCGGCCCACGACTACGCCACCAGCGTCGCCCAGCAGGACTGGTTCAGCGATCCGTCCTTCCCGGCCAACATGCCGGGCATCTGGGACAAGTACTGGGGCTACATCTTCAAGCAGAACATCGCCCCGGTGTGGGTCGGCGAGTTCGGTACGACGCTCCAGTCCACGACCGACCAGAAGTGGCTGGCCGCCCTGGTCACCTACCTCCGCTCGACCTCCGCCCACGGCAACGACTCCTTCCACTGGACCTTCTGGTCCTGGAACCCCAACTCCGGTGACACCGGCGGCATCCTGAAGGACGACTGGCAGACGGTGGACACCGTCAAGGACGGCTATCTCGCGAGCGTCAAGGCTCCGGGCTTCCCGCCGGGCGGGGGCACCGGCCCCGGTGGCCCGGGAGATCCCGGTGACCCGGGCGGCGGCACGCCCGCCTGCACGGCCGCGTACACGGTCAGCAGCGACTGGGGCGGCGGCTTCAACGCCGAGGTGAAGGTCACCAACACCGGCACCACCGCCCTCTCCTCCTGGAAGGTCACCTGGACCTGGCCCGGCTCCCAGCGGGTGACGAACATGTGGAACGCGTCGTACACCCAGAGCGGCGCGACGGTCACCGCGACCAACGCCGCGCACAACGGCACGGTCGCCGCGGGCGGCTCGGCGAGCTTCGGCTTCGGGGGCGCGCCCGGGGGCGGGGGTGCGCCGAGTGTGAGTTGTACGGCCACGTGACGAGCGGGGGGTGAGAGGGCGCTCGGTGCACCCACCGGGCGCCCTCGTCGACGGCGGGGTGGGGCACCGCGATGACTGTCCGGATTGGTGCAACCGCCCCTTTCTGTGAGTCACTTGAGAGTAAGCATTGACTCAATTCGGTCAAGTCTTGGTCGAATGAGTTATTGCGGGGCGCCCTCTTCAGGAACCATGCGGCCTGGGCCGCGAACCTCGCGGACCTGCACCCCCCATCGTTCAGAGAGAACTTCATGAGAAGAAGCGCAGCCGTGCTGTGCGGCGCCGGCGTCGTTCTGGCCGGGACGCTCAGCGCCGTACCCGCCAACGCCAGCGGGTCGCCCTCCGCGAACACCGTCCAGGCCGCCGTCGCGAAGGTCGCCTGGAAGAAGTGCGCCACCGACAGCTCCCCGACGCTGCAGTGCGGCTCGGTGAAGGTGCCGCTCGACTACGCGAAGCCCAGCGGGAAGAAGATCACGCTGGCGCTGTCCCGCGTGCCGCACACCTCGAAGACGTTCCAGGGCCCGCTGCTGGTCAACCCCGGCGGCCCCGGTGGCAGCGGTACGGGTCTGGCGTCGTTCGTCGCCTCCTCGCTGCCGAAGAAGGTGGCGTCGCAGTACGACGTCATCGGCTTCGACCCGCGTGGAGTGGGCGCGAGCAAGCCCGCGCTGGACTGCAAGCCGGGCTACTTCGACCCGGTGCGTCCGGACTCCGTGCCGAGCACGTCCGCGATCGAGAAGGCCAACGTCAAGCGCGCCCAGTCCTTCGCCAAGGCGTGCGGCACGAAGTACAAGGACGTCCTGCCGTACATCAACACGATCAGCGCCGCGAAGGACCTGGACTCGATCCGTAAGGCCCTCGGCGCGAAGAAGATCAACTACTTCGGCTACTCGTACGGCACCTACCTCGGCGCGGTCTACGCCAAGCTGTACCCGTCGCGGGTGCGGCGCCTGGTGCTGGACTCGATCGTCGACCCGACGGGTGTCTGGTACCGGGACAACCTCGACCAGGACTACGCCTTCGACAAGCGCCACAAGGCGTTCATGAAGTGGGTCGCCAAGAACAACGCCACCTACAAGCTCGGCACCGACCCGAAGAAGATCGAGGCGCAGTGGTACGCCATGCGTGCCGCGCTCGCCAAGAAGCCGGTGGGCGGCTCGGTGAAGGTGGGTGCCTCGGAGCTGGAGGACACCTTCATCCCCGGCGGCTACTACAACGGCTACTGGCCGTTCCTCGCCGAGGCGTTCGCCGCCTACGTGGGGGACAAGAACTCCGACCCGCTGGTCGAGGCGTACCAGAACTTCGCGGCCATCGACTCCTCCGGTGACAACGGCTACAGCGTCTACGCCGCGGTGCAGTGCCGTGACGCGTCCTGGCCGCGTGACTGGAAGAAGTGGACCAAGGACAACTGGGCGGTCTACGAGAAGGCCCCGTTCATGGCCTGGAACAACGCCTGGTACAACGCGCCGTGCGCGTTCTGGCCGACCAAGTCGCTGAAGCCGGTGAACATCGCCAACTCCAAGCTGCCTCCGACGCTGCTGTTCCAGGCGACGGACGACGCGGCCACCCCGTACCAGGGTGGTGTCACCGTCCACAAGCTGCTGAAGAACTCCAGCCTGGTGGTCGAGCAGGGCGGCGGCAACCACGGCATCTCGCTGAGCGGCAACAGCTGCCTCGACAAGTACCTGGCGACGTACCTGACCAACGGCAAGGTGCCGCACGGCAAGGGCACGGCCGACGCCACCTGCAAGAAGCTGGCCGACCCGAAGCCGGCGGCCGCGGAGCAGTCGGCGCAGTCGACGCTCGGCACGGCACCGGGGAACGCCGCGACGAGCGGTGAGACCCTGCACGGCATACTCGGCTTCCGAGGCTGAGCATCGCCCCGTAACGGCGCGGGCATCGCCCCGTATCGGTGACGAGAAGGGCGCCCGGCACACGCTGCCGGGCGCCCTTCGGTGTCGTACGAGGCAGTGTTACAGCTTCTCGATCACGTAGTCGACGCAGTGGGTGAGGGCCTCGACGTCGTCCGGGGCGATGGCCGGGAACATGGCCACGCGGAGCTGGTTGCGGCCGAGCTTGCGGTAGGGCTCGGTGTCGACGATGCCGTTGGCGCGCAGGACCTTGGCCACGGCGGCGGCGTCGATCTCGTCCGAGAAGTCGATCGTGCCGATGACCTGGGAGCGCTTGGCCGCGTCCGTGACGAACGGGCTCGCGTACTTGCTCTCCTCCGCCCAGGTGTAGAGGCGGGTCGAGGAGTCCTTCGTGCGGGCCGTGGACCAGCTCAGACCGCCCTGGCCGTTGATCCACTTCAGCTGCTGGTCGAGCAGGAACAGGGTGGCCAGCGCCGGGGTGTTGTACGTCTGGTTCTTGCGGGAGTTGTCGATCGCCGTGGGGAGGCTGAAGAACTCCGGGATGTGACGGCCGGAGGCGTGGATCCGCTCGGCGCGCTCGATGGCGGCCGGGGAGAAGACGCCGATCCACAGGCCGCCGTCGGAGGCGAAGGACTTCTGCGGGGCGAAGTAGTAGACGTCGGTCTCGGCGATGTCGACGGGCAGGCCGCCGGCGCCGGACGTGGCGTCGACCAGGACGAGGGAGCCCTCGTCGGCGCCGGCCACGCGGTTCAGCGGGGCGGCGACACCGGTGGACGTCTCGTTGTGCGTGAAGGCGTAGACGTCGACGCCGGCCTCGGCGGCCGGCTCCGGGTGCGTGCCGGGGTCGGAGGAGACGACCGTCGGCTCGGCGAGCCAGGGGGCGAGCTTCGCGGCCTTGGCGAACTTCGAGCTGAACTCGCCGAAGGTCAGGTGCTGGCTCTTGTTCTCGATCAGGCCGTGGGTCGCGATGTCCCAGAAGGCCGTCGAGCCGCCGTTGCCGAGGACTACCTCGTAGCCCTCGGGGAGCGAGAACAGCTCGCTGATGCCGTCGCGGACCTGGCCGACCAGGTTCTTCACCGGGGCCTGGCGGTGGGAGGTGCCGAGCAGGGAGGTACCGGTCGCGGCCAGCGCGTCCAGCGCCTCCGTCCGCACCTTGGAGGGGCCCGCGCCGAAACGTCCGTCGGCGGGCTTGATGTCAGCGGGGATCTGGATATCAGCCACGGGCATGGAGCCTAGCGGCTCCGCGAAACGCGGGCGAAACGTCGTCCGTCGGGTGAGACGGGGCGCCGCGCTGCCAGGGCCGGGTGCCTGGTAGCTCGGGGGTGCGGGTTTCGTGGGCGTGGGCGGGTGCGGGCCCGCGGCTCGGGGGGCGAAGGGGCGCGGCCCCTGGAGGAGGGACGGGTAGGGGCGGCGGGGGCGACAGACCCGGCGTCAAGCCCCGCGCACCCTCCCCGGTGAGAACCGCACCGGCAGTTCCACCAGCCCCCGGAGCCAGGGGGACGTGCGTCGGGACAGGGAGGTGGGCGGGACCGCGAGGTCCAGGTCCGGGAGTCGGTCCAGGACGACTTCTATACCCGTACGGGCGATGACCTCGGCGGTCTCCTGGGCCGGGAACGGGCAGCGGTGCTCACCGTGGCCGAAGGAGAAGTGCGCGTTGTTGCCCCCGGTGAGCGCGTCCCCCCGCGTCCGCACACGCGGGTCGGAGTTGGCCCCCTGCAGGCCGAGCAGCACGAGGTCGCCCGCCCGGAGCAGCCGGCCGCCGAGCCGGGTGTCACGGGTGGTCCAGCGCCCGGCCGCGTTCTGGATCGGCGCGTCCTCCCACAGCACTTCGTTCATGGCCTCGGCCACACTGCTGCGACCGCCGAACAGCGACGCCGCGAAACGGTCGTCCGTCAGCATCAGGTGCAGGGAGTTGCCGATCCAGTCGGCGGTCGGCTGGTGCCCCACCGCCAGCATCACCATCACGTCGTGGGTGACCTCCTCGACCGTCACCTCGTACGCGCGCGCTCTCGCCAGCAGCCGGGAGACCACGTCGTCGCCGGGCTGCCGCAGGCGCTCCGACACCAGCCGGTCCATCGCCGTGCGCAGATATCCCTCCGCCGCCATCGCCCGGTCCTGCCCGTCGAGGATGTCGTTCAGCGCGGCCACGAGACCGGGGCCGTGGTCCTCCCGGAAACCGAAGAGGTACGCCAGCACCCGTACGGGCAGGGGCGCCGCGAACTGCCCCACCAGATCGGCCGCGCCCGCCCCGCACACCCCGTCGATCAACTCGTCCGCGAACCGCTCGACCTGGCCGCGCAGTTCGAGCGGCTCGACCGCCTCCAGCGCCTCCCCGATCAGCGCGGCACGCTGCCGGTGCCGTTCGCCGGTCGTGCCGAGCACCGAGGGCTGCTGCGGGCTGATCACGGGGAGCAGCGGCCAGTCGGCCGGGATGCTCCGCCACTGGTTCCACAGCCCGGAGTCCCGGCTGAACAGCTCCGGGTCGCTGGTCACCTGGTGCAGTTCGCGGTAGCCGAGCACCAGCCACGCCGGTACGCCCCCGTCGAGCAGTACGGGGGCCACCTCGCCGTGTTCCCGCCGCAGATCCCGGTAGAGCGGGGCGGGCGCACCCCGGAAGCGCGCACCGAGGAGGGGGACGGGGACGGACGCGGACGGCGGGGGCGGAGGCGTGGGGAACGGCCGGTCGTCGCCGTTCTCAGAGGTTGCGAAGTCCAACTAGCACCTGCTCCAGGATGTCCGGATCGATCAGCGTGGCGTGGTTCGGATGCCGGGCACTGACCCGGCCGGCCGCGAGGAGGTCGGAGAGCAGCACCTTCGTGATGCTCACCGGCAGCCGCAGCTCGGCGGCGATCTCCACGACCGCCGTCGGCCGCTCCGTCAGCCGCAGGATCGCCACATGCTCCGACTGCATGCCCGGCAGCGGCTGGCTCTCGGCCACCACCAGGGTCATCAGGTCGAACGATGTTCCGGAGGCCGAACGGCTGCGTCCCCCGGTGAGCGTGTAGAGCCGGTCGGGCAGGTCGTCCCTGCCGGGCCGGCTCATGACGTACGGGGCGCCAGAGCCGTAGCCGCGGTCGTCGTAGCGGTGTGCGCAGCGGCGGCGCCGCCCGTGATCGTCGTGTTCGTCGGTCCCGCGCCGGCCCGGTGACGCGGCTTCGTGCTCAGGTGCTCGCCGAGCTGTTCGATCAGCTCGCTCATGTTGTGGCCGACGAGACCGGGGTCGGCGTCCTCGTCCGTCACCACGGCCAGATGCGCGCCCTCGCCCGCCTCCACGATGAACAGGACCCCGCCGTGGAACTCCGCCATCGCCGAGCGCACGCCTCCGCTGCCGTCGCCGAACTCCACGGACGCCCCGTGGGAGAGCGACTGGATGCCGGCGGCGATCGCGGAGAGCTGGTCGGCCCGGTCGACGGACAGCTCGGGTGTACGGCAGAGCCTCAGGCCGTCCCGGGAGAGGACGAGCGCGTGCCGGGCACCCGGCGTGCGTTCCAGCAGTCCCTCCATGAGCCAGGTGAGCCTGTCGTCGGCGGTGGTGCCGATACCGGTACCGGTCATGGGGTGTGGTCGCCTTCCAGGTGGGGGTGCGTGCGCGGGTCCGGGGCGGGGAGCCGCTCTCCGGCCGGGTCGGGGGCCGGGTCCGGGTCGGGGTAGGACGGGGCGGGGAGGGACGCGGAGGCGGTGTCGCCGTCCGGGGCGGGGCGGCCGTCCCGTACGGGTTCCCAGGCCGGTTCCCGTACGGGATCCAGCTCCCATCTGGCCTCCCGTGCGGGGTCCGGCGCCCAGGGCAGCTCGGCGGCGGCCTCCGCCTGCCAGGCCGCCTCCTTCACCGCCTCCGGCTCCCACGCGAGTCCCCGCGAGGGCTCGGGCGCCCATCCGGTCTCCCGCACGGGCGGCCCGGGCTCCCAGGCCGCCTCCGGTACGGGTTCGGGTCCGGTCTCCCACGCCGCACCGGCCGCCGCGTTCCACTCGGGCTCCCGTACGGGCTCCAGCTCCGGCTGCCGCACGGTCTCGGCGGGCGGGGCGGTGTCCCGTACGGGTTCCAGGGCGGCGGCCGGCTCCGGTCCGGCCGATGTGTCGGGCACGTCGGGGGAGTCCTCGTCCCCAGCGGCCGTTCCCTGGACGAACGCCTGGTCCAGCCCGCCGCCCGTGCCACGCACCGCGCGGCGGAAGCTGCTGAAGCGGACCGCCCCGCTGCCGGCGTCCTCGGCGGGCCGGGAGGCCCGTACCGGCCGGCCGGCCGCGTCGGCGGCGGCCTGGGTACGGGCTTCCGCGTCGGCGAGGGACTGGCCGCGCCGACGGCGGGGGAGGCCGTCGGAGGGGGCGGGGGTCACGTCCGGGGCGCCCGGCCCAGGCGTGCTGCCGGAGCCGAACTCGTACTCCCCGGTGCCGAATTCGGAGCTGAGCGACGAGCTGAACGACGAACCCGACGCGGAACCCGACGAGGAACCGAACGGCGAACCTGACGAGGAACCGAACGGCGCATCGAACAGTGAGCCGGAGGGGGAGCCCGGCGAGGAACCGGACGTCGACGGGCCGGCCGGAGTGTCCGAGGCGTCCGGAGTGCCGGAGGCGGCCGGGTAGGGCGTCGGTGTCCCGTACCGGTAGCCGGACAGCGAGTCGATCAGGGCGTCGGCCACCGGGTCGGCGACGGGCGCGGCGGGGGCGTCCGTCGGGAACTCGTGGGTGGGCGTCGGCTCGGGGTCCAGGTCGTGCGGGGCGCGCACGCCCGCGTGGGGCGGGGGCGCGGACCTCGTGGGAGACGCCGTCGTGGGGGCCGTGGGGATCGTGCTCGCCAGGACGTCCTGCGGGATGAGCATCAGGACGCCCGTGCCGCCGCGCGCGGACGGGCGGAAGGAGATCCGCAGGCCGTGCTTGCGGGCGAGGCGGCCGACGACGGCGAGGCCGAGACGGGTGCCGGACAGGCTCGCCAGTTCGGTCGCCTCGCCCGACACGGCGCGTTCGGCGCGCCGGAGCTGGACGTCCCCCATGACGAGTCCGGAGTCCTCGACGGAGATGATCGCGCCGGCCGGGACCTCCTCGACGTACACATGGACCTCGGCGGTCGGCGGTGAGAAGTTGGCCGCGTTGTCGAGGAGTTCGGCGAGCGCGTGCATGACGCCCTCGGCGGCGTGACCGGCGACGGCGGCCTCGCTGGAGGAGTGCAGCCGGACCCGGCGGTAGGCGCCGATACGGCCCATCGCGCCGCGCAGGATCGACTCCATCGGGATCGGGCGCGCCCAGCGGCGGCCCGAACGGGCGCCCGCGAGGACGGCGACGGAGTCGGCGAGACGGCCCGCCTGGGCGGTGCGGTGGTCGAGGTGGAGGAGGTCGGCGAGGACGTCTTCGTCGGCGTGACGTTCCTCCATGGCACGGAGGTCGGCGAGCGTGCCGGTGGCGAGGGCCTGCATCCGGCCGGCCACGTTGGCGGTGACGGCGAGGAGGGCGGACCGCTCGGTCTCGGCCTGTCTGGCGCGTTCCGCGAGCAGAGCCCGCTCCTGGGTGATCTCCTCCGCCGTACGGTCCCGTTCGTCGGACAGCCGTGCGCGCTCGCGCTCGGACTCCGTCGTCAGCCGTACCCGCTCCCGGGCGAACTCGGCCGCGATCCGCGCCCGCTCCTGGACGAACTCCTCGGTCAGCCGCCCTCGTTCCTGCGCGAACTCCTCGGCCGTCCGCGCCCGTTCCCGCAGCAGCAGACCGGCCTCCTGGGAGACGGCGTTCAGCCGGTGACGCAGCAGGCGCACCGACACGCGCGCGTGCACGGCGACCGCGACGGCGGCCGTGAGCAGCAGCACCGCCGCGCCGGCGCCCCCGGCGAGGGGCAGGCGCACGGACTGGGGCGCCACCGCGACCGCGGCCCCGGCGGCGGTCACGGAGAGCAGGGCGGTCACCAGGGGAAGGGGAAGGACTGAGCGCGGGGCGGGGCGTTCGCCTGGTGAGCGAGGGGAGCTGGGCGCGGTCATCGGCTGGTGTCCTCGGTCGGTTCTGAACTCGGTAACTCAGTCGGTTCCTGGATTCGGTAACTCGGTCGGTCCCTGAACGAGAAGCGACGTCTGGTGCTCAATTGGGCGTCACTATATGGGAGTTCGTGACGGGGGTTGGCCGGTTTCCGGTTAGCTCTCCGGAATCAAGCCAACGTCCCCGGTGAGCGGCGCGCCGCCTTTCCGCCCGTCACGCCGTCGCCTCACCGTCACTGTCAGTGGTCGGGTGCATCCTGGGACGCATGACGGAACTCGGGGGCAGGACGGGCGGGGGAGGCGCGGCCGCGCGGGACACGGCAGGTGACGCGGACGCGGCGGCACTGCGGGCCGCGCTGCCGGCCGCGCTGCGGGCGGCCGGCGTGCGCGGCGAGGCCGCCTTCGGCGTGACGGCACGCGCGCTGATGACCATGGACGCGTCCAACTACCGGCGGGTGCCGCTGGGCGTGGTCGCGCCCCGGGACACGGACGACGTGGCGGCCGTCCTGTCCGTGTGCAGGGAGCACCGTGTCCCGGTCGTCGCACGCGGCGGCGGCACCTCGATCGCCGGGCAGGCCACGGGCACGGGCGTGGTGCTGGACTTCACCCGCCACATGAACCGACTGGTCTCCCTCGACCCCCGGGCGCGCACGGCGGTCGTCCAGCCGGGCCTGGTCCTGGACCGGCTCCAGGAGGCCGCGGCCCCGCACGGCCTCCGCTTCGGCCCCGACCCCTCCACCCACAGCCGCTGCACCCTCGGCGGCATGATCGGCAACAACTCCTGCGGCTCGCACTCGGTCGCCTGGGGCACGACGGCCGACAGCGTGCGCGCACTGTCGGTGACCGACGCCAGGGGCGAGGCGCGGCGGCTCGGGCAGGGCTGGGCGGGCGCGCCGGCCGGCCTGCGCCCGCTGGTGGAGCGAGAACTGGCCCGCCTGCGCACCGGCTTCCCCGACCTCCCCCGCCGTATCTCCGGCTACGCCCTCGACGCCCTCCTCCCGGAGAACGGCTCGGACGTGGCCCGCTCCTTCTGCGGCTCCGAGGGCACGCTCGGCGTGCTCACGGAAGCGGTCGTACGTCTCGTCGAGGCACCCCGCGCGCGTGCCCTGGCCGTCCTGGCGTACGCCGACGAGAGCGCGGCGGCGGAGGCGGCCCCCGGCCTGCTGCCGCATCGCCCGCTCACGGTGGAGGGCATGGCCGCGGACCTCGTCCCGCCGGGGACGGCCGGCCTCCCAGCGGGCGGGGCCTGGCTGTTCGTGGAGACGGGGGGCGCCACGCCCGCCGAGGCGCGGGCGCACGCCGCCGCGATCGTCCGTGCGGCCGAGGCCGCCGGCGCGCTCGTGGTGACGGACCCCGCCGCCCAGCGCGCGCTGTGGCGCGTCCGCGAGGACGCGAGCGGTACGGCGACCCGGATGCCCGACGGCACGGAGGCGTGGCCGGGCTGGGAGGACTGCGCGGTGCCACCGGCCCGGCTCGGCGCCTACCTGAAGGACTTCCGGGGCCTGCTGCGCGCACACGACCTGCGGGGCACGCCCTACGGCCACTTCGGCGACGGCTGCATCCACGTCCGTGTCGACTTCGACCTGCTGACCCCGGCGGGCATCGCCCGCTTCCGCCGGTTCTCCGAGCAAATGGCCGAAATGGTCACCTCGCACGGCGGCTCCCTCTCCGGCGAACACGGCGACGGCCAGGCCCGCGCCGAACTCCTGCCGACGATGTACGGGCCCGAGATGGTCCGGCTGTTCGAGCGGGTGAAGGGGATCTGGGACCCCGACGACCTCCTCAACCCCGGCATGCTCGTCCGCCCGGCCCCCCTCGACGCGAACCTGCGCTTCGCGGTCCTGCCGCGTACACCCGTGCCGGTGGAGTTCGCCTACCCGGACGACGGCGGGGACTTCTCGGCGGCGGTCCGGCGCTGCGTGGGCGTCGCCAAGTGCCGGACGACCGAGGTGAGTCCGGCGTCCGGAGCCGTCATGTGCCCCTCATTCCGCGCGACAGGCGAGGAGGAGCACTCCACCCGGGGCCGGGCCCGCCTGCTGCACGAGATGCTGGCCGGCGAGGTGGTCACCGACGGCTGGCGCTCACCGGAGGTCCGGGACGCTCTCGACCTCTGCCTCTCCTGCAAGGGCTGCCGCTCCGACTGCCCGGTCGGCGTCGACATGGCCACGTACAAGGCGGAGTTCCTCCACCACCACTACGCCGGCCGCCGCCGCCCGGCCGCCCACCACACGATGGGCCGGCTGCCGCTCTGGCTCGGCCTGGTCGCACGCACGCGCACGGCCGCACTGGTCAACCTCCTCGCCGGTGTGCGCCCCGTGGCCGCGCTCGCGAAACGGCTGGGCGGGATCGCGCGGGAGCGGGAGCTGCCCCGGCTCGCGAGGGTGCCGTTCACGCGGTGGTACGAGCGGTCGCCCGGGGAGCGGAGGAGGCCGGAGCCGGCGGACGAGGAGCGCGCGGCACCGGCCGGACCCACCACCGTCCTCCTGTGGACCGACACCTTTACGGAACACCTCTCGCCGTCCGTGGGGCAGGCGGCGCTGAAGGTGCTGGAGGCGGCCGGTCTGCGAGTGATCGTGCCGCCGGCGCCGTCGACGAGGAGGGGGCCCGCCCGGGCACGGCGGTCGGACGCGATCCGACGGGAGGCCGGAGGCGAGGAGGCCGCCCTCACCCGGGCACGGCTCCCCCGGCCGCCGTTCGCGACGCGCGCGGGCCGGGTCTGCTGCGGGCTGACCTACATCTCGACGGGCCAGCTCGACCGGGCCCGCGCGGTGCTGCGCCGCACCCTCGACACGCTGGACGTGCTCGACGCGCCCACGAGCCCGGCGGCGCGGCGTCGACCGCCGGACGAGGACCGGGGACCCACTCCCCCTGCCCTGCCCGTCGTCGTCCTCGAACCGAGCTGCGCGGCGACGCTCCGCACCGACCTGCCCGAACTGCTCCCCGACGACCCCCGGGCCCACCGGCTCGCCGCCTCGGTCCTCACCTTCGCGGAGGCGCTCGAACGCCACGCCCCGCACTGGACCCCGCCCGTCATCGGCCGCCCGGTCGTCGGCCAGACCCACTGCCACCAGCACGCGGTCCTGGGCGACGCCCCCGACCGCCGCCTGCGCACCGCCGCCGGTCTCACCGGCGACCTCAGCGGAGGCTGCTGCGGCCTCGCCGGCAACTTCGGCTTCGAGAAGGGGCACTACGAGGTCTCCGTCGCCTGCGCGGAGGACCAGCTCCTCCCGGCGGTACGGGACGCGTCCGACGACGCGCTCGTCCTGGCGGACGGCTTCTCGTGCCGGACACAGCTGGAGCAGCTGGCGGGCAGACGGGGGCTGCACCTGGCGGAGGTGCTGGCGGAAGGGCTGGACGAGGAGCGCGGGTGAAACAGCTCCTGCAGCACCGAGCCGCTCCGAGCCACCGGGCGGGCGCCCGGTGATGCGGGACGTTCGCCCCCTGTCCCGGGCTGGTCGCCACGCCGTGCGGTCAGTGCCGGGTGTCCCACGCCGAGGGAGGCTCCGTGTGTCCGTGGACGCGCACACCCGCTCCACCAGCGTGCGCACCTGCCCCCGCACCCACTGCTCCGAGGTTTCGAGATCTCCCCGCAGCCGGGAGAGCAAACAGTCACGCCTGTCACCGCGTGCGTGTGAGGTATGCGCAAGGAGCGCCAGGTCCGGCCCTTGCCCTGCGGAGGCCCGCTACAGGTGCAGTTCTGCCGAAATGCCGTCACTGGTGGTGTCCGTGTCGCTACGTTGTCGCGAAATTCGCCGTCGCGCCCGGAAGGGGGCTGACGGGCAACCAGTGGGGGCATCGTGTTCCGATGGCGTAGGGCCGAACAGCCGACGATCTGCATTCCGTTGCCGGATGACCATGCGGACGTGAACAGCGTGCGGGGCTGGGAGGTGTTCACCCGGTTCAGCCGTGAGGTGTTCGACTCGGCCCATCCCGAGGACGGGGCCGAGTTCGACCCGATGCTGGCGGATTTCCGCAAGGACCCCCACGGCCTCCTGCGGTCCCGTCGGCTGAGGCCCAAGGTGGGCAGCGGCGTCGTCCTGCAGTCGGCCATCCCCTACGTGTTGCCGTTGGTGTCGTTGCTGGTGGGGGTCGTGGCCGAACGGGCCGCCAACGGCGCACTCGACGTCATCAGCGACGCCACCCGCCGCAAGCTCACCCGTCTGCTCGAACAACGCCGCGCGCACACGGCGGCCCCGGTGATTCCGCAGGACGGGGAGACAGCTGCGGCAGATGCGGCGGTGGTGACCGACACGGCGCCCACGTCCGGGCTCGACCCGGACGAGGAACGGGCACTGCGCACGCTGCTGACAGCCTGGGCCGCGGGGATGCGCATGGACGAGGCCAAGGCCCGTGATCTTGCCGACACGATCCTGGACGTCCTACGGCAACGGGGTGACCAGGCCCTATGACCGATGTCGCAGCTTCCGGACCTCCCGCACCGTCGCCCTCCCCCACCGACCGCCCCCCGACCTCGCAGCACTGGCCCGGTGTCACCTCCCCGGCCGGTGCCCGGTACCTGCTGCTGGTGGCCGTCCTGCTGCTCGCCGGCGCCTTCGCCGGGCAGATCATGCACAACCAACTCCTGGGGACCTCGTGGGCGTCGGCCACCTTGCGCTGTATCGACGAGGCCATCCGGGCCGTGCCCGGCCAGGGCCTTGGCCAGGACTTCGCGCGCAACACCTACGTCCAGGACTGCACCCGGCCGGTGCAGCAGCGACTCGCCCTGGTGTCGTTGTCGGGGTCGTTCGTGGTGCTGCTCCTGGGGGTGGCGAGTCTGTGGGTGCTGCCCCGACGGTTGATGCGGCGGGCGGGTCCGCTGGTGAAGGCACCGGCTGAGTGGCAGCACCGCGCGGCTCTGGCCGCGTCGGAGATGGGCATCCGACGGGTGCCCGACGTGGTGTGGGGATCGGTGTGGCTTGAGGAAGCGTTCACCGCGGGCCGACCGGGTCGGACCAGGATCGTCCTGCCCCGTGGGGTACGGGACCTGCCGCCCGCGCAGGCCGACGCGATCCTCCGGCACGAGCTGGCACATGTGGCCGCGGGAGATGTCACCCTGGTGTGGCTGACCCGCGGCGTGTGGTGGGCGCTCGCGCCGGTTCTGCTGGTGCCGGCGGTCACCATCGCGGTACAGGACCGGTACCAGGACAACCGGGGGACGTTCGCCGTGCTCGGCACGTCCTTCTGGGGAGAGTACGGTGGCCGGGCCCTGCTGCTGCTCACCGCCGCCGCTCTGGTCTCCCAACACGTGCTGCGCTCGCGCGAGCACGAAGCAGACCTGCGCTCGCTGCGGGGCCGGACTCACGAGCCCTTGGAGTCCCTGCTCACCGGGCAGCCGTCGCCGGCACTGTCGTGGATGGACCGCGCCCGTGCGACCCACCCCACGGCGGCCCGGCGACTGGCCGCCGTGCGGCAGGCGCGCCTGCCGCTTCCCGTGTCACTGCTCGACGTCACGATCACCGGCCTGCTCAGCGCGATCGTCATGAACGCGGTGGCCGATCTGGCTCAGGCCGGGTTCACCGGCACATCGCTGACCGGCAGGCCCGCGCAGCTGCTCAGCGCCCTGGTCACCGGATCGCTGCTGTCGGTCGGATGGGGCATCGCGGTGTGGCGCGGCACTCCGGCCGACCGCGGTGCCGGGCCGTTCCCCCGAGGAGCCCTGCTCGCCCTGGCAGCGAGCACGCCTGTGGGGCTCGTGGCGCAGTTGCAGAGCACCGGCCTCAGCGGGGCCGGTTCCTCAGGCAGGTGGCCGCTGATCGTGACGCTGCCGTGTGCAGTGGCGGGCGCGGGTGCGCTGAGTTCGGCTCTCGCCCGACTGTGGGTCCGTCGCGGCGGCGCCGCGCCCGGCTCACGGTGGGGATGGGGCGCAGCGCTCGGCGTCAACCTCGTCCTGTTCACCGGCGCCCTGCGGATCGCGCAGGAAAGCGCCGTCTTTCTCCACGTGACCGGCTGGCGGAAGGCGGTCGACGCGCTCGCGCTCAGCGGCATGTACTCATCCTCGGCGGATTCCACCGCGTGGGGACTGGCTGCTGTCGCTCTGTTCGCGCTCTGGCTCGCCCTGCGGGCCGACCGGGCACTCCTGCTGCCCGGCGCCGCGGCCACGGCGGGTCGGTACGTGGTGTGGACGGTGGCTGCGGCAGCCGGCGCGGCGGTGGCCGCTCGGTGGGCGTACGAACCGGTGCTGTCCCAGGGCGATTCCATGTCCGCCACCCAGTTCGACTGCTGGGCGGCGACCTGCGCGGGACTCGCCACTCTGGCCGCCCTGCTCGCCCTCGAAGGAGCGTCCGGCCTCGGTGACGCCCTGTATGCAGCGCCGCTGTCCGCCGCGCTCGCCGGAGCCGTCATGTGGGCGCGCCACCTGCCCTCCTGGGACCACCCCCTCCAAGCAGCCGCCCTCTACACCACCAACCCCTTGTCCCAGCTCGCCCTGCTCCTGCTCCTGCTCGCGCTCCCCGCGGCCCTCCTCCCCACCCTCGGCCCCGGTCGCCGGTGGGTGGCCGGCCTGTCTCCCGTCCTGGCCGCCGTCCTCGCGGCGGCGGGCGTCTTGGCGGTCCTCCATTCCGGGGACAGCCTGTTGTTCCTCCCCCCGACGGGCACCGCGCCCTGAACGGTCGGCCGGGTCGCCGGAGATACCTCAGCTCCCCGGGCCCCCCACCCCGAGCCCCGCCGCCCGCCCCTCCGCGTCCCACCGAATCTCCAGGACCCGTACGACGGCGTCGCGGTCGAGGGGCCCGAACACATGGGGGAACAGGACGTCCGCCCCGACCCCCGGCGGTGGAGCGGGGGCGGCCGCCTCGAACTCCACCCTGGCGGCCAGGCGTTCCTCGTCGAGGACGAGCACGTGCAGCGGCTCGGGCGCGTCCCGGTAGAAGGCGTTGACGACGGCCAGGGTCGTCGCCTCGTCGGGAGAACAGTGCACGAACCCGTCCGCCGGGAGCGAGGCGGGGGCGTACGGCTGGTCGGGGTGGGCGTTCCAGGCATCCAGGGAGACGACGTGGTAGATCACAGAGCGGTTATACAACAGTGCCCGGTGACCGCGACGAACAGCGCCGCAGTCACCGGACTCGACAGATCTGCACGCGTCGTCCGAGTTCAAGAACCCAAGCGCTGGCCACGGCTCTCGGCGACTCGGAGTGCGTCGGCGAGAGCCTCGGTCAACCTGGCGGCCAGGAATCCGAGTTCACCGGGCAGGGCGTTCGGCAGCATGCCTCGGGCATGGGCGAGGAGTTCCGAGGCCATGCCGAGCTGGATGGATTCGGTGGTGTCGGCGAGGCGTGAGATCGGTCCGCCGCGGCCGTCGCTGACGAGATAGCACGGCTTGCCCTCGATGCCGGTCCAGGGGAGCAGCCGCACCTCGCCTTCAGATCGCTGGAACGCTTCGGTGCCGACTTCCGCTCCCGGTTCCCTCACGCGACCTCCGTCCCATGGATCCAGTACGGACCGGGCATGTCGAACCCCATGGCCGCCATGGCGAGTTCGCGGCGCCGCTGCCGTTGCTCATGGGCGGTGACGTAGAGGCGTACGGCGATGGTGGTGGTGCCGTCGAGGATGTCGTGGAGGCCGTAAGGGCTGCGGTGGGCGGGCAGTGAGGTGTCGAGGATGGGAGGTGCGGCGATCGGCCGGGAACGCGGGCCAGGAGCGGCACGGTGTCTGCCGCTCGGCTTCGAGAGCAAGCCGGCCCAGGCGAGAAGGCGTCCGATAAGGTCGGTCATGTCATTGGCACCCATCACGGATCATCGATGACCACACCCCCGGACGGCTCCACCCGTCGCGGGGGCTTTCTGTGCCGAAGCGGATCGTCCTGCGTGGCAGTCGCAGCCACAGCGCAAGGACAGCAAGGGGTGTTCCCAGTCGGCGGCGCCAGGACGTCTGACGTCGCGGTTGCCGGAACACAGTCGGTGTTCCTCACAGGCGCACTCCGGTGATGTGCCGTCGAGGGGTGTCGCTGCCCGACTTCGTTTTCAGGGCAGCGGAGGGGCAATGCCTTTGTTCTGGGGCATTCATGCGGACAGCCTTACCGCTATTCGGGAATAGTAGAGAGGTTTCGACGGTAAGTCATACGAACTCAGTCGCTTACCGTGTAAACCGGCAAGGTCCGTGGGCACGTCAGTCGATCGGGAGGACGCGATGGGCGCCTACAGGTGGGTCAGCACATCTATGCCGTATCTGACGCCACGGGAGGAGGGGCAGGGTGACGCCTGGGGTGCGGACGCGGCGGCCCAGGGGCGCCGGGGCACCCAGCGGATTCTGCACGCCGGTGAGGTGGCGGCGCCCGCAGACGTGGCGCGGCTGCTCGGTCTGGCCGAGGGTGAGGCGGTCGTCGTACGCCGCCGTCTGATCCTCCTCGACGACCGGCCGAACGAACTCACCGACACCTACTACCCGGTCGGCATCGCTCGCGGTACCGGTCTCGCCGGAACGGCCAAGATTCCCGGCGGGGCCGTCACTCTGCTCGCGCGGCTCGGCCACGTCGGCGCCGTCGTCCGCGAGGACGTGATCGCCGACAACCCGGACGACGAGGAGCGGGAAATACTCCTGACCGCACCGGACGAACCGGTGCTCCGACTCACCAGGGTGACCATCGACCGAAATGGCCGACCGCTCCAGGTCGACCGTATGGTCATGCCTGCGCTGAGCCAGCGACTGCGCTACGAAATCGCTGTCGACAACGGGATCGGTTGACGATGCCCAAGGCTGAACCCGACGCCACCGACCGCCGATCCCTTCATGAGCGCATCGCCGCCGACCTGCGTGACGACATCATGAGCGGTGAGTTCCCGCCCGGAGCGAAACTGCCCTCCACCACCCACTTGAAGACCCGCTTCGACGCCTCCAACGCCACAGTGCAGAAGGCACTGCAACTCCTCAAGGACGAAGGCTTGGCCGTGGGGCGGGCCGGAGCGGCGGTCACCGTACGCGAACATCGGCAGCGTGCAGTGCGGCCCGCCGTTCTCATGGCGCCGACCGCGCCCGGGAGTCCCTGCCGTTGGCTGGACGAGGCGGCCAAGCACGGTACGAAAGCGCGCAGCGACCTGTTGCATGTCGTGGAGTGCCGTCCACCCGCCGACGTCCGGGCGGTCCTCGGTCTTGCGGAGGGCGAACCCGCCCTGCTCCGCAGCCAGCTGCTCGTGATCGACGACGAGCCCGCCGAACTCGTCAGGTCCTACTACCCGTTGGGCATCGCCCGGGGTACGGAGTTGATGGGTCGACGCAAGATCAAGGGCGGTACCCCCACCCTCTTCGCGGCACTGGGGCATCCGCCTCGCCGCAGCGTCGACCGTGTCTCCGCGAGAATTCCGACCCAGGACCAGTACCGGGCCTTGAATCTGCCGAGCAGTCTGCCGGTGCTGCGTACCCTTCGGGTCGTCTTCAGCGACGACGATCGTCCGATCGAGGCGACCGTGATGGTGAAGGCGGGCCATCTCTACGAGCTGGAGTACGAGTTCACGCCCGAGTGACCCGAACGAGTTTTGCCCGAACCGGCAGCGCGGCCGTCCTGTGCGGCGTGCGGTCTCGTCCGCCTCACCCCGGAACCCCCGCCTTCCCCCGCCCCGCCTTCCCCCGCCCCGCCTTCCCCCGCCCCGCCTTCCCCCGCCCCACCTGAGTCCGCACCGCCCCCATGCTCGCCCCGATGACCAGCGCGATCGCGAGGGCCTCGGTGGCGGCGAGGGCCTGGTCGAGGATCAGGAAACCGGCGGTGGCGGCGATCGCGGGCTCCAGGCTCATCAGGACCGCGAAGGTGGACGCGGGCAGGCGGCGCAGGGCGAGGAGTTCAAGGGTGTAGGGGAGGACGGAGGAGAGCACGGCGACGGCGGAGCCGAGGGCGAGCGTCGTCGGGTCGAGGAGCCGCGCCCCCGACTCGACGACGCCGAGCGGCAGGAACAGCACCGCCGCGACGGCCATGGCCAGCGCCAGCCCGTCGGCCTGCGGGAACCTCCTGCCCGTACGCGCGCTGAAGAGGATGTACAGGGCCCACATCAACCCGGCGGCGAGGGCGAAGGCGACGCCGAGCGGGTCGAGGGCGCCGAAGTCCCCTCCGCCGCCCAGGAGGAAGACGCCGCAGAGGGCGAGTCCGGCCCACACCAGGTTCACGGCCCGGCGGGAGGCGAGGACGGAGAGCGCCAGCGGGCCGAGCACCTCCAGGGTGACGGCGGGGCCGAGCGGGATGCGGGCGACGGACTGGTAGAAGAGGCCGTTCATCGCGGCCATGGTGGCGCCGAAGACGACCACCGTGCCCCAGTCGGTGCGCGAGTGCCCGCGCAGCCGGGGGCGGCAGACCACGAGCATCACCACCGCGGCCACCGCGAGCCGCAGCGTCACCACCCCGAGCGCCCCGGCCCGCGGCATCAGCGTCACCGCCAGCGCCCCGCCGAACTGCACCGAGATCCCGCCGGCCAGCACCAGCCCGACGGGCCCGAGGGCACCCAGACCGCCGGGAGCGCGCGAAGCGCGGGTGTCGCCGGTGGCGAGGCCGGCCGGTGGCGAGGGCACGGCGGCGGCGGACTGGTCAGCGCGGGGGAGCGTCACGGGGGCCGTCCAAGAAGAGCGGGGCGTGCGGAGCGGGGAGCAGGGCCGGAGAGCCGTATCGTTCAGTATGAGTGACTTTGAAGTGCACAGCAATGGACTAAGTCATGCATCTCGGCCTTTTTGCAGCTTACGCCCGCGCCTTTCTCCTCGCCTTGCCCCTCAAAAATGCAAGCACGCTTGATTGTTTATGGCCTCGCTGCCATGCTCCCCCCATGGCCGACCCAACGCCCGTGATCGACGACCTCCATGCCGAGAGCAAGCAACTCGACCTGCTCGTGGCCGAGTTGAGCCCACAGCAGTGGGCGCTCCCGACGCCGGCCCCCGGCTGGACCGTCGCCCACCAGATCGCCCACCTCGCCTGGACGGACCACTCCTCCGTGCTGGCCGTGACCGACCAGGCCGCCTTCGCCCGTGAGGTCGAGAGCGCGCTGACGGCGCCCGGCGACTTCGTGGACAGCGGCGCGGAGGAGGGGGCCGGGAAACCACCCGAGCGGCTGGTTGCGGACTGGCGTGCCGGCCGCGCGGCCCTGGAGGACGCCCTGCGCACGGCACCCGAGGGCGCGCGGTTCCCCTGGTACGGCCCGCCCATGTCCACCGCCTCCATGGCGACCGCCCGCCTCATGGAGACCTGGGCCCACGGACTGGACGTCGCCGACGCACTCGGGGTCCCCCGGATCGCCCCCGGCGACCGGCTCCGCCACATCACCCGGCTCGGCATCCGCACCCGCGACTTCGCCTTCGGCGTGCACGGGCTCACCCCGCCGTTCGAGGAGTTCCGCGTCGAACTCACCAGCCCCGGCGGCGAGCTGTGGACGTACGGCCCCGAGGAGGCGACCGACCTGGTCAGCGGCCCCGCCCTCGACTTCTGCCTCCTGGTCACCCAGCGCGCCCACCGCGGCGACCTCGCCCTCCACGCCGAGGGCGCCGACGCCGACCGCTGGCTGGACATCGCCCAGGCGTTCGCCGGCCCGCCGGGCGCGGGACGCGAGCCGAAGGGGGCCACCCGGTGACGGCAGCGGCGCGGACGCCGGCCGCCCCCCTCCGCATCGGCAACGCCTCCGGCTTCTACGGCGACCGCTTCGACGCCATGCGCGAGATGCTCACCGGCGGCGAACTCGACGTCCTCACCGGCGACTACCTCGCCGAACTGACCATGCTCATCCTCGGCCGCGACCGCCTGAAGGACCCCACCGCCGGGTACGCGCGCACCTTCCTGCGCCAGCTGGAGGAGTGCCTCGGACTGGCGCGGGAGCGGGGCGTGCGGATCGTCGCCAACGCCGGCGGGCTCAACCCCGCCGGACTCGCCGACGCCGTACGGGAGCTGGCCGGCCGGCTCGGTGTCCCCGTCCGTGTCGCGCACGTCGAGGGCGACGACCGCACCGCCCTGCACCCCGGCAGCCTCGCCGCCCACGCCTATCTCGGGGGCTTCGGCATCGCGGCCTGTCTGCGCGAGGGCGCGGACATCGTGGTCACCGGCCGCGTGACGGACGCGGCCCTGGTCACCGGGCCCGCCGCCGCCCACTTCGGCTGGGGCACCGGGGAGTACGACCGCCTCGCGGGCGCGGTCGTCGCCGGGCACGTGCTGGAGTGCGGCGCGCAGGCCACCGGCGGCAACTACGCCTTCTTCGGCGAGGGCGGCGCCACCCGCCCCGGCTTCCCGCTCGCCGAGATCCACGCCGACGGCACGGCCGTCATCACCAAACACCCCGGCACCGGCGGCCTCGTCGACATCGGCACCGTCACCGCCCAGCTGCTCTACGAGACCGCCGGCGCGCGCTACGCGGGGCCCGACGTCACAGCCCGGCTCGACACGGTCAGGCTCACCCAGGACGGGCCCGACCGCGTCCGCGTCGACGGCGTGCGCGGCGAGGCCCCGCCCCCCACCCTCAAGGTCGGCGTCAACCGGCTCGGCGGCTTCCGCAACGAGATCGTCTTCGTGCTGACCGGGCTGGACATCGACGCCAAGGCCGCCCTCGTCCGCCGGCAGATGGCGGACGCGCTCGCCAAGTCCCGGCCCGCCGAGGCCCGTTGGAGTCTCGTCCGCACCGACCGGCCCGACGCCCCGACCGAGGAGACCGCGAGCGCGCTGCTGCGGCTGGTCGTACGGGACCCGGACCCGGAGAAGGCCGGACGGGCGCTCGGCGCGGCCGCCGTGGAGCTGGCGCTCGCCAGCTACCCCGGATTCCATGTGCTGGCCCCACCGGGGAAGGGCACGCCCTACGGCGTCTTCGAGGCGGCGTACGTCCCGCAGGGCGAAGCCGCCCACACGGCCGTCCTCGACGACGGCCGCCGGGTCCCCGTGCCCCCGGCCCCCGACACCGCCGTACTCGACGACGTGCCCGAGCCGCCCCTGCCGGAGCCGCCGCCGGCCGGGCCCACCCGGCGCGCCCCGCTGGGGCTGGTCGCCGGGGCCCGCAGCGGGGACAAGGGCGGGGACGCCAACGTCGGTGTGTGGGCCCGGACGGACGCGGCCTGGCGCTGGCTCGCCCACGAGCTGACCGTGGACCGGTTCCGGCAGCTGATCCCGGAGAGCCGCACCCTGGAGGTGACCCGGCACACCCTGCCCGGCCTGCGCGCCCTCAACTTCGTGATCGAGGGCATCCTCGGCGAGGGCGTCGCCGCGCAGGCCCGGTTCGACCCCCAGGCGAAGGCCCTCGGCGAGTGGCTGCGCTCCCGCCACCTGGACATCCCGGAGACGCTCCTGCGAGCGCCCGCCGCCGACCGCCCGGACCCCGCGGAGGTACACCCGTGACCGTCCTCAGCTCCGCCCTCGACCCGGGCGCCCCCGAACACACCGCGAACCGCGAGGCCATGCTCACCCGGCTCGCCGCACTCGACGCCGAGCACGCGAAAGCCCTCGCGGGCGGCGGCGAGAAGTACACCGCCAGACACCGGGGGCGCGGCAAGCTGCTCGCCCGCGAACGCATCGAACTGCTGCTGGACCCCGACACGCCCTTCCTGGAGCTGTCCCCGCTCGCCGCCTGGGGCAGCGAGTACGCGGTCGGCGCCTCCCTCGTCACCGGCATCGGGACCGTCGAGGGCGTCGAGTGCCTGATCACCGCCAACGACCCGACCGTGCGCGGCGGCGCGAGCAACCCGTGGAGCCTGAAGAAGGCGCTTCGGGCCAACGACATCGCCCTCGCCAACCGTCTGCCCTGCATCAGCCTGGTGGAGTCCGGCGGGGCCGACCTCCCCTCCCAGAAGGAGATCTTCATCCCCGGGGGCGCGATCTTCCGCGACCTCACCCGGCTGTCCGCCGCCGGCATCCCCACCGTCGCCGTCGTCTTCGGCAACTCCACCGCCGGCGGGGCCTACGTCCCTGGCATGTCCGACCACGTGATCATGGTCAAGGAGCGGGCGAAGGTGTTCCTCGGCGGGCCGCCGCTGGTGAAGATGGCCACCGGTGAGGAGAGCGACGACGAGTCCCTGGGCGGCGCCGAGATGCACGCGCGCGTGTCGGGCCTCGCCGACCACTTCGCCGTCGACGAGCAGGACGCCCTGCGCCAGGCCCGCCGGGTCGTCGCCCGCCTCAACCACCGCAAGGCGTACGCCGATCCGGCCCCGGCCGCGCCGCCGAAGTACGACCCGGAGGAGCTGCTGGGGATCGTCCCCGGCGATCTCCGGACGCCCTTCGACCCCCGCGAGGTGATCGCCCGGATCGTGGACGCCTCCGACTTCGACGAGTTCAAGCCCCTCTACGGCACCAGCCTCGTCACCGGCTGGGCCGCGCTCCACGGCTACCCGGTCGGCGTCCTCGCCAACGCCCAAGGGGTCCTCTTCAGCGAGGAGTCGCAGAAGGCGGCCCAGTTCATCCAGCTCGCCAACCAGCGCGACATCCCCCTCCTCTTCCTCCACAACACCACCGGCTACATGGTCGGCAGGGAGTACGAGCAGGGCGGCATCATCAAGCACGGCGCGATGATGATCAACGCCGTGAGCAACAGCCGGGTGCCCCACCTGTCCGTCCTGATGGGCGCCTCGTACGGCGCCGGCCACTACGGCATGTGCGGGCGGGCCTACGACCCCCGCTTCCTCTTCGCCTGGCCCAGCGCCAAGTCGGCGGTGATGGGCCCGCAGCAGCTCGCCGGCGTCCTGTCGATCGTGGCCCGCCAGTCGGCCACGGCGAAGGGCCAGCCGTACGACGAGGACGCGGACGCCGCGCTGCGCGCCATGGTGGAGCAGCAGATCGAGTCCGAGTCCCTGCCGATGTTCCTGTCCGGGCGGCTGTACGACGACGGGGTCATCGACCCCCGCGACACCCGTACCGTCCTCGGCCTGTGCCTGTCCGCGATCCACACGGCGCCCTACGAGGGCGCGCGCGGTGGCTTCGGCGTCTTCCGGATGTGAGGCTCGTGCATACTTCCCTGATCACTTCCCTCCTGGTGGCCAACCGGGGCGAGATCGCCTGCCGGATCTTCCGCACCTGCCGTGAGCTGGGCATCCGGACGGTCGCCGTGCACTCCGACGCCGACGAGACCGCCCTCCACACGCGCACGGCCGACACGGCCGTACGACTGCCGGGCGCGGCCCCCGCCGACACCTATCTGCGTGGCGACCTGGTAGTGAAGGCCGCCCTCGCGGCCGGCGCCGACGCGGTCCACCCCGGCTACGGCTTCCTCTCCGAGAACCCCGGCTTCGCCCGCCAGGTCCTCGACGCCGGCCTCACCTGGATCGGTCCGGCCCCGGAGGCGATCGAGGCGATGGCCTCCAAGACGCGGGCCAAGGAGCTGATGGGGCTCGCCCCGCTGACCAAGGTCACCGAGGACGACCTGCCGGTCCTGGTGAAGGCGGCGGCGGGCGGCGGCGGACGCGGCATGCGCGTGGTCCGCCACCTCGACGACCTGGACGCCGCGCTGGAGAGCGCCCGCGCCGAGGCCGCGAGCGCCTTCGGCGACGGCGAGGTCTTCGTCGAGCCCTACATCGAGAACGGCCGCCACGTCGAGGTCCAGATCCTCGCCGACACCCACGGCACGATCTGGCCCCTGGGCACCCGCGACTGCTCCCTGCAGCGCCGCCACCAGAAGGTCGTCGAGGAGGCCCCTGCCCCCGCCCTCTCCGGGGAACTCACCGAGGAACTCCACACCCTGGCCGTACGCGCCGCCCGGGCCGTCTCCTACACCGGCGCGGGCACGGTCGAGTTCCTCGTCGCCGACGGCAGGGCCCACTTCCTGGAGATGAACACCCGCCTCCAGGTCGAACACCCGGTCACGGAGGCCGTCTTCGGACTCGACCTGGTCGCCGAACAGATCCGCGTCGCCGAGGGCCACGCCCTCCCGGCCGACCCCCCGCCCGCCCGCGGCCACGCGATCGAGGCCCGTCTGTACGCCGAGGACCCGGCCCGCGACTGGGCCCCGCAGACGGGCACCCTGCACCGCCTGTCCGTGCCCGGGGTCCGCCTGGACACCGGCTACGAGGACGCCGACGCGATCGGCGTGCACTACGACCCCATGCTCGCCAAGGCCGTCGTCCACGCCCCCACCCGCGCGGAGGCGATCCGTACCCTGGCGGGCGCCCTGGAGCGGGCGACGATCCACGGCCCGGCCACGAACCGGGCCCTGCTGGTGAACTCCCTGCGCCACACGGAGTTCACGTCGGCCCGTATGGACACCGGCTTCTACGACCGCCACCTCACCGACCTCACGGCCCCCGCCCCCGACCCGCACGCCCCGCTGGCCGCCGCCCTGGCCGACGCCGCCTCCGGGGGCGACCCCCGCTTCGGCGGCTGGCGCAACCTGCCGTCCCAGCCGCAGGTCAAGCGGTACGTCATGGCAGGGGAGGAGCACGAGGTCCGCTACCGGCACACCCGGACCGGCCCGGAGGCGGACGGCGTCCGGGTCGTCCACGCGGACGCCCGCCTCGTCGTCCTCGAAGTGGCCGGTGTGCGGCGGACGTTCGAGGTCGCGCGGTACGGCGACCGCTTCCACGTCAACGCCACCACCCTCACGGCCCTCCCGCGCTTCCCCGACCCCACCGCCGCACACGCCCCCGGCTCCCTCCTGGCCCCCATGCCGGGCACAGTCGTCCGGGTGGCGGAGGACCTGAAACCGGGGTCGGCCGTACAGGCGGGCCAACCCCTGCTCTGGCTGGAGGCGATGAAGATGGAACACCGGATCACGGCCCCGGCGACCGGCACGCTGACAGCCCTGCACGCGACCGCGGGCCAACAGGTGGAGATGGGCGCCCTCCTGGCCGTGGTCCAGGACGCACCTGCCTAGGCCGACGAGCCACGCCCCACTCGCGCCCTCCGAACGGCAGACGTACTCTCCCCCATAGGAGCCCCCGTGTCCCCCGTGCTGGAAACCGAAGAACACAAAGCCCTACGAGCCGCCGTCTCCGCCCTCGGGAAACGCTACGGCCGCGACTACATCGCCACGATCGGCAAAGAGGGCCGCCACCCCGACGAACTCTGGGCCGAGGCCGCCGAACTCGGCTACCTGGGCGTCAACCTCCCCGAGGAGTACGACGGCGGAGGCGGCGGCATAACCGAACTCTCCATCGTCCTGGAGGAACTCGGCGCCGCAGGCTGCCCCCTGCTGATGATGATCGTGTCGCCGGCCATCTGCGGCACCGTCATCGCCCGCTTCGGCACCGAGGCCCAGCGGCGGACCTGGCTCCCCGCGCTGGCGAACGGCACCCGTCTCATGGCCTTCGGCATCACCGAACCCGACGCCGGCTCCAACAGCCACCGCATCACCACCACGGCCCGCCGGGACGAGACCGGGGACTGGCTGCTCACGGGCCGCAAGGTCTTCATCTCCGGCGTCGACAGGGCGGACGCCGTCCTCATCGTGGGCCGCACCGAGGACGCCCGCACCGGCACCCTCAAGCCCTGCCTCTTCATCGTGCCCACGGACACCCCCGGCTTCGCGTACCGCCCGATCGACATGGAGCTCCGGGCCGCCGAGAAGCAGTTCGAGCTGACCTTCGACGACATCCGGCTCCCCGCCGACGCCCTCGTCGGCGACGAGAACGCCGGACTGCTCCAGCTCTTCGCCGGCCTCAACCCCGAGCGGATCATGACGGCAGCCTTCGCCATCGGCATGGCCAGGTACGCCCTCGCGAAGGCCGTCGACTACGCCCGCGAACGCACCGTGTGGGGGCAGCCCATCGGCGCCCACCAGGCCATCGCCCATCCGCTGGCCCAGTCCCACATCGAACTCGAACTGGCCGGCCTGATGATGCGCAAGGCGGCCCACCTCTACGACGCCGGCGACGACGCGGCCGCCGGCGAGGCCGCCAACATGGCCAAGTACGCGGCGGGGGAGGCGTGTGTGAAGGCCGTCGACCAGGCCGTGCACACCCTCGGCGGCAACGGCCTCACGGCCGAGTTCGGCCTCGCCTCGCTGATAACGGCCGCACGCGTGTCTCGTATCGCGCCGGTGAGCCGGGAGATGATTCTCAACTACGTCTCCCACCAGACCCTGGGCCTGCCCAAGTCGTACTAGGCCCGCATCCGGTCGCCCTGGAGGAACCATGTTCCGCAGCGAGTACGCAGACGTCCCGCCCCTCGAACTCCCCATCCACGACGCCGTACTGGCCCGTGCCCCGGAGTTCGGCGCGCTGCCCGCGCTGATCGACGGCGTCGACGGCACCACCCTCACCTACGAGCAGGTGGACCGCTTCCACCGGCGGCTGGCCGCCTCCTTCGCCGAGGCGGGCGTCCGCAAGGGGGACGTACTCGCCCTGCACAGCCCCAACACGATCGCCTACCCGACGGCGTTCTACGCGGCCGCCCGTGCGGGCGCCACGGTCACCACCGTGCACCCGCTGGCCACCCCGGGCGAGCTGGCCACCCAGCTCCGGGACTCGGGGGCGACCTGGATCGTCACGGTCTCCCCGCTCCTGGAGACCGCCCGAGCCGCCGCCGAACGCGTCGGCGGCATACGGGAGATCTTCGTCTGCGACAGCGCCCCCGGGCACCGCTCGCTGATCGACATGCTCGCCTCCACCGCACCCGAACCGGCCGTCGCCATCGACCCGGTCACGGACGTGGCGGCCCTGCCGTACTCCTCCGGCACGACCGGCGTCCCCAAGGGCGTCATGCTCACCCACCGGTCCATCGCCACCAACCTCGCCCAGCTCGAAACGGTCATGCCGGCCGCCCCCGGCGACCGGATCCTCGCCGTCCTGCCGTTCTTCCACATCTACGGGCTCACCGCCTTGATGAACGCCCCGCTGCGGCTCGGCGCCACGGTCGTCGTCCTGCCCCGCTTCGATCTGGAGACCTATCTCGCGGCGATCGCCCGCCACCGCATCACCCACCTCTACGTGGCCCCGCCGATCGTCCTCGCCCTCGCCAAGCACCCGGCGGCCGAGCGCCACGACCTCTCCTCGGTCCGGCACATCCTCTCCGCCGCCGCGCCCCTGGACGCCCGCCTGGCCGCCGCCTGCTCCGCCCGCCTCGGTCTGCCCCCGGTCGTCCAGGGCTACGGCATGACCGAACTCTCCCCCTGCTCCCACATCGTGCCCCTCGACCGGGCCGCCTCGGCGCCCCCCGGCACCGTCGGCAGACTCATCGCCGGCACCGAGATGCGGATCGTCTCCCTCGACGACCCCGGCAAGGACCTCGGCCCCGGCGAACGGGGCGAGATCGTCATCCGGGGCCCCCAGGTCATGAAGGGCTACCTGGGCCGCCCCGAGGCCACCACCGACATGATCGACGCCGACGGCTGGCTCTCCACCGGCGACATCGGCCACACCGACGCCGACGGCTGGCTGTACGTCGTCGACCGCGTCAAGGAACTGATCAAGTACAAGGGCTTCCAGGTCGCCCCCGCCGAACTGGAAGCGCTGCTCGTCACCCACCCCGGCATCGCCGACGCCGCCGTCATCGGCCACTGCGACGCCGACGGCAACGAGGTACCGCACGCCTTCGTCGTCCGCCGCCCCACGGCCCGCGAACTCTCCGAGGGCGAGATCATGATGTACGTCGCCGAGCGCGTCGCCCCCTACAAACGCGTCCGCCACGTCACCTTCATCGACGCCGTGCCCCGCGCGGCCTCCGGGAAGATCCTCCGCCGCGAACTCAGGGAGCGCCTGTGACGGACCCCGAACCCCTCGTACGCACCGCGCACCACCGGGGCGTCACCACCCTCACCCTCGACTCCCCGGCCAATCGCAACGCGCTCTCGGCCGCCCTCGTCGCCGAACTCCGCGACGCCCTCGACGGGTGCGGCAAGGACGACACCGTACGAGCCGTCGTCCTCACCCACACCGGCACCACCTTCTGCGCCGGCGCCGACCTGCGCGACCCGCCCGACCCGGCGGCCCTGGTCGCTCTCCTGCGCCTGCTCCTCGAACTGCCCAAGCCCGTCGTCGCCCGTGTGACCGGGCACGTCCGCGCGGGCGGCCTCGGCCTGCTCGGGGCCTGCGACATCGCCGCCGCCGGCCCCGAGGCCACCTTCGCCCTCACCGAGGTCCGCATCGGGGTCGCACCCGCCGTCATCTCCCTCACCCTGCGCCCCCGTACCGACCCGCGCGCCCTCGCGCGCTACTACCTCACCGGGGAGCGGTTCGGCCCGGCCGAAGCCGCCCGTATCGGGCTGATCACCGATGCCGGCGCCGAGGTCGACGATGTGCTCGAACCCGTCCTCGACGGACTGCGCAGGGCTTCACCGAGTGCCCTGGCGGAGACGAAACACCTGCTCACGGCTAAGGTGCTGGAGAACTTCGACCTGGACGCGGGCGAACTGACCCGGCTCTCGTCCCGGCTGTTCGCCTCCGCCGACGCCCGCGAGGGCATGACGGCCTTCCTCGAAAGACGGGAACCGGGATGGGTGCTGTGAACGCGATGGGCGCGTCCGGCGGGACCGAGACCGAGACCGAGACCGGCACCGAGACCGAGACCGGCACCGACGCCGGTGCCGGTCCGGTGGCGGACCGGGGGCCCAAGCAGGACCGCAGCCGGGTCACCCGCAAGCGGCTGCTGGAAGCCGCCGTGTCCTGCCTCGCCGAACACGGCTGGGCCGGCTCCACCGTCTCCGTCGTCGCCGAACGCGCCGGCGTCTCCCGGGGCGCCGCCCAGCACCACTTCCGCACCCGCGAGGACCTGTTCACCGCCGCCGTCGAATACGTCGCCGAGGAACGCTCCCTCGCCCTGCGCGCCCTCTTCCCCGAGGGCACCGCCGACCGCCGGGCCGTCGTCGCCGCCGTCGTGGACCTCTTCACCGGCCCCCTCTTCCGGGCCGCCCTCCACCTCTGGGTCGCCGCGTCCGACGAGGAGCAGCTCCGCTGCCGCGTCACGGAACTCGAAGCCCGGGTCGGCCGCGAGACCCACCGCATCGCCGTCGACCTGCTGCGCGCCGACGAGACCGTCCCCGGCGTCCGCGAAACCGTGCAGGGCCTGCTCGACATGGCCCGCGGGCTCGGCCTCGCCAACCTCCTCACCGACGACTCCGGCCGCCGGGACAGGGTGGTGGCCCAGTGGGCGGCCCTGCTGGACGAGGCCCTGGGCTGAGGGGTCACGGGGGTGCCGCCAGGGACTCGGGCCCTACGGACTCAGCCGCTCCACCCGCCACGACCCGTCCGCCTCCGCCGCGTACCGCAGCCGGTCGTGCAGCCGGTTCCCCCGCCCCTGCCAGAACTCCACCGTCCGCGGCGTCACCCGGAAACCGCCCCAGTCCGGCGGCACCGGAACCTGCTCGCCCTCCGGGTAGCGAGCGTGCAACTCCTCGTACGCGGCGTCCAGTTCGGCCCGCGAGGAGATCACCGAGGACTGCGCGCTGGCCCATGCCCCCAGCTGCGAACCATGCGGACGGGTCCGGAAGTACGCCGCCGTCTCGTCCCGCCCGGTCCGCACCGCGGTACCCGTCACGATCACCTGCCGGGCGATCCCGTGCCAGGGGAAGAGCAGGGAGACATACGGGTTCTGGTCCAGGTCACGGGCCTTGCGGGAGCCGTAGTTCGTGTAGAAGACGAAGCCCCGCGCGTCGTACGCCTTCATCAGCACCGTACGGGAACTCGGGCGTCCCTCGGCGTCCGCCGTCGACACGACCATGGCGTTGGGTTCGAACACCGCGCCCTCCCGCGCGGCCTGCCCGAACCACCGCGCGAACTGTTCCATCGGGTCGCCGGCCAGCTCGCTCTCGTCGAGGCCGTCGGCGCGGTACTGCTTGCGCATGACAGCGGGGTCGTGATCGTTCACATGGTCATCCTGCCGTATCAGCGGTTCACCGGAGGAGAAGTGGCACTGAGTGCCACAGACTCTCCCCAAACGTGGCACTCAGGCGTATGGTTTTGGAACCCCTGTCGCACACATCAAGAGGAGCCGCCTGATGTCCGACTTCGTACCCGGGCTCGAAGGAGTCGTCGCGTTCGAGACGGAGATCGCCGAACCGGACAAGGAGGGCGGCGCGCTCCGGTACCGCGGCGTCGACATCGAGGACCTGGTCGGCCACGTCTCCTTCGGCAATGTCTGGGGCCTGCTCGTCGACGGAGCCTTCCGCCCCGGCCTGCCGCCCGCCGAGCCGTTCCCCATCCCCGTCCACTCGGGCGACATCCGCGTCGACGTCCAGTCCGCGCTGGCCATGCTCGCCCCGGTCTGGGGCCTCAAGCCCCTTCTGGACATCGACGAGCAGCAGGCCCGCGCCGACCTCGCCCGCGCCGCCGTCATGGCCCTCTCCTACGTGGCCCAGTCCGCCCGCGGCCAGGGCCACCCCATGGTTCCGCAGCGCGAGATCGACAAGGCCCAGTCCGTCGTCGAACGCTTCATGATCCGCTGGCGCGGCGAACCCGACCCCAAGCACGTCGCGGCGGTCGACGCCTACTGGACCTCGGCGGCCGAGCACGGCATGAACGCCTCCACCTTCACCGCCCGCGTCATCGCCTCGACCGGCGCGGACGTGGCGGCGGCACTCTCCGGCGCGGTGGGCGCCATGTCCGGCCCCCTGCACGGCGGCGCCCCCTCCCGTGTCCTCGGCATGATCGAGGAGATCGAACGCACGGGCGACGCCGACGCCTACGTCAAACAGGCCCTCGACAAGGGCGAACGCCTCATGGGCTTCGGTCACCGCGTCTACCGCGCCGAGGACCCCCGCGCCCGCGTCCTGCGCCGCACCGCCCGCGACCTCGGCGCCCCGCGCTTCGAGGTCGCCGAGGCCCTGGAGAAGGCGGCCCTGGCCGAACTCCACGCCCGCCGCCCCGACCGTGTCCTCGCCACGAACGTCGAGTTCTGGGCCGCGATCGTCCTCGACTTCGCCGAGGTCCCGGCCCATATGTTCACGTCGATGTTCACCTGCGCCCGCACGGCCGGCTGGTCCGCGCACATCCTCGAACAGAAGCGCACCGGCCGCCTCGTCCGCCCGTCCGCCCGCTACGTGGGCCCGCCCGCGCGCAGCCCGCAGGAGATCGCCGGGTTCGAGGACATCGCGAGCTAGCCCGGCCCCGCGGAGCAGCTCGGCCCCGAGGGCATCACGCGGGGCTGAGCAGCCCCGCGTGATGCCGCTCCGCGACCAGCGGATGCGCCCGCAGCTTCCCCTTCAGCTCGTTGAACCCGTACTCGGCGAACAGCGGATTACCCGGATCGTCGGTGACCCCGGGCGCGACGGACGCGTACGGGAAGACGAGCGGCTCGACCCGCGCGTCGAGGCGGGGGTTGTAGAAGAACGGCACCGAGAAACGCTCGGTCGCCCCGGCCGGACTGACGACCCGGTGCCGGGTGGCGAGCAGATAGCCGTTCGTCGCCACCTCCAGCAACTCCCCGAGGTTGACCACGAACGCCCCCGGCATGGGCGGCACGTCATGGAACAGCCCGTCCGCGCGCTCCACCTGCAGCCCACCGACCTGGTCCTGCAGCAGCAGCGTCAGGAACCCGTAGTCCTTGTGGGTCCCCACCCCCTGACCGGCGCCGTCGCCCGAGCTTCCCGGGTACCGCACGAGCTTCAGATGCGGATGCGCCCGCTCCCCGAAGACCGGGTCGTAGAAATCGGCGGGCGCCCCGATGGACACCAGCAGCTCACGCAGCAGCCGCTGCGCCACGGAGCCGAGCCGGTCGATCCACGCGAGGGCGGCGTCCCGTAGTTCCGGCAGGGAGTCGGGCCACTGGTTGGGCCCCTGCAGCCACCAGTAGGCGGGCTCGCCGTCGCCCGGCGGGCGCGCGGTCCGCTCGGCCCCGATGTCCAGCTGGTCCCGCCAGTCCCGGCTGCCGCCCGTCCGCTCGTCGCCGGTGCGCGTGTACCCCCGGAAATGCGGCGAGTTGACGTTGTCGATGGCGAGCCGCTCGGCCTCGGGCAGGGCGAAGAACCGCCGCATGGCTCCGGTGAGCCGGCGGGTCTCCTCCTCACGCACCCCGTGGCCGACGAGCTGGAAGAAACCCACGTCGTGCGCGGCACTGTGCAGCTGCGCGTGCAACAGCGCCCGCGCCTCGGGTCCGCGATCGGCGGCGGAGAGATCGATGATGGGCAGCTGGAGGGACGACGATGTCGTCGCCGAGTTCGTCATGAGATGCGTCCGAGAGGGAGAGGGGAGTGCTGGGGCCGGGTTCCGAGTTCAGACGGAAGGCCGACAGCCCATGCTCGTGACGCGCACGAAGTCCACGTGCCGGCGTCGAACGAGTATCGGAAGCATGGTGAAAGCATACTGCGCCCTACGAAACGCAGACGACCCGCAGACTCTGGGTCCCTCCGCCCAGGGGCGGAGAAGCCGGCCGGACGTACCGGCGAGTCTGCGGGTCGGGTGACTGCTTGAGATTGGGCCGGCTGCACGCTCGATGTGTGCTGGTCCGGCACCGCACTGTGTGTGGTGCAGGGCCGCTAGCCCGCAGCCACCTCACGCGTCCGGTTGCAATACATCTGCCGAACCACCTCCTCTCTCGTGTACCGCACACCCTAGGAAGCGCTCCGAGGACGCTCAAGTGATTTTCCGAGGGGATTGCCGAGGAATTACCGCAGGACGGCGAAGATCCCGCGTGCCCGGGTGTCGTCCGGCAGCGTCCAATGGCCGGTGACCTGGCCCTTCACGGGGGACGGGAGGTCGGAAGGGCCTGGCTGGAGGACGCGGTTCAGGTGGAGGACGGGGGCGCCGGGGCCGAGCTTCAGTTCGGTGCCCTCGGCGGTGTCGGTGGCGGGCGAGGCGGGCGCGGGCAGGGGCCCGTCGCCCTCGTAGGAGCGGGTGACCTCGTGGTCCGGGGTGTCGGTGAGGCTCTGGGCCTGGGGTTCGGCGCGGCCCTCGAACAGCGCGAGGAGCTGGGCGACCAGCACCGGGTCGTGGCAGCCGTCGTAGGCCCAGCGCCTGCCCAGGACGCCGTGTTCCATCGTCCCGACGAGGGCATGGCCGGCATCGGGGAGAGGGGCGCCCCGGTAGGTGAGGGGGACCAGGTAGTGGACCGGGGCCGGGCCGGAGGTGTCGGTGGCGACCATGAACTCGATGCCGACCTCGCCCTCGGGGTCGTCGAGCCGGAAGCCGCCGGCCCTGGCCAGTACCGGGGCGTCCGGGCCGCCGGCGTACCAGGGGCGGGTGGGCAGCCAGGAGGCCAGGAGTTCGAGCTTGGTGGGCTTCAGCGTGGTGTGGTGGATGACAGCCATACGGGGATTCTCCGCCGGGACGATCAGCGGACGCGAGTCCTCGATTCCCCTTCCGCGAAACCACCCACACCCGCTACTCCGACGACCTCTCCAGGGCTTCGAGGTCCAGGGCCGTGGCGATGCGCAGGGCGACGCCCTCGGCGTAGGTCGCGTCGGAGCGTTCGAAGGGGGTGCGGCCGGCGGTGCGCAGGAAGGTGACCACACCGAGGGTGCGGCCCCGGCTGCGCAGGACCGCGCAGAGGGCGTGGACGGTCTCCGGGGGCCACTGGCGTCCGGTGGCCCACTCGCGGGCCGCTTCCGGGGTGGCCGTACCGGCGCTGGCGCGGACCGAGCCCGCCCGGTCGACGCATTGAAGGGCCGGGTGGCCGGGGCCGTAGCGGACCGGGATGCCGGCGTGACCGGCGAGATGGCTGGGGCCGGGCCGGCCGGAGGGGGTGGCGGCGGCGCGTACCAGTCGGGCGGGACCTTCGCCGTCGGTGAGGGAGCCGCCGGAGACCCGGTCGATGAGGGCGTGGTCGGCGAAGCCGGCGAGGGCGAAGTCGAGGTGGACGGTGGCGGCCTCGCCGGGGTCCTCGCACTCGGCGGCGGCCCGCGCGGCCCGGTGCAGCTGGTTGACGCGGAAGCGGAGCTGCGCGGCCTCCTGCTCGGTCTGTTTCGACTCGGTGACGTCCTGGAAGAGCCAGCCGACGCCCAGGGGAACCGGTTCCTCGGCCAGCGGTGAGGCGAGGCGCAGGAAGCCGCTGCGCCAGCACCTGCGCTTCTCGCCGTCAGGGGTGCGCACGCCCACCCAGATCTCGGCGGGCGCGGGCGGGGCGCCCTCGGCGAGGACGTGGGTGAGGGCGCTCTCCAGTTCCTCGACGCCCTGGGCGAGGAGTTCGCCGAGGGGGCGCCCGAGGACGGCCGTGCGGCCCACGCCGAGGGAGCGGGCCGCGTGGGCGTTGACGACGGCGGGGCGCAGGTCGGCGTCGACGAGGACGACACCCCAGGACGCGTCCTCGAAGAGGGCCTCGCTGAGGGCGATGGACCGTTCGAGGTCGATCTGCGCGTGGACCTCGCTGAAGGCGCAGTACAGACCGGCGGGCTTGCCGTCGGGCCCGGGTACGGCGGCGGACTGGGTGCGGACGAGGACGCGTCCGCCGTCCTTGGTGACCAGGGCGAACTCGTGGACCTGCCGGCCGACGGCGTGCATGGCGGCCATCAGCCGCCCCTCGATCTCCTCGGCGTCGGCGGTCCGCACGGCCCACCCGGCGAAGCCTCGGCGGCCCACCGCCTCCTCCGCGCTCCAGCCCAGGATGCGTTCGGCCTCGCGGTTCCAGTGGGTGACGACGCCGTCGGCGTCGAAGGCGCAGAGGGCGGCGTCCATCCCGTCCAGCAGGGCGGCGAGGAGATCCGAGCCACCGGAGTCCGTGAATCCTCCGGTGCCGTCGGTGTCCTCGGTGTTCACCGTGTCCTCGATGTCCTCGGCGTCCTTGGTGTTCTTGGCGTCCTTCGTGTTCTCGTCCGTCGGACCGTTCCGCTCGGGCTCGTCGGGTCCGAGCTCGTCGGTGGTCCCACGACGCCGGGAAGCACTCACCTGAACCCCCTGCAGGCTGCGTTACGTCCGCGTGTACGGCGTGTACGGCGCGTCGGTTCGCTCACTGGCCATCATTCAACTCGAACGTGACCCAGCCCACATCTGGTTCACGCAAGATTTGGACGAAATCGTTGTTCGCGGGATTTCCTCCTCACCCTTCTCAACGTTCCCACGAACCCGGGTGCTCAGTCAGCGCAGGTAGAAGATGCGGTCTCCGTACTCCCGCATGATCCGGTCGTTCCAGTCGAGACCGCCGTCGACGTTCCCGGAGCGGAGCAGGGGCGGCTCGATGCCCCGGTCCGCGAGGGAGGCGGCGGCGGTGGCCATGACCGACTGGAGGATGGCGGAGGTGACGACGGTGGAGGCCGGGGCGAAGGGGGCGGGGATGGTGTCGAGGGTGAGTTCGGCGTCGCCGACCGCGATCTTCGAGTCGAGGACGAGGTCGCAGTGGTCCTTGAGGAAGGTGCCGGAGGAGTGGCGTGAAGTCGTCGCCGTGGCGTATGCGACGGAGGTGAGGCCGATGACCTTCACTCCACGTTCCCGTGCGTGCGCCGCCATCTCCACGGGCAGGGCGTTGCGGCCGGAGAGGGAGATCACGACCAGCAGGTCGCCCGCGCGCAGGGGGCTGTTGTCGAGAACGGCGGTCGCCAGTCCGTCGACCCGTTCCAGCGCGGAGCCGAGCGTCGCGGGCAGCACGTCGACGCCGACCGTGCCGGGGACGGCCAGCAGGTTCATCAGGGCGAGACCGCCGGCCCGGTAGACGAGGTCCTGGGCGGCGAGGGAGGAGTGCCCGGCCCCGAACGCGAAGAGGCGGCCGCCCTCGGCCACGGTGTCCGCGATCAGTTCGCCGGCCGCGACGACCGCTTCCCCCTCCTCGTCCCGCACGCGTTCCAGCAGCCCGATCGCCGCGTCGAGGAACCGCCCACCCGTCGTGCCGCCGTCCAGCCCCATGCGCCGACCCCTTCACCTTCTGCCGAGTCCCGAGTGTCGCGGATCACGTTAAAGGTCTGGACCAGTGAGGTGTCAATGCGGCTGCGGGTGAGCGGTGGTGGCCGGTCGCGTGCGATCCGCGGCCGCGGTCGCGGTCGCGGTCCGGGCACGGGCGGTCGCGGTCCGGGCCCGACCTCTCCGGCCTCCGCCGGAAAGGGGTGCCAGGTCACAAATCGGCCACTCGGCGCGAGTCATACCGCCGTCGTTCCCCCGGCACCACCCGGTTGTCGGTCGGATGCGTAAGAATTGGGTCCAGGGCCAGCGCAGCAAGCCGCAGCAAGCCGGTACGGCCGTCGAAGCCTCCGGCTGGATCTCATCGAGGGGCACGTATGTCCGGACTGATCGATACGACGGAGATGTATCTCCGCACCATCCTCGAGCTGGAGGAGGAAGGTGTGGTCCCCATGCGTGCCCGGATCGCCGAGAGGCTCGACCAGAGCGGCCCGACGGTGAGCCAGACGGTCGCGCGCATGGAGCGCGACGGCCTGGTGGGCGTCGCCGCGGACCGTCACCTGGAGCTGACCGAGGAGGGCCGCCGGCTGGCGACGCGCGTGATGCGCAAGCACCGCCTCGCGGAGTGTCTGCTCGTCGACGTGATCGGCCTGGAGTGGGAGCAGGTGCACGCGGAGGCGTGTCGCTGGGAGCACGTGATGAGCGAGGCGGTCGAGCGCCGCGTCCTGGAGCTGCTGCGCCACCCCACCGAGTCGCCGTACGGCAACCCGATCCCGGGTCTGGAGGAGCTGGGCGAGAAGGACGGCGCCGACCCCTTCCTGGACGAGGGCATGGTGTCGCTGGCCGACCTCGACCCGGGCACCGAGGGCAAGACCGTGGTCGTACGCCGGATCGGCGAGCCCATCCAGACGGACGCCCAGCTGATGTACACGCTGCGCCGCGCGGGCGTGCAGCCCGGTTCCGTGGTGAGCGTGACGGAGGCGGCCGGCGGTGTCCTCGTGGGCAGCGGCGGTGAGGCGGCGGAGCTGGAGGCGGACGTGGCCTCCCACGTCTTCGTCGCCAAGCGCTGACACTCCCGCTGGAACCGCCGCCGCTGCCGCCCCGGCGGCGGTAGCGGCGCCCTCCACGCGCGGCGCCGGTCCTTCGCCCCCACCGCCGACGGGCGGCGGGGGCAGGGTCGGGCGTCGCCCGATGCCGCCCTACCGGCCGATCCCGGCCGCCGACCGATGCTGCCTCTGCCTCCGGTGCTGCCGTGCGGCGCCGGGCCTCCGCTTCGGCCGGGGAGGGGACAGGGGCCCGTGTCGACCGGTGGCGCACCGGTGGGTTCCGGTCTCGGTGGCCGGCCGTTGTCGCCTTCTGTCCTGCCGTGCTGCCGCGCCGATGTGCGGCTCCGGGCTTCGGTCCTCGTCATCGCGGGGTGCCGGTGCCCGCGCGGCCCGATGCCGCCCCCGACCGATCCCGGCCGCCGGCGCCGGCCGATGCCGATGTCGATTCCGCCGACGCGTCATGTGTGGCGGCGGCCCTCGCCACCGACGATGCCGGGCCCGCGGCGACGGACGTCGAGCCCGACGGATTCCCCCGCCGGTGTCGTGCCCGACGGATTCCCCTCCCCCGCCGGTGTCGCGTGCCGGACGATTCCGGCCGCCGGTGTCGGGTCGTGGCGGCTTCTGGCCGTCGTTGTTCGGGGTGTGCCGGCGGATGTCCGTATCGGCCACCAACTCCCGGTACTGGAGGGGAAGTTGTGCGCTGCCGAGGTCCGTGTCCGAGATCCCGGCGAATCGAAGATTCAGTGCGCCGAATCGCAGCGCGCGGCCCGTTCGCATGCGAGGCTTGCGCGTGAGGCATATGACCTGAGGGGCTCTTGGCCGCCCGAGACGGCGGATCTCCGGTGGCAGGGGAGGGGGCAGGGCGTGATGTGCCGTGGACGTGAGGAGGGCCCCGGCGCCACACGGCGCCGGGGCCTGTCCTCCCCTGTGCTGACCCGGAGCCCCGAGCTCCCAGGGTCATTCCCCTCGGACCGTTGTCCCCGAGCGGTCCGCCTCCCGTTGAAGATCTCCCCTCGGCGGCGGCGGGCAATCCTTGAGGGGGGTCACTCGAACGAGGGGTGTTGGCGCCCAGGGCGGCATCTTCGAATGTGTATTCGATAACGTGTGCGGCGTGGCGTCGCGTGACTCGTGCCATAACTGATGCGCACACCCCACACGTAACGTGTCAACCGATATGCACGCTGTAACACAAGTGCCCGTCGTCCGAGCGGCGCGCACAGGGCGACAGCGGCGGGAGCGACGGCGGATGCGGCGGGGAAGCAGTAGGAGCAGCAGCGGAACAGCGGAACGACAGCAGTTGGGACGAGTGGACCGACCGGCTCGAAATGGGTACACGAGGCGGGAGCGAGCGGTCCGGGCGGGAGTCTGGGGGGTGCCAATGGTGCGGCGCATCGACGTGACGGGAGCGGACGGCGTGAGTCTCGCCGCCTGGGAGTTCGACGAACCGCCCAAGTCCGGTGAACACGAGCCCCGGCCGGGGGTGCTGTTACTGCACGGCCTCATGGGCCGCGCCTCCCACTGGGCCCCCACCGCCCGCTGGCTCTCCGAACGGCACCGCGCCGTCGCACTGGACCAGCGCGGCCACGGCCAGAGCGCGAAGCCGGAACAGGCTGCTTACACCAGAGAGGCCTACGTCGAGGACGCCGAGGCCGCCGTCGAACAGCTGGGCCTCGGCCCGGTCGTCCTCATCGGCCACGCCATGGGCGCGCTGACCGCCTGGCAACTGGCCGCCCGCCGCCCGGACCTGGTGCGCGGCCTGATCATCTGTGACATGCGGGCCTCGGCGCTGGGCGCCGCCTCGCAGCGCGAGTGGGAGAACTGGTTCAAGGCATGGCCGCTGCCCTTCGCCACGCTCGCCGACGTCCGCAAGTGGTTCGGCGAGGACGACCCCTGGGTGGAGCGCCCGAGCCCGTCCCGCGGTGAGTTCTACGCCGAGGTCATGCACGAGGGCCCCGACGGCTGGCGGCCCGTCTTCGACCCCGAGCAGATGCTGAAGACCCGCGAGACGTGGGTGTACGACGCGCACTGGGAGGAGTTGACCCAGGTCCGCTGCCCCGCCCTCGTCGTCCGCGGTCTCGACGGCGAGCTGGGCCGCGCCGAGTCCCAGGAGATGGTCCGCGTGCTGCCCCACGGCCAGTACGCCGAGGTCGCCGACGCGGGCCACCTCGTCCACTACGACCAGCCGGACGCGTGGCGCGCGGCGATAGAGCCGTTCCTGGACGGCTTCACGGACTGACCCCTGACGAAGCGAAAGGGCCCCGCATCGCTCCGGGGCCCTTCCTCGTGGTCCGCGCGGCGCCGGCACCCAGGCAGGCACCACCGTGACCCCAACAGGACTCTCACGCGAGCGACTTGACTCCCGGAACGCCTGGACCGGACGTGACGGGCGCAGCCTTGCTCCCCCTGCTTCCCCCCGCACCGATCCCGAAGGCGGCCATCACGGACCGCACCTCCCCCGTCGACGTGGAGAGTCAGCGACGTCCGTCCCGGCCGCACGCGTAGGCGAGCGGCGAGATCAGTTCCTCCGCGTCCGGCAGCCACCGGTTCGCCGGCGTGGGGCGCCGGGCCCACTGCACGGCCCCCCGCGACCCGTACCGCGTGGGCGGAGCCGCCACGTACTCGCCCTCGCCCAGCGCCTTGAGGTCGAGCGCCAGCGGCGACCAGCCCAACTTCCGTACGAGATCGGGGACCTTGACGGAGGCACCGGGCAGCACGAAGAAGTGCATCCGGCGGTCCGGCGTCCAGGTCACCGGGCCGAGGGTCAGCTCCATGCGCTCCATGCGGGCCAGTGCCAGCAGACCGGCCGTCTCGGGAACGTCGATCGTGTCGAACGTATGGCCGGTCGGCAGCAGGATGGACGCCGTGGGCTGCTTCGACCACAGACGGCGTGCGACGGTCGCACTGCCTGTCGCCTGGGTCGCCCAGTCCTCGCGCGCCGGGTGCGCGCCGGGGGTGGCGCACAGTGCGCTGCCACAGGAGCATTGCTGCACCCCGTCGACGGCTTCCAGCCACGTACCGGGGAACACGTCCCAGTGGCGCTCTTCGGCGTATCGAACGGCGGTGTCCAGCAGCGACTCGCCGCGCTGCTTCGGGATTTGGGCAGCTTCAGGGCCCGCGATGGTCTCTTCCACGATGAACACAACTCTAGCGGTCATCAGGGGTTACGGAAGTCACATGCGCGGGGGAGAGCATCACCGATCGGCCCGGGGCGCATCGGCGCACGGGCGGGGGCGCGCGGGCGGGATCACGGAGTGAGCCGGGTAGCCACGTGTGGGGTACAGCATCCGTGTTTACCCCGGCAATCCTGGTATGTCTCGCATCTTCGGTATGTCGGCGGGGCATTGATCTTCGAGGCCGGATCCTTTCGATATGTGGGTACACGTATGCGAGAGGGGGCGGCCGCTGAGGACACGTCAACTCGGTGCGTGGGCAAGGCACCACAGCCACAGGGGGTACGCCATGGCCGCAAGGCCGCTCGTCGCCAGGCAGCCGAACGAACGACTGCAGGCGCTCATCCAGGAAGCGGGCTGTTCCAACGCCGGGCTGGCCCGGCGGGTCAACATGTGCGGCGCGGAGCACGGCCTCGATCTCCGCTACGACAAGACGTCCGTGGCCCGCTGGCTTCGGGGACAGCAGCCGAGGGGCCGGGCGCCCGCGATCATCGCCGAGGCCCTCGGCCGCAAACTGGGCCGGACGGTCACGATCGACGAGATCGGCATGGCCAACGGCAAGAACCTCGCGTCCGGGGTCGGCCTGCAGTTCTCGCCGACGGTGCTCGGGGCGATCGAGCAGGTCTGTGAGCTGTGGCGCAGCGACGTGGGGCGGCGGGACTTCCTGTCCGGCTCGTCCGTCGCCGCCTCCGCGCTCGTCGAGCCCAGCCGGGACTGGCTGATCTCCACCCCGGACGCCCAGGTCGCCCGCACGGCGGGACCGCGCGTGGGCCCGGCCGACGTGGACGCCGTGCGCGCGATGACACAGGCGCTCGTCGACCTCGACCACCAGTACGGCAGCGGGCATGTACGGCCGGTCGTCGTGCACTACCTGAACAGCGTCGTCTCGGGGCTGCTCGCCGGCTCCTACCGGGAGGCGGTGGGACGGGAGTTGTTCGCGGCGGTCGCCCGGCTGACCGAACTCGCGGGGTACATGGCCGTCGACACCGGGCAACCCGGCCTCGCCCAGCGGTACTACATCCAGGCGCTCCGCCTCGCCCAGGCCGCGGGCGACCGCGCGTACGGCGGATACGTCCTCGCCGCCTCCATGAGCCACCTCGCCGCACAGCTCGGAAACCCGCGGGAGATCGCGCAGTTGGCGCGCGCGGCGCAGGAGGGGACACGGGGGCGGGCCACTCCGCGCGCGGAGTCGATGTTCCACGCCGCGGAGGCGCGCGGGCACGCGCTGATGGGCGACGCGCGCGCCGCCCAGGCCGCGGCGGGGCGGGCCGTCGAGGCGCTGGAGAGCGCGGACCCCTCTGCGGGGGACGACCCGGTGTGGATCCGGCACTTCGACGAGGCATACCTCGCCGACGAGTTGGCGCACTGCCACCGGGATCTGGGGCAGGCGGAGGCGGCGGCCCGGCGGGCCGAGGAGTCGTTGGCCAGGCATCCGGAGTCACGGGCTCGGCGGCGGGCGATCGGGTATGTGCTCCTCGCCACGGCGCAGGTGCAGCAACGGGAGATCGAACAGGCCTGTCACACGGGGATGAAGGCCGTGGAACTGCTGGGGTCGCTGCGCTCGAACCGCGGGGCCGAGTACCTGGACGAATTCCAGCAGCGGCTGGAGCCGTTCCGGGAGGAGGCGGTGGTCAGGGAATTCGGGGCGCGGATGGACCTGCAGGCGGCGTAGAGCGCCGCGGATGGGGTACTGGGACGGCTCGCGCGGCTTTTCCCGCGCCCCGAGGAGGGCTTCGGCCCCTCGTGGGGGCGCGGGTGGTGCAAGGGCTGTCATCCGGAACCGGTAGCGTGAGCCGACGATTCCGCAAGTCCCCCATTCGTAGGAGTCCCGGTGACGCAGAGTGGACAGGGCGAGGAGCCCTCGGCGCGTACCGCGCGCGAAGGCATCGTGCTGCCCTCGGACGGTGGGGCGCCGCTCCATCCGAGCGATCTGCCACCGGCGCCGCTGCCGCCGGCCCCGTCCCAGCCGTGGGACCGGCGCGGGCCGTGGGGCTCCGAGGAGGCCGCCGCGCCCGCCGACCACTGGAACGGCACGCCGTCGGCGCCGCCCGCTCCGGAGTGGGGCGGCCAGGGCGGTCAGGGCGCGTACGACGAGTACGGCGCCCAGGCCGCGTACGGCACCCAGGGCAGCGGGACGCCGTTGCCGCCCGAGGGTTCCCAGGGGCAGGCGTACGGCCTCGGAGGGTACGGCGGCGTGGGCTCGGGCGAGGCCCTGCCCCCGGTCGCGGGTGAGGTGGCGATGCCGCAGGCACCCATGGACGAGGGGGCCACCCAGTACATCCCCCCGGTGCCGGCCGCCGGGGCCATGCCGATGGACGAAGGGGCCACGCAGTACATACCGCCGGTGGCCGCGCAGGCGCCCGCCGCGGAGGCCGCCACGCAGTTCCTGCCGCCGGTCGGGCCGGGCGCGCTGCCGCCCGAGGCGTCGGCCGACGCGACGGCGTACCTCGGGCGGGTGCCGGACCACGGTGCCGGGCCGATGCCGTCCACCGGCCACCCCGGACAGCCCCCGCACGCGATGCCGGGCGGGAATCCGGACGCCCAGCCGACGCAGTTCATACCGCCGGTGGCCGCGCAGACGCCCGCCCCGCCGCAGCCTTACGGCGCACCGGGGCAGCAGCGGGCGCAGCAGCGCCGGCAGCCCCAGCAGCAGCCGGACGTGTTCGACAGTCTCTTCCGCAGCGACGCGGGGTCCGCGGGTGTCTCCGGGGCCACGCAGCAGATGCCGAAGATCGACCCCGCGCAGGCCCCGCAGCCGCCGCACGGCCCGGGCGGTCACGGTGGTCGCGGTGGCCACGGCGGTCACGGTGGCCACACCGGGCGGTCGTCCTCCGCGAGACGGGAGAGCGGGGGCGGAGGGGCCGGCCGCACGAAGTCCCGGGTGCCGCTCATCGCGCTCGTCGGGGTGGGGATCGCCGCGCTCGGCATCGGGGCGGGCGCGCTGATGGCCGGGCCGTCGGACAAGTCGTCGTCGAGCGCCAACACGCCGGTGGCGGCGACCGGGGAGCCCGAGGAGTCGAAGGCGCCGGCCGACCCGGCGAAGGAACAGGCGGTCGCGCTGGACAAGCTGCTGGCGGACAGCGGCAACAGCCGCAACAGCGTGATCAAGGCGGTCGCCGCCATCAAGACCTGCACGAACCTGGGGCAGGCCGCCACGGATCTGCGGGACGCGGCCAAGCAGCGCAACGAGCTGGTCACCCGGCTCGGTGAGCTGTCCGTCGACAAGCTGCCCGGCCACGAGGCCCTGACCGCCTCGCTCACCAAGGCCTGGCAGGCGTCCGCCTCCGCCGACGACCACTACGCCGCGTGGGCGGACCAGACCGCCGGCAGGAAGGGCTGCCGGAAGGGCCAGGCCCGCCCCACCGGCCAGACGCAGGCCGGCAACGCGGCCAGCGGCACCGCCAGCGCCGAGAAGGCCAAGGCCGCGAAACTCTGGAACACGATCGCCACGAAGTACGGCCTGACCCAGCGCCAGGCGGTCCAGCTGTAGCGACGCGACGAGGCCGGCCGGCGGTCCGGCCGGTGTTCCGTTCGCCGGCCCGCCCCGGCCGGTCCGCTCAGCCTTCCGCCTCCACCAGGGTCTTCTCCACGTTCACGAAGTCCTGGCGGGCGGCGACCAGCCGGCCCTTGCGGACCACCTGGAAGGTGACGTCGGGGTTGATGAGGCGGGGGAAGCCGGCGGAGGCGATGAGGTCCTCGAAGCGCCAGCTCAGGGGCGGGGTGAGGCCGCCCGTGCTGACCTTCAGGCCGTCGTCGAGGACGTGGCGCACCGCCTGTGAGGTGACCTCGCTGTCGCCGATCTTCTCCAGGGCGGTCCGCAGGACGGTGTACGCGATCCACGTGGTCTGCACACCCGGGTCCGCCGGGTCGATCCGGTTGTCGTCGAACGCGTGCTCCCGGATCACCCGCTTCATCCGGTCCCACCGCTTGTCGGTCTCCACCGGGTACCAGCCGGTGACGTACGCCCCCTCGTACGGCCCCGACCTGCCACCGGTGGCGTCGATCACCGTCTGGTCGACGCTGCCGAGCACCGTCCCGGTGCGGACGGACGGGTAGTCCGCGCGGTCCCGGCGGAAGGAGTCCATGAAGGTGAAGGTGCGATCGCCCAGCGCCGGGACCACACACCCCTGCTCGGCCGGATCGGCGGCGGCCCGCCGCAGGGCCTCCCGCGCGTGCCCGCCGTACTCGGTGGCGTCCTCGGCCGCCAGCTGGTCCTCGGACCCCTTGTGGCCCCCGGAGCGCAGCCCCGAGTTCAGCAGCAGCGGCAGCTGGTCGCCGGCGATCGAGTCGGGGCGTACGAGGGCGACCGGGCCGCACGCCTTGGCGAGCTGCTCGCCGAGGCCCGCCATGAGGGCGGCCTGGCCGCCGTTGACCGGGTAGGACAGCGCGCTGGCGAACTCGTCGTCGGTGACGCCGTAGCCGCCGATGTAGGGGATGCCCGCGGACTCCAGCGGGGCGAGGTAGGAACGGCCGTGCTGACTGTAGGACCCGACGACCGCGACGACGTTCGCGTCGGCGGCACGGCGGGCGCACTTCGCGGCGGTCACGGTCTCGTTGTGGTCGTTGCAGGTGAGGACCTTCAGCTCGCGGCCGTTGATGCCGCCGTTGGCGTTGACCCAGCGGGCGTACGCCTTCGCCATCGCGGGCATCCCGGGCTTGTTGGTGGCGGCCGTCTTCTCGGGGGCCCAGGTCATGACGGTGACAGAGTCGTCCCCGGTACCCCCCGTGGTACCAGGGACGACCCCGCACCCGGCGACGAGCGACGCGCACGCCGCCAGCGCGGTGGCCCTGACCAGGCGTTTGGCGAGCCCTTGGGGCAGGTGGGTGAGATGAGGGGTCCGTCGTGCCCGGAAGCCAGTCATGACCCCGCACGATTCCGCCACATCGCCAACCCGGGCGTCACGGAGGGGCAACGTGAGGTGACCGGGAGGTGAATTGCGAAGAGCTACGATCGTATTTTCCTGAGGTCGCAGAGAGGAACGCAGGATCGATGACCGTCCAAGGCTCGGAGACCCCTTCCCGTCGCGGGCGTCGCTCATCCACCATGGGCGACATGCCACTGAACGACATGCCGTGGTGGCGCTGGCGCAGCAATGTGCGCTCCGCGCTGCACATGCTCTCCGACCCCGCGTTCCAGCAGAACGTCTGGCTGGCCGGCGTCGACGGGTACGGGGACGTCACAGACGCCGTGTACCGCCTGGTCGAGGACACCTGGCTGGACAACTGGTCCGCCGAGAAGTACGTCGGCACGATCTTCCGTGACGCCCAGGAGGCGGCCCTCGTCGACACCGCCGTGCTGCGCGTGCTGCGGATCATGCACCAGGTCGGCCCGGACGCGCCCGTCTCCGCCTACCTCGACCACGAAGCCTGGCCCGAGGCCGTGCGCGCCGCCCGTGAGGCCCACGTACGCCTCTCGGCGAGCGACGGGGAGGACCCGGACACTGCGCCGCGCACCCTTGAGGTGCTGCGGATCATGACGCGGGCGGCCTAGGGCCGGCGGGGCGTCGCGGGCGGGGGTCCGGTCCTCGGGACGGTTGCCGGCGCAGGTACGCCATATGGGACCCTGTCGGGCATGAACGAGCAGTCCACCCGAGCCGCGGCCTCCGCCGACCAGTACGTCCTCACCCTCGCCTGCCCGGACAAGCCGGGCATCGTGCACGCCGTGTCGAGCTACCTCTTCATGACCGGCGGCAACATCGAGGACAGCCAGCAGTTCGGCGACCACGACACGGGACTGTTCTTCATGCGCGTCCACTTCTCGGCGGAGGCGCCGGTGAACGTGGAGAAGCTGCGGGCCAGCTTCGCGGCGATCGGTGACTCCTTCCAGATGGACTGGCAGATCAACCGCGCCGACGAGAAGATGCGCGTCGTCCTGATGGTCAGCAAGTTCGGCCACTGCCTGAACGACCTGCTCTTCCGGGCCAGCATCGGTGCGCTGCCGGTGGAGATCGCGGCCGTGATCTCCAACCACACCGACTTCGCCGAGCTGGTGAGGTCGTACGAGATTCCGTTCCACCACGTTCCGGTCACCAAGGACACCAAGGCGCAGGCCGAGGCGCGGGTGCTGGAGATCGTGCGCGAGGAGAACGTCGAGCTGGTCGTGCTGGCCCGCTACATGCAGGTCCTCTCCGACGACCTGTGCAAGCAGCTGAGCGGCCGCATCATCAACATCCACCACTCCTTCCTGCCGAGCTTCAAGGGCGCGAAGCCGTACCACCAGGCGCATGCGCGGGGTGTGAAGCTGATCGGGGCGACGGCGCACTATGTCACCGCCGACCTCGACGAGGGGCCGATCATCGAGCAGGAGGTCGAGCGGGTGGGGCACGGGGTGACGCCCGAGGGGCTGGTCGCGGTCGGGCGGGACGTGGAGTGCCAGGCGCTGGCGCGGGCGGTCAAGTGGCACGCCGAGCGGCGGATCCTGATGAACGGGCGCCGGACGGTCGTCTTCGCGTAGGGGCTCCGCCGGGCGAGGGCGCCTCATCGGCCGGGGCGACTGTGGTGTGGCGGGTGCGGGCCGTGGGTGGTTGCTCGCGCAGTTCCCCGCGCGCCTGGACGGGTTGCGCCCCTGGCGGGGAGGCGCCCCTGACACCGGACGCGTGTCTCCCTACATGCGGCTCAGGGCCGCTGCAGCGAACAGGACGTCTCTGATGGCCTCGCGGTCGCCGGCCTGGCCCGCGGCCGCCTCCTCCGGGGGGACGTGGCCGGCGGCGAGGCGGCAGAACTCGACGCCGTCCAGGGCCACGTGGGCGACCTCGTGGTCGGCGGAGCCGAGGGCCGCGGGGGAGTCCAGGGGGATGAGCCACTCGCCGCCGCCGGCGCCCTCGATCTCCAGGCGGAGGCTGCGGCCGGGCGTGCCGGCGGGTACGAGGTGGCGGCCGGGCGCGGGCGGGGACGCCAGCCCGGTCCGGCGGCGCTCGGCCAGGGACACGGGCAGCATGCGCGCCGCCAGGTCGATCATCCCGTGCAGATGGCGGCCGGAGGGCGGCTCGTACGGGTAGTCCACGGCCTCCGCGATGTCCTCCGCGTGGATCCAGCACTCGAAGGCCCGGTCCAGCATCGCGTCCCGCAGGGGCAGTTCGAAGCCGCCGTACGAGACCGCCAGGCGCCCCGAGTCGTCGGAGCCGTCCCGTCCGCCGCCGCCCGTGAACGACGTCGTGCGGACGATGTCGTGGCTCTGCTGCCGCCAGGGCGCGCGCAGGGCGCGGCCGGGCGGGAAGTGGGACGCCTTCCAGTACGCCTCGGTGCGCGCCGCGGGCGTACCGTCGACGGGCTTGTCGTCCTCGGAGGCCGCCTGGTCGAGCGGGTCGTCCAGGCCCAGCGCCGCCGCGACCAGTCCGTCGACGCTCAGCAGATGCGCGATGACCCCGGCGACGGTCGTACGCCGGCTCACCGGCCCGGCGCCCTCGAACCAGCGCAGCCGTACGGGCGCGTGCCAGTCGGCGGCCCCGATGTCCTGCAGCAGCGCGTCCAGCCGGGCCGTCTCCGCGTCGTACGGGGCGGCCCAGCGCGGTACGGGGATGCGCGGCGGGCGGCGGCCCAGACAGACGTCCAGCACCTGGGTGCGCAGCGCCGGGTCCAGGTCGAGGCTCTCCGGGGGATGCAGCAGGCCCACGGCCTCCCGCAGCCGCCGGGCCTCGTCCGCGCACGCCCCGCACGTTCCGAGGTGCTCCTCGACGGCCAGCGCCTCCTGCGCCGAGCACGCGGCCAGCGCCCAGGCCCCGAGGAGGGCCTTGAGCACATGGTGCTCCAGCACGAGGGCCGCCGGGGGCGCCAGGGGCGCCGCGGGCACCGCAGGCGGCGCGGGGTCCGGCAGCGGCAGTCCGGTGTCCTCGACGGAGGAGCGCGGCAGCGGTATGCGCGGCGGTCCGACCGGCTCGTCGCCGTCACCTTCGCGGGGGCCGTCGGGTCCGGACGGTCCGCCGGAGCCGTTCCCCCGGCCGCCGGGCCCCTCGAACGGGGTCGGCCCGCCCGTCACGCCGTGGCCCCGGGTTCGGGCGGGGTGCCGGAGGGGCGGGTGTCGTGGGCGGTGGACAGGAGCTGGAGGCCGAGGCGGAGGCGGCGGCGGGCCTCGTCCTCGGTGACGCCGAGGTCGGCGGCGGTCTGGCGGTAGTCGCGGCGCTGGAAGTACGCCAGCTCCAGGGCGGCCCGCAAGGGTGTGGGCATCGCCTGCACTATGTAGTCGGCGCGGGCGGCGACCGAGGCGTGGTGGACCTTGCGCTCCAGGTCCTCCGCGGTGCCGCCGTCGCCCCGGCCGAGCGCGGCGGTCTCGGTGGCGCGCAGCCGCTGGACCGCCAGGCGGTGGGTCAGCGCCGCCACCCAGGAGCGCAGGGGGCCGTGCTTGGGGTCGTACGCCTCGGGGTTCTCCCAGAGCTGGAGGAACACCTCGCGGGTGATGCCGTCGGCGCCCCGCTCGTCGCCGAGGACGCGGTGGGCGAGCCCGTGCACGAGGGACGCGAACCGGTCGTACAGCTCACCGAGCGCCGCCGCCTCGCCGCGTGCCAGCCGCTGCTGCATCTTGCGGTCCCAGCGGGGCGGTGCGTCCTTCGTCGCCATACGACCCCCCTAACCCTGCTCGTACCTGCGCCGTTCCTGATGGCCGCCGGATCACGGGACCGCGGACGCGGTGTCCGCCCGTCTCGTCCCCGGTCCTGCTTTCCGGCCTCCGTGCACTGCCGTCCCGAATGTAGTCGGCACCGCTGACCGCGCACGCCCCTTTATGGCAATGTGCGCCCCTCCTGGGGCCGGAGGTGGTATGACCGCCGACGCAAGCCGTTTCCATGCCGCCCACGTGGGCGTCCGCCCGCCTTTCGTATGCTTGTACGACTCTCCGAGTGGCCGGATCTGCTTGTCTCTGGCCGGTAGATGTCCGATCCGCATCTATTCGCGATCAATAGTCGATCACATGTGACCGTACTCGATAGAAATCGCACCGAAAAGGCCCCTGAATTGGCTCGCTTACCCCGCGCTTTCGGCGGGCCGGGGGTGTTTCATGGAACGACGGCGGGGCAGCCGCGCAGCAGGAAGCGGTGCAGTGGCTTCCGGTTCGGCGACTGAGAGGCATCGCGGTGACGTTCCAGGTGACCGACGGCGATCAGGACGGGCAAGGCGGGCAAGGCGTACAGGGCGAAGGCGTGGCAGGCGAGTGGGTCGTGGTGCACGTGTCCGGTGAGATGGACCTGGTCACCTCGCCGCAGCTGCGTCACCGGGTGCACCAGGCGGTGGCCGACGGCCGCCGCAGTCTCGTCCTCGATCTCACGGACGTCGTCTTCTGCGACTCCAGCGGCGTCGGGGTCCTCGTCGCCACCCGCCGGCTCATGCGGTCCTGCCGGGGACGGCTGCGGCTGATCCTCCCCGCCGACGGCCACGCGGGCGGCGGCCCGTCCGAGGGCGCCCACGTCAACCGCGTCCTTGCCGCCCTCGGCGTCCGTCGCCTCTTCGACGTCCACCCGGACGTCGCCTCGGCGGTCGCGCCGGAGCCCGACGACGAGGCCGGCCCCCTGTCGGCCTGACCTCCTGCACCCTCCCGATGAGCGGCACGCGCGGAGGAGCCGTCGCACACGGTGGTGCATCGGCGGCCACACAGGTGTCCCGGAATTCCCGCAGTCTTGGTACAAGCGCTGTTTTCCCGCACCGTCCGGGCCTCTGACGTCGTACGCTCCGTCCGAGAAGCACCCCACATGACGTAAGGCGGGCCCGAAGAAACATGGTCAGCAGCGAGTACGAGCGCAGGATCGCCGCCCGGTTCGCCACCTTCGACCAGGACGGCAACGGCTGGATCGACCGCGAGGACTTCAGCGCGGCGAGCAAGGCGGTTCTCAACGAGTTCGGCACCACCGCCCGTTCGGACAAGGGCCAGGCCCTGTACGGCGGCGCCGAGGCCTTCTGGCAGGGCATGGCCGGCATAGCGGACCGGGACGGCGACCAGCGCATCACCCGGGACGAGTTCGTGAACGGCGCGGTGAAGCGGCTGCGGGACAACCCCGACCGTTTCGCCGAGATCGCCCGCCCCTTCCTGCACGCGGCCCTGGCCGTCGCGGACACCGACGGGGACGGCAGGGCGACGGTCGAGGAGACCGCCCGGGTCCTCAAGGCCCTCGGCGCCCCCGAGGAGGTGGCCGCCGCGGCCGCCGCCACGCTCGACACCGACGCCGACGGCAAGGTGGACGAGGTGGAGGTCGTGACCGCGTTCGCCCGCTACTTCACCGTGCCCGAGTAGCGCTCGCGCAGCTTGTACTTGAGGACCTTCCGCAGGGTCTCGTTGCGCGGAAGGGCGTCCACCACCTCCACCTGCTCCGGCAGCTTGTGGACCGAGAGCCCTTCCGCGCGCAGGTACGCCACCACCGCCTCCAGCGTCAGCGGCTCGGCCGCCGGAGGCTGTTCCAGCACCGCGCAGACCCGTTCGCCGCGTTCGTCGTCGGGGAGTCCGATCACCGCCACGTCCCGGACCTCGGGGTGGCCGTGCAGCAGGTCCTCGATCTCCTTCGCCGAGATGTTCTCGCCCTTGCGGATGATGACGTCCTTCGAACGGCCGGTCAGCACCAGGTGGCCGCTGCCGGTCAGGTACCCGAGGTCGCCCGTCACGAAGAACCCGTCCGCGTCGAAGGCCGCAGCCGACTGCGCCGGATCCAGATAGCCCCGGCAGACGGCCTCCCCCCGCAACCGCACCTCCCCGTCCGCCGCGATCCGGATCTCCATCCCGGCCGGTGCCCGCCCCTCCGTCTTCGCCAGGTTCTCCGCCGAGTCGTCCGGCGCCCCCATCGTGATCATCGGCACCTCCGTCATGCCGTACCCGTGGGTGAGCTGTACGCCCATCTCCCGGACGACCGCGCGGTAGACCTCGGGCGGCTTCGGCGCCCCGCCGCCCGCGAGCAGCCGCAGGGTGGGCACGACGGGCACGCCCGGCTGTTTGCGCTGCTCGGCCAGGAACATCGAGTAGAACGCCGTCGACCCGCCCGCCACCGTCACCCCGTGCCGGCGGTAGCCCTCCAGCGCGTCCGGCAGCGCGAAGTGCTCGAACAGCACCGCCGGGAAGCCGTACAGCAGGAGCATCACCAGGTAGTCGGGGCCGCCTATGTGCGCGTACGGGAAGGCGATCGAGCCGATGTCGTCCTGGGTGAGCCGCAGCGCGTGGGCGAGGCAGGAGCCGCCCGCGATCAGCGAGCGGTCCGTGTGCAGGACTCCCTTGGGGTCGGAGGTGGTGCCCGAGGTCCAGTAGATCCAGCGGACGGTGGTGCCGTCGGCCGGCGGGGCGGGGAGCACCGAGGGGTCGCCCTCCGGGAGCCGGTCGTACGCCTCGAAGACGCCGCGCGCCGCCAGCCGCCGGGCCATCTCCGTGTGGTCGAAGCCCCGCCATTCGCCCGGCACCGCGAAGAACTCCGCCTTCGACTCCCGCAGCGCGAAGCCGACCTCGCGGTCGCGGTAGAAGGGGATGACGGGGGACTGGACGGCGCCGAGGCGGGCCAGGGCCAGGGAGAGCAGGACCGTCTCGATGCGGGTGGGCAGCTGCCAGGCGACGACCGTGCCCGGGCGTACGCCCCTGTCGTACAGCCCGGCCGCCACCCGTTCGGCGCGGGCGCGCAGTTCGCCGAAGCTCAGGGTGCGGTCGTCCTGGAGCAGGACGGGCCGGTCGGGGGTGAGGCCGGCGCGGCGGACGAGGAGTTCCCACAGCGTGCGGGACGTGCCGAGTGCGTGGGCGGTGTCATTCACAGCGCGGGCCCCCTGCCGAAAGAAGCTGACGAACTGTCAGATCGTGGCCAGAGCGTAGGCCGGGGCGCCTTGTCGGTCCAGGGGTGTGCCACTAACCTGCTCACGAGGATCTGACGGTCCATCAGATAACTGAGTGGGGGATCCATGACCGAACTGCCCCGCATCATCAGCGTCGACGACCATGTGATCGAGCCCGCGCACCTCTTCGACACCTGGCTGCCGGAGAAGTACCGCGACCGGGGCCCTAAGCCCCTCACCGCCGGGATCGGCGAGCTGGCGTACGTCGCCGGCAAGTACCAGATCACGATGGACCCGCAGGGGCAGCCGACGGACTGGTGGATCTACGAGGACCTGAAGTTCCCGTACAAACGGAACATCGCGGCCGTCGGCTTCGACCGGGACGAGATGACCCTGGAGGGCATCACCCGCGAGGAGATGCGGCGCGGCTGCTGGGACCCGAAGGCCCGGCTGGCGGACATGGACCTCAACCATGTCGAGGCCTCGCTCTGCTTCCCGACCTTCCCGCGCTTCTGCGGCCAGACCTTCGCCGAGGCGCACGACAAGGAGGTCGCCCTCGCCTGCGTGCGCGCGTACAACGACTGGATGGTCGAGGAGTGGTGCGGCGACAGCGGCGGCCGGCTCATCCCGCTCTGCCTGATCCCCCTGTGGGACATCGACCTAGCCGTCGAGGAGATCAGGCGCAACGCCGCCCGGGGCGTCCGGGCCGTCACCTTCTCCGAGATCCCCACCTACCTCGGCCTGCCCTCCATCCACTCCGGCTACTGGGACCCCTTCTTCGCGGTCTGCCAGGACACCGGCACGGTCGTCAACATGCACATCGGCTCCAGCTCCCAGATGCCGGCCGCCTCCCCCGACGCACCCCCCGCCGTGCAGGCCTCGCTCTCCTTCAACAACGCGATGGCCTCGATGATGGACTTCCTGTTCAGCGGGGTCCTGGTGAAGTTCCCCCGCCTCAAACTCGCCTACAGCGAGGGCCAGATGGGCTGGATCCCCTACGCCCTGGAACGCGCCGACGACGTCTGGGAGGAGCACCGCGCCTGGGGCGGCGTGCGCGACCTGATCCCCGAGCCGCCGTCGACGTACTACTACCGGCAGATGTTCTGCTGCTTCTTCCGCGACAAGCACGGGATCGCCTCGCTGGACGTGGTCGGCCGCGACAACGCGACCTTCGAGACCGACTACCCGCACGTCGACTCGACCTTCCCGCACACCAAGGAGGTCGCCCTCGACCATGTGAAGGGCCTCGACGACGAGACCGTCTACAAGCTCATGCGCGGCAACGCGATCCGCATGCTCGGCCTGGACTTCGACCGCCACCTCGGCAAGTAGGGACCCCGGGCGATGGACCTCGCGTACAGCCCGGCGCAGGAGGAGTTCCGCGCACGGCTGCGGGAGTGGCTGGCGAAGACGCTTCCCGCGCTGCCGCCGAAGCCGTCCCCCGACGACTGGCCCGGGCGGCGTGCCTACGACCTCGGCTGGCAGCGGACGCTGTACGACGCCGGGTACGCCGACGTCCACTGGGACGCCTCGCCGACCACCCGGCTGATCTTCCTGGAGGAGACCGAGCGGGCGGGCGCCCCGTACGTGGGCGCCAACTTCGTGGGGCTGCTGCACGCGGGGCCCACGATCGCCGCCGAGGGCACCCCCGGCCAGCGGGCGCGCTGGCTCCCGCCGATCCTGCGGGGCGAGGAGGTCTGGTGCCAGGGGTTCAGCGAACCGGACGCCGGGTCCGACCTCGCGGCGCTGCGCACCCGCGCGCGCCGGGACGGCGACACCTACGTGGTGAGCGGGTCGAAGATCTGGACCTCGCACGCCGAAGTCGCCGACTGGTGCGAGCTGTTGGTGCGCACCGACCCGGACGCGCCGAAGCACCGGGGCATCACCTGGCTGGCGATGCCCATGGACGCGCCCGGGGTGACGGTACGGCCGTTGCGTACCCTCGCCGGCTCCACCGAGTTCGCCGAGGTCTTCCTCGACGAGGTGCGGGTGCCGGTCGCCAACCGGGTGGGCGAGGAGAACGACGGGTGGCGCGTGACGATGGTGACGCTGTCGTTCGAGCGCGGGACGGCCTTCGTGGGCGAAGTGGTCGCCTGCCGACGGGTGTTGGGGGAGGTCGCGCGGGAGGCGCGGGCGAACGGGCGCTGGGACGACTCCTCGGTGCGGCGGCGGCTGGGGCGGCTGAACGCGGAGTTCCGGGCCCTGTGGCGGCTCACGCAGTGGAACGTGAGCGCGGCGGAGGCGTCCGGAGGGGTGCCGGGGCCGGGAGGCTCGGTTTTCAAACTCAGGTACTCGCGCGCGCGGCAGGAGTTGTTCGACGCGGCGGGGGAGGTGCTGGGGGCGGGGGCGGTCGACCTCGGGCGGCCGTGGGTCCTCGATCGGCTCAGCTCGTTGTCGTACACGATCGCCGCGGGGACCTCCGAGATCCAGCGGAACATCGTGGGGGAGCGGATTCTGGGGCTGCCCAAGGGGTGACGGGCGCGTGCTGTCTCGTACTCGGTGTCGATGAGGGGCGGTCGGCTGTGCGGTTTCGACTCACGGAGGATCAACGGGCGTTGCGGGACGGCGTTCGGGAGCTTCTGGCGCGGCGTTTCGGACAGGAGGCGCTTCGGGCGGCCGTCGGCCGGCCCGGCCTGGACCGGGGGCTCTGGCGGGAGCTGGGGACGGCCGGTTTCTTCGCGTTGCGGCTGCCGGAGGCGGAGGGCGGGGTCGGTCTGGGGCTGCCGGAGGCCGTGTTGGTGTTCGAGGAGGCGGGGCGGGCCCTGCTGCCGGGACCCCTCGTGGCCACGCATCTCGCGGCGGGCACGGTGCCGGGAGCGGCGACCGGGGAGGCCGTCGTGACCGCCGTCGGGGGCGGGGGGCTGGTGGAGTGGCTGGCGGAGGCGGACGTCGTCGTGGGCGCGGCGGGAGACGGGCGAGAGGCCGGAGAGGTGCGGGAGGCGGGAGACCTGCGGGAGACCGGGGACGTGCGAGGGTCCGGAGAGATGCGGGAGACCGGGGACGTGCGAGGGTCCGGAGAGATGCGGGAGACCGGGGACGTGCGAGGGTCCGGAGACCTGCGAGGGTCCGGAGACCTGCGGCAGGCCGGAGATCTTCGGGAGGCGGTGGAGGTGCGGTCCGTCGATCCGCTGACGCCGCTGCACCGGGTCCCGGGGGGCGGTTCGGCCGCCCGCCCCGATGATCTGTTCGTACTGCTCAGCGCCGCCGAGCAGTTGGGGACGGCGGTCCGGGCCTGTGAGGCCGCGGTGCAACACGCCCGGACCCGGGAGCAGTTCGGGCGGCCGGTCGGGGCGTTCCAGGCGGTCAAGCATCTCTGTGCCGAACTGCTGGTGCGGGTGGAGGTGGCGCGGGCGGCGGTGTACGCGGCGGCCGTGACCGTCGATCCGGTGGACATCGCGGCGGCCCGGCTGCTGGCCGACGAGGCCGCGGTGCGCGGGGCCCGGGACTGTCTCCAGGTGCACGGCGGCATGGGGTTCACCTGGGAGGCCGACGTACACCTGTGTCTGAAGCGGGCATGGGTGCGGGCGGAACGTGGCGGATCGATCACGGAGAGTGAAGAGTTGTTGGCGGGGGAACTGCTGATCGAGGCGATCTGACCGCGCTGACCAGGTGCGGAGCGGAAAGGTGTGGCACCGGGGTCCGCGAATGTCGCGGAACGTGGCATACCGGAATTACCGAGCGTTGATACCGGGTTGTGTCCTAGGTGTGACTTGTCACGGCCTGGAGTCGGAGTCCCGCTCCGGTACCTTCTGGGGGATGCGAGTGGTTCCGAGGTCGAGCCGAGCCGGTGTTGCCCCTGTGGCGGCCCCGGATCCGGCGGTGCGCGGCACTCGTGAAGTGGGCCGGAGTCTCGCGGCCCCGGTCTGTTCGACTCCCCGCGACGAGCGTCGCACAGTATGCCGTACGCGTACTCCTTCGCGCTGGAATATGCCCGAAGCGCTTGTTGGGGTGACTGTACGTCAACCATGCTGTCCTGTAAGGGGATCACGTTCCGTGATCCCGGTGCCGACGGTGTCGATGGCGGTGGCGTCGGCCAGACAGCAGATGACCACGATCGTGGCCCCCGAGGGGCGTGCGGCGATGTGTCCGCCGGTTCGGATGGTGTGAGCGGTGCAGGTGCTTCAAGTGCAGCTGGAGATCCGGCCCGACCCCGCAGAGGTGGGTCGCGCACGGAGATGGGCCCGTTCACGGCTCGCCGGGTCCGGGATAGGGGACGACGAGCCGCTCGCCGAGACGCTGATCCTCCTCGTCTCCGAGCTGGTCACCAACGCGGTGGTCCACACCGGCCGTCCGGCCGTGCTGCGGCTGGTGCTGTCCGGCCTGCGTGACGGCGCGGTCGGCAAGGTTCGCCTGGAGGTCGCCGACACCAGCGCGTGCCCGCCGGCTCCGAGGTGCGCCGACGGCGACGAGACGGGTGGACGCGGCCTCGCCCTCGTCGAGGTCCTCGCGGACCGGTGGGGCTGGTCATACGAGGGCGTCGGCAAGCGCATCTGGTGCGAGCTGGACCGGGTGGTGCCGGGGCTCGCCGGAGCGGTCGGCTTCTCGGGGGCGTCGGGTGGCGCGCCGACGGCGGGCGGTGGCGTGCCGGCGCCGGCGGTCTATCCGGCGTGCAGCGCGGTGACCGGGGTCGCGGCGGTGGCCCGGGAGAGCCGGGCGCGCGAGGGGATGGCGTACGAGGTGGTCTAGGCGGGGGCTCGTGGGCGCGACTGGTCCGCCGCCGGGGTGCGGGGAGGCGTGTGATCGGCCGCGTGCCGGCTGCGACGGCACGCCGGGCCCGGCCTTCGGTCCGTCAGGCGCGCGCGGTCGCCCGGCTGTGCGTCGCACGCGCCTGCGCGCGAGCGCGCGGCGCGGGGCGGTCGACCGGCGGGGGCCGGTCCGCGCGCCGGGATGTGCTTCCGTACGCACCGCCGCGATGCCGGTTCCGCGCGGTCGGCGCCCGAACGGGTGTTGACGTGCCGTGTCCGTTTGATCACGCTTGTGTCCAGCGATTCGCCGCGAGGGGACGACGAGGGTTTCGGTGACGGAGGTCCTCGACGAGCGTGGGTCGTGTTCGGCGTCGGCTCGCGCAGGGGTCCGGGGGCGGAGCGGGCCCGCCGAAGCCGGATGGCGGCGCGCGGCGCCGTGCTCGGGGTGGGCAGCGGCGCGCCGCCAGCCGGCTCAGCGGTCTCCACGTCTCAGGTCCCCGTGGCGCGGCGCGCCTAGAGGATGGCGATCGGCGCCACCGGCGTACCCGTGGCGCCGACGAACGGCTCGGGCATCGCCGAGAGCAGGAATTCGTACCGCCCAACTTGTCCACAGGCTGTGGACAACTCTTCGAGATTCCAGTTCTGCCCCTGTGGCATGCCCATCTCGACCAGGTCGAGCGCGTGCACCGGCAGCCACAGGTCCTCGATCTCGGGCGGGAAGATCTCGAACGTCAGCGTGTCATTGGCGACGGCGGCGACGTCGCGCGCGTGGAACCACTCCGGCGTGCGCAGGGAGAGTCCTGGTGAGGGGAACGCGTAGGCGTGCTTGTCGCCGGTGAGGTAGGTCCGGATCTGCCCGGTGCGGACCAGCACGATGTCCCCCGCGCAGACCCGGGTGCCCGCCAACTCCTCGGCGGCGTCCAGGTCTTCGGGGGTGACCGCGTGGTCGCCGGACAGGCGGTCGTCGTCGCGTCCCAGGGCTCGCGGGACGTCCAGCAGCACCCCGCGCGAGACGATGTGCCGGGCCTTGTCGATGCCGGCGAAGGCCGCGCCGCCGTGCGGGGTGATGGTGTCCGCCGGGCGGCCGTTGTAGATCCGGCCCGAGTGCGAGACATGGGTGAGCGCGTCCCAGTGGGTCGCCGCCTGGAGCCCCATGGTCACGGCGTCGTCGCTGCACGCGACCGTGCCCGGCCCGAAGATCTCCTGGTTGATCTGCACCATCGCGTGCAGCGGGTTCACCCGGCCCGGCATCATCCCCGTCTGCACGCCGTCCTGCTGGAGGGGCAGCGCGAGCGGTACCCGGCGCCCGGAACGGACCGAGGCGGCGGCCTTCCGGACGACCTCGTCGGTGATCAGGTTGAGGGTGCCGATCTCGTCGTCCACCCCCCAACGCCCCCAGTTGTTCACGCGCTTGGCGATGTCGTGGAACTCCACGGGCAATGACATCGGCCCTCCCCGGGGCTTGTGTGGGTGTGTCCGGCGGGCCGTAGAATCGCCGTACGAGCAGATCTGACGGCCTGTCAGATAATGGTGCATCAGATAACGGTCCGTCAGACACCGCGATGAGGGGAAGGGGCCGGGGTGGGAAACTTCTTGGCAGGCAAGGTCGTCGCCGTCACCGGAGCGGGGCGGGGGATCGGCCGGGCGGTCGCCCTCGGCGCGGCCGCCGAGGGCGCGCGGGTCGTCGTCAACGACTACGGCGTCTCCGTCGACGGCTCCGAACCCACCAGCTCCGTCGCCGAGACGGTCGTCAAGGAGATCGAGGCGGCCGGCGGCCAGGCCGTCGCCGTCGCCGACGACATCTCCACGATGGCCGGCGGACAGCGGCTGGTGGACACGGCGGTGCGGACGTACGGGCGCATCGACGGGGTCGTCTGCGTCGCCGGGATCCTGCGGGAGCGGATGCTGTTCAACATGGCCGAGGACGAGTGGGACCCGGTGATCGCCACCCATCTGAAGGGCACGTTCACGGTGTTCCGGGCCGCGTCCGCCGTCATGCGCAAGCAGCGGTCCGGCACCCTGATCGGGTTCACGAGCGGCAACCACCAGGGGTCCGTGTCGCAGGCCAACTACAGCGCGGCCAAGGGCGGGATCATCTCCCTGGTCCGCAGCGCGGCACTGGGCCTGCACCGGTACGGGGTCACCGCCAACGCGGTGGCACCGGTGGCGCGTACGCGGATGTCCGCGGGTGTGCCGACGGAGCTGACCGAGATCGGTGAGCCGGAGGACGTGGCCGCGTTCGTGGTGTACCTGCTGTCGGACCGGGCCCGGGAGGAGCGGATCACCGGGCAGGTCTACACGGTCGCCGGGCCGAAGATCGCCGTATGGGCGCAGCCGCGGGAGCTGCGCTCGGCGTACGAAGCGCAGGGGTGGACCCCGGAACGGATCGCGGAGGTGCTGCCGGGGGCGGTGGGGGTGGATCCGATGCCGCTGCTGGAGCGGGTGGAGGCGATGGCCCGGGCGGCGGCGGCCGGGGAGCGGCCGAACGCGTGAGGGGCGTGGGGCACGGGGGCGTGAGGGGCGTGAGTGCGCGGGCGGCTGGGGGCTCGGTGGGGGCCCGGTGGGGGCCCGGTGGGGGTTCTCGCGCGGTTCCCCGGGCCTCTGAAAAGCAGGGCTGCGCCCCGCGCTTTGCGCAGAAGCCCTCACCCGCAGCCGGAACACTCCACTCCAACATCCGCGCGGCGCTCATCGGGAGGTGGCATGGACTTCGGGTTCAGTGACGAGGACGAGGCGTTCCGGGCGGAGGTGCGGGCCTGGCTGGGGGCGCACGCCGGGGCGGGCGAGGACCGGCGGGCCTGGGAACGGACGCTGGGCGCCGCCGGGTGGATCGGGCTCGGCTGGAGCGAGGGCGGCTACGGGAACCGGACGGCCACGCTCGTCCGACAGGTGGTGTGGGCCGAGGAGTACGCGCGGGCCGGGCTGCCCGCGCGGTCGGGGCACATCGGGGAGAAGCTGCTGGCGCCGACCCTGATCGCGTTCGGCAGCCCGGAGCAGAAGCGGCGGTTCCTGCCGCCGGTCGCGCGCGGTGAGGAGCTCTGGTGCCAGGGGTACAGCGAACCCGGCGCCGGATCGGATCTCGCCGGGGTACGGACCAGGGCGGAGCGCGCGGACGACGGTTCGTACCGGATCACCGGGCAGAAGATCTGGACCTCGCTCGCCCACGAGGCCGACTGGTGCTTCGTGCTCGCCCGTACCGAGGCGGGGTCGAAGCGCCACCACGGGCTGTCGCTGCTGCTCGTGCCCATGGACCAGCCGGGGCGCGTCGAGGTGCGGCCGATCCGCCAGATGACCGGGACGAGCGAGTTCAACGAGGTGTTCTTCGACGGGGCGCACGCCCGCGCGGAGCACGTCGTCGGGGGCGAGGGGAACGGCTGGCGGGTCGCCATGGGCCTCCTCGGTTTCGAGCGGGGGGTGTCGACCCTCGCCCAGCAGATCGGCTTCGAGCGGGAGTTGGGGGACGTCGTACGGGCGGCCGTGGCGAGCGGGGCGGCGGACGATCCCGTCGTCCGCGACCGGCTCGTACGGCAGTGGGCCGAGTTGCGGGTGATGCGGTGGAACGCCCTGCGGACGCTGGGCGGTTCGGAGGGACCGGAGGGCGACGCCAGGGGCCAGGCGTCCGGACCGGGCGGCGGCGGGGCGGAGCCGGGCGCGCCGAGCGTGGCCAAGCTGCTGTGGGGGCGGTGGCACCAGCGGCTCGGCGAGCTGGCGATGGAGGTGCGGGGCGCGGACGCGGTGCTGGGGCCGCGGGACTGGTCGGCGCCGGAGCCGTACGCCCTGGACCCCTTCCAGTACCTGTTCCTGTTCAGCCGGGCCGACACCGTCTACGGCGGTTCCGACGAGGTGCAGCGCACGATCATCGCCGAGCGGGTGCTCGGTCTGCCGAGGGAGCCGAGAGGCTGAGCTGAGGGGTGAAGGCCATGCGCGGAGTGGTGTTCGACGGGAAGCGGGCCGAGGTCGTCGACGATCTGGTCGTGCGGGACCCGGGTCCCGGGGAGGTACTGGTGGCGGTCTCCGCCGCCGGGCTCTGCCACAGCGACCTGTCGGTGGTGGACGGGACCATTCCGTTCCCGGTCCCGGTGGTGCTGGGACATGAGGGGGCGGGGGTCGTCGAGGCGGTGGGGGCGGGTGTCCGGCACGTCCGGCCCGGGGACCATGTGGCCCTGTCCACCCTCGCCAACTGCGGGACCTGCGCCGACTGCGACCGGGGGCGGCCGACCATGTGCCGCAGGGCGATCGGACGGCCCGCCCGGCCGTTCTCGCGCGACGGGCGGGAGGTGTTCCAGTTCGCCGCGAACTCCGCCTTCGCGGAGCGGACGGTGGTCAAGGCCGTGCAGGCCGTGCGGATACCGGACGGCATTCCGCTCACCTCCGCCGCGCTGATCGGCTGCGGAGTGCTGACCGGGGTCGGCGCGGTGCTCAACCGGGCGCGCGTCGACCGCGGGGACAGTGTCGTCGTGATCGGAGCCGGGGGCATCGGGCTCAACGTCGTACAGGGCGCGCGGATCGCGGGGGCGACACGGATCGTCGCCGTGGACGCCAATCCGGAGAAGGAGGAGGTGGCGCGGCTGTTCGGTGCCACCCACTTCCTGACCTCCGCCGCGGGCGTACGGGACATCCTCCCCACGGGCGCCGACCATGCCTTCGAGTGCGTCGGCCGAGTGGAGCTCATCCGTCAGGCGATCGATCTGCTGGACCGGCACGGCCAGGCCGTGCTGCTCGGTGTGCCGGCCGCGACCGCCGAGGCGTCCTTCCTCGTCTCCTCCCTCTACCTGGACAAGTCGATCCTCGGCTGCCGGTACGGCTCCTCGCGCCCGCAACGGGACATCGCGCTCTACGCCGACCTCTACCGGGAGGGCCGCCTGCTCCTGGACGAACTGGTCACGGCCACCTACCCGGTGGAGGAGTTCGCGAAGGCGGCGCAGGACGCGGGGGAGGGGCGGGTGGCGCGGGCGGTGCTCACCTTCTAGGCCACCGGCCTCGGCTCCTGCCCGGTCCGCTCCGCGCGGCCGGGCCCCGCCGTACGTGTCGCCCCCCGCGCCTTGAACGTCTGTCGGTACGCCGTCGGGGTCACCCCCGGCGCGCCCTGCAGATGCTGCCGCATCCGGTGGTCGTCGACGAGCGAGGCTCGGGCAGCGGCGTTGCGCGTGCTCTTCTCGGCCATGCGGACGGGGCCGTTCTGGCTGCTGGCCGGCACGTTCGCGATCTGCGGTGCCTCGACCAACGGCCTCGTCCAGACCCACGTCGTTCCCGCCGCCCACGACCACGGCATGCCGATCACGGCGGCGGCCTCCCTGCTGGCCGTCATCGGGATCTTCGACGTCCTCGGCACGATCGCCTCGGGCTGGTGCACGGACCGCTTCGACTCGCGGCGGCTGCTGGCGGTGTACCACGCGTTCCGCGGCGTCTCGCTCCTCTTCCTCCCCATCCTGCCGGCGCCCGCCGTCCACCTGCCGATGATCTTCTTCATCGTCTTCTACGGCCTCGACCGGGTCGCCACCGTCCCGCCGACCATGGCCCTGTGCCGCGAGGACTACGGTGCCGACAGCGCCATCGTCTTCGGCTGGGTCCTCGCCTCCCACCAGCTCGGCGCCGCCCTCGTCGCCTTCCTCGGCGGCCTGGCCCGCGACGTCTTCGGCTCGTACGACGTCGTCTGGTACGCCTCGGGCGCGCTGTGCGCGGCGGCGGCACTGATGGCGTTGGTGATACGGAGGCCACCGGTGGGGCGGGTGGGGTTGGCGGCCTGAGGGGCGACCGTGCCTGCCGTCAGGTCCTGAGTTCTCCGAACCGGCCCCGGTGGAACAGCAGCGGCATCGTCTCGTCGTCCGTGGCCAGCGCCTCCACCCGGCCCACCACGATCAGGTGGTCGCCGCCGGTGTGCACGGCGTGGATCGCGCAGTCGATCCAGGCGGCGGCGCCGGCGAGGCGGGGGGAGCCCGTGACGGGGGCCGGGGTGTGGGCGACTCCGGCGAACTTGTCCGCCCCGCTGACCGCGAACCGCCGGCACAACTCGCCCTGGTCCGCGCCGAGTACGTTCACGCAGAAGACGCCCGCGCGGGCGATGCGGGGCCAGGTCGTCGACGTACGGCCGACCATGAACGCCACCAGCGGCGGATCGAGCGAGAGGGACGAGAACGACTGACAGGCGAAGCCGGCGGGGGGTTCGGCGGAGGCCGGCGCGGTGAGCGCCGGTGGCAGTGCCGGTGCCGGGGCGGTGATCACCGTGACGCCCGTCGCGAAGGCGCCCAGGACACGGCGGAACTCCGCCTGGTCGACCGGTGCGCGCTCGTTCTCGCCGACGCAGCGCAGCTCGGGGCGCGGCAGCGCCTCGACGACCGGTTCCGGATGCGCCGTCCTACGGCCACTGTCCGCCGGGTCCGCCCTCAGATAGCGGACGGCGGCGGCCGCCATTCCCGCATGTCCCATCACCTCCCCATTGAAACTGACGGTCCGTCAGAAGTGAAGGGAGGTTCGGTAAAGTCCCGCACCGGTTCCTCCGTGGCGCGCGGAGAGGTCCTCAGCGGCCCTCGTAACGCGGCGTCCGTCGTTCCACGAAGCTCGCCACGCCCTCCAGGGCGTCCGCCGTCGTCATGTTGATCTCCTGCGCGGCGGCCTCGGCGGCGAAGGCGGCGGCTCGGTCGGTGTCGAGGGAGGTGTTGATCAGGTGTTTGGTCAGCGCCAGGGCGCGGGTCGGGCCGGCGGCGAGGCGTTCGGCCCACTCGCGGGCCGTCTTCTCCAGGTCCGGGGCGGGGACGACGCGGTTGACGAGGCCGAGGCGTTCCGCGTCCACGGCGGACAGGGCGTCCCCGAAGAACATCAGCTCCTTCGCCCGGTGGAGCCCGACGAGACGGGGCAGCAGATACGCGCCGCCCCCGTCGGGGACGAGGCCGCGCCGCACGAACACCTCGATGAAGCGGGCCTCCTCGGCCGCCAGCACGAGGTCGCAGGCGAGGGCGAGATGCGCCCCGAGACCGGCGGCCGTGCCGTTCACCGCCGCGATCACCGGCTTCTCGCAGTCGAGGACGGCCGCGACGAGGCGCTGTGCGCCGAGCCGGATGGTGCGCGCCACGTCGCCGGCCACCCGCTCCCCGTCGACCGACGCGCCGCGCAGATCCGCCCCCGTGCAGAAGCCCCGGCCCGTCGCGGTGATGACGACCGCGCGCACGGCGGGGTCCCCGGAGGCGTCGGCGAGGAGCCGGATGAGGTGGTCACGCTGGTCGGGGGTGAGGGCGTTCATCGCCTCGGGGCGGTTGAGAGTGATCCACGAGACGGCGTTGTCAGTGGCGTGAAGTATCAATGAGTCACGGGATTTTTCGGGATGTTCATGGGGGGAAGCGGACATGTGGGTGCTCCTGTTCCTACGCGGAGTGACAGCCGTCCTCGGTGTCCTACGTGTCCTGGGTGTCCTGGTTGACCTGGCTGTCCTGGCTGTCGTGGGTGTCCTGGGTGCGCCGCCGCGGCGGCGCTCAGCGGCACACCGCCAGCGCGTCCAGTGCCACGGCCCCCTGCCCCCTCGGCAGCACCATCAGCGGGTTGATGTCCAGCTCCGCCATCTCGTCCCCGAGTTCCAGCGCCATGCGCTGCACCCGGAGCACGACCTCCACGAGGGCGTCCACGTCGGCGGGGGGAGCCCCGCGCACCCCGTCCAGCAGGGCCCGCCCGCGCAGTTCGGCGAGCATGGCGTGCGCCTGGTCCTCGGCGAAGGGGGGCACGCGTACGGCGGAGTCGCGCAGGACCTCCACGAGGACACCGCCGAGACCGACCGTGACGGTGGGCCCGAAGAGGTCGTCGTGGGTGACGCCCACGACCATCTCCACGCCCCGCTCGACCATCTGGCACACCAGCACCCCGTCGAGGGAGACGTCCTCGTAGCGGGCGATGTCGGTCAGTTCGCGATAGGCGTCCCGGATCTGGCTCGCGGAGGTCAGACCGATCTTCACCAGGCCGAGTTCCGTCTTGTGGGCGATGCTGGCGCCGGACGCCTTCATCACCACCGGGTAGCCCACGAGGCTCGCCGCGCGTACGGCCGCCGCCGCGCTGGTCACCAACTGCTCGCGCGGCACGCGGATCCCGTAGGCGCGCAGCAGCTGCTTGGCGGCGTGCTCGCTCAGCTGCTGCCCCGGCCGCATCAGCGCCTTCGCCTTGCGGAAGGAGGGGGAGGGCGAGCGCGGGGCCTCGTCGAAGGGAGAGCGGTAGGCGCTGGTGAAGCGGGTGTGGTCGAGGTGGGCGCGGACGGCCGTGATGCAGTTCGCGAAGGTGCGGAAGGTCGCCACCCGGGACGAGCCGAGCAGCGTCTCGCGGTACGCGGCCTCGGTGCCCACCGGCGACCCCCACACCACGCACACCAGCTTGTCCGTCCGCTCCGCGGCGTCCACCAGGTCCTGGGCCAGCTTGTCGCTCATCGGCGGGAAGGGGCCCGTGATGGGACAGATCAGCACGCCCACCGCGGGGTCGTCGAGGATCGCGTCGAGGATGCGGGGACCGCGCCAGTCGCCCACGGGGTGGCCGCCGTTGTCGACGGGGTTGGCCACGCTCAGGTAGTCCGGGATCCACTGGTGCAGTTCGGCCTGCTTGGCGCCGGAGAGGGTGGGGAGGGGGAGCCCGGCCTCGGTGGCCAGGTCGGCGAAGTGGGCGCCCGTCCCGCCCGAGATCGAATAGACGACGACACCCTCCGGCCGGGGGCCGGCCGACCCGGTGACGCGTGGCCGCCGCGCTCGCGCCAGGAGTGTGGCCGTGTCCTGCAGTTCGTCGAGACCGTCGACGCGGATCACGCCGTACTGCCGCATCGCCGCGTCGACCACCGCGTCCGCGCCGGTCAGCTTGCCGGTGTGGGAGGCGGCGGTGCGGGCGCCGGTCTCGGTGCGGCCGACCTTGACGGCGACGACGGGCACACCGCGCCGGGCGGCCCGGTCGGCGGCGAGCAGGAAGGCGCGGCCGTCCTTCAGGCCCTCGACGTAGGCGGCGATGGCGCCGACCTCGGGGCGTTCGGCGAAGTAGGAGATGAAGTCGGCGGTCTCCAGATCGGCCTCGTTGCCGGTGGGGGCCCAGTGGGAGAGGCGGATGCCGAGTTCCTGGAGGGAGAAGACGGGGCGGCCCTGGTGGCCCGACTGGGTGATCAGGGCGATCGCCGGGCCGTCGAGGTCGTCCCGGAAGCGCTCGAAGGCGTTGAGGTTGGTGTTGGGGCCGAGCAGCCGCAGACCGTCGGCGCGGGCCACTGCCGCGGCGAGCCGCTCCTGCGCGGCGGCGCCCTCCGCGCCGGTCTCGGCGAAGCCGGAGGCGAAGGCGACGGCGAACTTCACCTTGGCCTCGGCCAGTTCGCCGATCACGGGGAGGGGGTCGGAGAGGAGCAGGGCGGCGAGGTCGACCTGTTCGGGCAGGTCGGCGACGGAGGGGACGCAGGGGATGCCGAAGACCGACTCCCGTGTGGGGTGCACGGGGTGCAGCCGGGCGCCGACGCGTTCGGACCAGGCGAGCAACTGCCGGGTGATCCCGGTGTTCGGTCGCCCTTCGGTGTCCGAGGCGCCGACGACGGCCACGGATTCCGGGCGAAAGAGCCGGTCGAGATCGGGGACGTCGGCGTACAGCGGACGCCCGCTGACGTCCAGGTCGCCGGCCTCGGCGGGCCTGCCGTGCACGACCTGCGTGGGGTGCTCCCCGCACGCGATGGCCCGGGCCCGGCGGGAGTCGGTGGTGAGGGTGCCGTGGGTTGATCCAAGCATCGGTCCGCCCGCTCCTGTGTGACAGCCAATTCAGTGACGTGACGCATTCACGTTTCTGACGACACGTCAGATTTCAGACTACTGAACTGACGCTGTGTCAGGAATGGTTGTGCGGGCAAAGCTACGCGGCAGTAAGGAGGTTGTACCCGTGCGGGGGGACGGTCAGACGTGTGGGAGGGGGTGGGTCTGGGGCGGGAGGGGGGTGAGGGGGGAGGGGAGGGGGAAACGGGGGCGGGGTCGGCCGCTCGCCCGGTCGTTCCGTCGCCCGGCCCCCTCCGTCGCCCGGCCCCTCCGTCGCGCGGCCATTCCGTCGTCCGGTCGTTCCGTCGCGCGGCCCTTCCGTCGTCCGGTCGTTCGCTCAGTTGGTGGTGCGGATCTGTACGGTGACCGCGTCGCGCATGGTGACGCCACCCGTCTTCGCGATCGTCCTGGCGATCTTCTCGGCGTCGAGGGCGAGTTCGCGGAACATGCCGCTGATGGGGTTGGTGAAGCCGGTGAAGTAGAGGCTGGGGGCGTTCCTCGGCGAGCGGGCCCCCTGCACGACCGGCTTCCCTCGTTCGTCGAGCACGTCGAGGTGTCCGACGAGCCCTTCCAGGCCGCGGCGGTAGCCGGTCGCGGCGATCACGGCGTCGGGCTCGATCCGGGTGCCGTCTGCGAGGGCGACCTTGCCGTCCTCGAACCCCTCGACCGAGCCGACGATCTCGACCTTGCCCTTCCGTACGGCGTCGATGAGTCCGACGTCCTGCACGGGGACGGCGCCCTCCTGCACACGGGAGTAGAGGCCGGTGTCGGGCCGGGCCAGGCCGTGTGCGGACAGGTCCGGGACGCTGAGCCTCGCCATCGGCTTGGCCAGCCGGTCCACGAGGGCGACGGGCAGTCGCCGTACGAGGACGCCCGTGTACTGGGCCGCCCACCCGGCGGTCGACCGGCGCACGATGTGCGGGGCCGTGCGCACCGCGAGCCGTACGCGCCGTGCCCCGCCCTCGACGAGGTCGACGGCGATCTCGGCGCCGGTGTTGCCGATGCCGACGACGAGGACGTCACGGCCGGCGTAGGACTCGGGGTTGCGGTACCCGGAGGCGTGCACGAGGTCGCCGGTGTACGTGTCGCGGCCGGGCCAGTCGGGGATGTGGGGCGTGTGGTTGTAGCCGGTGGCGACGACGACCGCGCCGCCGGTCAGCTCGCGGCCCCCGGTGGCGTGCAGCAGCCAGCCGGTACCGTCGGCGGTCCGCTCGACACGGGACACCTCGACGCCGGTCACGATCTCCAGCTGGTGCACCTCGGCGTACTTCTCCAGGTAGCGCACCACGTTGTCCCGCGACACCCAGCGCCCGAACCTGCGCGGCATGGGCAGCCCGGGAAGCGCCGACAGACGGCGGGTGGTGTGCAGGTGCAGCCGGTCGTAGTGCCGCCGCCAGGACGCCCCGACCCCGTCGGCCTTCTCCAGCACCACGGCCCGCACCCCCCGAGCCCGCAACGCGTACGCGACGGCCAGCCCACCCGGGCCGCCGCCGATCACATAGGCGGGGCGGTCGGAGGGGGCGGGAGTCACGGAAGCTCTGGAGTCGGCCATGCGCCTGAGCGTATTCACGCCCTCATTTGTTGGGTCTCGGTCAAGCCCGGAATTGGTTGCGGATTGATCACGGGTGTAGGAGACGTGCGTGGGGCCTGTGGCGTAGGTCTCTTGGAATGTGGGGGTGAGGTGGCGAGGTGCGTGGTGACGGCGCGCGGTCCGGCCCCGGTTCCTTGCCTCCGACCGTTTCGTCCACACCCCCGTTGCGCGGCCGCCCGCGCCGGGAGCGGCGGGCCGCCATGACGTCACGTCCTCGGCGGGCGGGCGGGCCCGGGCGGGCGAGGTGGCGCGTGCAGCTCTCCAGGAGCCGCTCGCCGTCGGACGCCGTGACCGCCGAGGCCCCGGTCGACGGCGGTGACCCGGAGCAGCACTTCGCGAGCGCCGAAGGCAGCGGCAGGGCGAACTCGGGCCGGTACGCGTGGGCGTGGGAGGAAGGCGGCGTGCTGTTGATCGGTCCCGGCTGACTCCACGGGCGGGCCTTGCCGATCGGCTTCGTGCCCTGGGCGCCGTCGGCCCGCCCGGGTCTCTTGTGCATTCTCGCCCCATCCGCTGAACTGACGTACCGTCAGAAACCCCGCGCGGGCGCGGAAGGGTGGCGATGTGCATGGAGACGATCTGGCTCGGCGGCGCCGAATGGCTGGCCGTTCTTCGTATCGGGCTCGGGCTGTGGTGGCTGGAGAGCTGGCGGCACAAGGACAAGAGGACGTGGTTCGAGGGCGCCGGGATCGAGTGGGCCGCGGGGGTGGCGGAGAAGCATCGATGGGGTGCGGTGCGCGGCGGGTTCGACGTGGTCGTCAAGCCGCGGCCCAAGGCGATGGCGTACGTCGTCGCCTACGCCGAACTCGCCCTCGGGCTGGGGCTGATCCTCGGGTTCCTCACGCCGGTCGCGCTCGTGGGCGGGCTGCTGCTCAACCTTCTCTATCTCGTCCTGATGATCCACGACTGGGCCGAGCAGGGGCAGAACTCGATGATGGCGCTCATCTCGGTGGTGGGGCTGTTCGGGATGTCCTGGCAGACGTGGTCGGTCGACAGTGCGCTGGGGTTGTTCTGAGGTCAGAAGGGGGGCGCAGGGAGGGTGCGACGGATGAGTGACGGTGGCGGCGGTGGCGGTGGCGGTGGCGGTGGCGGGGGCGGTGGCGCACGGTTCGATCTGCCCGAGGCGGACGACTTCACCCGTACGTACTGGGACGCCGCCGCCGACGGGCGGCTGCTCCTGCGGCGCTGCGGGGCGGCGGGATGCGGGCGCGCTCATCACTATCCGCGGGAGTTCTGCCCGTACTGCTGGAGCGAGGACGTGCGGTGGGAGGAGGCGTCCGGGCGCGCCACGCTCTACACCTGGTCCGTCGTCCACCGGAACGACCTGCCGCCCTTCGGGGAGCGGACGCCGTACGTGCCCGCGGTCGTCGATCTCGCCGAGGGGCCGCGGATGATGACCGAGGTGGTGCGGGAGGCGGGGGCGCCGGAAGGAGGGCTGCGGATGGGGATGGCGTTGGAGGTCGTCTTCCGGGAGGGCGGAGGTGTGGTGGTCCCCGTATTTCGCGCGCGTCCGTGAGGGGGTGCGCGTTTCAATGGGGGCGTGAGCCGTACTGATGAGCGATCCGCCGATCCGTACCCCGATCCGTACCCCGATCCGTCCCCGCCGTCCTCCGGCGAGCTGCCGCACGGGCACGGCCTGCGGCTGTGTGCGTGGGACGCGGAGTCCGACGCGGATGTGGAGGCGTGGTTCCGGGGGCGGGCCGACCCCGACTACCGGCGGTGGAACACACCCATGACGGTGGACGAGGATCTCGACGGGGCCCGGGAGTCCCTGCGCCTGCGGGCGGAGTCCGACGCGGAGGGGAAGACCGTCTCCTTCCGGGTCGCGGACGCGGAGAGCGGTGTGACGCTCGGGTTGGTCGGGCTGAGCGGGATCGACATGTCCATGCGCAGGGCCGTCGTCGGCTACTGGGTGCTGCCCGAGGCCCGCGGCCGCCGGGTCGCCACCCGCGCCCTCGACCTCGCCGCCCGCTGGACCCTCACCGACTTCGGCATCCACCGGCTCGAACTCGACCACGTCGTCGGCCATGCCGCGTCCTGCCGTGTCGCCGAGCTGTGCGGGTTCCCGTACGAGGGGACCATGCGCGGGGCGTCGTTCGAGGAGGGGCGCCACGACGCCTTCCGGGACGCTCACCTGCACGCACGACTGGCCACCGACCCGGCACCGGAAGGGATCTCATGAGCACGGACGACCACTTCGAGTACGAGAACGTCGACGACCCCGACGGCTACTTCGGTGAAGCCGTCGCCGCGCATTACGACGACCCTTCCTCCGCCAGGTTCGGCGCGGAGGCCGTCGACCCGGCCGTGGAGCTGATCGCCGGGCTCGCGGACGGTCCCGGAGGGGACGCGCGGGCGCTGGAGTTCGGGATCGGCACCGGGCGGATCGCCCTGCCGCTCGCCCGGCGCGGTGTGCCGGTCCACGGCATCGACCTGTCACGGGCCATGGTGGAGCGGCTGCGGGCCAAGCCGGGGGGCGCGGACATCGGCGTCACCATCGGGGACTTCGCCACGACCCGGGTGGACGGTCCCGGCTTCACCGTCGCCTACCTCGTCTTCAACACGATCAACAACCTCACCACGCAGGACGCCCAGGTGGACTGCTTCCGCAACGCCGCCGCGCATCTCCTGCCCGGCGGCCGCTTCGTGATCGAGGTCGGGGTGCCGGACCTGCGGCGGCTGCCGCCGGGGCAGAACGCGGTGCCGTTCCATGTCGGGCCGACGCGGCTGGGGTTCGACACGTACGACGTGGCGACGCAGGGAATGCGGTCGCACCACATGGTCCTCGTCGAGGGGCGGCCGGTGTACCGGTCGATCCCCTTCCGGTACGTCTGGCCGGCCGAACTGGACCTGATGGCCCGGCTGGCCGGCATGCGGCTGCGGAACCGCTGGGCGGGATGGAAGGGCGAGCCGTTCACGAACGACAGCACCAGGCACGTGTCCGTGTGGGAGAAGGTCTGAGGGGGCTGCCCCGCCCCCGCGGTTCCCCCTGGGCTCCCCTGGTTCCCCAGGGCTCCCGCGGCTCCCCACAGCCTCCGCGGCTCCCCACAGCCTCCGCGGCTCCCCACAGCCTCCGCGGCTCCCCACAGCCTCCGCGGCTCCCCACAGCCTCCGCGGCTCCCCAGGGCCTCCGCTGCCTCTTCCCGGCCGCCCGCCTTCCCGTCCGCCTGCCCGCCTGTCCGTCCGTCCGCCCGTCTGCCTAGCCGTCCTCGAGTCCGCCCGCCCGTCCGTCCGCCCGTCCATCCGTCACGGCCAGAGCAACTCCGTTACCCAGCCGTCGCCCTCCCGCCGGTAGTTCAGCCGTACGTGCCGTCGTCGCGCGTCCCCCTGGAAGAACTCCACCTCGTCCGGCTCCACGACGTACGCCGTCCAGGAGGGCACGGCCACGTCCGGCTCGCGTTCGGCGCGTTCCCAGGCGGCCCGCGAGGCGCGTTCCAACTCCTCGTACGAGGGCAGCACCTCGCTCTGGTGGCCCACGAGGGCGGCGGCCAGCGCGCCCGTCGAACGGGCGTGCAGGTCGGCGTGGGCGACCTCGGCGGGCTGGACCGTGACGCTGCCCCGCACCCGGACCTGGCGGCCGAGGAGGGGCCAGTAGAAGCCGAGGGACGCGTACGGGCGGGCCGCGAGGTGGCGTCCCTTGCGGCTGCCGGCGTGGGAGGCGAAGTGCCAGCCCCGCGCGTCCACGTCGTGCAGCATCACCGTACGGACGTCCGGCCGGCCCTCCGCGTCCGCCGTGGCCAGCGACATCGTGTGCGGCTCCACCTCCCCGGCCGCCACGACCTCGCCGAACCAGGCGGCGAAGAGCGGCACGGGCTCGGCGGGTGCCGCCGCCGGGTCGAACAACGGCAGTGCGCTGACCTGCGGATCCCAGACCCGCAGCCCCCGCAGGGCCTGGACGAGACCGGACGGCGGGGCGGGGGCCGGGGACGCGGGCCGCGGCTGGGCGGGAGGTTCGATCATGGGTGGGACGGTCTCACACCGTGCCCGGGTCGGACGAGACCCACGTCGGGGCGCATGCACCGGGCGAAGACCCTCGGACCGGCCTCACTCCCGCCCCAGCACCACCGTTCCCGACGAGCAGAACCAGCCGCCCGTGCCCGACGCGACGGCCAGGCGGGGCGGGGTGCCGTCGGAGGTGGGGATCTGGTGGGGGCCCGCCTCGCCCCGCAGCTGGCGTACGGCCTCCACGAGGAGGAACAGGCCGCGCATGCCGGGGTGCTGGGCGGAGAGGCCGCCGCCGTCGGTGTTGACGGGGAGGTCGCCCGTCAGGGTCAGGCGGCCCTTCTCCACGAAGGCCCCGCCCTCGCCCTTCGCGCAGAATCCGAGGTCCTCCAGGGTCACGAGGGTCATGTAGGTGAAGGCGTCGTAGATCTCGGCGAAGTCGATCTCGCAGGGGCGCACGCCCGCTCGTTCGAAGGCGAGGCGGCCGCTGACCGCGGCCGGGGAGACCGTGAAGTCGGGCCACTCGGACATGGTCGTGTGGGAGGTGTACTCGCCGGTGCCGAGGATCCAGACGGGCGTGGCCGGCCGGCAGTCCCGTACGTACTCCTCGGCCACCAGCAGGACCGCCGCGCCGCCGTCGGAACGTATGCAGCAGTGGAGCTTGGTGAACGGGTCGGCGATCGGCGTGGAGGAGAGGACGTCGTCGACGGTGATCGGCGTGCGGAACATGGCCTCGGGGTTGGCCGCCGCGTTCGACCGGGCCTGTACGGCGACGGAGGCCAGCTGTTCCAGGGTGGTCCCGTACTCGTGCATGTGGCGGCGTGCGGCCATGGCGTACTTGGAGATCAGGGTGTGCCCGTACGGGACCTCGAACTGCAGGGGGCCGCGCGCCCCGAAGGAGAGGTCGCCGGTGCGGCGGCCCGCCCGGATGTCCGCGCGGGCGGTGGAGCCGTAGACGAGGAGGACGATGTTCGCGTGCCCGGCGGCGATCGCGTCCGCCGCGTGCGCCGCCATGACCTCCCAGGTCGCGCCCCCGACCGAGGTGGAGTCCACCCAGGTGGGCCGCAGGCCCAGATACTCGGCCACCTCGACCGGCGCCAGCGTGCCGAGGCCCGCGGAGGCGAGGCCGTCGACGGCCGTGTGCTCCAGTCCCGCGTCGGCGAGGGCCCGGCGGGCGGCCTGTGCGTGGAGCGCGTACGGGGTGGCGTCGTCCACCCGGCCGCAGTCGGACAGCGCGGCGCCGACGATCGCGACCTTCCGGCCGCCGCCTCGCCGTGCCGCGTCACGAGGGCCACCGGATCCGGGTGGAGCAGGCACAGCGGTCATGGATCTGACGGTACATCAGATGAGCGGGTCGGCAACCCTGTGCTTCGACGGTCTTCCGGCCTAATATGACGGACCGTCAGATCAGCATGACGATGGGGAGTGGAAGGGGGACCGCCATGGACACCCGCTTCACCGCCGAGCAGGAGGAGATCCGGCGCACGGTACGGGAGTTGCTGCTCAAGCGCTGTGGTCCGGAGGAGGTCCGGTCCGCCGTGCGGACGGGTGAGGGGTACGACGCCGGCCTCTGGCTCGCCTTCTCCGAACAGCTCGGGCTGCCGGGGCTCGCACTCCCCGAGACGTACGGCGGTGTCGGCTGCTCCGCGACCGAACTGGCCTTGGCGAGCGAGGAGTTGGGACGTGTCCTGGCTCCCTCGCCACTGCTGTCCACCGCCGTCCTCGTCGCTCCCCTGATCCTCGCCCTCGGCACCGAGCCGCAGCGCGCCGCACTGCTGCCCCGCCTCGCCGCGGGCCGGCTCACCGCCGCCCTCGCCGTACCGGGCACCGCCCTCGCCGCCGCGCTGGCGCTGACCTGCGACAACGGGGGTACGTGGGCCGGGGGCGGCCGGGCCGGCGGAGTCCAGGCCCGACGCGTCGGGGACGGGTGGCGGCTCTACGGGGAGGTCGGGCAGGTTCTCGACGGGCACAGCGCGGGGCTGCTGCTCGTGGCCGCGCACACCGGGGGCTACGCCCGGTCGCGGACGCTGCTGTTTCTCGTACGGGTGCCGCGCGGGGAGGCGGGGTCTGCCGGGGGCCTCGGGCGGGTGCGGCAGACCTCCATCGACGAGACGCGTCCGGTGGCCCGGCTCGAACTCCGTGACGTGGAGGCCGAGTTGTTGGGGGAGGCGGCCGGAGCCGGCGCGGGCGCCGACGTCCGCGTGCTGTCGGCCCTGGCCGGGGTCGGGGACGCGGCCGCCGCGGTGCTCGCGGCGGAGGCCGTGGGCGCCGCCGACCGGGTGCTGGAGCGGACGGTCGCCTACGCGCGGCAGCGGGAGCAGTTCGGGCGGCCGATCGGGTCGTTCCAGGCGGTGAAGCACCGGCTCGCCGATGTGTATGTGCGGGTGCGGGCGGCCCGGTCGGCGGCGTACTACGCCGCCTGGGCCGCCGCCGCCGCGCGGCCCGGCGGTCAGGGCGGTGCGGGCGGCGGCGAGCGGGTCGGCGGGCTGGCGCTCGCGCAGGCGCTGGAGGCGTTGCGGGTGGCGGCCGGGGAAGGGATCCAGCTGCACGGGGGCATCGGGTTCACCTGGGAACACGAGGCGCACCTGTACTTCAAGCGGGCGGCGGGGGACGAGGCGCTCTTCGGGCCGGTGCACCGGCTGCGGGGGCGGGCGGCCGACATGGCGGGGATCTTCACGGCCGACGGGCCGGGCGAGCGGAGGGTGGTGCGGGGCTGATGGCTTCGAAGAGGGCGGCCGGGTCGACGGCAGGGGCGGCGAAGGGCGTGAAAGGCGGGAAGAACAGGAAGGGCGTGACGGCCGTGAAGGACATGGGTGTGCGGCTGGTGCAGAAGGTGTCCTCGGCTCCGGCGTTCGCCCGGGTCGCGCCGCACGTCATACCGGTGCTGGACCGGGCCGTGCACCGGGCCACCCGGGGGCGGGTCCTGCTCAGCGCGCAGCTGCTGCCCGGTGTCGTACTGACCGCGACCGGCGCACGCAGCGGGGAGCCGCGCCGTACCCCGCTGGCCTGTATGCCCGAGGAGGGGCGCGACAGCTGGGTGCTCATCGGGTCGAACTTCGGCCGCCCCGGCCACCCGGCCTGGAGTGCCAACCTGCTGGCCCATCCCGACGCCGAGATCAACTGGAAGGGGCAGGACATCCCCGTCACCGCCCACCTGCTGGCGGGGGAGGAACGGGCGGCCGTCTGGAAGGAGTTGCTGCGGTTCTGGCCGCCGTACTCGACGTATCAGGCGCGGGTGGACCGCGAGATACGGGTGTTCAGGATCGTACGGCGGTGAATCGCGCCCGCGCCCGCGCCCGCGGCCCGCGCTCGTGCGCGGCTGTTCGGCGGCGCGGCCTGCCCCCCGGGTGATCTCCCCTGGCCCCGGTGATCTCCCCGGCCCTCGAGTCCCCCTGAACGCGGCAGGCGGCACTCCTCGGCCGAGGGTGCCGTCTGCGTGACAGGAATCGCGTCCGGGGGCGTGCCCGGGTGCTCCTGGTTACTTCATGGGTTTCTTGCCGGTGATGCCCAGGTGGACCAACAGTGCCAGGTTGGGGCGCAGTTCGGCCTGCTTGACGCCCCAGGTCTGGAAGCCCTTCTGGTGCCCGGAGACCGAGGCGAGCATCGCGACGAGGGAACCGGCGAGGGCCGCCGGGTTCACGTCCTTGTCGACGCGGCCCTTGGCCTGCAGCTCGGAGACCGTCTCCGACAGGGAGTTGGTGACCGAGTTCAGGATCTTCATACGGATCTTGTAGAAGCGTTTGTCGCCTTCGGCGGCACCCAGGTCGACGACGCGGAGGATGGCGTCGTTCTTGCGCCAGAAGTCCAGGAAGCCGTCGACGAGTTCCTGGGCGGTCTGCCAGCCGGCCTTGCCGACCCAGGAGCGGCCTTCGAGGAGGCGCGTCAATGTGGCGCCCTCGCTGGCCATTTGCTCGGCGATCTCCAGGACGGCGCCCTCGACGTCCGGGAAGTACTGGTAGAAGGTCGCGGGTGAAGTCCCCGCCTTCCGGGCGACATCAATGACTTTGACGTCCCGGTAGGGCGACGAGCTGAGCATCTCGCTGAGGCAGTCGAGCAGCTTCTGCCGGGTCGCCTGCCCTCGTCGGCCGGCCACGCGGCCGTCGACGGTACGCACTTGTCCTGTCATGCCGTCAGCTTACCGAGGGGCGATCGGAGCGCGATTCGGCCGACTGCAAATGGGGATCAGGGGCGTCACCTAGGGGTTCGTGCGGTGATCACGGAGTGTGGTGGCGCGTTTCTTTCGGGTGAGTGGGGGCTCCAGGGGCGGTCGCGGTTGCGGTCGTCGGCTGCGAGCGCCCCCACCCACCCGCACCCGCCGGCGCACACCGGCCACCCGAGCGCGTCCGCGCAGGACGCCCGGTACGGACGCGCCCGACGCGCGCCCAGCGTGCGCCGCCCTTAGCTTGGCCCTATGGCCGATGAGACCGGAGCCGCCACCGGGGCGGAAGCCGGCGCCGGGGCGGGAGCCGGCGCCGGGGCGGGAAGCGTCCCGTACCCCGAGGGCGTCCCCTGCTGGGTGGACGCCCAGCTGCCCGACGTGGAGGCGGGGAAGCGGTTCTACGGCGAACTCTTCGGATGGTCCTTCAAGGTGGCCCCCGGGGACGGCGCGCACGAGGTGTGGGCGTACGTCGAGGGCGCCCCCGTCGCCGCCCTCGCCCCCAAGCCCGACGGCCGCCTCCCCACCGTGTGGACCGTGCACTTCGCCACGCCGGACGCGGTCGCCCTCACCGCCCGGATCACCGCGGCCGGCGGTCAGGTGATCACCCCGCCGACCCTGGTCGGCAGGCTCGGCGTCGCCGCGCTGGCCACCGATCCCGAGAGCGCCGTCTTCGGCCTCTGGCAGCCCGGTGCGCACACCGGCTTCGGACGGCGCCACGAGCCCGGCACGTTCGCGTGGGCCGAGCTGTACACGCGGGACACCAAGGCGGCCAACTCCTTCTACGCGCACCTCTTCCACGACGCCCTCTTCGGCCCGGACGCCGTCCCGGACTTCGGCCGGGCCGCGCTCACCGACGTCTTCCCGGCGGAGATGCCGCCGCACTTCCTGGTCCACTTCGGGACGGAGGACTGCGAGGAGGCGGTCGCGGCCGTCAGCCGGCTCGGGGGGCGCGTACAGGTGCCGCCGTTCGACACCTCGTACGGGAATGTGGCGGTCGTCACGGACAATCAAGGCGCGTCGTTCGCCCTGCTGCAGCGGAAGAACGGAAACGCCTGGCGGGAGGCGCCGCAGGAGGCGGACCAGACCGAACAGCACCCGGACGAGCTGCGGCAGGAGGGGGACGACCGGCGTACGGACGACTCCCCTGCGCAGGGCGCACGCGACGTGAACGCCTCGGAGGACGACGGCTGACCAGCGAGAAGACGGCGGCCGGCAGGCGGGTGAACGGGTGCCCGACTCCTGGTTCACGCGGGCGCTCCGGGGGGCGTGACGGGGGCGCCGCGCGGGCAGACGGGCGGGGTTGTGCGCCGGTGGTACGCGATTCGCCACAGTGTCCCACCATCCGGGCTCCCGCTTCCCGAGAGGCGGACCGCGTGGTTTTGTCCTGAGACACCCCGACTCGCCCCCGGGTTCGCAACCTGCCCCCGGTACAGGAAGAATCGGGGTGCGTGCCGCCAGGGCGGTGCGGTGGTGAGACGCTGCACGGGGTCGCGCGCACAATACGGGTGACGCGGTCCGTACGGGGAGGTGGCAGGGCAAGTGGTGGATCAGCTGACGCAGCACGATCCGCGGCGGATCGGGCCGTTCGAGGTGCTGGGACGGCTGGGTGCCGGCGGCATGGGGCTGGTCTATCTGGCGCGCTCGGCGTCGGGCCGGCGTGTGGCGATCAAGACGGTGCGGACGGAACTGGCCGAGGACCAGCTCTTCCGGGTCCGTTTCACGCGCGAGGTCGAGGCGGCCCGCGCGGTGTCCGGCTTCTACACGGCGGCGGTGGTCGACGCCGACCCCCGCGCCGCCGTGCCGTGGCTGGCGACCGCGTACGTTCCCGCGCCCTCCCTCGAAGAGATAGTGAACGACTGCGGACCGATGCCGGTCCAGGCCGTCCGCTGGTTCGCCGCGGGCGTGGCCGAGGCCCTGCAGTCCATCCACGGTGCCGGGCTCGTCCACCGCGACCTGAAGCCCTCCAACGTGCTCGTCGTCGAGGACGGGCCCCGCGTGATCGACTTCGGCATCGCGTCCGGCGTCTCGAACACTCGTTTGACGATGACGAACGTCGCCGTCGGGACGCCCGCGTACATGTCGCCCGAGCAGGCGAAGGACTCGCGCAGCGTGACCGGCGCGAGCGACGTCTTCTCGCTCGGCTCGATGCTCGTGTTCGCCGCCACCGGACACGCCCCCTTCCACGGCGCCAACCCCGTCGAGACCGTCTTCATGCTGCTGCGCGAGGGCCCCGACCTCTCCGGCCTGCCGGAGGACCTGCGGCCGCTGATCGAGTCCTGTATGCAGATGGACCCGACCGCGCGCCCCAACCCGGCCGACCTCCAGGCACAGCTCGCCCCGCACCTCTTCGGCTCCGGCTCGGACGACAGCGGTACGGCGTCGGCGTGGCTGCCGGAGAAGGCCGTCGCCATGATCGAGACCCGGCGGGGAGGGCGCCCGGCGCCCAAGCCGCAGACCTCCTCCGGCCGCAGCGGAGGCGGCGGCCGCCCCACCGCCCCGGTCCCCCCGCCCCCGCCGCCGTACGACCCCGCGCCCGTCCCCGTCGGTGCCCCCGACACCGGGCCCGTACGGCTCGCCGGCGGCCAGGTGCCCATCGGGCCCGGCCCCCGCGTCGCCGACGCCCGTGCGGCCGCCGTGAAGGCGCCCCCGCCCGAGGCGGGCCTCGCCGCGTCCTGGTCGCGACCGCGCGCCGGCGTGAACGGCGCCGACCCCGCGCCCGTCGTCGCCCCGCCCGCCACCCCCGACGCGGCGCCCTCCGGCTGGCGCCCCTGGCGTTTCCGCATGTCGAACGATGTGTGGGGCACCCCGTCCGTCGCCGACGACCTCGTCTACGTCACCTCCTTCGAGGTGCACGCCCTGGACGTGGCCACCGGCCGGCGCCGCTTCAAGACCCGTGACGTCGCCTGGTCGATGGCCGTCGCGGACGGCCGTATCCACGCCTCCGACGGACCCACCCTCTTCGCGCTCGACGCCCGTGAGGGCGGGGACCTGTGGCGGCTGTCGACGGACGCCTGGGTCTACTCCCTGAAGGCCGACCGGGGCACCGTGGTCACCGCCACCCGTGGCGGCGGCGTCCAGGGCTGGGAGGCGTCCAACGGGCAGAAGCTCTGGGAGCTGACCGGCGCCCAGAGCGACTTCGAGTCCCCCGAGGCCGGTCCGGTCGTCCAGGACGGCACGGTCTACATCTGGAAGGACGCCCGGCTGCGCGCGCTGGAGGCCCGTACGGGCGACGAGCGCTGGTCGTACCCCATCGGGGACGCGGCCTCCTGCGGCGGCGTCCCGGTACGGCTCGCACCGGCCGCCGACGGCTATGTGTACATCTCCGCCGGCAGCCGCGTCCTCGCCGTGGACATCGCGAGCGGCCACGTCCGCTGGCACTTCGAGGCACCGGCCGTCTTCCTCTCCGCTCCCACGTTCGCGCCCGGTCCCGCCGTCACGGGCGGCGGCGTCTACCTCGCCGACTACCTCGGCACGGTCTACGCCCTCGACGCGACCGACGGCCGCGACCGCTGGCGCATCGCGACGGAGTCCCGCTCCTCGCTGGAGCCGGTCCTGGTCGCCGCCGGACACGTCCATGTCGGCAGCGGCAAGGGGCTCTACACCCTCGACGCGGTCACGGGCACACCGAAGTGGCGTTTCCAGGCGGGCGGCGAGATCGTCGGCGCCCCGTCGGTGGCGGAGGGACGGATCCACTTCGGCTCCACGGATCACCTGCTGTACACGCTGAAGGCCGACGACGGCCGCCTGCGGTGGAAGCTCGCGACGGGCGGGGAGATCACCGGGTCGCCCGTCGTCAAGGACGGCGTCGTGTACGCGTGCAGCAAGGACCGGTGCGTGTACGCGCTGGACGCGGAGAAGGGGACGGGGACGGCTCGGACGTCCTAGGACCGCGAGCCTCCCCCTCTCCCGCCCACGCACGCACCGGACGTGACGTGGGCCACAGTCCATGAATCTCCGCTCCCCCTGTAAGAAGTCGGCCGCCCCGCGCATTGCTCGGTGAGACAGCCGATACGAGGGGACGGCGCGTGACACATGCGCAACGCTTCAGGGACATCTACGAGGAGTGCTATCCACGCGTCCTCGCCTACGCCACCAGTCTGGTGGGACGGCAGGTGGGGGAGGACATCACCAGCGAGACCTTCACCGTGGCCTGGCGGCGGGTACGGGACATTCCGAGCGCCCCGCTGCCCTGGCTCCTGGGGGTCGCGCGCAACCTGGTGCGCGAGCTGCGCCGCCGCGACGCCCATCAGTACGCCCTGGCCGCCGCGGAGGCACAGCAGATCGGCCGCGGCGTCCGCGGCGACGCCGGTGACGTCGCGGCGGACGTGACCGAGCGGGAGGCCGCGCTGCAGGCCCTGGCGAGCCTGTCCGACGCCGACCGGGAACTGCTGACGCTCATCGCCTGGCACGGGCTGAGCGCCCGACAGGCCGCCCGGGTCCTGGGCTGCACCACCGCGACGCTGACCGTCCGGCTGCACCGGGCCCGCCGCCGTCTGGAGAAGGCCCTGGAGCCGGCGTACCCGGCACCGGCGGCCCCGTACGGAACAGGCACTCCGCACCGCCCGCATCCCACGCACCGCCCGCACCCCACGCACCCCAGGCCCCGGGCCGCACCGATCGCAGAGGAGCACTCACATGAAGGACACCCACGGACGGTCCGGGCGGCCCGACGTCATGAAGGTGCTCGCGGGCGCCCGGCCCGACGAGCTGGACCCGGCGAGGCTCGCGGACTCCCCGCGGCAGCGCGCGGACCTGGAACGCCTCCTCACCCGGGAGGCGGACGGCCGTCGCACGGCGCGCCTGCGCGTCCCGGAGCGGTTCCGGGGCGGCGTCCGGCCGTTCGGGACCGTGGCCGCCCTCGCGGCCGTCGCGGCGTCGGCCGTGGTCGTGAGCACCATCGACCGGAACCCGCTCGGCGTGAGCCCGGGCGCGCCCTCGCACTCCTCCTCCGCCTCGGGGCCGGACGCGTCCGCGGCGGACGGACGCCTCGAACTGCTCAGCGCGGCCGGGAAGGTCGGCACGGCGGCCGGCGAGGGAACGTACTGGCAGACCACCACGCGCTCGCAGGACGTGAACGTCGTCGGCGCGGAGGATGGCAAGGGGCCGCTCCTCGCCGTGCGCGACACGGCGACCTCCCAGTGGTCGGTGGGGGTGCGTCCGGGAACCCGGAGCCTGATGGTCTCCGGTCTGGACGCCGAGATCGCCCCCCGGACCGAGGCGGACGCGGCACGCTGGCGGGCGGCCGGCTCACCTCGGACGATGCAGGCCGAGGTCTTGGGGAACGAGGCGGGCGGCACGCTCGGGTACACGATGGGGACCCGGCCGCCGATGGTCATGCGGACGGACGCCGACGACAAGATCTACGCCCTCGGCCCGCGGAACGCCTCCTATCAGGACCTGCTCGAACTCCCCTCCGACACGGCAGAGTTGCGGCGAGAGCTGGAGCGTCGGTACGGGCAGGACGGCGGCTCCGAGATCAGGGACCGTACGGCCTACGTGCTGCGCCAGGCCGCCGACCTGATCACGATGCCGGTGAAGCCCGCCGTCCGGGCCGCCGCGTACCGGGTGATGGCGGAACAGCCCGGCGTCCGGGGGCTCGGGCGGGTCACCGATCCGCTGGGGCGCAAGGGCGTGGGGATCGCCTTCCCGGGCACCCACGCGACACCGCTGGGGAGCGTGGAGCAGCGGGTGGTGGTGGACCCGTCCACCGGCGAGCTGCTCGCCGAACTGCTCGTGCTGGTCGAACCGTCGGCCAGGGCCCGCGAGGCCGGGCTCGACGCGGGCACGACGGTGAACTACACGGCGACGACCGGGATGGGCTGGGGCGACAGCCAGATCGAGGTGCCGGCGAACGCCCGGCACTGAGGGGGCCGGGCGGCGCGGCGCCCCGGGGTCGCCGGCGGGAGTTCACCGCACCCGGTACCCACCGGACCGGCGGCCCGTGAACAGCTCCGCCTGCCGGTCCGCCGGCAGGTTGCCCAGGGAGACGAGGTGCGGGGCGTACGCGAGAGCGTGCGCCCGTGCCGTCTCCCGGGCGGCCCAGCAGGCGCGGACCGTGCCCTGGACGGCCTCCGGGGGGTACCCGGCGACCACCTCGGCGCAGCGGAGCGCGGCGGCGACGGATCCGCCGGGTTCGGTCACCTCCGAGACCAGGCCCACCTCGTACGCCCGGCGCGCCGACATCCGCTCGGCGGTGCCCATCAGGGCCATGCGGGTGGCCTCCCCGTACGGCATGCGCTGGGACATGAGGATCGACTCGAAGGCGCTGACCATGCCGTAGGTGGTGTGGGGGTCGAAGAAGGTGGCCGAGGGGTCCGCGACGAGGAAGTCCGCCTCGCCGAGGAGGTAGAAGGCGCCGCCGCAGGCCATGCCGTTCACCGCAGCGATCACCGGTTTCCAGAGGTCGTTGGATCTCGGGCCGACCCTGAGGAGCGGGTCCTCGATCGTGTAGGGGGAGTGCGGCTGGGGGACGGACCGTGCCGCGTCCCGGTCGAGGCCCGTGCAGAAGGCGCGGTCGCCGGCACCGGTCACGACGACCGCACGTACGGTGTCGTCGTAACGCAACTCCCGCCAGGCGAGCGTCAGTTGCTCGGCCGTCGCCAGGTCCAGGGCGTTGTGCCTCTCCGGGCGGTCCAGGGTGAGGAGGGCGACACCCGTGTCCTTGTCCGTCGTCGTGCGCAGGGTCACGGCCGCTCCAGTACCCATTGGGGGAGGCCGTCGGCGGTGAAGACGACCTGGACCCGGGCACCGATCCGCAGACGCTCGACGGGGACGGAGTCGAGGCGGGCGCCCGGCGCGCTCACCAGGTTGCCGACGAGGCGGATGCGGGGGGCGTCGGCGAGTTCGACGAGGACGACGTTGTACGGGGCCTGCTCGGCGTAGTCGGGGAGGAGGGGCGGGTGGGGCAGGACGTACGACCAGATGCGGCCCCGGCCGCCGACCCGGCGCCACGTCGTCGCGAACGAGCGGCAGTGGGGGCAGCAGGGGCGGGGCGGGAAGCGGAGTTCGCCGCAGTCGGCACAGGCCTGGATGCGTAGTTCGCCCCGGGCGGCGTACTCCCAGAAGGGGGCGCCGTCGTCGTCCACGGCGGGGGTCAGCATGTCCTCAACTCCCTCAACTCCGTCCGTTTTTCAGTTCCTCAGCAGCAGGGCCGATGTCGGGACGCCCTCGCCCGCCGTCACCAGGCAGGTCGCCGCCCCCGGTACCTGGGCGGTGCTCGTGCCGCGCAGTTGCCGCACGCCCTCGGTGATCAGGTTGAACCCGTGGACGTACGCCTCGCTGAGGCCGCCCCCGGAGGTGTTGAGGGGCAGCCGGCCGCCGATCTCCAGGGCGCCGCCCTCGGTGAACGCGCCGCCCTCACCCCGGCCGCAGAAGCCGTAGCCCTCCAGGGAGAGGGGGATCAGCGCGGTGAACGCGTCGTAGATCTGGGCCACGTCGATGTCGTCCGGGGTGATGTCCGCGTGTTTCCACAGGTGCCGGGCGGCGGTCCAGGCGGGGCCGGTCAGCGGGTCGTCGTTCCAGTAGTTGACCATGCCGTGGTGCTGGGCGGGCAGGCCCTGGGCGGCGGCGTGGACGTGGACGGGGGTCCGGCGGCAGTCGCGGGCGCGCTCGGCGGAGACCACGACGCAGGCCAACGCCCCGTCGGTCTCCAGGCAGTTGTCGAAGAGGCAGAGGGGTTCGCTGATCCAGCGGGAGTTCATGTACATCTCGCGGGTCAGGGGGCGTTCGTACATGATCGCGGCCGGGTTCTGGTTCGCTCGGTTGCGGCAGGCCAGGGCGACGTTGAAGAGGTGGTCGCGGGTCGTGCCGTACTCGTGCATGTGGCGGCGGGCGAGCATGGCTATCTCGTCGGCGGGGCGGAGCAGGCCGTAGGGGCGGGTCCACTGCGCGGGGGTGGGGAGCTGGACCGTGGTGTTCTTCCACGGGCGGGGGCCCGAGCCGCGTTTCCGGGACCGCCAGGCGACGCCGACCGTGGCCTGCCCGGTCGCGATCGCGGCGGCCAGATGCGCGACCGTGGCGCACGAACCGCCGCCGCCGTAGCCGACCTTGCTGAAGAAGGTGAGGTCGCCGAGACCGAGCGCCTTGGCGACCTCGACCTCGTCCGTCTCCTCCATCGTGTACGAGGCGAGCGCGTCGACCTCGTCCGGGGCGATCCCCGCGTCGTCGAGGGCGGCGAGAATCGCCCGGCACGCCAACGATCTTTCCGTTTCCGGAAGTTGCTTGGCGAAAGCTGTCTGGCCGATGCCGACGATCGCCGTCGCGTCCTTGAGCACGGCCATGGGAGCCATAGGGGGCACACCTCCGCACAGGCTGCGGAGCGCACCTCCGCACAGGGACTGTCGGCTGCTGACAGTCCGTCAGGGTACAGCTAATCTGACGGGTAGTCAGCTCATGCCCGGGCAGCACTTGGACACTGGTTTCTCGCTACGGAGGCTGCTGTGATCGGTGAGGTGGAGGGGCGCGCGGACCTGGGACGGGAGGCGTGGGGGACCGTCCCCGGGCTGGTCCGCTCGGCGGCCAGGCGGTTCGGCGGGGACGAGGCCGTCGTCGACGGGCGTACGCGGGTGTCGTACGCGGAGCTGGGCGCGCGGGTGGAGCGCGCGGCGGCCGCGTGCGTCGCGAACGGGGTCCGGACCGGCGACCGGGTCGCCCTCTGGGCACCGAACTCCCTCGACTGGATCGTCTCCGCGCTCGGCGCGGTCTCGGCGGGCGCGGTGCTCGTCCCGCTGAACACCCGTTTCAAGGGCGGCGAGGCGGCGGACGTGCTGGCGCGCAGCCGGGCGAAACTGCTGTTCGTCACCGGGACGTTCCTCGGGACGTCGTACGTGGCCTCGCTGCGGCGGGCCGCCGGCGCGGAGAGCGGGCGGCTGCGGGCGCGGGGCGCCGGGAGCGTGTGCGAGCGGCCGGGCCCCCTGCCCGGACTCCCGCACCTGGAACAGGTGGTGGTGCTGGCGGACGACGCGCCCGCCGACTTCCGCACCTGGAAGGACTTCCTCGCGAGCGGCGACGGGGTGGGGGAGGGGGTGGTGCGGGAGCGCGCGGAGGCACTGACCGGGGACTCCCCGTCCGACATCGTCTTCACCTCCGGCACCACGGGCCGTTCCAAGGGAGTGGTGATCACCCACGCGCAGACCCTGCGGGCGTACGAGGTGTGGAGCGAGCTGGCCGGGCTCCGCCGTGGCGACCGCTACCTCATCGTGAACCCCTTCTTCCACACCTTCGGCTACAAGGCGGGCGTGATCGCCTGCCTCATGCGGGGCGCGACGATGATCCCGCAGCCGGTGTTCAACGTGGAGACGGCGATGGCCAACGTGGCGGCGGAACGCGTCACCGTCCTCCCCGGCCCGCCCACTCTCCACCAGTCCCTCCTGGACCACCCCGCCCGCGACGACTACGACCTCAGCGCCCTGCGTCTGGTGGTGACCGGCGCCGCGGTGGTGCCGCTGCGCCTGGTCGAACGGCTGCGGGCGGAGCTGCGCGTGGACACCGTCCTGACGGCGTACGGCCTGTCCGAGGCGTCCGGCATCGTCACGATGTGCCGGCGCGGCGACGAGCCGTCGGTGATCGCCTCGACGTCCGGGCGCGCGATACCCGGGACGGAGGTGCGGGTCGTCGACCCGCTGGGGACCCCGCTGCCTGCGGGCTCGCCGGGGGAGGTGCTCGTCCGCGGCTTCAACGTCATGCGGGGCTACTTCGAGGACCCCGCCGAGACCGCCCGCACGGTCACGTCCCACGGCTGGCTCCGCACCGGTGACGTCGGCGTCCTCGACGAGGCCGGCAATCTGCGGATCACCGACCGCATCAAGGACATGTTCATCGTCGGCGGCTTCAACGCGTACCCGGCGGAGATCGAGCAGCTCCTCGGCCTCCACCCGGACGTGGCCGACGTGGCGGTCGTCGGCGTCCCCGACCCCCGCCTCGGCGAGGTCGGCAGGGCCTACGTCGTACGCCGCCCCGGCTCCCACGCCACCGCCGACGACCTCATCGCCTGGTCCCGACGCGAGATGGCCAACTACAAGGTCCCGAGATCGGTGGAGTTCATGAGGGAACTGCCGCGGAACGCGAGCGGGAAGGTGGTGAAGGGGGAGTTGCGGGGGCGGTGAGGGCGGGCTGTGCGCGATCGCGTGCCCGCGCCCCGTTCGCGAACGGCCACTTGAGCGTCGCCCGTTCGGGGCGGCCCCCTCGCCCTCGCCGGTACGCGGTGGGCCTGCTCCTGGTCGGCCGCCGTCGGGCCGGCCTGCTATCGGTCGGCCCAGTCCGGTCGGCCTGCTATCGGTCGGCTCAGTCCGGTCGGCCTGCTATCGGTCGACCGCCGTCCGGTCGGCCTGTTACCGGTCGACCGCCGACCGTTCGGCCTGTTACCGGTCTCGTGGTTCCCGGTCGGGTGGTTCCTGGTCGAGTGATCTCAGGGCCGTCGCGTGCAGGTCGCGGATCTCGTGCATCGCCTCGCGCCAGGCCGGGTCGTCGTGGTCGACGGTGCGGGCCGTGTGTTCGGCGCCGTGCAGGCGGGCGGCCGTGGCGGGGTTCCTGGCGATCTCGACGGTGACGGCCCAGGTTTCGAGGAAGCGGGTGATCGGCCGGAGGCTGCCCGTGCGGGCGGCCAGGGTGATGGCCTCGTCCTTCTGCCGTTCCATCTCGCCCAGGCGGTGCGGCGCCACCCGCGCCAGGGCCGCGCGCAGCGCGGGCGGGGTCCTCTCCGGCCGGGGCACGACGGGCGTGCCCGGCCCGGCAGGCGCTGTGATCATCCTCGTCCCTCCCTGAACACCGCCTCGGGACACACCTCGGCCGCGGTGGCTCCCCCTCCGCGCCACCGCGGCCGACCCCCCGTCAGGAGAAGGTCACTTGCCACCCAGGTCCAGCGCGGGCGGGGCAGGTGCGTGCTGGTCCATCGTGGTGATCTCCGGGTCCTCGCCCGGCGGAACCGGCGCGTGCTGGTCCAGCGTGGTGACCGCCCCGTCCTTCTTCGGCGGGGCGGGTGCGTGCTGGTCCATCGTGGTGATCTCCGGGTCCTGCTTCTTCTTGTCGCTCATCGCTGGAACTCCCCGTGAGTGAACTGGTGCTTCTGGGCGGAAGCGCCCGTTCGGCAACTCCCCCGGGGGTCGCCGAACGGGCGTTTCAGGTGGCCTCGGCTGACTGTGAGGCCCTACGGATCCGCCTGCCCCCCGACGCGACGGATCGATGCACTGAGCTTGTCAGCCACCCATAAACGTTCGATGAACGTCCTGCCCCAGGGTTGTCACGCCGCCGCGAGCGGGTGCAGCAGGCCGCGCACCTCGTCGGCCTCCGCCGAGTTGTTCCGCTCGTACGTCGTCAGCGCCTCACGCCAGCAGGCGCGGGCCCGGTCCGACTGGCCGAGGGTCACCAATGCCCTGCCCAACAGGGTCAGGGCATTGGCCCTCATCCAGTCGCCGCCGATGCAGCCGATCGCCAGCGCCTGTTCGGCGTGCTGAGCGGCCTGCGCGGGGCGATGCGCCGCCAGGTGGACCTGGGCCACCCGGAAATGGGTCGTGCCCTCCCACAGCCGCTGCCGGTTCTCGGTGAAGATCAGCAGTGCCGCTTCGAGCTGCTCCAGGGCCTCATGGAGCCGGCCCGCCTGCGTGAGCACGATCCCCGAGGCGTAGCGGGAGTTCGCGAGGCGTACGGTCAGCCCCAGCTCGTCGTAGATCTCCACGCCGCGCCGGGCGAGATCGACGGCCCTGGCGGTGCGGCCCATGGAGGCGAGGGAGCGGGACAGGTTGCACACCGCGCTGGCCTCGCCGGGTTTGTTGCCGTCCGCCTGGAACGCCTCGATGGCCCTGAGCAGGAAGGCCTCGGCGTCCGGGAAGCGAGCGGTGCAGATGGCGATGATCCCCAGCTGGTTGGGGGCGGTGCCGCTGGTCCAGGGGTCGCCGGCCGTCCCGTTCACGAGGTCGGCGCGCTCGGCCTCCCGTTCGGCCTCGTCGAAGCGCCCCGCCTGGCTGAGGACCTGGGCCAGTGTGATGCGTGCCCGGGTCTCGGCGTGCGCGTCCCCGAGCGCTGCCGCCGCGTCACGCGCGGCGAGCGCGGTCGTCTCGTAGCGGCGCGAACCGGCGCCGGACTCGGCCAGATCGATGGTGGCCAGCAGCAGGTCGACGGCCCGTCGCAGCGTGGACGCCCCCAGCGACTGCTGGACGCACGCGAGGAGCGGTTCCGCCTCCGCGTGCAGCCAGTCCAACGCGTCCGAGGCGGTGGAGAACTCCCGTCCGGCGTACCGGCTCCGCTCCAGATGCGCGACCGTCCGGTCCCCCGGCCGCTCGATCGCGTACACCCGCGTCGCCGTCGCCAGATAGAAATCCAGCAGCCGTGACATCGCCGCGCTCCGCTCGCTCGGCGGCTGTTCGTCGCGTTCGGCGCATGCACGCGCGTAGAGGCGGACGAGGTCGTGGAAGCGGTAGCGGCCCGGGGCGGCGGATTCCAGGAGGGACGTGTCGACGAGGATCTCCAGGAGGTCCTCGGTGTCCTCCGGCGGCAGGTCCAGTACGGCGGCCGCCGCGGCCAGCGAGATGTCCGGGCCGTCCGCGAGGCCGAGGAGGCGGAAGGCGCGGGCCTGGGCGGGCTCCAGCTGGCCGTAGCCCAGCTCGAAGGTGGCCTTCACCGCCAGGTCACCGGCCTGCAGTTCGTCCAGCCGGCGCCGCTCGTCGGCGAGTTTGGCGGCGAGGACGGACACCGTCCACGTTCTGCGCGCCGCGAGCCGGGACGCGGCGATGCGGATGGCGAGCGGCAGGAAGCCGCAGGCCGCGACGACGTCGAGCGCGGCCTTGCGCTCCGCCGCGACGCGCTCCTCTCCGACGATCCTCGTGAAGAGCTGCAGGGCCTCGTCGGGCGACATCACGTCGAGGTCGACGAGGTGGGCGCCGGCCAGGTCCACCATCCGTACCCGGGCGGTGACGAGGGCCGCGCAGCCCGCCGTGCCGGGCAGCAGGGGCCGTACCTGGGCCGCGTCCCGTGCGTTGTCGAGCAGGACCAGGACCCGCCGGCCGTCCAGGACCGACCGGTACAGCGCGGCCCGCTCCTCCAGGGAGTCCGGGATCGCGGAGTCGGCCGTGCCGAGCGCGCGCAGGAACGAGCCGAGGACCGTCTCCGGCTCGGCGGGGCGGGAGCCGGCGCCCTGGAGGTCGACGTACAGCTGCCCGTCGGGGAAGGACGACCGGGCCTGGTGGGCCACGTGCACGGCGAGTGTCGTCTTGCCGACGCCGCCGATGCCCGCCAGCGCGGACACCGACATGACCTGGCCCTCGGCGCCGGACGCCTCCGCCAGCACCTTGCTCAGGTCGTTCACGAAGGCGGCGCGGCCGGTGAAGTCCGGGACGGTGGCGGGAAGCTGTGCGGGCCGGACCGGGGGCGCGGAGGTGTCGGCCGCGAGGGGCGCGGAGGGCTCCGCGAGACCCGGGTCCGCCTGGAGGATGCGCTGCTGCAGCTCCCGCAGACCCGGGCGGGGGTCCACGCCCAGTTCGTCGGCGAGCAGGCGGCGTGTGTCGGCGTACACCGCGAGGGCCTCGGCCTGCCGTCCGCTGCGGTACAGCGCCAGCATCAGCAGTTCGCGCAGTCGCTCCCGCAAAGGGTGGGCGGCGGTGAGGGCGGTCAGCTCGGAGACCGCCTCCGCGTGGCAGCCCTGTTCCAGGTCCATGTCGAGGCGGGACTCGACGAGTTGGAGACGCCACTCCTCCAGGCGGGCGCGCTGGGTCTCCGCGTACGGCCCCGGCACGCTCGCCAGGACTTCGCCGTCCCACAGTCCCAGCGCCCTGTTCAGCAGTTCGCGGGCCTGGAGCAGATCGCCGGAACTCCTGGCCTTCTCGGCGTCGGCGGCCAGTTCCTGGGCCACGGCCAGATCCAGCGCGCCGCCGGGCAGCGCGCGGACCGCGTAGCCGCCGGACTCGCTGACCAGTACCCCCGGCAGCACCTTGCGCAGCCGGGAGGCGTACGTCCGCACCGCCGCCAGCGCCTGCGACGGCGGGTCGTCGCCCCACAGGGCGTCGATCAGCTCGTGCGCGGTGGCCGTGCGGCCCTCGCGCAGCAACAGCGCGGCCAGCAGGGCCCGTTGCTGAGGCGAACCGGTGGCGAGAGGTTCGGTGCCGCGCCAGGCCCGTACGGGTCCGAGCACGGCGAAGCGCAGGTCGGCCGGTGGCTGGGGCGCCGGTTCCGGAATCTGTGCGTCCACGGCGGCCCTCTGCTCCGGCACGCGCGGCACACCGCTCTGCGGCACTCCCGGTTCACCACCCATCGACGTCTCCCAAGCCTCCTTGGTGCACGAGCCAGTTTGCCCTGCCCGTGGCGGATCCGTCAGCCGTGGGAGGTGTCGATCACAGGGAGCCACCGACATGTCACCAGCTCCACACAGGCGAACAGATTACTGACGGGTCGTCAGATCGGCGCTACCGTGACGGACATGGACACCTTGGAGACGAGCGCCACGGATCCCACCACCGCCCCCACCCCCTTCCCGAAGATCATCTCCGTCGACGACCACACGGTGGAGCCCCCGAACGTCTGGCAGGACAGGCTCCCGAAGAAGTACCTGGACACGGCCCCCCGCATCGTCCGCGCGCCGCTGAAGGAGATGACGTTCCTCGGCGGCCGCTTCAAACCCGTGATGGGTGCCCCCGGCGACGACGGCCCGATCGGCGACTGGTGGGTCTACGAGGACCTGCACCGCCCGCTGACCCGCCTCGACACCGCCGTCGGCTACTCCAGGGACGAGATCAAGCTGGAGATCATCACCTACGAGCAGATGCGCCCCGGCTCGTACGACGTCCCGCAGCGCCTCGCGGACATGGATGTCAACCACGTCCAGTCGGCCCTCTGCTTCCCGACCTTCCCGCGCTTCTGCGGCCAGACGTTCACCGAGGCGGCCGACCGCGAGCTGGGGCTGCTCGGCGTCCGGGCCTACAACGACTGGATGGTGGAGGAGTGGTGCGGCCCCGAGGCCCGGGGCCGGCTGATCCCGCTGACCCTCATCCCCCTCTGGGACGCGGAGCTGGCGGCGGCGGAGGTACGCAGGAACGCGGCGCGCGGTGTGCGGGCCGTGGCCTTCTCCGAGATACCCCCGCACCTGGGCCTCCCCTCCGTCCACACCGACGACTGGGACCCTTTCCTCGCCGCCTGCGACGAGACCGGCACGGTCGTGGCGATGCACATCGGTTCGTCGAGCCGGATGCCGTCGACCTCCGCCGACGCGCCGCCCGCCGTCGGCTCCACGATCACCTTCGCCAACTGCTGCTTCTCGATGGTCGACTGGCTGATGAGCGGCAAGTTCGAACGCTTCCCGAACCTCAAGGTCATGTACGCCGAGGGCCAGATCGGCTGGATCCCGTACATCCTGGAACGCGCGGACGTCGTCTGGGAGGAGAACCGGGGCTGGGGCGGCGTGGCCGACAAGGTCCACCGTCCGCCGTCGGAACTCTTCGCCGACCACGTCTACGGCTGCTTCTTCGACGACGCGTTCGGGCTGAGGAACATCGACGCGATAGGCGTCGGCAACGTGCTGTACGAGACCGACTACCCCCACTCCGACTCCACCTGGCCCGAGTCGCGGCAGGTCGGCGAGGCGCAGATGGGCCACCTGGACCCGGACGTCGTGGACCGCATCGTGCGCCGGAACGCGATCGAACTGCTGGGCCTGACGAAGGAGGGGCTGTGGGCGGGGCCGGGGAGCGCGAGTTGAGCGGGGCCGAGAAGCGTCAGCCGGGCGGGTCCGGGGAGCGTCGGCCGGGCGGGTCCGGCGCCGGGCTCGGTTACGGGATGCAGCTGCCGGTCCAGTCGCAGAGCACCCTGTACGCCGAGCCCTGGGAGGCGGACGCCGGACCGGAGGACCTGGCCGGGATCGCGCGGGCCGCCGACCGGGCGGGGTTCGCGTACATCGCCGCCTGCGACCACGTGGCCGTCCCGCGCCGCCTCGCGTCCGCGATGAGCACGGTCTGGTACGACCCCGTCGCCACGCTCGCCTACCTGGCCGCCGTCACCGAACGGGTCCGGCTGCTCAGCCATGTCGCGGTGGTCGGCCTGCGCCACCCGCTCCTCACGGCCAAGCAGTACGCCACCCTCGACCACCTCTCCGGAGGCCGGCTGATCCTCGGCGTGGGCGCCGGTCACGTACGGGAGGAGTTCGAGGCGCTGGGGGTGGACTTCGAACGCCGGGGCGCGGTCCTGGACGAGTGCGTGGACGCCCTGCGCGCGGCCCTCGGCCCGGACGAGTTCCCCTCCCACCACGGCAAGCTCTACGACTTCGAGGACCTGGGCCAGCGCCCCCGCCCCGCCCAGGCCCGCATCCCGGTGTGGGTCGGCGGCTCGTCCCCCGCCGCCGTCCGCCGGGCCGCCGTACGGGGCGACGGCTGGCTCCCCCAGGGCGACCCCCGCGACCGCCTCCCGGCCCAGATCACCCGTCTGCGCCGCCTGCGGGAGGAGGCCGGCGTCACCACCCCGCTCACCGTCGGCGCGATCACCGAGCCGCTGTACGTGGGCGAGCCGGCCTGGGAGGTCGGCCGCCGCACCCTCACCGGGCGCCCGGAGGCGCTCGCGGAGTCCTTGCGGGAGTACGGGGCGATGGGGGTGGACCAGATACAGGTGCGGTTCCGGAGCCGGGGCCTGAGTGAACTCGTGGATCAGGTCGGGGTGTTCGGGACCGAGGTGGGGCCCCTGCTGTAGAAGCCGCCCGCCCTGTCACGGAGGCCGTGGCGAGGCGGGCGGCCGATGGTGAGGCAGCCGTGCGGGGCCGGGCTCGGTGCCGGCCAACCGGACCTGACAGAGGCCCAGAAGGGCGTGTACGAGGAGAACGCTGCCGCCCTCGACGAGGCCGAGGAGCAACTCCGGGTGGCCCAGCAGAAGGCCTACGCGAGGTTGAAGAAAGCCGGCCTCGCCGGTGACGGCGAAACCTCGTGCTTGAGGTGCGGATGTCCGGCGTATGTGGCGACACCCCACCACCCCGGCGCCCCTTGCCCGCGAGAATTCTGTGGGGACACCTGGGCCAGCCATCACTGGTGAGACAGCTCGGCTCGGCCGGTGAACCTCGGGGTCCGATGCTCGTAGCAGTGGACAGCCCGACGAGCGACACCGGTCAGACAGGGGCAGACCGGTCCGCGTGCAGCCCGACGTTGGCGCGAACACGGTGGCGGCCGGCGCCTCCCGGTCACCATGTCGGCGCCGGCCGCCGCCCTGAAGCCGTGACGGAGTCTCCGGGACCCCCGCTGAAGCGGCGCCCACAACCCGTCCGGCACCAGCCGCCCAACGATTCAACCCACCCCTACCGCGCCCGCATGAGCCGCAGGTCCTCGCCCCACGCGTCCAGGACCGGGCCGTGTCCTGCCCGCCGGGCCACGGTCTCGACCCGGGTGAAGAGGCGGCGCTGTGCGGGCACGTCGCCCGTGGCCGCGATGTGGTGCAGGGCGTCGAGGAGTGTGGCGGTGTGCCAGTCGGGGAGCGGGTACCGGGTCAGCTCCCATTCCAGGTACTTGTTGTAGGGGCGGGGGCGGCGGTCCAGGGCGAAGAGGGTCTCCAGCAGGAACCGGACGCTGTCGGTGGCGTCGAGGCGGGCCGCGAGTGCCTGGCCGTCGCGGTCGTTCTTGACCGAGCGGTAGAGGGAGTTGGCGTAGGCGTCGAGGTACGCGGCCGCCTCACGGCGGGCCTCGTCGGCGTCGAGCCGGGCCTTGGCGGACAGGATCCGGGCGATCCCTCCGTCCAGGCGGTCGAGCACGACTCGGGCGCGGGCGAGGGCGTACCGCTCGAAGCCGGGCATTCCGGCGGCGCGGAACTCGTCGAGGGTGAGGACGACGAGATCCAGCTCGGGGGTGCGGTGCCCGGCGAACCGGGTGAGGGCCGTGGTCGCGCCCTCGGCGAGGACGACGTACAGGTCGTGGTCGGAGTGCTCGGTGGCCATGCCCTCGTGGGCCCGGGAGCCCTTGAGGACGAGGCCGACGACGGCGGGGTCGGCGGTGGCGAGTTCGACAAAAGAGTCGTAGGACATGGGGGGCCGCTGGGCGGTCATCGCGTGATCTCCGGTGTGGGTGGAGGACGGGTATGCCGAACCGGGCGGCCCCGGGACTCGCCGGGCTCGCCCGCATCCTCTGCGGCGGCACTCGGCCACCGCCCGGCAGATCAACGCACCCCAGGACCCTACCCGCCCACCCGTCGCACGAGTCCCGCACTCGTCCTGGTCCATGAGTCCCGGTGCGCCAGCAGCGGTCCCTCGTGCGGTGACCGGGAAGGTTCGCCGGGTCGGTGGAACAGCGTGAGATGCCTGAACCGTTCGGTAACGTGTTCGTCCGGGGAGGGTCCGAACGGCTGCTGCCAGGCGATGACGGCAGCCCGGTCGGTGGACACGTCCATGCCCACGGGCGTCGGCATGGACTGCGGTCCCTGATCCCGGAGGACGGACCACGAGACGGACGGGGGAACGCCGATGGCGATCAGCCATGACTTATCCGGGGCTGGGAGCAGCCCGGTGTCGGAGGGTGACACGGTCATCGACGTACGGGATCTGTGGATGCGCTACCGCAGCCAGGAGGTCCTGAAGGGGGTCGGCTTCACTGCCCGGCGAGGCGAAGTCGTCGTGCTGCTCGGCCCGAACGGCGCCGGCAAGACGACCACGATCGAGGTACTGGAAGGCTTCCGGATGCGCTCGGCCGGTGACGTGACCGTCCTCGGCACCGATCCGGCGCGCGGGGACGAGCGATGGCGCGCGCGCCTGGGCATCGTGTTGCAGTCCTGGCGCGACCACGGCAAGTGGCGGGTGCGGGAACTGCTGGCCCACCTCGGTTCGTACTATGCGCCGTACTCCACTGCCCTGGTACGGCGGCCGTGGGACGTCGACGAGCTGATCGCCGCCGTGGGGCTGACCGAGCAGGCGAACAAACGGGTCGGGACCCTGTCCGGCGGGCAGCGCAGGCGTCTCGACGTGGCCGTCGGCATCGTGGGCAGACCCGAAGTGCTTTTCCTGGACGAGCCGACGGCGGGTCTGGACCCGGAGGCCAGGAGCGAGTTCCACGGACTGGTGCGCGGGCTCGCGGACGAGAACACCACCGTTCTGCTGACCACGCACGACCTCGCCGAGGCGGAGAAGCTCGCCGACCGCATCCTCATCCTGGCCGCCGGCCGGATCGTGGCCGACGGCGCCGCCGAGGAGCTGTCCCGTCAGGCGTCGGCCGAGGCCACGGTGCGCTGGACACGGGACGGGCGGCCCTTCGAGGAGGCGACGGCCGAGCCCACCCGGTTCGTCCGTCGGCTGTTCGAGGAGCACGGCGACGCGATCGGCGGGCTGGAGGTCCGCCGGGCGAGCCTGGAGGACACCTACCTGACGATGGTCAGGGAAGTGGAGGCGGGGAGTGTCCCCGGCGAGCGGGCGGCACACGCCTTCGGGAAGGAAGCGCGATGAGTCCGGTGTGGTACGCGGCGAAGGCAGGAGTGCGGCGCGGCCGGACAGAACTCCGGCAGACCTTCACCACCGGCCAGGACGTTTTCGGGTACGTGCTCTGGACGGTCCTGCTCATGGTGCCGCTGTTCCTGGTCAGGGACGATCCGCTGAAGGGCGCCGGTATCTCGGCCGGCGCGTTCATGCTGCCGAGCATGCTGGGGATGACGCTCGCGTTCACCGGGATGATGACCACGGCACAACTGCTCGCCGCCGAGCGCGAGGACGGCACCCTGCTGCGGGCCAAGGCCGTGCCCCACGGCATGGTGGGTCATCTGGTCGGCAAGATCATCATGGTGTCGGGGACGGCTCTCGTCTCCATGGCACTCCCCTTCGCCGTCGGTGTGTTCCTGGTGGACGGGGTCGCCCGGCAGGGCGGGGGACCGCTGCTGACGCTGTTGTGGGTGGTGCCGCTCGGTCTCCTGGCAACCCTGCCGATGGGGGCCGTCATCGGCTCGCTCGTCGACAGTCCCCGCACCATCGGTCTGCTGATGCTTCCGGTGATGGGACTCGTCGTGATCTCGGGCATCTACTTCCCCCTGTCGAAGCTGCCCGAGTGGCTGCAGACCGTCGGCCAGATCTTCCCCGTGTACTGGCTCGGCCTCGGTCTCCGGGCCGCGTTGCTGCCGGCCGAGGCGGTCGCCGCCGAGATCGGTGAATCCTGGCGGCACCTGGAGACGGCAGGCGTGCTGGGAGCCTGGACGATCGCCGGGCTGCTCCTCGCACCGTCCGTCCTGCGCAGGATGGCCCGCCGGGAATCCGGAGCCGCGATGGCGGATCGGCACCGGAAGGCGATGCAGCGGGTCGGCTGATGCCTGGGATGCCGGACCGGAGCCACCGCACAACCGACAGCCACGTCCGTCGACCCGGCGAACCGCGCGGTCGGAGCGCCCGGGGCCGGCCCCGGCGGAGCGGTCCTCTCGGCGCACCCCACGCGCTCGCCGGTGAACTCCCGTGCCCAGCAACGAAGTTCGAGACCGAAAGGTTTCGGCCGTCGCGGTGGCCGGGGCGATGAACCTGTCTGACAGCTTCGCGTTTCGTCCTTGAAACTTCGAACAACTGACGCCGGAGTCACGTATGTAGGGGAGTCATGGCTTCGGCGGAAGGACACGCGAGGTGCGATCTCCCCGGCACGTCAGAACGTCCCAGCACGCAGGCACCCCCGTTTCGGCTGTTCCCGCCCAACCCTCCCGAGCCCCGGCACGCCCACCCCGCTCGACGGCGCCGTCGCCCCCCGGCCTGTCGGTCGCCCTGGCCTGTGCCCCGGGCCGGTGGCCGCACGAGGACTGGCCGGCCCCCGACGACCGGTACGTGAGCAGCGCGCTGCTCGTCCCGCCCCCCTACCGCGAACTCCGCGAGACCGAGGCGGATGTCGTGGTCCTGCGCTGTGAGGACCCGGCGGTGTCCTTCGCGGGACTGCTGAAGGCCATGGGGTCCATGAGCGCCCCGGTGATCGTCGTCAGCCCCAGCCGCGACGCCGAGACGGTCGTGGACGTGTTCCGGGGCGGGGCCGGCTATCTGGTCGACGGCGACTACTGCACCTGCATGCTCTCCTCCGCGGTCGTGGCCGCCACGGTCGGCCACACCTACTTCTCGCCCGTCGCCTGCGCGGCCATCCGGGACGCGGCCCGGCAGCTGCCCGGCCACGGGGAGGCGAGGGAACGGCTGCGCTCCCTGCTCTCGCCCCGTGAACGCCAGATCATGGAGCTTCTCTCCACCGGCCTCGGCGCCCAGGAGATCGGACTGCGTCTGACGCTGAGCGAGAAGACCGTCCGCAACAACCTCAGCAACATCTACGCCAAGCTGGATGCCCGCGGGAGCACGGAGGCCGTGTTGAGATGGCTGGGAGCGACCCCCTAGGTTCGCGTATGAGAACACTCTGCTGAGCGCCTTCGGAATACTCGGGCGCGCTTTTCGGTGACCGCACATAAAAATCCCCCGTGCAGGGCACGGGGGATTACTCGGGTTTCTCCGGACGCTATTGCACGGTGACTTCGGAGAGCGGAATCTCGACGTCGGTCACGTTCTCGCCGCCCTCTTCGAATCCGGGTTCGGCGCGGGCGCTGTTCTCGCTGTTGATGATTCCGTTGGCCTGGGGCGTGCCGCACTTGACATTGCGCAGCCAGAGTCGGCCGTCCGGCGTGCCGCTGGCCAGGAGCTGCGGGTAGAAGACATGGACCGCGGTGGAGTTCTCACTGGGTGAGAAGAACACCGTCTGACCGTCCTGGGCCTCCTTGTACGTGGCCTTGAGGAAGCCGCTCACGTCGGTGCGCTTGTGGGACCACATGAAGAAGGCGATGTGGTCCTCCTTGACCGTGTCGGACCTGGAGAAGGAGAACGACGACGTGGTGTCGTCGCGCTTGATGTTGAACTCCTGCGTGGCGAACTTGACGCCGATCTCGAAGACGGAGCTGGCCAGCTTGGTGCTGCCGTCCGTGTTGAAGCCGTCCTCCAGCTGAATCACCCGTGTCACGGACGCCGTGCCGCTGAAGGTCTTCGTCGCCGGGGTGGTGACCCCGCAGTTGTCGGTCACCGAGGTGACCCGCTCGTTGGGGCCGAGGCTGTCGCGCTTGACCTGGACGTCGACGAACTCGCAGTTCTCCAGCTTGTCCGAGTCCGTGCGGCAGTCGGTGGCCACCTCGTCGGGGGTGGCGGCTCCCGCGCTGTACATCAGCGGGACGGCCAGTCCGAGGGCGACGACCGGTGCCAGCGCGAGGGTGATGCGCTTCTTCTTGCTGCGGTGGTGGCCGCTGCGCCCGGTGCGTGTCATGTGGGTCTCCTGCGAGGGTGATGAGGGGGATCAGAGCGGGTGGGAGGGGGTTTCCCGGAGGCGGACGGGGTGGTGGTGCGGAGGGAGGGGACGGTCCGGTGGGGAAGGGACGGCGTGGTGGTGCGGGCCGGCCGGAGGCCGTCGGGGGGAGGACGTCGGCCGCCGGCCCTCGGTCAGCAGTCCTCCAGGACGACCTTGGAGGTGCCGTCCGCCAGTCCGGGCGTGCCGGCGGCGCTTTCGAGGATGACCGGGCCCTCGACGACCTCGGGGGCCACGAAGTTCTGCTCGGGGGTGGGGTTCACGGCGAAGCTGCCGGGGTCGGCGTCGAGGTGCACGCGCCATTCGCCGGTCATGCGCTGCATCTTCGGCGTGAACGTCACATGCATCACCTTGCCGACGGGGACCTCCCGCTGTTCCGACTCGCTGGCGGTGGCCGTCTTGACGGTCATGTCCAGCGTGCCCTTGTGCTTCACCCAGCCGCCGCTCAGGGCTCCGAAGAGACCGCCGAGGGCGCCCTGCTGGGTCGCGGTGTACTTGCCCTCGCCCTGGCCGATCGCCTTCGAGAACTCGGTGGTCACCTTCGCCGGCTCGGTGGCGTTCGGCTCGCAGTTCGGGAAGTCCACCGTGACCTTCTCCGTGGGGCCGTCGAAGGTCTCGAACTTCGTCTCGACGAAATCACAGGTGTCAGATGCGAATCCGTCCCCGAGGCCGCCTCCGAAATCGCTCGTCGACTGTTTTTTCCCGTTGAGTACCGCGGTCCTTTCGCACATTCCTATGATCTGTTCCGGCGTCTTCTCCTCGGCCGCGCTGGCCGACGGCAGCAGTACGGCGGCGACAGCCGTACCGGTCACAAGTGAGGCACCGATCGCCAGGTACCGGACCTTCTTGTTCTTGAAGCGCCTCTTCGCCATGTTCGGCTCTCTCCTTGAGGGGTGCTTTACCTTCCGCTGACGGATTATTGGGGCAGGTCCGTGTGGTGGACAGGGTCAAATATCCCTACCCGTGGGTCACTTGAGATCGCGATCGCAAGCATGTGACACAGATCTGACGCTTCGTCAGTAACAGAGGTACCCTGACCTCGGCCAACGCACCGCGAAGGGAGTCCGCATGGGCAAGCTCGACGGACGTGTCGTCCTCGTCACAGGCGCCGCGCGCGGCCAGGGCGAGCAGGAGGCCCGGCTGTTCCGGGCCGAGGGGGCGGAGGTGGTCGTCGCCGACGTCCTCGACGACCGGGGGGAGGCCCTCGCCAAGGAGATCGGCGCGCTCTACGTCCACCTGGACGTCGGCCGCGAGGATGACTGGGGGGCGGCCGTGGCCGCCACCAGGAGCGCGTACGGCCGCGTCGACGGCCTCGTCAACAACGCCGGCGTCCTGCGCTTCAACTCGCTCGTCGACACCCCCCTCGACGAGTTCATGCAGGTCGTGCGGGTCAACCAGGTCGGTGTCTTCCTCGGCATCAAGACCCTGGCCCCCGAGATCGAGGCGGCCGGCGGCGGCACGATCGTCAACACCGCCTCGTACACCGGGCTGACGGGGATGGCGTACGTCGGCGCGTACGCCGCGACCAAGCACGCGATCGTCGGCCTCACGCGTGTCGCCGCGCTGGAACTGGCCCGCAAGGGCATCCGGGTCAACGCGGTCTGCCCCGGATCCGTCGACACCCCGATGACCGACCCCGGCGACGAGGCGTCCGCCGAGACGGTCGCCAAGCTGTACCGCAAGCGCGTCCCGCTCGGCCGGATCGGCCGCCCCGACGAGGTGGCCCGCCTGGCGCTCTTCCTCTCCTGCGAGGACTCCTCGTACATCACCGGGCAGCCGTTCGTGATCGACGGGGGCTGGCTGGCCGGGGTCAGTCTCGTCTGAGAGCCGGCCCCCGGGACCGTATCTGACGACACGTCAGCTATTGACGCTCCACGGGGCCGGTGGAACAGTCGGCCCTGACGAGATCTGACGTACAGTCAGATAATGCCGCCGGGTATCGCTGAGGACGGTGAACCTCCTTGGAATTCGGGCTCTTTGTACAGGGATACGTGGGCAAGCGGGCCGAGACGGACCCCCTCGCCGAGCACAAGGCGCTGATGGAGGAGACCGAGTACGTCATCCAGGCGGACAGGTCCGGCTTCAAGTACGCGTGGGCGTCCGAGCATCACTTCCTGGAGGAGTACTCGCACCTCTCCGCCAACGACGTCTTCCTCGGTTACCTGGCCCACGCCACCGACCGCATCCACCTCGGCTCCGGCATCTTCAACCCGCTCGCCCAGGTCAACCACCCGGTGAAGGTGGCCGAGAAGGTGGCCATGCTCGACCATCTCACCGAGGGGCGCTTCGAGTTCGGCAGCGGGCGCGGGGCCGGTTCGCACGAGATCCTCGGGTTCATCCCCGGGGTGACCGACATGAACTACACCAAGGAGATCTGGGAAGAGACCATCGCCGAGTTCCCCAAGATGTGGCTGCAGGACGAGTACGTCGGCTTCCAGGGCAAGCACTGGTCACTGCCGCCGCGCAAGATCCTGCCCAAGCCGTACGGGAAGTCGCACCCCGCGATGTGGTACGCCGCCGGGTCGCCGCCCTCGTACTCCATGGCCGCGCGCAAGGGGCTCGGCGTGCTCGGCTTCAGCGTGCAGAAGGTCTCCGACATGGAGTGGGTGCTGGAGAAGTACAAGACGGCGATCGTCGACGCCGAGCCCATCGGTGACTTCGTCAACGACAACGTCATGGTGACGACGACCGCGATCTGCGCGCCCACCCACGACGAGGCGGTGCGGATCGCCGTGTCCGGCGGGCTGCACTACCTGCCCTCGCTCGTCTTCCGGTACCACGACACCTTCCCCCGGCCCGACGGCTTCCCCGTGTGGCCGGAGACGCTGCCCGAGTACAACGAGGAGTTCATCGAACTCCTCATCGAGGAAGAGCTGTTGATCTGCGGGGACCCCGACGAGGTGTTCCGGCAGTGCAAGCGGTGGGAGCAGGCCGGGGCGGACCAGCTGAGCTTCGGGCTGCCGGTGGGGGTGCCCAAGGAGGCGACCCTGCAGACGATCCGGCTGGTCGGGGAGCATGTGATCCCGAAGATCGACACGGATCCGGTGCACCGCACCTCGCGGTTCCGGGCGGCCGCCGGCTGAGGTGCGCCCGGAGGGCCGGGGGCGTCCCACGTGTCTGGGGCCGGGCGCGTCCCCGCGTCCCCGCGTCCCCGCCTCCGCGGGCCGGGGCCGTCCGTCGGCGGAGGGCTGCGGTCCGTCCGGCGCCGGCAGGCCGAGGCCCGACCCTCGGCGGCGGGCCGAGACCCGTTCGTCGTCGGCGGCCGAGGCCCGACCCTCGGCGGCGGGGCCGCGGTCCGATCGCCGGCCGCGCGTCCGTCGCGGTTGCTCGCGCAGTTCCCCGCGTCCCTTCCGGGGCGCGGCAGCACAGCCTTCGATTCCCGTGCCTGTCGCCTGTGTGGAAGGGGCGTAGCCGTGCTCGACCATGTGATCAAAGGTGCGACCGTCGTGGACGGAACGGGCGCCCCCGCGTACACCGCCGACGTCGGGATACGCGACGGCCGTATCACCGTCATCGGGGAGGTGACGGAGGAGTCCCGCTCCACGGAGGACGCGCGCGGCCTCGTCCTCGCCCCCGGCTTCGTCGATCCCCACACCCACTACGACGCCCAGCTGTTCTGGGACCCGTACGCGACACCGTCCCTCAACCACGGGGTGACGACCGTCGCGGGCGGGAACTGCGGGTTCACGCTGGCGCCCCTGAACCCCGACCGTCCCGAGGACGCGGACTACACGCGGCGGATGATGTCCAAGGTCGAGGGGATGTCGCTGGTCGCGCTGGAGGAGGGGGCGCCCTGGAACTGGAACGGCTTCGGGGAGTACCTGGACGCCCTCGAAGGGCGGATCGCCGTCAACGCCGGCTTCATGGTCGGGCACTGCGCGCTGCGGCGGTACGTGATGGGACCGGACGCCGTCGGCGGGCAGGCGTCCGACGGGCAACTGGACGCGATGCTGCGGCTGTTCCACGAGGCGATGGACGCCGGGGCGTGGGGGCTGTCGACCACGCAGTCCTCGACGCACAGCGACGGCGACGGCCGGCCGGTCGCCTCGCGGCACGCGAAGCCCGCCGAACTGATCGCGCTGTCACGGGCCGTGGGCGAGCACGAGGGCACCCAGATCGAGGCGATCGTGGCGGGCTGCCTGGACCAGTTCAGCGACGACGAGATCGATCTCTTCGTGGAGATGAGCGCGGTGGCCGGGCGGCCCCTCAACTGGAACGTCCTCACCATCGACGCCGCCGTCCCCGAACGCGTGCCGAGGCAGCTGGAGGCCAGCGAACGGGCGCGCAAGGCCGGTGGCCGGGTGGTGGCGCTGACGATGCCGATCCTCACCCCGATGAACATGTCGCTGGGCACGTTCTGCGCGCTCAACCTGATCCCGGGATGGGGCCCGGTCCTGGGCCTGCCGGTGCCCGAGCGGATCGCGCGCCTGCGCGACCCCGAGGTCCGGGCGGAGATGCTGCGGCGCGCGGACTCCAAGGAGGCCGGGGTCTTCCGGCGGCTCGCCAACTTCGGGCGGTACGTCATCGGCGACACCTACAGCGAGGCGAACGAGGGCCTGACCGGCCGCGTCGTCAGGGACATCGCGGCGGAGCGGGGCCAGGAACCGTTCGAGTGCCTGGTGGAGATCTGCGCGGCCGACGACCTCCGTACGGTCCTGTGGCCCATGCCCACCGACAACGACCCCGGCTCCTGGGCCCTGCGCGCCGAGACCTGGCGGCACGAGGACGTGCTGCTCGGCGGCTCGGACGCGGGCGCCCACCTGGACCGGATGTGCGGCGCCCCGTACACCACCCGGTTCATCGGGGACTGTCTGCGAGGCCGGAAACTGGTCGGCCTGGAACAGGCGGTGAAGATGCTCACCGACGACCCGGCGCGCCTCTTCGGGCTGCGCGAACGGGGGCAGGTCAGGGAGGGCTGGCATGCGGACCTCGTCCTGTTCGACCCGGAGCGCGTCGACGCCGGCAAGGCCACCCTGGTGCACGACCTGCCGGGCGACAGTCCGCGCCTCGACTCCCGGGCGATCGGCGTGCGGGCGGTCTGGGTCAACGGCGTCGAGGCGATCCGCGACGACGTGGTGACCGGGGCCGTGCCCGGGAAGGTGCTGCGGAGCGGCCGGGACACCCGGACGGTGAGTACGAAGTGAGTCCCACGGGGTCCACGCAGCGGCAGCGGTTGTTCGTCGGCGGCTCCTGGGTGGAGCCCGAGGGCGGGCACTACGAGGTCGTCGACCCGGCGACGGAGGGCGTCGTCGGGTGGGCGCCGGAGGCGTCGCGGGAGCAGGTGCTCGCGGCGGCCGCCGCCGCCCGCGAGGCGTTCGGGCCGTGGTCGCGGGTACCGGCCGCCGAGCGGGCCGCGATCCTCGCGCGTACGGCGGACCACATACGGCGCCACCTCGTCCCGTACGCCGAACTCGCGCAGGCCGAGAGCGGCGCGACGACCGGGACGGCTCGGGCCATGCAGGTCGGGGTGGGGGCGGCCCGATTCCAGCGGTACGCCCGCGTCGAGCCGGTGGAGGAGCCGGTCGCCCCCCAGATCAACGAGGCGGGTCCCTTCGGCAGAGCGGCCGTGATGGGCGCCCTCGCCGTACGGCACCCCGTGGGCGTGGTCACCTGCGTCACCTCCTACAACAACCCCTGGGCCAACCCGGCCGGAAAGATCGCCCCCGCCCTCGCCATGGGCAACACGGTCGTCGTGAAGCCGGCCCCGCAGGACCCGCTCTCCGTCTACCGCATGGCGGAGGCCCTGGAGGCCGCCGGTGTTCCCCCGGGCGTGGTGAACGTGGTGAGCGGGTCCGGCGCGGAGGCCGGCGAGGCGGCCGTGGACTCCCCGGACGTCGACATGGTGAGCTTCACCGGCTCGACGTCGGTCGGGCAGCGGATCGCGGAGGTGTGCGGGCGCGGGATGAAGCGCCAGCTGATGGAGCTGGGCGGGAAGGGCGCGGCGGTCGTCTTCGACGATGCGGACCTGAAGTCGGCGGTGGCCGGCATCGCCACCACCTTCACCTTCTACAGCGGGCAGATCTGCACGGCACCGACACGGGTGATCGCCCAACGGGGTGTCTACGACCGACTGGTCACCCAACTGGCGGCGTACGCCGACCGGTTGCCGGTGGGGGACCCTCGCGAGGCGGGCACCGTGCTCGGCCCGGTGATCTCGGCGACGCACCGCGACCGCGTCGAGTCGTACGTCGAGCTGGGCCGCAAGGAGGGCGCCCGGGTGGTGGCGGGAGGTCAACGACCGCCGCACGAACGGGGCTTCTACGTGGCCCCCACCGTCCTCGCGGACTGCACCCCGGACATGCGCGTCGTCCGGGAGGAGATCTTCGGCCCGGTCGTCGTCGTCCTCCCCTTCGACGACGAGGACGAGGCCGTCGCCCTCGCCAACGACAGCGAGTACGGCCTCATCGACTACGTCTGGTCCGGGGACGTGGCCCGCGCTTTCCGGGTGGCCCGGTGCCTGCGGGCGGGCGGCGTGGGCGTGAACACCGTCGGCCGCAACATGGAGGCCCCGTTCGGCGGATTCAAGAAGAGCGGGGTGGGGCGCGACGTGGGGTCGTACGCGCTGCACGCGTACAGCGAGACGCAGGCGATCGTCTGGCCGGGGTGAGGGCTTCCCCTCCGATCCTCCCGAACGCGATGATGTCCGAATGCTGCGTGAGCGAGACGAGCGGAGTGAGGGAGGCGAGCGGGGTGAGCGTCGGGGGACGGACCGGCCGCTCCTCTATCTCGACGTCGACGGGCCGCTGAACCCGTACGCCGCGAAGCCGGAGCGGAGGCCCGCCGGATACACCACCCACCGGATGAAGCCGCAGGGCTGGCTCGCCCAGCATCCGGGACAGCCCGCGGCGTACGTCAAGCCGCTCCGGGTCTGGCTCAACCCGGAGCACGGCCGTCAACTCCTGGAGCTGGGCGCCCTGTTCGACGTGACCTGGGCGACGACGTGGGTCGGCGAGGCGAACACCTACATCGCGCCGGTCCTCGGACTGCCGGAACTGCCGGTGGTGGAGTGGCCCGCTCCGGGCCCGTCCGGGCCGCCCCGGGTGTCCGGGACGGCCGCGAACCCCGGGATCTTCTGGAAGACACAGCGCCTCGTCGAGCACGCGGCCGGGCGCCCCTTCGCCTGGGTCGACGACGAGATCGGCCCCGCCGACCGGGAGTTCGTCGCCGCCCACCACCAGAACTCCGCCCTGCTGCACCGCGTGGACCCCCGCCTCGGCCTACGGGACCCGGACTTCACCACTCTCGCCGCGTTCGCCCGCACCACGGGCTGAGCGGGAGAGAGGAGAGAGGGGAGAGGGGAGAGGGGAGAGGGAGGGGGAGCGGACAGGGCTAGCCGTCGAGGTCCTGCTCGGCCGGTTCGCCGCGGCCGACGGACAGGGACCAGCGCACCGCGGAGGTCGCGGTGACGGAGACGGTACCTGCGCGGTGCGCTTCGTCGCTGGTGAACTGGTTGTATTCACCGGTCACTTCACCGTCGCGGCAGATCACGGTGAAGGAGGTGCCCAGGGGCCGCAGGGAGACCTCGACCTCCCCCTTTCCCTCGCACTGCGCCGCGACGGTCACCGTCTTGCCGTCACCCTTCCTCGCCCCGCCGAACTCCATCGACGCGTTGCCCCTCGTGCCGTCCCGACGCAGGACGACCCGGTCGGCCATCTGCAGGTCCGGGGCGGCCTCCACGGACACCTCGGGTACGGCGGCCTCGTCCGCACGGCCGGAGTCCGCCGCCGGCGTCGCCTTCGCGGGGCTCGGCTCGGCCGCTTGTACGGGCTCTGGCCGCTGCGCACCGGTGTCGCCGTTCGACGAGCACGCGGTGGTGGAGAGGAGAGCGGCCGCCGACAGCAGCGTCAGGGAGGTGACAGCGAGACGTGACATGCGTGTTGAGCGTGACATGAACGACCCCCGTCAGTCGGCCCGTTGTCGGCGGGCGAGGTCGTGATCGTGACACCGGGCCGAATACGGCAACAAGGCGGAAGTCCGAGTTCAGAGCATGATCTGAGGTTGGCGGCGCCCACCCGTCGGCGCCCGAGTCCTTCCTCGGGCCCCGCCGGTGACGCCTGCGGGTCCGCGCGGGGCCACGTACCCGTCAATCCGCGTCCTCGACGGCCCGGAGGCGGGCCACCGAGCCGGTCTCCAGGGCTGTCCACATCGCGCCGTCCGGGCCGAGAGCGATGCCGTGGGGCTCCGAGGAGGGGGTCGGCAGCTCGTGTTCGTGGATCTCGTGCCGGCGGCCGTCGTGGGTGATCCGGCCCACGCTGTTCGCGCCCCATTCGGTGAACCAGCAACCGCCGTCGGCGTCGGCATCGGCGACGATGGCGTGAGGGCGGGACTCGCGGTCCGGCAGGGGGAACTCGTCGATCTTCCCGTCCGGAGTGATCCGCCCGATCTGTCCGGCCCCGATCTCGACGAACCACAGGGCCCCGTCACCGCCGGCGGCGATGCCCACGGGACCGGCGCCCGGCGTCGGCAGCGGGTGGACGGTCACCTCACCGTCCACCGTGATGGCACCGATCGCGTTCGCCTGGTTCATCGTGAACCACAGCCTGCCGTCCGGCCCGGCGGCGATGCCCGAGAGGAACGCCCCGGAGACCGGGAGCGGGAACTCGGCGATCTCCCCCTCGGTCGTGATCCGGCCGATCCTGTCGGCCCCCGCCTCCGTGAACCACAGCGCGTCGTCGGGCCCGACCGCGATCCCGAACGGCCCGGCGTCGGGCGTCGGCAGAGCGAAGGACGTGACCTCTCCGGCCGTGGTGATCCGCCCGATCCGGTGCCCCCGGAACTCCGTGAACCACAGCGCACCGTCCGGCCCGGCCGTGATGACCGAGGGCCCCCCGGACGTCGATCCGAGGGAGTACGACGTGGTCTCTCCGTCGGGCGTGAGCCTGCCGACGCGCCCGGCGTGGACCAGCGTGAACCACAGCGCGCCGTCCGGCCCGGCGGCGATTCCGTACGGCCCGGCCTCGGCGTCGGAGACGGGGAACTCCTGGATGGACACGGCCGGGCGGCGAGAAGTCATGAATGCGAAGCCCTCAGTCGGTGAGTAGGAGAAGCGGCGAGTCGGAGTGAGACGGAGAAGCGGTGAGGCGGAGAGAGGCAGGTCCGAGAACGGCGGTCGACGCACAGCGTTCCAGAGCGGCCGCGCCCCTGTCGCCCGAATTGCCGCGGGGGCGACGGCTGTTGGAGCCGCCCCACCGGTCCCCTACGGTGGCCGCATGGCTGACGAGATCTTCCGTGACCGGCGGCTGGCCGAGCTGTACGACCCGCTCGACCCCGATCGCAGCGACCTGGACGCCTACCTCCTGTGCGCGCAGGAGTCCGGCGCGAGGAGAGTGCTGGACATCGGCTGCGGAACGGGCGTCTTCGCGCTGCTGCTGGCGGAGCGCGGGGTGGAGGTGGTCGGGGTCGACCCGGCCGGCGCCTCCCTCGACGTCGCGCGGGCCAGACCGGGGGCCGACCGGGTCCGGTGGATCCACGGCGATGTCGGGGCCCTTCCCCCGCTGCGGGTCGACCTCGTCACGATGACGGCCAACGTGGCGCAGGCGATCGTGGAACCGGAGACATGGCGGCGGACGCTGGCGGGGGCGTACGAGGCACTGCGACCGGGCGGCAGGCTGGTCTTCGAGACCCGCGACCCCGCCGCGCGGGCCTGGGAGAAGTGGAATCGCGAGGACTCGTACCGGGTCACCGAGGTACCGGGTTTCGGCGCGGTCGTGAGCTGGGTGGAGTTGACGCGGGTCACCGGCCCGCTGGTGACCTTCCGTTGGCACTACGCCTTCGACGGCGGTGGCGGCGAGGTGACGCTGACGTCCGACTCCACCCTCAGATTCCGCGAGCGGGACGAGGTCGAGGCGGATCTCGCCGCGCACGGATACGTGGTGGAGGACGTACGGGACGCCCCCGACCGTCCCGGCAGGGAGTTCGTGTTCGTGGCCTGCCGGCCATCGGAGGGCTGACCTGTTCACCTCTCAACCCCTCCCGGGGGCGTGGCGGTCTTACCGGGCGTCATCGACAGGAGGGCGTACTCCATGCAACTCGATCCCGATCTCTGCCTGGCCGTCCCGGAGGGCTTCGACGACTCGGACGCCGAGACCCAGGTGCATCCGATGGCGCGGAAGCTGTTCCCGGCCACGACCGCCGCGGAGGCGTTCCGGAAGGCTTCCGTGTGGGTGGGGGAGCACGCCGTCTTCCTGGTGGACGTGTCCTGGGACTTCCTGCACGAAGAGGACGAACCCTACGTGCTGAGCGTCTACTTCACGTTCGAGCTGGATCCCGAGGACGTCTGAGGGGGAGCGCTACCCGCGCAGATCCACCCGCACCGTCAGCAGCCCCGCCCCCAGCACCCGTACCGCCGCGCTGTTCATACGGGGCAGGGTGCGCAGGCGGGCCACCGGGTCGTCGTCGTGGAGGAGGTGGGCGGTGCCGGTGTGCCAGCGGCCCCGGATGCGTACCCGCACCGACGGGTCGGCCTTGATGTTGCGGATGTAGTGGGACTTCTCGCCGTACTCGGAGACCAGCCAGAACGTGTCGCCGACGCGCCGCCCGCCGATGGGGGTGCGGCGAGGGAGGCCCGAGGTGCGGCCGGTCGTCTCCAGGACGGTCTGGAGCGGGATCCGGCGCAGCACCGGATTGGCGACGTGACGCTGGAAGGCCGTGACGGCCCGCTGCTTGGGACCGGGGCGCTCCGGGCCGTTCACCTGGCTCGCATGGCTCGTCATGGGCGTCATTCTCCTCGGGACGTGGGAGGCGGTGGGGCCGTACGGCAGTCCGACCATCTGGCCGTCCGGTCATCGGACCATCTGGCCGTCCTCGCCGTCCTCGCCGTCCTGGCGGGCCCGGTGGACGGCGCGGTGGACAACCTCGCGGACGGCCTCGCGGGCGGCACTGCGGGCGGCACGGCGGGCGGCACCGGACCCGGCTGAGGTCCCAGCCGAGGCCCCGGCCGCCCGCCCGCCCGGCCCGTGCGGCCCACGCGGCGGGCTACGGCTTCCGGCCCACCCCGCCGTGCTGCCCGATCGGCTTCGGCTTCGGCTCGCCCTCGGCCGAGGGGTCCGGGTGCCACAGCGGTACGGAGACGATGCCGGGTTCGATCAGGTCGAGGCCGTCGAAGTAGCCGGTGATCTGGTCGATGGGGCGCAGGAAGTACGGGACCGCGCCGGTCTCGTTGTAGGCGTCCTGCGCGCGCTCGTAGTCGGGGTCGGTGCCCCGGGAGCCCTCGTTGATGTTGAGATAGCTGCCGGAGGGGAGGCCGGCCAGGAGGCGGCGGACGATGTCGCGGGCCTCCTCGTAGCTGGCGACGTGGCCCAGGATGCCGCTGAGGATCAGGGCCGTCGGCCGCGACAGGTCCAGCGTCTCGGCGGCGGCCGCGAGGATGCGCTCCGGTTCGTAGAGGCTGGCGTCGACGTACGCGGTGGCACCCTCGGGGGCGGAGTACAGCAGCGCGCGGGCGTGCGCGAGGACCGTCGGGTCGTTGTCGACGTAGACGATCCGCGCCTCCGGCGCGCTCCGCTGCGCGACCTGGTGGGTGTTGTCCGCCGTGGGCAGCCCGGTGCCGACGTCCAGGAACTGCCGGACGCCCTCCACCTCCACCAGGTGCCGGATGCTGCGCCGCAGATACGCGCGGCTGCTGCGGGCGATGGTCACGATGCCGGGGAAGGCGCCGGCGTACGCGTCACCGGCCGCCTCGTCCACCGGGTAGTTGTCCTTGCCGCCCAGCCAGTAGTTCCAGATGCGGGCGGAGGCGGGCACCGAGGTGTCGACCTTCTCCTTCGCCGCCGGAGCCGCCGCCGGGTCGGGCGTGGTCGCGTGATCGGTCATGGGTGCCGTCTCCTCCGCCGTGCAGGTGCGTCCGCACGAACGGCCCAGCCGTTTCGGCCGTGCGGGCCGTGGCAGCCGTACAGACGCAGGTGATGTGTCGAGCCAAACCTAAGGCCCAACACAGTTATTCCGTAGGCGGGTTCTCCCTATGTTTGCCCGACCTCCGCACTGCCTGCCACCGCCCTGCCACCGCCCTGCCACCGTCGGTCACCGCCCATCACCGTCCGAGGAAGATCGGGTTGGTGAAGGCCGCCAGCGGGCCCGGGAAGCCCGGCACGATCGGGGGCCGGCGGACCTCGGCACGTACGTACGCCGCGTACGAGGCCGTCGTACGCCACTGGGCCGAGCCGGTGCCGGACTCCGGGAGCGCGGCCGAGGTGAACAGGACCCCCTGGTCGGTGACGAAGTGGATGCTGCAGCCCGCGCTGCCCGTGGCCTCCAGACGGACGGTCACCGGGGTGTCCGGCGCCACCTCCAGCCGCTCGCCGATGCCCGCGTGCTCGCCGCGCGCGCCTGTCGCCGTGAAGGTCACGGACACGTCCTGGGACTCGGCGACGTAGGAGCGGCCCGCCCGCAGGCCCTCCTGGATGGCCTCCCTGGTCAGGTCGTCGGCGAGCACCACCGTCTGGGGGCGGCCGACCGGGTCGGGGTCGCGATGGGCGTCGCTGTTGCCCATCGCCGGGATCCAGTCGCGTCCCTCCTTCACGGACGCCACGAGCATGCCGTCCCAGTCGGCGAGCGCCACCTCGTCCTCCGGCGAGTAGGCGCCGTTCCACACCTCCACCGCGTCCGCCTCACCGAAGCCGAACTTCCAGTTGCAGCCGACGCAGGTGGCGTGCGGATGGGCCGGGACGACCAGGCCCCCGGCGCGGCGGATCTGCCGGGCGTACCGGCCGAACCGGTTGTCCCGGGCCCGGTAACGCCAGTCGACGAAGGTCCCCGGATCGATGCCGAGCGCCACGACGTGACCGTTGCGGGTGGTGACCTCCTCGCCCAGCATGACGAGCAGGTCGTCACCGGCGTGCTCGGCCCAATGGGCGTGCGCGGAGGGGGTGTTGTGCTCGGAGCTGTTGATGAAGTCCAGACCCGCCGCCCGCGCCAGCGCCGCCAGTTCGGCGAGCGTGCGGCGGCCGTCGGAGTACCAGGAGTGCAGATGGCAGTCGCCCCGGTACCAGGCCCGCCCCCGCCCCTCGGCCCGCTCCGGCGGGTACACCGGCTTCACCACCGGGGCCGGCGTGCCGTACGTGAGGGTGATCGTGATCTCGTACGGCAGCCCGTCCGGCGCCACCGTGTACGGGCCCAGCGCGATGTGCCAGGTGCCGGGGCGGACCGGGCCCGGGAGGTAGCCGGGGGTCGCCTCGTCCGTCCGGATGAAGAACTCCGAGCGGGCGCCGCCCGACCAGCCCCGGAAGCCCTTGCCGCCGAGATCCGTGCCGCGCTCGTCGAAGACACCGATGTCGAGGGCGTTGCCCGGGGTGCCCGCCGGGACGGCCGGTCTGTCGTAGCTGTACGAGACCCTCAACTCCCGTACCCCCGAGGGCACCTCGACCGGCAGATACACGAAGTCGGGGGAGCCGGTGGGGAGGGTTCCCCGGATGGTCCTCGTCTCCTGGTCACCGTGCGCGGCCTCGGCGCCGCTCGTCCCAAAGGTCACGCTTCCCAACGTAAGCGCGGCCGCCGCCGACGTCACGAACAGTGCGCGCCTTCCGAGTCCGTCGCCGTCGCCGTTCCTGTTCCGGTCCACGTGGTCGCGGTCGTCGTCGCACATGCTGCTGCTCCCCAGGTCGGTCGTGAGTGGCATGGCGTGGGTGGTGCAGGGGTGGTGCGTGCCACCTTCCTATGCGGTGGTGAACTGGGGGACAAGGGAAGGAAATCGCCGGTTTTCGTTTCGCCCCGGAAGGACATGCCGGAGACGTACGAGGACATGCCGGAGACATACGAGGAGTCGGAGGCGCAGGGCATGCTGACACCCACCTGCCTGCTGGGCGGCGCCGGTATCACCGACCGGGTGGTCCACGGCCACGACGTGGACCGGTTCGTGGAGATCGGCTCCCTGACCAAGGTGCTCACGGGAACCGTGCTGGCCCGGCTGGTGGCGGAGGGGACGGTCGCGTTCGACACCCCGCTGGAGGACTGCCTCGGCGAGGTGCCGAGCGGCACGGGCATCACCCTCCGGCATCTCGCCGAGCACACCTCGGGACTGCCCCGTCTGCCCGTCGGGCTCCCGGGCCCGCCGGACGATCCGTACCTCGCCTTCACGGAGGCGGCGCTGCGGGAGTCGTTGCGCGGCCTGGACCGGCTGACGGCCGGACGGCTGGGCGAGCGGGAGTACTCCAATCTCGGCTACGCCGTGCTCGGGTCCGCGCTCACGGCCGCCACGGGGTGCTCGTACCAGCGGCTCGTCGACCGTCACGTCCTGTCGCCGCTGGGGCTGGAGGCGGGGGTGGTGACGGCGTGTCCGCCCAAGGGCCGACGGCTCGTACCGCGCGACCCGTTCGGCCGGGTGCGTCCGCTGTGGACGCTGACCGGCCCGATCCTGCCGGCCGGCGGTATGTGGTCCACCTGCCGGACGCTGGCGTACCTCCTGGTCGCCCTGCTCGTCGAACGCCGGCTCGGCGATCCGGCGCCCTCCTGGCAGCGGGGCCCCGCGATCCGGTGGCACGACGGCGCCACCCGCGGTTCGTCCGTGCTGGCCGCCGCGTACGACGACGGGCGCTGGATCCTGCTCCACCGCCTCGGCGATCCGGCCGGCACGGAACGTCTCGCGACGAGGGCCCTCGCGGCGACGGACCGAGCCTGACCGCTCCCGCGTGACGGCCTCCCCCAGTGCCGACCGGTCGGTATGGACATCCCCGTCCCGAGCCGCTACAGATGACCCATGCGCATCTCCGTGACGATCTTCCTCACCGACGAGACGATCACCCCGACCCGGCTCGCCCGTGAGCTGGAGCAACGCGGTTTCGCGGGGCTCTACCTCCCCGAGCACACGCACATCCCCGTCGAGCGGACGACCCCGTATCCGGCCGGCGGGGACCTGCCGCGCGAGTACGGCCGCACCCTCGACCCCTTCGTGGCGCTCGGCCAGGCAGCCGCCGTCACCGAGCGGCTGGGCCTCGGCACCGGCATCACGCTGGTCGCCCAGCACGACCCGATCGACCTCGCGAAGCAGATCGCGACCGTCGACCACCTCTCCGGCGGCCGTCTCACCCTCGGCCTCGGCTACGGCTGGAACGTGGAGGAGGCCGCCGACCACGGGGTCACCTGGCGTACCCGGCGGGAACTGGTGCGGGACCGCATGGCGCTGATGCGGGCGCTGTGGGCGGAGGAGCCGACGGCGTACGAGGGGGAGTTCGGGAGCGTGCGGGCGAGTTCCGCGTATCCGAAGCCGGTGCAGAAGGCGCGGGGGCCGGTGGTGGGGCCGCGCACGCTGATCGGCGGGGCCGCGGGGCCGAAGCTGTTCGCGCACATCGCCGAGTACGCGGACGGGTGGCTGCCGATCGGGGGGCGGGGGCTGGGGGAGGCGCTGCCGGTCCTGCGGGCGGCGTGGGCGGACGCCGGACGCGACCCGGCGGGCCCGCAGGTGGTGCCGTACGCGGTCCAGCCGAGTGCGGGGAAGCTGGCGTACTACGCGGAGCTGGGCATCGAGGAGGCCGTGGTGCAGTTGCCTCCGGCGGGGGAGGCGGAGGTGCTCGCTCTGCTGGACGAGTACGGCACGTTCCTCTGACCCCCCCAACTCGACGATCGTCCCCGCCGCCCCAGAAGGGACCCGACGGCGTTGAGGTCCGCAGGGGGCTTGGTGCCTTTAGGGGCGCGGGGAACGGCGCGGCCAGCCCCCACGGGCCTGCACCCGCCGACGCACCGCACTTCCCCTCCGCTCAGGCGCCCGCTCAGGGCGGAGCCGGGGGTGCCGAGGCCGGCAGGGGGCCTGGTGCCTTTAGGGGCGCGGGGAACGGCGCGCCCAGCCCCCACCGACCCGCACCCGCCGACGCACCGCACTTCCCCTCCGCTCAGGCGCCCGCTCAGGGCGGAGCCGGGGGTGCCGAGGCCGGCAGGGGGCCTGGTGCCTTTAGGGGCGCGGGGAACTGCGCGGCCAGCCCCCACCGACCCGCACTCGCCGACGCACCGCACCCCCACCCCCAGCCGCCCACTCCGACGGCGGAGCCACAGGCGGAGCCAGGGGCGCCCGCCAAGGCGAAGCCAAGCCGCTCGTATGCTCGACGAATGACGACTTCCGCGACCTCCGGGACCGGCCCGACCGAGAACTCCATGCGGCGGGCACTCAAACGCGCCCGCGACGGCGTGGCCCTCGACGCGACCGAGGCGGCGGTCCTGCTCCAGGCGCGCGGCGCGGACCTGGAGGACCTGGCCGCCTCGGCCGCACGCGTGCGGAACGCGGGCCTGGAGGCGGCCGGCCGCCCCGGCGTCATCACGTACTCCAAGAGCGTCTTCATCCCGCTCACCCGGCTCTGCCGGGACAAATGCCACTACTGCACCTTCGTCACCGTGCCCGGCAAGCTCCGCCGCGCCGGCCACGGCATGTTCATGTCGCCGGACGAAGTGCTGGACGTGGCCCGCAAGGGCGCCGCCCTCGGCTGCAAGGAAGCGCTGATCACACTCGGCGACAAGCCCGAGGACCGCTGGCCGGAAGCACGCGAATGGCTCGACGCGCACGGCTACGACGACACGATCGCGTACGTCCGCGCCATCTCCATCCGCATCCTGGAGGAGACGGGCCTCCTCCCGCACCTCAACCCCGGCGTCATGAGCTGGACGGACTTCCAGCGCCTCAAGCCCGTCGCCCCCTCCATGGGCATGATGCTGGAGACGACCGCGACCCGGCTGTGGTCCGAGCCGGGCGGCCCGCACCACGGCTCCCCCGACAAGGAGCCGGCGGTCAGGCTGCGGGTGCTGGAGGACGCGGGCCGCTCCTCCGTCCCCTTCACCTCCGGCGTCCTCATCGGCATCGGGGAGACGTACGAGGAGCGCGCGGAGTCCCTCTTCGCGCTGCGGAAGGTCTCCCGCGCCTACCACGGCATCCAGGAACTGATCATCCAGAACTTCCGCGCCAAGCCGGACACCGCGATGCGCGGCATGCCGGACGCGGAACTGGACGAGCTGGTCGCCACGGTGGCCGTCGCCCGGCTCCTCATGGGCCCGGCGGGCTGCATCCAGGCCCCGCCGAACCTGGTCGACAGCGAGTACGAGCGGCTGATCGGCGCCGGCATCGACGACTGGGGCGGGGTGTCCCCCCTCACCATCGACCATGTGAACCCCGAGCGCCCCTGGCCGCAGATCGAGGAACTCACCGAACGCTCCCGGGCCGCCGGCTTCGAGCTGCGCGAACGCCTCTGCGTCTACCCGGAGTTCGTCTCGCGCGGCGAGCCCTGGCTGGACCCGCGCCTCCTCCCGCACGTGCGGGCGCTGGCCGACCCCGAGACCGGGCTCGCCCGCCCGGACGCCGTGGTCGAGGGCCACCCGTGGCAGGAGCCCGAGGAGGTCTTCGTCGCCGCAGGCCGCACGGACCTGCACACCGCCATCGACACCGAGGGCCGCACCGGCGACCGCCGGGAGGACTTCGACTCCGTCTACGGCGACTGGGGTGCCCTGCGCGAGGCGGCGGCGCCCGGCATGGCCCCCGAGCGCATCGACACGGACGTACGCGCCGCCCTGGCGACGGCGGCCGACGACCCCACACGGCTGTCGGACGCCGAGGCCCTCGCCCTGCTGCACGCCGACGGCCCGGCGCTGGACGCGCTCACCCGCATCGCGGACGACGTCCGGAAGTCGGCGGTCGGCGACGACGTCACGTACATCGTCACCCGCAACATCAACTTCACCAACGTCTGCTACACCGGCTGCCGTTTCTGCGCCTTCGCGCAGCGCCGCACGGACGCCGACGCGTACACCCTCTCCCTCGACCAGGTGGCCGACCGCGCCCAGCAGGCGTGGGACCTCGGCGCGGTCGAGGTCTGCATGCAGGGCGGCATCCACCCCGACCTGCCGGGGACGGCGTACTTCGACATCGCGCGGGCCGTGAAGACCCGCGTCCCCGGCATGCACGTCCACGCCTTCTCCCCGATGGAGGTGGTGAACGGCGCGACCCGCACCGGAATGTCGGTCCGCGAGTGGCTGACGGCCGCGAAGGAGGCGGGCCTCGACTCCGTCCCCGGCACGGCGGCGGAGATCCTGGACGACGAGGTCCGCTGGGTCCTGACCAAGGGCAAACTGCCGGCCGCCACCTGGATCGAGGTGATCACAGCCGCCCACGAGCTGGGCATCCGCTCCTCCTCGACGATGATGTACGGCCATGTCGACCAGCCCCGCCACTGGCTGGGCCACCTGCGCACCCTGGCCCGCATCCAGCAACGGACCGGCGGCTTCACCGAGTTCGTGACACTCCCCTTCATCCACACCAACGCGCCCGTGTACCTGGCGGGCATCTCCCGCCCCGGCCCGACGATGCGCGACAACCGGGCGGTGACGGCGATGGCGAGGCTGCTGCTGCACCCCCACATCCCCAACATCCAGACCAGCTGGGTCAAGCTCGGCACCGAGGGCGCGGCCGAGATGCTCCGCTCGGGCGCGAACGACCTGGGCGGCACCCTGATGGAGGAGACCATCTCCCGCATGGCGGGCTCCTCCTACGGCTCCTACAAGTCGGTGAAGGACCTCATCGCCGTCGCGGAAACGGCAGGCCGCCCCGCCCGACCCCGCACCACCCTCTACGGCGAGGTCCCGGAGGAACGGCAACGCGCGGCCACCCTGTCGGACGGCCATCTCCCGCAACTGCTGCCGGTGTTGGAGTGAGTCCGGCCCCTCAGTCGCCCGACTCGTTCCCACCCGCAGGCAGATACGTCACCACCAGCACGACCCCGCTCAGCAGGAACACCCGCAGGGCGGCGTCGAGGCCGTTCCAGTCGCCGGACTGCCACATGACGAAGTACTCGCCGCCGATGGCCATGAAACCGGCGCCGAAGAGGAGGAGGACCATGAGGAGGCCGAGGGTGCTGTAGCGGCGGGCCGTGTGGAAGGCGCGGGAGCCGAGGGCCCGCGCCCAGAAGTAGGTGGCCGCGACCAGGACCAGGGCCGTCACGGTCTCCCAGACGATGATGAGGACGTAGGCCGCGTCCTGGACGCCCTTCGACTCGATGGCCCGCCACATGAGGTCCTCGTCCTTGAACGTGGTGTCCATGGCGAGGACATGACGGACGAACTGCTGGTTCGTACCGAAGTCGGTGATGTTGCTGAACGCCACCAGCGCCATGTAGAGGGCGACGGTGCCGACGAGCAGGGTCGAGGCCAGCGGGAGGAGTGAGCCGCGGGGGGTCCGGGTTTCAGCCATGGTTCCACTATGTGCCGGGGGCATGGATCATCCCCAGGTGTTTTTCGGCGCGTTGGATCACAATGGGAGCCGTCCATGGCGGAAAACCATGGGGAACCGAGGACGGCCGGAGGGGTACGCATGGGGCGCGCGCAGCCGCCGATCCCGACGATGCAGGAACTGATCCGGCGGCGCACCCGTCAGGGCTTCGTCGGCCGGACCGCCGAACGGGCCGCCTTCCGCGCCAGCCTCGATCTGCCCGTCGAGGACGAGCGGCGCCGCTTCCTCTTCCACGTGCACGGCAACGCGGGCATGGGGAAGACCTTCCTGGTGCGGGAGTTGGAGCAGATCGCCCAGGAGCACGGCGCCCTGACCGCGTACGTCGACGACGGGGCCGGCAGCGTGCCGGAGGCCATGGCCGTGATCGCGGACCGGTTCGCCCGGCAGGGACGGCGGTTCAAGGAACTGGACCGGCTGCTCACAGCCCACCGCGAGCGCCGGTACGAGGCCGAACTGGCCGCCATGGCCGCGGCCGAGCAGGAGGGGCGGCACGGGGAGACCGGGGGAGCGGGGGACGAGGGGGAGGCGGGGCGGCCGGGGGCGTCGACGCGGTCAGGGCTCACCGGAGCCGCCGAACCGTCGGCCGCGAGCATGGCCGCAGCCCGGGCGACCCTCGTCGCGCTCGGACTCGTCCCGGTCGTCGGCCCCTTCGCCGGCGCCGTCGACCCTGCCCAACTCGCCCGCCAGGCCGACCGGTTGCGGACGGGCCTCGGCGCGCGCACCCGCGGCCAGGAAGACGCCGAACTGCTGCTCGCCCCCGAACTCGTCCTCACCCCGGCCCTGTTGGAGGAGCTGGCCGGCGCCGCGGCCGAAGCGCCCTGGCTGGTCCTGTTCTTCGACACCTACGAACGGACCGGCGCCTTCCTGGACCCGTGGCTGCATGCCATCGTCTCCGGCGATCGCTACGGCCCCCTCCCCGGCAACCTGGTCCTCGTGACGGCCGGACAGCGCCCCCTCGACGCCACACGCTGGGGCGGCCTCGGCGACTTCGTCCTCGACCTCCCGCTGCGGCCCTTCACGGAGGCCGAGTCCCGCGGCCTCCTCGCGGCCCGGGGTGTGCTCGCCCCGCCGGTGGTGGAGGAGGTCCTGCGGCTCACCGGCGGCCTGCCCGTCCTGGTCTCGACCCTCGCCGAGGCCCGCCCCGCCGACCTCGACGACCTCGCCGACGCGGGCGACGCCAGCGCCACCGCCGTGGAGCGCTTCCTGCGCTGGGAGGCCGACCCGGTACGCCGGGCCGCCGCGCTGACCTGCGCGTTGCCCCGGTGGCTGGACGCGGAGGTGTGCCGCGTGGCCGTGACGGGCGCGGGTCAGGGCGTGGACGCGGATCCCGGTGGGGTCGGTGGGGAAACCGGACGGGGAAACGGCGCCGAGGACCCTCACGCGCTGTTCGCCTGGCTGCGCGCCCTGCCCTTCGTGACCGACCGCGGGGACCGAGTGGTGTTCCACGACGTCGTACGGGCGCCGATGGTGCGGCTGCAGCGGACACGGTCGCCCCGGGACTGGCGCGAGCGGCACCGCCGGCTGGCGGAGGCGTTCGCCGGGTGGCGGGCGCGGGCCGAGGCCGAGCTGGAGGGAAGGGAGCCGTGGGGGGAGGCGCGGTGGCGTGAGCTGCGGCTGGCCGAGGGGTACCACCGGCTGTGCGCGGGGGAGCGCGAGGCGCTCGCCGGGGTGCTGCGGGACGTCGTGGACGCGTGCGGTGAGGACCCGGCCGTGGCCCGGCGGTGGGCCGAGGCCCTGGCCCAGGCGGGGCAGGACACCGACGAGGAGGACACGGCCCGCTGGGGGCGGGACCTGCTGGGCGCGCTGGAGCGGGGCGGTCTCCATGACGCGCTGGGAGTCCTGCTGCTCCGGGCCGCCCTCGACGCCGGACACCAGGCGTACGCGCGCGCCCTGCGGGGGCGTGCGCTGCACCGGGACGGCGCGCACGAGCGGGCGGTGGCCGAGTACGACCAGGCCCTCGCCCTCGACCCCGGGGCGGCCACGGCCTGGCAGGGCAGGGCGGTCGCGCGGGCGCACACCGGGGACTACGCGGGCGCCGTGGCCGACCTCGACCGGGCCGACGCGCTCTCCCCCGACGACATCACCACCCTCGTCCTGCGCGGCGACTACCACCGTCTCCTCGGCGACCCGGACGCGGCGGTCGCCGACCTCGACCGCGCGGTCGCCCTCGACCCCGTACGCCCCTCGACCTGGGCCTCGCGCGGCGCCGCCCGGCACGCGCAGGGCCGCCTCGACGAGGCCCTCGCGGACCTGGACCGCGCGCTGGAGCTGGACGGGGCGTACGTCTGGGCCCTGGTGCGCCGGGCGCGCGTACAGCGGTCCCGGGGTGAGCACGAGCGGCGGCTGGCCGATCTGCACCATGCCGTCGCCCTCGACCCGGACGCCCCCTGGGTCCGCTGCGAACGCGGCGACGCCCTGCGCGCCGGCGGCCGGGACGAGGAGGCCCTCGCCGACTACGACCGGGCCGTCGAACTGGACCCCCTGTACGCCTCCGCGTACGCCAGCCGGGGCGTCGCCCGTTTCCGGCTGGGCCACCACGACGACGCCCTCGCCGACCTGGACGCGGCGCTCGCCCTGCTCCCGGAGTACGTCTGGGCCCTGCGCCACCGGGCCGCCCTCCATCTCGAACTCGGCGCTCCGCAGCGGGCGTTGGCCGACGCGGAGCGGGCGCGGGCGCTACGCCCCGGCGATCCGGCGGTCGCGGACGTGCGCGAGCGGGCCGCGGCGGCGGCGGCCGGGCAGGCGGAGCGTCCGCGGCGCCCGGAGTAAGTCGTCCGGAACGGACCGTCGGCGGATGTTGCGCCGGCGCACGGATTCTCCGAGAGTGGGACCCCGGCGCACGGCCTGTTCATCTCTGCGCGTCTGTGCTGGATTGACCGCACGGCCGCACATCGAGTGTTGTTCCCTGCTCGATGAGTGCCCTGAATCGACGGTTCCTGTTCGATTACAGTGCTGGACTGTCGAGCCGTACGGGCGTACGGATGTACGGATGTACTGACGTACGGGTCGAGGCAGGGGCCGTGAGGAGGCTGGGGTGGGTGCGACAGCCGGTGCCGTCTGGGGGCGTGTCGAGCAGCAGGACTTCCGCAGCCGTGTGCGCGGAACCCTGCTGGGCGCGGCCGTCGGCGACGCGCTGGGCGCCCCGGTCGAGCAGCTCACCCTGGCGCAGATCGGTGAGGCGTACGGCCCAGAGTGGCTGACCGATCTGGCCTCCGCGTACGGCAGGCGCGGCGCGATCACCGACCTCACCCAGCTCACCCTGTTCACCGTCGACGGGCTGATCCGCGCCCAGGTCCGCCGGGACACCGGCGTGTGGCATCCGCCGACCGATCTGCACCGGGCGTATCTGCGCTGGGCCGCGACCCAGCGCGACTGGGGTCCCGACGAACGCCGCAAGGACGACGGCTGGCTCGCCCGCGAGGAGTGGCTCTACGCGCGCCGCGACCCCTCCCTCATCTGCCTCCTCGGCTTCGCCGACGGGACCATGGGCACCCTCGACGCCCCCAAGAACCCGGGCGCGTCCGGCGCCGAGGCCGCGGCCCGCTCCGCACCCTTCGGTCTCCTCGTCGGCTGGGAACCCCAACTGGTCTTCCAACTGGCCGTCGAGTGCGCGGCCCAGACCCACGGCGCCCCCACCGCCTATCTGTCCGCCGGCTCCTACGCCGTCATCGTCCACGCCCTGGCGCGCGGCGAGGGTCTCGACGCCGCCGTGCAGAAGACCCTGGTCCTGCTGGCCGCCCGCCCCGGCCACGAGCCCGTCGCCGACGCCCTCCAGCAGGCCGTCGCCGCCGCACGCCAGGGCACGCCGTCCCCCGCCGTCGTCGAGCGCCTCGCCGGTGACGGCGCGGCGGCCGGCCTGCTGGCCGTCGCCGTGTACTGCGCGCTCGTCGGCGAGGACGTCCGCCACGGCCTGTGCCTCGCCGTCAACCACAGCGGCCGCTCGGGGGCGTCCGGCGCCCTCACCGGCGGCCTCCTCGGCGCCCTCCACGGCGAGACCGCGCTGCCCCCCGCCTGGCTCGCCGAGCTGGAGGGCCGCCCCACGATCCTCGTCCTCGCCGACGACTTCGCTCTCGAAATGACCCAGGGCCCGGCCCTGCACGCCCCGGGCGGCGCGGTACCGGGCTGGCTGGCCCGGTACCCACGCGCCTGAGACCGCGCGGATACGGTGCCGCTCATGGCTGACTGGAACATGCGCCCGGCCCTGCCGGCGGACGTCGAACCCATCGCCGAACTGCGCGCCGTGGCCATGCGCCAGGACCTCGAACGCCTCGGCCGCTACGACCCCGACCGCGTCCGCCGGCGCCTGCGCGACTCCTTCGACCCGGCCCACACCCGGGTCATCGAGGCCGACGGCACCTTCGCCGGCTGCGTGGCCCTGCGCCCGGCCGCCGACGCCCACTGGCTGGAGCACTTCTACCTGGCCCCGCATCTCCAGGGCACCGGCATCGGCACAGCCGTGCTCCGCACCCTCCTCGCCCACGCCGACCGCACCGGCCTCCCGGTCCGCCTGAACGTCCTCCGGGGCAGCCCCGCCCGCCGCCTCTACGAACGCCACGGCTTCCACCTGGAGACCGAGGACCAGGTGGACGTGTTCCTGGTACGCCCGCCGAGCGGTGAGTGAGCGCCCGCCCCTCAGTCCCACGCCCCTCGGTCCCACGCCTCTCGGTCCCACGCCCCTCAGCCGCGCGCCGGGTGGCGGCGCCCCGCGTGAAATGGGTTTCGTGCCGCGAGCGCGGCCCCCTACCGTGGCCCGGTGACCACACGGATGATCATCCTCAACGGCGGTTCCAGCGCGGGCAAGTCCGGGATCGTGCGCTGTCTGCAGGCCGAACTGCCGGACCAGTGGCTGGCGTTCGGGGTCGACTCCCTCACCGAGGCCATGCCCGCGCGGATGCAGACGTCGGACGGCGGCATCTCGATCTCGGCCGACGGCGATGTCGGCATCGGGGCGGACTTCCGCGCCCTGGAGCAGGCCTGGGCCCAGGGCCTCGTGGCCATGGCCCGCGCGGGGGCCCGCGTCATCGTCGACGACGTCTTCCTCGGCGGAGCCACCTCGCAGCAGCGCTGGCAGAGTCTTCTCGACGGCCCGCACGGCGTGGACGTGCTCTGGGTCGGCGTCCGCTGCGAAGCCGCCGTCGCAGCGGGCCGGGAGATCGCCCGGGGGGACCGTGTCCGGGGAATGGCCGAGGCCCAGGCGCACCTCGTCCACGAGGGGGTGCGCTACGACCTGGAGGTCGACACCACCCACACCGAGTCCCTGACCTGCGCCCGCACGATCGCGGCTCATCTCGGCAGCCGGGAGGGCCGCCCCCGGAACACCTCCCGGGCGCGGCCCTCGTAGCCTCACGGCCGTACGACATCGGGGCGTCGTACGCGACCTGCCGTACGGGTCGTCTCAGACCCCGCTCGGGCTGGACGCGTCCTTGCCCTGGGACGGGACCGCCGCCGCCGCGCCGGTGCCGCCCCTGCCGTCCCCGTCGCCGTCCGAGTTGATGATCTCGATGAGGGCGAGCCGCTCGGGGGTGTCCTCCGGCTTGATGAAGCCGATGACGACGTACAGGACGAGGGAGACGGCCAGCGGGATGGAGACCTGGTACTGCAGGGGCACGCCGCCGTCGATGTTCCAGTGGATCGGGTAGTTCACGAGCCAGAAGGCGAACAGTCCGCACGCCCAGCTAGTGAGTGCCGCGGTCGGGCCGGAGCGGCGGAAGGGCCGCAGCAGGCCGAGCATCATCGGGATGGCCATCGGGCCCATGAGCCCGGCGACCCACTTGATGACGACGGTGATGATGTCCTTGAAGGCGGGCGAGTTGACCTGGGTGGCCGCCGCCATCGACAGGCCGAGGAAGACGACCGTCGTGATGCGGGCGACCCGCAGCCCCTGCCCCTCGCTCCACGTCCGCGCCCGGCGCCAGATCACCGGCGCGCAGTCCCGGGTGAAGACGGCCGCGATGGCGTTCGCGTCGGACGAGCACATGGCCATCGTGTGGGAGAAGAAGCCGACGATGACGAGGCCCAGCAGACCGTGCGGCAGCAGCTGTTCGGTCATCAGGGCGTACGTGTCCGAGCCGTTGCCCGTCTCCGACTCCACCAGCAGCGGTGACATCCACATGGGGAAGAACAGCACCAGCGGCCAGACCAGCCACAGGATCGCCGACAGGCGGGCGGACCGCTCGGCTTCGTACGGGGTGGCCGTGGCCATGTAGCGCTGGGCCTGGTTGAGCATGCCGCCGTTGTACTCGAACAGCTTGATGAAGAGGAAGGCGAGCAGGAAGACCGTGCCGTACGGGCCGACCAGCGGCTCGGCGTGACCCTTCAGCTCGGGGCGGTCCCAGACACCGAAGAAGCCGCCGTAGTCGCCGAGTTTGGGGACGACCGCGACGAACATCGCGATGCCCGCGAGCAGTTGGATGACGAACTGGCCCAGCTCCGTCAGCGCGTCGGCCCACAGGCCGCCGATCGTGCAGTACACGGCCGTGATCGTGCCCGTGATGAGGATGCCCTGGTTCAGGGAGACACCGGTGAAGACGGACAGCAGGGTCGCGATCGCGGCCCACTTCGCGCCGACGTCCACGATCTTCAGCAGCATCCCGGACCACGCCAACGCCTGCTGCGTGCCCAGGTTGTAACGGTTCTTCAGGTATTCGAGCGGCGAGGCCACGTGCAGCCGGGAGCGCAGCCGGTTGATGCGCGGCGCGAACAGCTTGGAGCCGATGGCGATGCCGAGGGCGATGGGGAACGACCAGGTCACGAAGGACGTGACACCGTAGGTGTAGGCGATGCCGGCGTAGCCGGTGAACATCACCGCGCTGTAGCCCGACATGTGGTGCGAGATGCCGGAGAGCCACCAGGGCATCCTGCCGCCGGCGGTGAAGAAGTCGCTGACGTTGTCCACGCGCTTGTGCGACCAGACGCCGATGGCGACCATCACACCGAAGTAGCCGATGAGCACGGCCCAGTCGAGACTGTTCATGGGCCCCCTTCCAGGGTCCGCCGCCAGGGTCAGGCATGTGAACTCTGGGTTCGGTGGCATGGCCACGGCAAGGAAGTGGAAGGTCAAGGGGGGGTAAAAAAGTTCCGAGCGATGACTTCGGTTTATGTACGTGAACATCGAGTGGCCGAAAAGGATCACCCTCCTCGCTCGGGCGAGGGCCCGGCGGGAGCAGGTCAGCGCATCAGTTCCCCGGCGTTGACGAGCAGCGACTGGCCGGTGATCGCCCGTGCGCGGTCGGAGGCAAGGAAGACGGCCGCGTCCGCGACGTCCCCGTCCGTGGCCAGCTCGGGCAGCGCCATCCGCTCGGTGAGCCGCGCCAGCACCTCCGCCTCGGACACCCCCTCGCCGTGCGCCGAGAACCGCACGTACGCCTCCACGGGCGGTCCCCACATCCAGCCCGGCAGCACGGTGTTGACCCGTATCCGGTGCGGTCCCAGCTCCCGCGCCAGCGAGTACATCGCGCTCGTCAGCGCGCCCTTGGACGCCGCGTACGCGGCCTGGCGCACCTGTGAGGGCGCGGCCACCGCCGACTGCGTGCCGATGATGACGACCGCCCCGCCGCCCGCCGCCTTCAGGCCCGGCAGGCACGCCCGGGTCATCCGCAGGGTGCCCAGCAGGTTCACGTCGAGGACCGCCTGCCAGGTGGCGAAGTCGGCGTCCTCCAGGCCCCCGAAGCAGCTGTCCCAGGCCGCCACGTGCACCACCGCGTGCACGCCTCCGAACCGCTCCCGCGCCAGCGCCGCGAGCGCCGCGCACTGCTCCTCGTCGGTGATGTCGGTCGCCCGGTACGCCGTGTGCGCGCCGCCGGGGTCCACCTCCGCCGCGGCCTTGGCGAGATTCGCCTCCGTACGGGCCCCCAGCACGGCGTTCCCGCCGTCCCGTACGACCGCCGCGGCGACCCGCAGGCCCAGCCCGGCCCCGACTCCCGAGACGACGACCGTCTTTCCGCTGAGCAGTGACATCGGAGACCTCCCGGCTCTGGCGCATTATCTGACGGAGCGTCAGAGTATGGGCGACCGCAGGTGGACGGAAGGGGAAGCACATGAGCGAGGCCGAGCACACGGGCGAGGACACCCGCAGCGCCACGTACGCCGAACTGGCCGCCGTCGGCCCGTACGGCGTCCACCCCGGCCACGCCCTGATCACCATGGTGGAGCCGCATCCGGGCCACGAGTACGCCTACAACCGCTGGTACGAGGACGACCACTACTACGCGGGCGCGATGGCCATGCCGTGGATGTTCTCGGGCCGCCGCTGGGTCGCCACCCGCGACCTCCAACTCCTGCGGACGCCCGAGAAGTCGGCGATCACCCAGCCGGTCACCGCCGGCTGCTACCTCTCCACGTACTGGATCACCGACGGCCGCTACGACGACCACATGAGGTGGACCGTCGCCATCAACAGGCGGCTGAATCGCGACGCACGCGTCTACCAGGACCGTACGCACGTCTTCACGGCGTTCCAGGACCACGAGGTGACCGTCTACCGCGACGGGGCCGCCGGCCCCCGGGACTTCCACGCCCTCGACCACCCGTACGCGGGCCTCGTGCTCCAGGTGATCGACGCCGAAGGGCCCGAGGAGCGGGGGGAGCTGCTGGAGTGGCTGCGGGCCCGGCTGCTGCCCGAGCGGCTCGCCGGGTCGCCGGCCGCCCTGGTCACCGTCTTCCGGCCGACCCCGCTGCCCCTGGACCGGATGTCGTACGTCAAGCAGGTCGAGGGCGTCGACACCCGCCTCACGCTGCTGTGGTTCCTGGAGGCCGATCCGCGCGACCGCTGGGAGGCGTACTTCGGCGGACTGGGGGAGGCGGTCACCGAATCGGGCCTCGGGCGGCAGGAGTTGCTGGCACCGTTCGTGCCCACGGTCCCGGGGACGGACCGATACGTGGACCGGCTGCGCTGATCCCGCGCCCGGAACCGCCGGGATGACGAGGGCAAGGCCGAGCCCCCTCGGCCAGGACGGCGGGCCGGTCGAGAGGGCTCTGTCAGTGGGTGTGTGTGAAGTTGAGGTGATGAGGATGGTGATGATGGTCGTGGTGAACCATGGTCACGCGAGGTCGAAGGCTCCCCGGCCGACCTCGGCCACGAAGGCGCTCCACGAGTCGGCGGGGAACGCCAGCGTCGGCCCGTCGGTGACCTTGGAGTCGCGTACGGACAGGGCTGAGACGACGGGGGACTTGACCTCGACGCACGCGCCGTTGCCCGTGGAGTAGGACGACTTGACCCACGAGTTCTGGGCGCCTTGCTGAATTGCCATTTCTGCTCCGCTTGCCGGTTGGTCGCTGAGTTGCTGTCGCCGAGCCGTGGAATGGGTGCTGACCGCTTCCGGAATCCACGGTTCGGTTTGCGCCAAGGTCGTTGATTTCCTTGGCGTGATCGACGCTACTCGCCAACATCGGCTGACGAAGCGACTATTCACTCGGGTGGGTGGCATATTCCATGGGGGTCTTCCCCCCGAGTGTGTCGAGGGTGTATCTTCCGGCCCCTTCAGCCCCACCAGGGCCGGAAGAGGCCGTTCATCGGGGACGGAGTTGCGCGTAGTCCTTCGCGATGTCCGCGATGAGCTGGCGGGATTGGTCCACGTTCAGGGCCTGGGCCCTCAAGTGCTCGTACATGACGCTGTACTTCTGGACGTCGGCCGGCTTCTCCAGATACAGGTCGCTGGTGACACCCTCGATGTAGACGACGCTGGAATCCGACGCGTCCGGGAACTCCAGGATCGCGTACTGCCCGTTCAGCCCGGGGTGCGCGCCCATGTCGAAGGGGATCACCTGGACGGTCACGTGCGGGAGTTGGGACTGCTCGACCAGGTGCTCCAGCTGCTCGCGCATGAGGGAGCGGTTGCCCACGACCCGGCGCAGCGCGGACTCGTCGAGGACCGTCCACAGCCGCAGGGGGCTCTCCGGCGCGGAGATACGTTCCTGTCGCCTCAGCCGCACCTGGACCCGCTTGTCGATGTCGGCGGGCGTCGTCTCGGGCAGCGCGCCCGCGATGAGTGCCTCGGCGTACGGGCGGGTCTGCAGCAGCCCGGGGACGACCTGGGGGTCGTAGACGCGCAGACTGGCCGCGTCGGTCTCCAGGCCGATGTAGACGCTGTACGGGACGTCGCCGAAGGCGTGCCACCAGCCCTGCTGGCGGGAGTCCTTGGCCATCTGCATGAGGGAGTCGACGACCCGCTGGTCCTCGACCTCGTAGACTCCGCAGAGATCGCGGACGTCACGCTGGCTGATGCTGCGGCGGCCGTTCTCCAGGCGGCTGATCTTCGACTGGGAGACCAGCAGCCGCTCGGCGACCTCCTCGGCGGTCATGCCCTTGAGCTCGCGGAGCCGACGCAGCTCCTGGCCCAACCGGCGTCGCCTGACGGTGGGATTGACGTTGGACGCCACGGGACGTGCACCTCCGGCTGCGTGCCTCTACTTTGCGTATCTGCTGCTGAGCAGATTGCCACCAAGGTGCCGAGTACCGCTGGAAAACAGCGGATATGCGCTGCGCACGCGCCGTTTGTGCCGATGATTTTCCGCCGCGGAGGGATCTTCGCCGGACGGACCCGGGTGCGCGGCCCGCAGTCGCGGTGCGACCCGCGGTGCGGCTCGCGGTGCGACTTGCCGAGTGACGTGCGTGACCCGGACGGGCCCCGGACGCGGACATGCGGCCGCGCGGGGCGTGCGGGGGCGTAGTACGGCCCCGCACGCCCCGCGCGAACTGCGGCTCCCGAACCGGGTCCTGTGGTCCTTCGGCACGCGTGGTGCGCGAGACGCACGACACGCGCGTGACGTCCGTGGTGCGGTGGGAGCGGGACCCGCGGCTCCGGGGTCCTGCTCCCACGCACACCACGGTGCCGTGACGCGCGCTTCGAACTCTTCGCGTGCCTCAGGTGCGTCGGGTCTTTCGGGTGCTGCGAGTGCTCGGGTGCTGCGAGTGCTACGGGTGTTTCAGGTGACTCGGGTGGTTCGGTGTGGCGGTGGTGCTGCGCGTGCTGCTCAGTGCGCCACTACGCGGGCCATCGAGCCCCGGCGTGGCTGCATCGGAACGCCGCGCGCGGGCTCCGATGCGGGTTGCCTGGCGCCGGGGGCGGCCTGACGGCCGGTCGGTGCCGGGCTGCGGCGTGGCTGCGCGGCCACGCCGTTCTGCACGTCCATGACGGCGTGGGCCACCAGGCCACCCATGGGGTCGTGCCGGATCAGGTCCCGCAGCCGGGAGCGGGACGAGCGTCCCTCGTTCCCCGGATACAGGTGCTTGCCGAGGCCGACCGCGTGCGCCAGCGCGGCGAGCGCCGCGGTCCGCGGGTCCGGCGGGACGCCGGTGCGGATCGCGGAGTCCAGCCGGGCTCGGATCTCCCGGCTGATCTCGGTCTGACTCGCCTGGTAGCGAGTGGTCGGCAGCACTCCGCACATCTGGCCCGCCACGGCATGCACCATGCCGCACCGCTCCAGATGCGAGAGGTAGATCTGGCGGAGCCCGAGACGCGGCCCGCCTATCCAATGGACCGCCCGCACAGGAGCGCCACGCCTTCGCAGCAACTCCAACGCGCAGTCCAGAGTCGGATCTCCAGTCGGCCGTGGGGACACCACGGCGATACGATCCCCGTCTGGGGCTATCCGTCCGGCCAGCGCCAGCTCCACTAGCTGCGCTCCGGCCAGACCAAGGTCGAGCGACTGCGGCTGCGCGGTGGTACCCGTGGCCGGGTCCAACGCCAGCAGCAGAAGCTCCTCCGGAATCGTTCTGCGGCTCCTGCCCATCCATGCCTCCCCGCGTGGATGAAAGACAGGGTGACCCCTCTCACATTGGTCTGTCGAGAGTGCGTGACCGAAATGTAGTGGAACCGATAGGTATGTCGTTCTCGTCTACCGCAGGGGTTAAGCCCGCACACAGGACACTGGTACATGGTTCGGACAGCGGCGAGGCGCGGTGGTGCGCCGGTGACTAGTGTCCGGGCGGCGGGATTTCACGGATTCACGGTTCGGTTGGGCGCGCGCCCCTTGAACGGGCGGCGCGCGGGAGGAGGCATCGGTGGCGGGCACGTCCCCCGACAGGTCGAAGCGGTACGAGTCGTCGACGGAGTCGACACCGGGGAACGAGCCACCGGTCCGGGACACCCCCGGCCCCGCGAAGGCGTCCCCCGACCCACGCCTCGCGATGTCCCGGGACGCCGCCCCGAAGCCCGACCAGGCGACGGCGGTGTTCTCCCGCCGCTCCTTGGCCGAGACGGCGGAGGCCGAGTCCGGCAGCGGCGCGGACCGGAGTACGGAATCGGGTTCCGCGAAGTCCGAGGGACGGGTGGCCGACGGGGCCGCCGCACCCGGGACGGACGGACCGGCGGCCGGTCGCAGCTCGGACGAGGCCGATGCGGCCGCCGTCCCGGGTGACGGCGGTCCGGAGGCTGAGGCGGGGGGCTCGGGCATCGACACGGGTTCCGAGGACTCGGACGCGGGGCCTTCGGGTGCCGGGCTTTCCGGTGCGGCTGCGGCTGCGGGTTCCGGCGGTTCGGATGCCGGGCCTTCGGGTGCCGATGGGGTTTCTGACGGCTCGGCCGGCGCCGGGGACTCGTCCGTCGGCGCGGGTGGCGGCGGTCCGGACACCGGCTCGCGCGACCCTCGTCCGGAGGCAGGGGACTCGGACACCGGTTCGTCTCGCACCGACGCGGACACCGAGTCCGAGTCCCGCTCCGACGATGGTTCGTCGGAGGCAGGCTCCGCCGACGGTGAGGGCTCCGGCGACGGTGAGGGCTCCGGCGACGCCGTGAAGGCCCCGCACGGCTCTGTGCAGGCCCCCGCCGACTCCGACGAGGCGGAGGACGACCAGGGCACGGGCGGGGCCCCGGACGGCAGCCTGGGCGCCGGGGCGCGCGTCGCGGACGCCGGGCAGGGTGGGGGAGAGGGCCGCCGGGAGGAGACCCCCACCGACAAGCCTGCCGCCGAAGCCGGTGAAGGCGCCCGGATCGAGGCGGATGAGCCCGAGACAGCCGACGTGGCCGACACCGCCGACGCGGCCGACACCGCCGACATGGCCGGGACCGCCGAGCCCGGCGCCGAGCCCCACGACACCGGCTCGCGTGAACGCGGTGCCGACGCGCCCGCCCCCGCCGCCTCGGCGGCACGCCTGCCCGGGGCCCGGGCGGGGGAGGAGAGCGACCGCGCGGCCGCCGCCGGTACGGATGCGGATGCGGATGGCGACACCGACACCGGCACCGACGCCGGCACCGGGGCCGGCGTCACGGACAAGGCCGACGCCGCCCCCCGGAGCCCCCGAAGCGGCAACGACCCGAAGACGACCATGCTCCGCCTGCCCGCCGCCGCGCGGGCGGGGTCGGCGGGCGGGGGCGCCGCCGGGTCCGTCGCCGAGGAGCGGACGGAGCCGGAGGACGCGGTCGTCGCCGGTGCCGTGGGCGACGCGCACCCCGAAGACGCGCACCCCGAAGACGCGCGTCCGGCTGACGCCGACGAGGTGGAGGACCGTTCCGCCGACGCACCCCCCGCGACCGACAGCACGGTTCATCTCTCCGCCGACGCGCGCCCCGGCGCGGTCGCGGACGACGACGAGCCGGATGCCGCCGACGACGAAGGCTCCGCACAGGGGCCGGCCGCGGCCGACGACGAGACCCCTGCGGGTGGGAAGCCGGAGGGCGAGGACGAGGACGAGGGCGGAGCCGGGGCGGAGAAGGCTGTGGACCAGCCGACCGCCATCTTCCGGGCTCCCCGGCCCCCCGCCGTGGACCAGCCCACCACCATGCTCAAGCTGGGTGACGCCGCCCCCAAGGCCACCGGACCCGCCGGCCGGGCCGAGGCCGACGCCGAGCCCGCCCCCGCCGGCAAGGACCTCGCGGACCCCCCGGCCCCGTCCGAGCGCACCAGCAGATTCGTCGCCCTGAAGCCCCTGGACGAGCACGCCCCGGCCAAGCCCCCGGCCGCCGCGCCCGACGGGCCCGCCGTCACCCCGGCCGAGGCGACGCGGGCCATCCCCCAGGTGGGCCCGGAGCGGACGACACAGCAGCCGCTGCCGCCGAAGCCGCCGCTCGACCTGCTGGCCGAGCTGACCAACACCCCGCCGCCGCGCCAGACCCCCGTGCGGACGATCATCCGCCGGGTCAAGATCTGGACCCCCCTGGCGATCCTGCTGGTGATCGTGTTCGCGGTCGCACAGTCCCTGCGTCCGCTGCCCGCCGCCACCCTCGCCCTGACCGCCGACGAGTCGTACGCGTTCAAGGGCGGCAAGGTCGACCTGCCGTGGCCCGCCGAGGGCCAGGGCTGGATGGACGTCAACGGCATCGGCACGATGGACAGCTTCGGTGAGCAGAAGCCCGTGGCCATCGGCTCCGTCGCCAAGGCGATGACCGCCTACGTCATCCTCAAGGAACACCCGATGAAGGCCGGCGAGAAGGGCGCGAAGATCCCGGTCGACGCGAAGGCGGAGACCGAGGGCGGCTATGACAAGGACGGCGAGTCCACGCTGAACACCGTCAAGGAGGGCGACACGCTCTCCCAGTACGACGCGATCGCGGCCATCATGATTCCGTCCGCGAACAACATCGCGCGGCTGCTCGCCCGTTGGGACAGCAACGGTTCCGAGGAGGAGTTCGTCAAGAAGATGAACGCCGCCGCCAAGGACCTCGGGATGAAGAACACGAAGTACACCGACCCGTCCGGGCTGAAGGAGACGACTGTCTCCACCGCCGAGGACCAGGTCAAGCTCGGCAACGAGCTGGTGAAGATGAAGGCCCTCACCGACATCACCAGGCTGCCCTCCTGGAAGGACCCCTCGGGCCAGCCCTGGAGCAACTACAACCGTCTCGTGCCCTACGACAACGCCATCGGCATCAAGACCGGCTCCACCACCGCCGCCGGCGGCAACCTCCTCTTCGCGGCCACGCAGGAGGTCGGCGGTGAGACGGCGATCGTCGTCGGCGCGGTCCTCGGACAGCACACCCCGCCGATCATCGACACGGTCAACGCGGTCAGCAAGACCGCGATGCTCGCCGCCCAGGACGCGCTGACCTCCGACACGATCCTGAAGAAGGGTGACGTCGTCGGACACGTCGACGACGGGCTCGGCGGACGGACCCCGGTCATGGTCACGAAGAACGTCTCGGCGGTCGGCTGGGCCGGCAAGACCGTGAAGCTCGAACTCGACCCGAGCGCGACCATCCCGCACGAGGCGAAGCCGGGCACCGTGGTCGGGTCACTGATCGTCGGCAACGGCACCGGCGACGGCGTGGAGGTACCGGTCGCCCTCCAGGAAACCCTCACCGAACCCGGCTTCCTCACCAAGCTGACCCGAGTGAGCTGACCGGCGTGAGCCGACCCGGGTGAGCTGCCCCGCGCGGGCCGGCCGCCCGTGACACGAGGCCGAGGCGCCCCTTCCGACCGTACGGACGGACAGGGGCGCTTCCGCACGTCTGGGGCTTGTTTCCAAGGTGATGGGGTGCTTCTTCCTGGCGATCGAGCGCCATGGACGGGACTCGGTTCGCAATGCTTTGATCCCTGTGGGATCGCTGTGATCGCTCAGGATCACAGCCCGGACCGACCATCCGCCCGACCATCGCCACGGGGAGATCGTCTTGACCGAGACAGCGGGCCCGAGCTGCCCTGCCCGACGGCCAAGAGCCCGCGCCGCTACGCGCTGCTGCTCAGCCGGGCGGGCCACGTCACCGTTGCCGACTCGCCCGGCACCGCCTCCGCAGACCCCGGCGTCCGGTGCCGGCACTCAGGCCCCCGTCTCGCCGCACGGCGCCCGCGCACGTGAGTGCCCGGCTCCCGGCGAAGCCGCGCGCCCCCTCACCCCTGCGCGCCGGTCCCCTTCTCGTCCGCTTCCTTCTCGCACTCCAGGGCCGTCGTGCGCGACGGGCCGCCGTACTGGGAGCTGATGCGGACATCGCCGGGTTCGTGCACCGTCAGACGGGTGAACTCGGTGAGGTCGCCGTCGGACTCGCGGTCGGCGGTGAGGCAGCCGTTGTCGGCCCAGAGCCAGGGGGAGTAGGCGACGCGCACGGTGACCTCGCCGGCCCTCGGCATGTGGACGACGAGGTTCGCGCCGTCCGCGCTGACGACCGTGGCCGGCCTGTCGACCAGCGGGGTGGCGTTCTTCACCCGGTAGATCTTCCAGTTGGCGTCCTGCCAGACGGGCTGCAGATAGTCCGGCCCACTGGTCACCAGCGCGTGTTCCAGCTCCGCGGGCCCGTCCGGCTCACCGTTGACGAGGACGACGAACCCGACGGCCCACTGCGAGAGCCACGCCTTGTACGCGGCCGGCGTGAACGCCCCCTCGGGCACCTCGGTCCCGCCGTGCCCCTCGTAGAAGAGGCGGCCGCGCTCGACGTCGGCCTGCCGGTTCCAGCCGCGCGCCATGTTGATGTACGGCGCCAGGATGGCGGCCTCGCGGTGGTCGCGGGCCGGGACCACCTCGACGCGGGTCTTCCACGCGCCGAGCCGCTTCAGCTCCTTCACGACCCCGTCCGTCTTCACCGCCCACTCCGGCACCTTCGTGTTGGTGACGATGTCCGCGGTCGTCTTGCCGGTCAGCCAGGTCACCGACAGCACCAGGGCCACCGCCCCGGCCACCGTCCGCCGCCGGGGCGTGAACCAGGACAGGGGGAGCCGGGAGCCGTCCGCGCGGGCCTCGCCCCGGTACAGGCAGATCGCCAGGGCCGCCGCCGGACCCGCCAGCTCCAGGAGCCGCTCGACGTTCGTGCCGATCGGCGTGGGGATCAGGTAGCACAGGACCACGCCGAGGGCGTAGATCGCGGCGCTCAGGCGCAGCACCCGCCAGGCGCTCGGCGCGACCAGCACGACCACCGCGCACAGCACGACCGGCGGCCATATCCGGCTGAAGGCCATCGGCTGCTCGCCCTCGAACGGGAACAGCAGCGTGGTCACGGCCACGACGGTCACCGGCGGCAGGATCAGCACCCCTGCCCGTCCCCACTCCCGGCACAGCAGATACGCGGCGCCGACCACGAGGAGGAACAGCCCGGAGACGGGGCTCCCCAGCGTGGACAGCGTCGCGCACACCGCCGCCACCGACAGCTGCCGTGCGCCCCGCCCGCTCAGCACCGCGAGCAGGGCCCCCATCGCGAAGGCCGTGCCCAGCATGAACGTGGAGCGCCCCGACACCACCTGGCACCACAGCGAGAACGTCGCCGCCAGCGCGACCGGCACCGGCGCACGTACACCCGTACGAGTGACGACGGCACCGGCCAGCCAGGAGGCCGAGAGCCCCGACACCAGTGTCACGGGGACCACCCCGCACGCCGCCATCAGATACGGCGAGAGCACGCTGTAGTTCGCCGCGTGCAGACCCCCGTACCAGAACAGGTTGACCGCGGAGTCCGGGTACATCTTGGCGAACTCCGCCCACGCCACCTGGGCCGCCAGATCGCCGCCGCCGGTCGCGAAGACCGCCCACCACACGACGTACAGCGGAACGGCGCACAGGGCGGCCGTGAGGGGCACCCGATGGCGTTCCCGCCACGGCTCGCGCGACGGTTTGCCTGCGCGCGAGACGGGTCGTCGTGGGGTCAGCTCGGCAAAGGCCACTGCGGCTCTTCCGTTCCGTTTCGGCTCGTGCGGGCGGGTGCGGTCTTCACAGACGTCGTCCCTGACGTTCTCCGTGTGTTGAGGTAGACGCTAACCACTCGCCGACAGTTGGCCGACAGGACGTGTGCGATCCGCTACGGCCGTAGGGAAACCCCTACGGCGGCCCGCGCCCCGGCCTCCTCGACATTCGACCACAGCGGCACCCGGTACCTGGCACCGGCACCTGGCACCGGCAAGGTCAGGATGCGACCGGGAACGCCACGTCGCACACCGGGTCCTCGGGCCCCGCCGCCTCCCAGTCCGCGAAGTAGATCTCGCGGCACGGACCGGTGATCTCCAGCCCGCGTCCGGTGATCCACCGCTCGACCGCCTCGAAGGCCGCGAGGATCTGCGGATGCGCCACCTGGGCCTTGCTGATCCGCGTGTACACCAGCCGTCCCGCCGGCTCCACGCGCACCCGCGTCTCCCAGGACCGCCCGTACTCGGCCGCCCACGCCCGCGCGGCACTCTCGTCCGCCACCGGAACGCACGCCTCCGCGGGGCCGTCGCTCTCCATCGACACCTCGGAGTGGTAGACGACGAACGGCGCGCCCGTGCTTCCCCCGCACGCCGCCGCGCCCGCCTCCAGCCGCCCCAGCGACGCCCCGATCCACGCCGGCAACTCGTCCGCGAGCGTGTGCCGTGACTGGGTCAGCAGCACCTGCTCAGCGATGTCGACCGTCTCGACCGTGAACTTCCCGTCCATCCCGGATCCCCTTCCCGACAACCGTCCACGGAGGTAGGCGACGAGGGTCCGCTGTGACGCGAACCGCTCCTCGGCCCCGGCCCAGTACGCGTCGAGCCGCTCGGCGGCCCGCGTGCCGTCCTGCTCCACGGCGCCCACGATCTCGGCGATCCGCGCGAGAGGCATGTCGAGCTGGCGCAGCAGAGCCACCAGACGGGCACGTTCGGTCTGGCCGGCCCGGTAGTACCGGTAGCCGTTCACCTCGTCGACGTACGCCGGCGTGAGCAGCCCCAGCCGGTCGTACAGCCGAAGCGCCTTCGCCGACAGCCGCGCGCGGGCGGCGAAAGCGCCGATGGTGAGCAGGCCGTCCGGATCGTCCATGTGCACTGGGTCATCCTCCGTCGCCGGGCGCCCTCCGCCCGGCGACAGGGACGGTGCCCCTTGCCCCAGGGGCAAGGTCAAACGAAGGCGGTCAGCCGATGGCCTTCTCCACGGCGGCGACCAGTTCCGCGGACTCCGGCTCGGTCTGCGGCGAGAAGCGGGCGACGACCGTGCCGTCGCGGCCGATCAGGAACTTCTCGAAGTTCCAGCGGATGTCGCCGGTGTGGCCCTCGGCGTCCGCGTGGTCCACCAGCCGCTCGTACAGCGCGTGCCGGCCCTCGCCGTTCACCTCGACCTTCTCGGTCAGCGGGAAGGTCACGCCGTACGTCGCCGAGCAGAACTCCGCGATCTCCTCCGCCGAGCCCGGCTCCTGCCCGAGGAACTGGTTGCACGGCACGCCGAGCACGGTGAAGCCCTGCGCGGCATAGCGCGCCTGCAGCGCCTCCAGGCCCGTGTACTGGGGGGTGAGGCCGCACTTGGAGGCGACGTTCACGACGAGGACGGCCTGCCCGGCGTACTGCGCGAGGTCCGCGGAGCCGCCCTTGAGGGCGCCGATCTCGACGTCGAGGGGGGAGGGGGTGGCGTGGTCAGTAGTCATAAACGGATGCTATCTCCGGAAGGATGTTCGCCCCCGCGAGGGTGCGGCGCCCGCACCAGCACCTCGCCCTCCGGAGTGCGCCCGTACAGCACCGACCGGCCGGCCCGTCCCCGCCGGACCAGCCCCGCGTCCAGCAGCACCCGCAGATGACGGCCGACGGAGCCGAGGGCCTGCCCGGTCACCGCGCACAGCTGGGTGGTGCTCATGGGGGAGTCGAGGAGGACGAGGATCCGGGCGCGGGCAACGCCGAGGAGCGCGCCGAGGGCGGCGGGCACGGCGGTGGTGCCGCCGCTCGCGCCGTGGCCGTCCCGACCGTCCCCGCCCCGACCGTTCTCGCCGTGGCCGTTGCCGCCCCGACCGTTCTCGCCGTGGCCGTCGCCGCCGTCGGCGAGGACGCCCGAGCAGGGGTACACGACGGCGTACCGCTCCCCCTCCTCCCACGCCACCCACCCCGTCCGCTGCGGCGTGATCGGTACGAAGACCAGCCGCGCCCCCGAGATCTCCCGCGGCGGATATTCGTGCGCGTTCACTTGGAGCCGGTTCTCGCCGAGCCACCGCATCCCCGGCCGCATCGCGTCCAGCACCGCCGCCCAGCCGCCCTGCCCGAGCAGTGCGGTCCGCGCGAGCACGTCGGCCTCCAGCACCCGCCGGCGCCGCTCCCAGTACGGCCGTACGGTCTCCTCCCACACGTACGTCAGCAGGCCGGCCGCACGGTCGGGCAGGTCGTCCCGGTGCAGGGCGGCGGGCAGCGGGCCGCGCAGGGAGAGGGTGAGGTGGGCGCGTGCGGCGGCGGGGTCGGCGTCCCGGACGCGGGCGATCTCGTCCGCGAAGGACTCGTTCTCGCGGGGCGCGGGCGTCAGGAAGTCGGCGATCCACTCCCTGCCGAGCCCCGCGCGGATCAGCAGCGCGGTGACCGGTTCCCGGCCCAACTCGCTCCGATACGACGGCAGATGGGCCGCGAGCCAGGCCCGCTCCCCGGGATGTGCGGCCACCCCCGCGTGCAGCATCTTCAGACTCGCGAACGTCTCCGCGAGCGGGGAGACGACGAACCGGCTCCCGGCGAGGGTGTCGGCGTTGACCTGCCACCAGCCCACGCGGTCACCTCCCTGAGTGCGACGCGAGCCCGCCCCTGCCCGGGCGGAGCTTTCGCGTGTGCGCGAAACATTACGGCGGGCGCGGTGCGGGGCCCGAGTCTCCTGTCCCATGCGCAGCCACAGCTACCAAGCTCTCTTCCGTACCCGGGAGTTCACCCCTCTCTTCCTCTCCTCCTCCCTCCAGGTCGCGGCCTCCACGATCGGCGGCCTCGCCCTCGCCACCTCCGTCTACACGGCGACGGGCTCCCCGCTCCTGTCCGCCCTCAGCATGTTCGGCCCGTCCCTCGCGCAGGTGGTGGGCGCGACGACCCTGCTCTCGGCGGCGGACCGCCTGCCGCCGAGGGCGACGATGGCGGGCCTGGCCGTGGTCCTCGCGGTGAGCACGGCCTCCCTCGCCCTGCCCGGCCTGCCGCTGTGGACGGTCTTCGTGGTGATCGCGGCCCAGGGCCTGGTCGCCTCCCTCGGCGGCGGGGTCCGCTGGGGCCTGCTGAACGAGATCCTCCCGAAGGACGGCTATCTCCTCGGCCGCTCGGTGTTCAACATGCTCCACGGGGTCACCCAGATCGCCGGTTACGCGACCGGCGGCGCCCTGGTCGCGCTGCTGTCCCCGGCGGTCACCCTCCTGGTCTCGGCCGCCCTCTACGCGACGGCGGCCCTGTGCACCGCCCTCGGCCTGTCCCGCCACGCCCCGCGCGCCACCGGCCGCCCGTCCGTCGCCGAGACCTGGCGCACGAACGCCCGCCTGTGGTCCTCCGCCCCGCGCCGCCGCCTCTACCTGGGCCTGTGGATCCCCAACGGCCTGGTCGTCGGCTGCGAATCCCTCTTCGTCGCGTACGCCCCCGACCGCGCGGGCCTCCTCTTCGCCTGCGCCGCGCTCGGCATGCTGGCGGGCGATGTGACGGTCGGCCGCCTTCTCCCGCCCCGGACCCGGGACCGCCTGGCCACCCCGCTCCTGCTGCTCCTGGCCACCCCCTACCTCCTCTTCGCCCTCAACCCCCCGACCCCCGCCGCGGCGGCCTGCGCGGCCCTCGCCTCCGTCGGCTTCGGCGCGAGCCTGATCCAGCAACACCACCTCCTGACCCTGACCCCGCCCGAACTCACCGGCCACGCCCTCGGACTCCATTCGGCGGGCATGCTCACGATGCAGGGCCTGAGCGCGGCCCTCGCGGGCGCCGTCGCCCAACTGACGTCCCCGGGCACGGCGATGACCGTGATGGCGGGTGCGTCGGTGGCGATGACCTCGGCGCTGTGGGCGGCGGGGCGGCACGAGCGTGCCGATCGGCGCCGGTCGACGGCGCTCACGTCGTGACCCGTCGGATCGGTTCAGGACGCTGCAGAGACGGTCCGGGCCGGGTCTAGGACTGGTACCGCTGCTGCTGCGGCCGGCCGTCCGGCTGGCCGCTCTGCCCGCCGTGCCCGCCCGTGCTCTGCGCCTGGAGCTGTTCGGCCTGCTCGGCGCTCACCTTCTGCTCCGCGCCGCAGAACGTGCACTGGGTCTGGTACTTCGTCGAGAACGGGAACAGCGGCACGAAGAACAGCGTGAACTTCGTGACCCGCTTCCTGAGCGTGTGCGCGGCGGGGTTTCCGCACTGGCCGCACACCAGCGTCAGTATCGCGAGCTGGTACAGGTATCCCTTGGTGCCGAAGATGACGAACATCTGATCCTTCCCGGGGCGCTCGTAGTCGCGCCGCACGCACCGCAGTCACCGCACGCGCCGCACACACACCCCTCCAGTGTGCATGTTCCTCACGCGAAGCCCGTCGGCCGTCGAGCCCGTCGAGGCCGAGCAAGAGCCGGTCAAGGCCGTCGAGCCCGGCTGGTTCCGGTGACGGCACGGCCGAGGGCGGCGTCCCGTCGCCGGAACGCCGCCCTCGGGGGTACGGCGGGTGGTGCCGTTGCCGTCAGCCCTGGTGGGGGGCGCCGTGGACCACGAGTTCGGTCACGTCCAGGTACTTGCAGCCCGAGGGGCCGGAGTCCTGGGCGCAGTCCACACCGTTGTCGGCGGCCTGGTTGCCGAGCAGCGTCAGCCGGACGTACCGGACGTTGTCACCGGTGCCCGCCTCGAGGGCGACGGCGTTCTCCCGGCCGGTGTCGGCGGGACCGAAGTGGCCTTCGGCGGCGGTGGCCCAGGTGGTGCCGTCGGCGGAGGTGTCGATCCGGTAGTCGCCGAGGGACGCGGTCGTGTCGTCCCCGCAGCCCGCCGTCGGATCGATGAGCAGCTCGCTGATGTCCACGGCCGCGGGCAGCCGGACCGTGTTGTGCGGGTCCGCTCCGCTGTCGCCGATGTCCGAGCCCCAGACGGTGCCCGCCATGTCGATCAGCCCGCCCGGCCCGCAGCCGAACCCGGAGTTGTCGGGGCCGCTGAAGTCCGCGACCTCGGCACCGCCGGAGGAGGCCGCCCAGTCGCGGCGCACCTGCCAGTCGGCGGCACCGGCCTGTCCGACGACGAGGGTGCGGATCTGGGGCTCGAAGCCGTTGCCGCTCGCGTACACCTTCCGGTACGTGCCCTCGGGGACGTCCCGGATCGTGTACGTGCCGTCCGCCGCGGACACGGCGGAGAAGTCGGCGCCGGGGAAGCCGGAGGAGTGCCCGCTGATGCTGACCGTGACCCCGCCCACGGCGGCGCCGGACGCGTCGTCGGTGACCTTGCCGGTGAGGGTGACCACCGGGGTGTCCGGGCCGGGCGGCAGGGAGAAGTCCTCGTCGGGCTTGGTGTCGTCACCCGAGAGGGCGGCGGCGAAGTAGCCCATGCCCCGGTGGGCGAAGACCTTCCAGATACGGTCGTGGGCGCGTCCGCCGTTGACCACGGTGTCGGCCTGGAGGATGGCGTTGCGCTGGTCGAGGAAGCTGGGGTTGGCGGGGGACAGCTCCATCGCCCGTGTCACCAGCGACTGGGAGAGCGGGCTGCCGAGTGCGGAGCGCAGGTCCCACAGGGTCTCGCCCCAGATCTCGCCGTCCGCGTGGGTCTCCGGACCACGGCTGGAGATCTTCCCGTAGTCGCCGTACGTGTACCCGCCGGGGCCCGCCGCCGGCGTGCCGGCGCACCTGGGCGAGGTGGAGCCCACCGGGCAGTCCAGCCCCTGGGTCCGGGTCGGCGCGGAGTCGGCCCAGCCGGCCGGGTCGAGGGTCATCTCGCCGTCCGTACGACGGGTGTCCTTGCGCAGGTGCTCATCGGCGAGGAAGTCGAGGGCGTACCAGTCGCTCCACGCCTCGCCCATGGCGCCGGCCTGCTGACTGACGAGCGTCGAGACGCCGTCCGCGTCGACGACGAGCCGGTTCGACAGACCGTGCGTGTACTCGTGGTAGACGGTCGCGGCGTCGTCGCCCCAGTTGCCCTGCACGATCGGGTAGCCGTCCGACGGCGCGGTGAGGTACAGCTGCATCGTCGGCGGCTGGCCGTCCGGCGGCGTTCCCATGTTGGCGTTGTTCAGGTGGTCGTCGTCGGGCAGCCCGTCCTTGAGGGCCGCGCCGTCGTCGGTCTGTGCCTGGAGGGCGTCGCCGTCCCGGCTGTCGAAGTTGCCCGCGGCCCGGGTGAAGCCGATCGGGGCGGCCTTCAGGTGGTCGTGGAAGGTGCCGAGGAAGTAGAAGACCTGCGCGGCGTTCTGCGCGCGGTTGGTCTGCCAGGAGTTCGGCGTCTTCGCGTCCCAGGAGCACGGCACCGGGGTGCCGCAGCCGTCACCGGTGAAGGGCTTGAACGGGAAGGAGAAGGCCCCCTTCTTCGCCGGCGCGATCTCCTCCCCGGCGTCCGGCTGGTTGTTGTCGTTCACGTCGCTGTAGACGTGTGCCACGGTGCCGTCGAGGGTCTTGGCGCCGGCGGGCAGCCATCCGCGGGCGGTCAGGTTGCGGGAGCGCTGCTTGCCGCCCCGTATGTCACCCGGCGCGTGATCCCAGGCCAGCGCCTTCGCCGGCGGTGTCGTGGCCTTCCCGGAGGCGTTCTCGGTCACCTTCTCGGTGACCTTCTGGGCCGTCGTGACGGTCTCCGCCGCGGAGACCGTGGACCGGTCGGAGCGACGGCCGGCGGACTGGCCGGACGCCTTGGTGGCGGACTGGTCGGATGCCTGGTCGGACGACAGGTTCTGCCGGTACAGGACCCGCCCGTTCTCCGCGTCGACGACGTGCAGCCACATGGTGTGGCCGTCCGGCGAGGTGACGGTCCGCCACGCGCGGCGGGCCTCGCCGCCGGGCGCCGCGTACACCACCTGCTTGGCGGTGTCGCCGTGCGTGTCGTCGTTGCTCACGGCCCGGGCGCCCGCGATGTCCCGTACGGCGGTGCGCCGCGCCTGGGTGTCCGTGATCCGTCCGGGAGACAGCGCGGACGGCAGGTTCCGTACGGGGGAGCCCTGCACGCTGATCAGCCGCCCGTCGCGGGCGACATGGGCCTTGACGCCGTTGCCGAACACCGGGACACCTTCGACCGACTGCACGAAGGACAGATGGCGGGTGCCGGCGACGTCGGTGTACTGCTTGCGCAGCGTCAGACCGCGTACCTGGCCGGCCAAGAGGCCGAACACATCGGGATGGGCCCGCAGGTACGCACGGACGATGCCCTCCGGGTCGGCTTCGCTGCGCGCCGTCAGATACCCGTCCAGCCGGGCGACCTGGCGCGCGGTGCCCGTGGCCGGGTCGAGTTCGAGCACGCCCTGAGCGCCGAGCCGCTCCCGCAGCCGCTGCACGCCGGGCCGCTGCTCGGCCTTCGCCAGCCGCGCGTCGCGCCGTACCAGCGTCTGCTGCGACGGGGTGGGCGGCTCGCCTTCGGCCGCCGGGGACCCGGTGCCCGGGGCGGGGCGGCCGGTCGGGTCGTCCGGTACCGCGTTCGCGGAACCGGGCAGAAGGGCGACGGCCAGCGCCAGACCGGCCGTCGCGGTGAATATGGTCGCTCGCGTTCTCTGCGAGGAGGCTTTCGCCATGTCACGCCTCGTGGGGGGTGAGGAGTCCAACGACCGCCCATAGCAGTCGAGTTGTGCGTTTCGACCCTGTCATCCACACGTGGACGCCTGAAACCCTGAAACTTCAAGTTTCACAGAAAGAACACAGGCCCCACGAGTGCCTGTGCCTGTGCCTGTGCCTGTCCGTGCACCTGTGCTTGTGCTTGTGCTGGTGCGAGTGGGTGCCGGTACGGGGCGCCAGTACCCGCGCGATCAGCGCCCCTCCTGCTCGTAACGTTCCACCCTGCGGACCAACTTGGCCCGGTACCGCTCGGGTGCGTGCGAGGCCAGGGAGCGCCGGACCATCTCCTCCGCGTCGAGGCTCTCGGCGTACTCCCGAAGAGCGGGAATCCGACGGAGGACGGCGCGCTGCGCTTCCGCTTCCCCGACGGTCCTCAGCGGGGTGCGGTCGTTGCGCTCATGGTTGCAACCCCAGTGGGTGAGACGCACGTTGTCACGGGTGTCCGTGCCGCCGGCCGCGACGGTACGGATGTGGTCGACGCTCGGGGACCGAGGATCCGGGTGCCGCCGGGCCCGATCCACCGGATCACCACACAGACCGCACACCCAGCCGTCCCGCGCACCGATCTCCGCCACGTCGTAGCGCTCGACCCGGCCATTCGCCCGCATCCGCTCACGCCGCCGCCGATCCTGCAGCCGCTTGGCCTCGCTGCGCCGGGGCGCGGGCGGTTCCGCGTCACTCACCACTGCCCTCTTCGTCGGTGGAAGCCGTTGGTGCGGCGATTCTCCCGCGACACGGAGTCGTTCGGCGGCCCAGGCTGCCGTACTCGATCCGATCAAGACACATACGCACGTACACCTGCTGTCTCGGCGCCCGCCCGCCCGCACCGGATGTCTGCCCCCGGCGCGTCCGCTCTCTTCGATGACCCGCTCACGGCCACCCACCCCATGGCGACAGGTGCACGGCCACAGGAGCGCCCCGGTCGCCGACCCTCCGGGAGGATTGCGGAGGGATCACGGTTCAGCCGATAAGTACGAGCGGGTCTTGCCGTGCACCCGCTGTGTGATCAGATCGGCCGGTATCAGCAGGCAGCGGCTCGGGGAGGAGCCGCGGAGGAGGGGAACAGTGATGCCCGCCATCGCCGGAGAGACCACACGGCCGTGCCCGCAATGCGGCGTCGAGATCCGCGTCGACGATCGGTTCACCGTCTGGTGCGCCGCCTGTGACTGGAACGTGGACCCCGAGGGACCGGGGCCTGACGCGGGTCGGCTGGAACGAGCCGAGCGCGCCCTGGCCCGACGGCACGGTGAGCAGCTCCTCGCCGAGATGCGGAGCGGGCGGGATCCGCGTCCGAGGCGTGACGCCTCGGCACTGATCGGCACCGTGCTCGCCCTGACCGTGCACGGTGTCACTCTCACGCTGGCCGTCAGCGGTGTCTGGTGTGTGGTAGCGGGCTGGGGCGGCGTAGGCGTCGTGGCGGGTCTGCTGCTTCTCGTGCCGGCCTGGGGGCTCGCCCCGAGAGTCGGCCGCCTGCCCGACGACCGGACCGTGCTGTTCCGGTCGGATGCCCCCGAACTCTTCGCCTTGGTGGACGAGGTTGCTCGGTCGGTCGGTACCCGCAGCGTGCACGCGATCGCCGTGGACGCGAGCATCAACGCCGGCGTCACGACGTATGGTGTGCGCGGCCGCCGGCTGCTGGTGCTGGGCATGCCGCTGTGGGAGGTCCTCACGCCCGGGGAGCGGATCGCGCTGCTCGGCCACGAGCTGGCCCATTACGCCAACGGCGACACCCGCAACGGCCTGGTCGTGGGCACCGCGGTGCGGTCCCTGGCCCTCTGGCACCACACCCTCCAGCCGCTTCCGAACCCGTCCGCGATCGAGATGGCCGTCAACGCCCTGTACGTGGTGCCACGCCTACTGGTCCGGGCGGTGCTCGTGCTGCTCGTCCGGCTGACGTCGAGGGCCGGAGTACGTGCCGAGTACCTCGCCGACCGGCTGGCAGCCCAGACGGCCTCCACGCAGGAGGCCGTGAACCTCATGGACCGGTTGCTCATCACCAGGGCGCTCGGTGTCCTCCTGCGCGCCGAGGCCAGTCGGGCCGCCCTCGGCGGGACGAGGTCCGCCCGAGAGGCCGCTGCCCGGGCCGGCGATGTGTGGGAGCGGCTCACCGCGTACGCCGCGTCCGTCCCGGAGCACGAGTACGAACGGCAGAGGCGAGCCGGGGCCCTTCGTGGGCACCAGGTCGACGCCACCCACCCGCCGACCCATCTGCGGCGTGCCTGTCTGCTCGCCGGGAAACCCGAGCCCGCCGCAGTGGTGCCGCAGGCACACCGGACCGAGCGGATCGCCGCAGAACTCGCCCAGGTCCGCACGGAGATGGCCCGCCGCCTGCTGCGCGACGGCTTCGACGACTGACCCCCTCGGCCGGCCCGTCCTGCTACGAGCCCTGTCCAGCGACGCGATCCGCTGCAGCCCGGGAACGCCACTTCGGGGCGCCCCGGCCTTCCAGAACTGCCACCGTGTGCCGTCCCGGGCTCCTGCGGCGGCGAGATCCGTACCCGCTTCACGTCCTGCGCTCGCAGATCCTCAACAGGCGCCGGAGTTCCGGGACCGCTGATGCGCGGGAGCGGGGCGGGCCGGGGCGGCGGCCCGCCGATCCGGGTCGTCAGCCGTGGTGCCGCCCCGTCAAGGAGGCGAGCCCGTCCGCCAGGCTCTGACGGAACGCGGACCGCCGTCCCTCGGGTATGTCGAGCAGCAACCGGTCCTCCAGCTTCTGCACCGCCGGCGCGCACGCCGCGAGCAGTTCCTCCCCCTCCCGCGTCAGCCGGGCCTCCATGGTCCGCCGGTTCCCCGGGGCATGGGAGCGCTCGATCAGCCCACGCTCCTCCAGCGAGCGCACGATCTCGTGCATCGTCTGAGGTCTGACGAAGGAGCGGCGGGCCAACTGGGCGGAGGAGAGCCCGTCCCGGTGCTGTAGCACGGTCAGGGCCGTGTACTGGAAGGTGGTGAGCCCGTACGACCGTAGGGCCTCGTCCATGAAGGACCGGATGGCCAGTTCGAGTTGCTTGACGAGATAGATGGTCAGCGGACCCTTGTGGCCCTCCGGGTCCGGATCGGGACCCGCACCCGCACCCGGAGCCGGACCCGGATCCCGGTCGGCTGCCTCCGCCATCGTGCGCACCTCTTGGTCGTTCGTCTGGGAGGTCGGGCGAGGCCGTCAGCGCGGTCGGACGACCGGTGTCCTCACCCGATAGCCGACAGGTAGCAGTTCCAGGTCACGTCGGCGTGCCACGGTACCCCACAGGCCGTGGGGCATCCACAGCGTCATCCCGATGGCCAGGGCGCCGAGCCCGATCAGGTACCAGGTGCCTCCGCTGTCCCCGAACCAGTCCTGCACCAGGAAGAACACGATCGCTCCGATGATCGGTCCCTCGAAGGTGCCGAGGCCGCCGATGACCACCATGAAGATCATGTACGCGGACCAGTGGACCCCGAAGATGGAGTCCGGCTGCACCCGCAGGGTGTTCGCGAGGGTGAGCCCGCCGGCCGCCGCGCACCCCACCGCCGCGAGGACGAAGACCAGCCGCTTCGCCGAGGTGACCCGTATCCCGACGGACGCCGCGCCCACCGGGTCGTCGCGGATCGCCTCCAGCGAAGCCCCCAGCCTGCTGCGCAGCAGTACGAACACGGCGAGCAGCAGCACACTCATCAGTGCCAGGGCGAGCCAGTACACCTGGGCCTGCCGCACCGCCGGATCGGCGGCCGACAGATCGGTGAGTGAGCGGCCGGAGCCGCCGCCCAGCGAAGGGGTGTTCACCACCACCAGTCGGAAGAACTCGGCGATCGCCCACATGCCGATGGCGAACTGCCCGCCGGTGAGCCGGAACGCGAGCAGCGAAGTGGGTACGGCGACGGCACCCGCGAGCAGGGCAGCCAGGACGACCGCGAGAAAGGGGCTGACTCCCCGGTCGACGAAGAGGAAGACACCGTACGCGCCGAGACCGATGAAGCCCTGCTGGCCGACGGAGACCAGACCGGCGTAGCCCGACAGCGCGTTCCACATGGCCGCGACGATGACGAGGACGAACAAGGTCGTCAGCTTCGCGGTGGCCTCGGGCGTGAAGACGAAGGGCGCGAACCCCAGGGCGAGCAACAGGGCGGTCAGGGCGCCGGACGCCGTACGGGAGACGGGGGTCCACCGGTGGATGGTGGCGGTGGCGGGGGCCACCGGTGACGCGGTGGTCATGTACGGCTCCTTCTCATGCCGAGCAGTCCCTGCGGACGGAAGGCCAGGACCGCGAGGAACACCGCGTGTCCGGCCACGATGGAGAAGCGCGGATCCATCTGCGCGCCGACGGTCTGGGCGACGCCGAGGACCATGCCCCCGACGAGCGTCCCCCACAGCGAACCGAGCCCTCCGATCACGACGACCTCGAAGGCGAACAGCAGCTGGCTCGGCCCCATGGACGGGCTGAACGACGACCGCATCGCGAAGAACGCGCCCGCCAGACCGGCGGTGGCGACGGCGATGGCGGCGGCCCAGGCGTACACCCGGCGACTGTCGATCCCGACCAGCTCGGCGGTGTCCGCGTCGGCGGCGGTGGCGCGGATCGCCTGGCCGATACCCGTACGGGTCAGCAACAGCTGCAGCCCGCCCAGCAGCGCGACCGCCACCACCACGGTCAGTACACCGAGGTACGGGATGCTCACCGACGACCCGAGCTGGAGACCGGAGGTGGACAGTGAACCGACGTCCAGGGAACGGGAGTCGGCGCTGAAGATCTCCAGCAGTACGTTCTGCAGCACGATGGCGAGACCGAACGTGGCCAGCATCGACGACATCTCGCCGGTGCGCAGCGCCCTGCTGAGGATGCCTCGCTGCAGCGCCACTCCGACCAGGCCCATCACGGGCAGGACCAGCAGTACCGCGAAGAACGGGCTGATGCCGACGGCGGCGGCCAGCGTCGCGACGAGGAATGCTCCGAGGACCGCGAGGTCGCCGTGGCTCAGGTTGACGGTTCGCATCACGCCGAACATCAGGGAGAGGCCGCAGGCGAAGAGCGCGTAGAGGCCGCCGAGCATGACGCCCTGCACGATGGCGTTGATCCAGTTCATGCCGACTCCTCCTGCACGGTCGCGGTCGTGGCGCGGCTCAGCCCGAAGTACGCCTCGACGACCTGTTCGCGGGTGACGTCGTCGGCGGGTTCGTCCAGGACGACGCGCCCTTCGAGCATGCACAGCACGCGCCGGGCCACCCCCAGGGCGCGGCCGAGCTCCTGCTCCACCAGCAGCACCGTCGTACCGCCGGAGAGGATCGTGCCGAGCGAGTCGTAGAGGGTGTCGACCACGATGGGCGCGAGGCCCAGCGAGACCTCGTCGAGCAGCAGCAGCCGGGGGTTGGTCATCAGCGCCCTGCCGATGGCCACGGCCTGCTGCTCGCCGCCCGAGAGGTTGCCGGCGCGGCGCTTCAGCAGCCCGTCGAGCAGAGGGAAGGCGGAGACGACGGCTGCCAGGTCCCACGGTCCGGGGCGCCGCACCCGGGACGCGACCAGCAGATTCTCCTCGACGGTGAGGTCGGCGAAGAGCCGCCGCCCCTCCGGGACCAGCGCGATTCCGGCCGCGACACGGTCGTGGGCGCGGCGGGCCGTCATATCCACACCGTCCAGGCCGATACGGCCCCCGGCCGGTTGGTGCGCTCCGGCGACGGCCCGCATGAGGGTGGACTTTCCGGCACCGTTGGCCCCGACCACCGCCACGACCTCGCCTTCGTCCACGGCGAAGGAGACGTCGCGGACGGCGCGCAGCAGACCGTGCCGTACTTCGAGATTCTCGACCGTCAGCAGACTCATGCCGCGCTCCCGAGATAGGCCTCGACGACCCGGGGATCGGACATGACGGCGTCCGGTTCGCCCTCGGCCAGGATCCGGCCCTGCGCGAGACAGACCAGCCGGTCGATCACCCGCAGAAGCGCGTGGATGACGTGCTCGATCCAGACGATGGCGAGGCCGTCGGCACGCAACTGCTCGATGGTGGCGATCAGTTCGTCCGTCTCGGCGTCGGTGAGGCCGCCGGCGATCTCGTCCAGCAGCAGCACCTGCGGATCGGTCGCCAGCGCCCGCGCCATCTCCAGCCGCTTGCGCTCCAGCAGGGTGAGCGCGGCCGCGGGCCGGTTGGCCTGGCCGAGCATGCCGCAGCGCTCGAGTACGCCGAGCGCGTGCTGCTGCGCGGCCCGGCGCCGGTGCGAACCGCCCTGCACCGACGCGACCAGTACGTTCTCGTAGGCCGTCATGCCGGTGAAGGGGCGCGGCACCTGATGGGAGCGCCCGATGCCGCTGCGGCATCGCCGGTCGACCTTCCAGCGGGTCACGTCCTGCCCCTGGAACGTGACGCTGCCCTCGGAGGGGGACTGGGCCCCGGAGAGGATGTCGAGCAGGGTCGTCTTTCCGGCGCCGTTCGGGCCGACGATGCCCAGGGCCTCGCCGGGGGCCAGCGTGATGTCGATGCCGTCGAGGACGACCAGGCTGCCGAAGCGTCGGTGAATGCCGTTCGCCGAGAGGACCGGCGGGGCGGCCCGGTCGACCGGCCCCGCCTTCTCCGTCTCCGCGGTCACCGACTCAGCGGAGGGGCTCAAGGTGGCCTCCGAGCGGAATGTCGGCGAAGGCGCCGTTGTCGACGATGACCGGCTCGACGGCGAACCTGCTTCCCCCGGTGGCCTTGCGCCACTGCGCCATGACCAGCGGTTCCGTGGACACGTTCTTCACCGGTCCGGACGTGAAGTCCAGTGGCCCGGCGACGGTGGTGAGCTGGACCTTGCCGAGGGCCGCCGCGAGTTCGCCCCGGTCCTTGGGGTCGGAGGTCGCTCTGAGCGCGTGGACCGCGACCTCGAAGAGCGCCATGTTGGACCCGATGACCTGGTTCCACTGCTTGCCCGTCGACTTCTCGTAGTCGTCGGCCAGTTGCCGGGCGGTCTGGTCGGTGAGGGTGGAGGTGTACGGGAACTCGGGCGTCCACCAGAAGCCGGCGCTGAGGCCGTGGCCGAGGGAGCCGAGCGCCTCGATCTGGGAGGGGAGGAGACCGGTCTTGGCGATGGACGCGATGCGCGGCCGATAGCCCTGCTGCCGGGCCTGCTTCCAGAACGTGGCGAAGTCGGGCGGCAGCGGGAAGGTGTTGAAGATCTCCGCGTCCGCCTTCTTGAACGCCGCTATCTGCGCCGAGTAGTCGTTCGTCCCGTCCTCGTACGCCCCCGGATCGACGATCCTGAACCCGCTCTTCCTCAGCTGGGGCCCGAGCCCCTGCCGGATCGCCTTGCCGTCGGGGTCGTTGGGCCACATGACGCCGACCCGCCTGTTGGTCTCCACCCCGCCCTTCGTCCACAGGGAGAGGTACGCGGCATGGATCTCCGCGACGCCGATGAAGAAGTGGTAGGTGTACGTGAAGGGCTTCTCGGGGGTGGCACCGCGGCCGAAGTACCAGGCCTCCCATGGCACGGCGGTCGACAGGCACGGGATTTTGGCCGCCTCGCACGCGTCGGCGACGGGATTGACCGTCTCCGGCGTGGAGGTGACGAGCATCAGATCGATCTTCTCGCTGTTGATCAGATCGGTCGCGACCTGCGCGGCGGTCTGCGGATTCGACTGACTGTCCCGGTCGACGATCTCGGCCGCGTACTTCTTGCCGCCGATCTTCAGCCCGTCCTTGAGGGTGGCGCGCATCTTCTTCATCAGGTACGCGTTCGGCTCGCCGAAGCCCGCGGCAGGTCCCGTGCTCGGGGAGACATAGCCGATCCGGAGGACCGCGTCGGTCTGCGCCGAGGACTCCTTGATGCCGCCGCAGGCGGTCAGCAGACCGCTGGCGGTGAACAGCCCGGCGGCTCCGGCCGTCCCCCGGAGAAGAGACCTTCGGGACAAATTGCCGTTCGCGGGTGTGCTCATGGGTGCGCTCATGCATGCCTCCGGGCACGTCGAGGGAGCAGGACTGAGGGTGGTGGGGCTACCGGGGGGAGTCGGAAATGGGTGGCTGAAGCCGCTGGGGGGGGGAGCCGAACGGGTGGCTGAAGCCGCTGGGGGGAGCCGAACGGGTGGCTGAAGCCGCTGGGGGAGGCCGGAATGGGTGGCTGAAGCCGCTGGGGGAGGCCGGAATGGGCGGCTGAAGCCGCTGGGGGAGGCCGGAATGGGCGGCTGAAGCCGCTGGGGGAAGCCAGGGCCGGCGGCAGAAGTGGTGGCGGGTTCCTGTGCGTCCCGGTAGGGCCGGGCAGTCTGCCCGATATCAGGAACCCTGATGATTTCCATGATGATGCACGCGGCGATGCCGGATGGCAAGGGTGTTGCCGACGTGTATCGGACGCGCACTTCGGGGGCCATCCGCCCGGCGTCGTGGACATGGAGAAGTTGTCGCGACGGCCTTGACCCGGCCCGCTCGACGGGCGTAAATCTTTCTCAGGATTCCTGACAAATGAGCAGGGTGGGCAGCGCGCTGGACGCTCGCCTCGTCCTCTCGATCCCACACCCGCAACCCGCACGCACAGCCACACCCACAGACGAAGCCGAGGTCAGAGCCTCAGGTCTGCGACCTCGGCACAACTGGCCGTTCGGGTCGCGTCGGCGACGTCCTGGAGGAGGATGCCGCGTGATGTGTGGCCCCCCTCGGATCAGGTCAGCCGCGCGGTCGGCTGCCCTCCTGCCAGGCTCGGTCCATCACAACTGCGGCCGCATCCCAGGCCAGTTGCTCGATCTCCTTGGACACCTCCCGCTCGTCGAGCACGAAGGGCCGACCACGCGTGAGGTAAGTGCTCGCCTTCCGCCCCAGACGGCGCCCCGCCTCCCGAGCGGCACACCGGATGTGCCTGAGCTCGCCCGACTCCGCCAGATCGTCCTCGTTCGGAATCAGCTGCCCGTGGTACCCCTCGTCCTGCGGCTTCGGAGCGGCCACCCGCATCAGCAACTCAAGACGCTCGACCAGCTTCTCGTACCGGCGCCGGGTCGGCTCACTGTGTGCTGCAAACGCGGAGGCCCTCCCTCCCGCCCAACGGACGAAACAGCCTCTGACCAGCCGCTTCTCTGCGCCCCCGGCAGGATTCGAAACTGCGACACCGCTTTGGGAGTTCGATCGAGAGGCTCTCCTGGGGCCCTCGCGGTCCTACCGGCCTGGCCTGTGTGATCGCTCAAGGCCGCCTGCGTCCAAGGTCGTTGATGTCAGCTGGCGATGTCACGTTGAATGGTCCGATGAAGCGCATTGAGGCCGAGCTGTTCACAGATGGCGGCAACGACGCCGTGGTGCGCATGCCCGGCAGACAGTTCCCGGGGGTCCTGGTGCAGGGCGACTCCCTTCACATCCTCCGCAGCGCCGTGGCCGAGGTGGCGGAGGCGTGTGAGCGAGGCGATCTGGAGGAAGCTCGGGACTCCGCCGGCCTTCTTCTGGCGGACCTGGATGCGCTGTTGATGCGGTACGAGGCTGCTTTGGGCGAGCACGAGATTCCGCGGCCGTACTGAGCTGTCGGGCCATCTGCTTGGGAAGCTGCGATCATTCGAGGCTGAATCGGGGCGCTGACCTGCGTTGATGGCTGACCTGCACGCTCGCAGGTGCTGTCGGCTTTCACCGTGGTTCCCCGCTGTTCGCCCCTCGATCTGGTGCGGTAGTGCTGCGGAGCTGCGGCGTCCAGGAGGCGCTCAGCTGGCCACATTCCCTCCCCGGACCTCTTCCCTCGTCCGGGATGCCCGGCTGCTAGCGTCCGGCACCATGTGGGCTCACGAGATAGTGGCCGGTCGACCGGCGTGGCGGCACACCCCTTCCGGAGTGGTCTTCCGGGCTGTCCCCGGCGGGACGTTCCTGATGGGTCTGTCCGACGCGGAACTGGACGCGGTTCGTGCCATTGAGCGGTCCGAGGGCGCCGATGACGACCTCGAAGCGTTCTTCGCCGGTGCTGTCCATGCCCGGCCGGTACGAGAAGTGCGGGTGGAGCCGTTCTTGATCGCCCGGCATCCGCTCACGGTGGCGCAAGCGCGGCACTGGCTGCCCGAGTACGAGGACAGCTTCGCCGAGTCGGATTCGAACACGGCCCGCTTCGAGGACGATTTGGACGACCTGCTCGGGGCGTTGCCCTTCCGGCTGCCCAGCGAGGCGGAGTGGGAGTATGCGGCACGGGCAGGTACGACCACCCTGACCTTCCGCGGGGACGGGAGGCCGGACGAGGACCAGGTGCTCGACGACTTCGCCGACGAGGAGCGCACTGCCTCGGCTGAGAACGCCTTCGGGTTGGCGGCGATGGGGTCGGCGAACGAGATCTGCGCCGATGTGTGGATCCCGCATTTCACGGACGCACCGGCGGACGCACGCCCCCGCACCGGCGACGGACCGCGGGTGGTGCGAGGAGGTGGCGGCGACCTCTCTCCGTGGCAGGGCTGCGACGAGTGGCTGCTCTTGCTGTCCGCCACCCGCGACGCGTCCCAGGACTTCACCGCGGTCCGCCCGGTCGCACCCATGCCCACCAGGTAGGGGCAAGATCGGGATGTCGGATGGGGGCCACCTCCGAGATGTCGGAGGTGGCCCCCATCCGATCTGGTGCCCCCGGCAGGATTCGAACCTGCGACACCCGCTTTAGGAGTTCGATCAACGCCCACCCCTTGGGCCGTCGTCGGTAGGTCCGACGGTCGTCCGAAGATGTTGCTGTATGCCGCCGTCCGGCCCTGTTGATGTCAGAGTTGGATGTCAGCGGAACAGCTCCGATGCTGGGCAGACCTCCAACGGATCGCCTGGTCGGTCCGCCTACTGCCACTACATGTGCACCGCCACGAAGTCCGGCAGGTCCGTCGGCCGCCGTCGTCCTGCCCGGCGAGCACCAGGCCGCGCGACAACAGGGGCTGTTGCACTCGGGACAGGGCGGAGCATCGTCGGGCAAGGGAGATCTATTCCGGGCGCGCCTGGATGGCTTGTGCCTGGACCGGCGCGATCGTCAGCCCGAGGCCCGGGCCCCGTCGGTTCTCGGCCGCTCCGGGCCGTAAGTGTTGCGGCCCGTGGGCGAGCAGCTCTGCCGAAGCCCGGCCTGGTTTGCGTACGACGACAACGGCGCCGCTCACCGTCGGTGAGACCGGTGACCGCCCGTGCCGGTGGGCGTTGCCGGATCAGCCTGCTCCGCGCCCGCGCTCGGCCTCGACACCTCCAACAGCTACTCGACCAGCCTGCGCACCCCCGGACCGTGTCCCGCATCAGATCGGCCCCCTTGTTTTCGAGCCTCGCAGCCTGAGCGGTGCGCGGCTGAGCGGCTGCCCTGTCCACCGAGTCCTCGTGCGGTCACCGCCCCGGTGACCTGTACGACGGCTGTGACGTGTCTCACTGGAACTCGCCCGCACCGTACGTCAGCTCAAGACGTGACCACAGATATGCGAACCCGGGTGCGAAACGGAGATCCGGACGCCTTCGCGGAACTCTTCGACGCGTGCGCCCGCGCGGTGTACAACCACGCCTTCCGGCTGACCGCCGACTGGTCGCTGGCCGAGGACGTGATGTCGACGACCTTCATGGAGGCGTGGCGGCGCCGGGCCTCGGTCGAGGCCGAAGGCGGCTCGCTGCGGCCGTGGCTGCTGGGCATCGCCACCAACGTCGCCCGCTCCCACCACCGCAGCAACCGCCGCTATCGCAACGCGGCGAGCGCCGCGGCCGCCGCGCACGCCGCCGAGGAACGGGTCGAGGACCACGCCGAGGAGACCGCCGGACGCCTGGACGACCGGCGCCGTATCAACGCCACGCTCGCCGCCCTCAGCCTGCTCAAGCGCCCCGAGCGTGAGGTCCTGACGCTGTGCCTGTGGGAGGGGCTGGAGTACGCCGAGGCGGCCCGCGCCCTGGGTATCCCGGTCGGCACCGTCCGCTCCCGCCTCTCCCGCGCCCGCGCCAAGCTGCGCAAGCTCGCCGACGCGCAACTGCTCGGAGAAAAAAGGGAACCCACTCGCACGAACCGGCAGATAACAGGTGATCGCGGATACGCGGTCCGGTCCGCACAGGAAGGAAACCGATGAACGCCAGCCCCTCCCGCCGGCCCCACCCGGCCGAGTGGACGGAGACGCAGAGTCTGCTGCCCTCCGCCGAGCGGGATCTGCCGGCGGGCCGCCACCAGTTCCACAAGGAGCAGATGATGGCCCGGATCCACGAAGACCTCCGCACCCCCTCCCGTACGTCCGCCACCTCTCCGGTCGCGCCCGTGAAGCGCTCCAACCCGTTCCTGCTCCGTACGATCCTCCTGCCCGCCGCGGCCTTCGCCCTGGCCGGCGCGGTCGCGGCCGGCCTCGCCCTCACCGGCGGCGGGGCCCACGGCGGCACGACCACCCTGGGCACCGGCCCCGCACTGACCACCAGGATTGGCGTCGCCGACGCCAAGGGCGCCCCCCAGCTCCTCGAACGCATCTCCCTGGCCGCCGCCGACACCTCCGAGCCCACCCCGCGCAAGGGCCAGTACATCTACATCGCCTCGAAGGTGGCCGACACCTACATCGCGGTCGACGGCGACAACAAGAGCGAGGCGGTCAGCACCGAGCTGCACTCCCGCCAGGTCTGGAAATCCCTCGACGGCAGGGACGGCTGGCTGATCGAGGCCGGTGAGACCAGCGACAAGGGCATCACCCTGCAGAGCGACACCCCGGACAGCGGCGCCTACAACGCCCTGGCCGAGCTGCCGACCGACCCCGACGCGCTGCTGCAGCGGATCTACCGCGCTTCGGACGCCGCCCGGGACCCCGAAGTCCCCCGCGACCAGGCGGCCTTCGTCGCGATCGGCGATCTGCTGTTCGAGAGCTACCCGCCCGCCGAGGTCGGCGCCGCCCTCTACAAGGCCGCGGCCAAGATCCCCGGCGTCGTCGCGGTGAATGACACGGTCGACGCCACGGGCAGGCACGGGATCGCGATCGCGCGGGAGAACCCCGTAGACGGCGAGCGCACCGAGTGGATCTTCGACAAGAAGACGCTGCGGTTCCTCGGCGAGCGCAGCGTGGTGGTCAAGGCCACGGCTGACAGTCCCCTCAAGGTCGGTACCGTCACGCACACCAGCGCGATCACCGAGCGCGCGGTCGTCGACGCCACCAAGCAGGTCCCCGGGCAGGCAAGCTGAATGCGCGACAGAACCACAAGCGCCTCGCTGGCAGCCTTGCTGGTGGCGGGGCTAGCGAACTCCGATAGAGAAGCCCGGGAATGGTACGTAGAGGCTGTCTCACGTGGCGAGTTTTGCGAGCTTCTTGTAGCAGGTCAGGGCAGCTGCGAGGCCGAGGAAGGCAAGGAAGTGGGAGTCCTTTCGCTCGTATCGCAGGGTGAGTCGGCGGTAGCCGAACAGCCAGGCGATCGACCGTTCGATCTTCCAGCGGTGCCGCCCGAGCCGCTCGCCGGACTCGATTCCTGGGCGGGCGATCCGCGGGATCAAGCCTCGACTGCGGAGCCAGGCGACGTGGTCGGCGGAGAAATACGCCTTGTCAGCGCGTACCTTGACCGGTCGCCGCCGCCGCGGTCCGAGCCTGGAGCGGACGGCGGGTATCGCCAGGATCAGCGGCTTGAACGCCTGGCTGTCGTGCAGGTTCGCCCCGGACACCGCAACGGCCAGCGGGATGCCCTGGGCGTCGGACAGGACGTGCAGTTTGCTGCCCTTTAGGTGATGCGCTTCGATAGCTCGAGCCAGTGGAGAAAGTTGTAACTCAGTCGGTCTGCTGGGGCTGTCCGGTCCCGGGAGATGCTTGACGCTGCGGCTTCACCTGATGCTTGACACCGCTTGCCTCGGGTTGGCCGTGTGGGCCCGCCAGGAAGAATGATCGTTCTGGCAGGATGCCGACATGGGGAACGCATGTGCGTGGCCTGTGCTGCATACCGTGGATCTGGATGAGGCGTTGGGGCTCGCGGAGAAGTTGCTATCGGTCGCGTCCTGGTACAGATCGAGTGGCTGCTACCTCGACGCCTGGGCACGCGATGAGGATGTGTTGCGGCGTCTGACCGAGGCTTCGCCTGGAGCGAAGGTTGAGTGGTACGGGGAGGGCCGTACCGGCTGGCCCGCGAGTGTGTGCCTGGGCGTGGAGAGCTTCGAGCAGGCGCGTGAGGGCATGGAAACTTGGGCTTCCATCACCAGGTGTTACGTCCTATGGCATGACCTGAAGTGGCCGGCCGTGCCTGAACTCGGGCTGGACGAGGAGTACAAGTACGCCGAGTTGCAGGTCGCGTGCAACAGCCACGATATTCACTGCGAGGAGTGGGCGGCCGACCACACGCTCTTCGTCCATGCGCGACCCGGCCATGACGATCGTGCCGCTTGGCTGGCGGCACAGGTCAACGCCCGAGTTGTCGGGCCCTCTGAGCTCGGGTGGTAGCTCGCCAAACGATTTCGGCGATCGTATGGCAAGAGATCGTCTAGAGCAGGCGCCGAGAAGTCACCCGGCGCCGATCCGTCATCTCAACCCCACCTCGGCGACCGGTTCGAGCGGCTGGTGTGAGGTTTGAAGTCGTATGAGCAGCCTGGGAGTTCCGTGCCTTGGTGGTGTGCGAGGGGCAGGAAGATCACTGGTCGGATTGTCCAGGTGATGCGGGTGGTGTAGAAGGTGACCGACACGGTGCAGGGCTCGGAGCTCAGGAGGGCTCGTCGGGTGCAACTCGCCCAGCTCGACATCAGCGACCACGCCCGCCGCCTCATCCGAACCGCCTGGACCCTCGGCGCACGCAAGGATCTCGAACACCTCCGCCTCCGCGCCTGGGCCCACATGCTCGGCTTCCGCGGCCACTTCTCCACCAAGTCCCGCTGCTACTCCACCACCCTCGGCGCACTCCGCGACGCCCGCGCCGAATGGCGCCGTGCCCAAGCCGCGACAGCCAACGGACCGGCTCCGGATACGACGTACGTCCTCGCGCACTGGGTCTTCGACGGAACCGGACTGTCCGACACCGAAGCCTGGCTCGCCGAATCCCTCGCCCCCGCACCCGGAACGGAAGGAGAACCCACCCGTGGCTGACCGCTACCTCACCGTGGCGCAGGTGGCCGAACTCCTCGGCACTTCGGAACGCTTCCCGCGCCGACTGATCGCCGAGCGACGCATCGCGTTCGTCAAGGTCGGCCGCCACGTACGCATCCCAGAACGTGAGCTGAGCGCGTTCATCGACGCCAACACAGTGCTGCCGATCGGCCATCGGCGAGGCTCGTTGCGGAGGGCTGCCTGATGGCCAACAAGAAGGGGCAGCGCAGAAGTTTCGGGTCGGTCCGACAGCTCAAGTCCGGTCGCTGGCAGGATCGCTACCGCGACCCCGAGACGGGGCAACTTCGTCCGGCCGAGACGACGTATGCGACCAAGACTGACGCCCAAATCGACATCACGTCGGGGCCCCTCGCCGGGCAAAGCTTCAAGACGCCTACTGGAGCGGCCCGGGCGGTGGTGACGCACTACAAACCGGACGTCAACCCCAACCGCAACGGCTGGTCGTTTTGGATGCTCGATGACGGATCCGGCGGGCTTCTGCAGTCCGTCCGGAACTCGACCTGAGTGCGTGGCGGTCGATCTGCTGTGTGTCCGTCCGTATGTAGGCGGGCCGCCTGGGGCGGTGGTGCGGACGTAGTGGCACGCGTGTGGCACGGCGCCTGAAACGGCTAAGGGCCAGCTAGGGAGGAAACCCCTCCTGAGCTGGCCCTTCTCTCTGTGCCCCCGGCAGGATTCGAACCTGCGACACCCGCTTTAGGAGAGCGGTGCTCTATCCCCTGAGCTACGAAGGCAAGGTGCCCGGTCAGTGTAGCGGGTGGTGGGGTGGGTGGGTGGGGGTTGGTGTCCGGGGTGGGGGTGGGGTCGCCCGGAACTGGGTGGGGTGGGCAACAAATCGGTTTTCCCGGGCGGAGGGCGGGCCTAGCATGCCTGCCGTTGCTTCGGATGCTGTTCGGTATTTCGGACGGTGTGGTGGGGCTCGACCGAGCCGGCTGAGGGGATGTGGTGCCGTTGTCTGCGGTGATCGAGGCGCGCGGGCTGTCCAAGGTGTTCCAGACGACTGTGCGGCGGCCCGGCCTCGCGGGGGCGCTCAGATCGCTCGTCAGTCCGCAGCGCGTGGCCAAGGTCGCGGTGCGGGACGTCGAATTCAGTGTGGGGCGGGGGGAGTTGCTCGCCCTGCTCGGCCCCAACGGGGCCGGGAAGTCCACCACCATCAAGATGCTCACCGGCATCCTGACACCCACCTCCGGCGAGGCGGTCGTCGCCGGGGTCGTCCCGCACCGCGACCGGGAGCGCAACGCCCACAACATCGGGGCCGTGTTCGGGCAGCGGACGCAGTTGTGGTGGGACCTGCCCGCGCGGGACTCCTTCGAGATCCTCCGGGACATCTACGGGGTCCCCGAGGGGCAGTTCCGGGACCGTATCGAGGAGTTCGACGGGCTGCTCGAACTCTCCGAGTTCTGGGACACGCGCGTCCGGCATCTGTCGCTGGGGCAGCGGGTCCGGTGCGATCTCGCCGCCTCCCTGCTGCACGACCCGCCCGTCGTCTTCCTCGACGAGCCCACCATCGGCATGGACGTGGTGGTGAAGGAGCAGGTGCGGCGGTTCCTGCGGCACCAGGTCGAGCAGCGCGACCGTACCGTCCTGCTCACCACGCACGACATGACCGAGGTGGAACGGCTCGCCGAGCGCGTCGTGCTCATCAACCACGGCCGGATCGTCCTCGACGGCTCGCTCCACGAGATCCGGCGGCGCTTCGGCGGTACCTGGCAGGTCCGGGCCACCCTCGCCGATCCGGCCGACGTCGAGGTCGTCGGGGCAGTCGGGACGGTCGGGGCAGTCGGGGGCATCGGGGCCGTCGAGCAGGGCGAAGGGGTGGGCGCGCCGGTTCCGCTGCCCGGGTTCGCCGGGATCGGGGTGCTGCGCCGGGACGGGCCGCGCGTCGTGTTCGGGCCGGTCGGGGAGGACGCGCCCGGCGTGCACGAGGCGCTGAAGGTGATCATCGGACGGTTCCGGGTCGCGGACCTCGCACTGGAGGAGAACGACCTGGAGGACGTCATGCGCGCCGCCTACCTCAGCGACCTGCCACCGGCCGACGCGTCGGCCGGCACGCCGACCGAAGACCGGGCGCCCGCCACACCCGCCTCCGCCTCGGCCGCCACCTCCCAGGGCGGCTGACCCATGGCCGTCACGTCCGCCCTCTCCCGTGCCCGCCGCGTCTCCTGGATCACCCCCCGCGGCGAGCTGCTCGCACCGCCCCGGATGACCGCCACCGCCGTACGGCTCCTCGTCCAGGTCTGCCTGGTCGTCTACCTCTGGCGCGGGCTGTACGCCAACACGGACTCCAGCGCCGGGCTCGACGAGACCCAGGCCGTCGGCTACGCCGTCCTCGCCGTGCTAGCGAACCGCATCCGGGGCCTCGACCGGCGCGCGGGCCGCGACACGGTGATCCAGCACCTGCACTTCGGGACGATCGTCTACTGGTATCTGCGGCCGATGAAGCCCCAGCGCTACTACGCGCTGCGCGCCCTCGGCGACCAGCTGTACGGCTTCGGCTGGGTGCTCGCCGGATACGTGCTGTCCCTCGCCGTCGGAGTCGTCGCCCCGCCCGCCTCCGCCGCCGTCGCCGGGGTCTTCGCGGTGAGCATGCTGCTCGGCCAACTGGTCCTGTACTACGTGATGATGCTGGTCGACCTGCTGTGCTTCTGGACCCTGCGCAACGAGGCGGCCCTGCTGATCCTCGTCTTCGCGCAGAACCTGCTCTCCGGTGTGTACGCCCCGCTCTGGTACTTCCCCGACTGGTTCATCACGCTCAGCGCGTTCCTGCCGTTCCAGGCGACCCTCGGCGTACCGCTGTCCATCTACGTCGGGCGGATCGCCGTCGGCGACGCCTTCGGGCAGCTGGCGGTGCAGGCCGTCTGGATCGTGCTGCTCGCGCTGCTCACCCGCCGGCTCTGGGAACGGGCCGGCCGACGCGTCGTGGCCCAGGGAGGATGACCATGACGACGACCCACGGAACCGCCCCCCACGGAACCGCTCCCCACGGGGCTGCCGCCCCCAGGACCCCTCCCCACGGCCCCGCGCACGCGTGGCGCGTCGTCTGGCGGATCACCAGGCTCAACTTCAAGGCCCGGCTGGAGTACCGGGGCGAGTTCCTGATGAACGTCGCCGTCGGGGCGATCTGGCAGGTCTCCATCGTCGTCTTCGCCTCGGTCCTGCTCACGCGGTTCCCCGGACTCGGCGGCTGGTCCAGCTCCGACGTGCTGCTCATCGCCAGCATGCGCATGCTGGCCCACGGGCTGTACGTGCTCTTCCTCGGCCGCGTCCAGTACATGCAGATCCTCGTCCAGGAGGGAGTCGTCGATCCCTGCCTGATCCGTCCGATGCCGGTCTACCGGCAGGTCCAGCTCGCCTTCTTCCCGGTCAACGCCATCGGCGACCTGGTCGTCGCGGCCGGACTGTTCGCCGCCGCGCTGCAGCGCAGTTCCCTGGACTGGACGGCGGGCCGGATCGCGTACGTGCTGGCCGGGGTGCTCGGCGGCATGCTGGTCGAGGCCGCGCTCTTCACCGCCCTGGCCGCCGCCGCGCTGCACTTCCCGGCCACCGCGTACTGGAGCCAGTGGCTGGAGGAGCTGATGGGGACCTTCGGCAGCTACCCCCTCAGCATCCTCCCGAAGGCCGTGTCCGCCGCGTTCACCTTCGTCGTCCCGCTCGCCTTCATCGCGTACTTCCCGGCCGGGGTGCTGACCGGTCACGGCGACGCGATGGGCGTACCGGAGGCGCTGGCGGTCGCGTCCCCCTTCATCGGCCTCACCGCGTTCGTCCTGTCGCGGCTGCTGTGGAACTGGAGTCTGAGCAGGTACACGGGCGTCAACGGGTGAGCGGGCGGCGCGAGTTGAAGTAGTGCCTCCCGAAAGCGGGCGCGGGCCTGCTCACTTCAGCCGTGTCTCCAGCCCGTCCAGCACCCGGTCGAGCCCGTACCGGAACCCCTCCTCCCGTGCCTCCCGGGGGTCCGCGCCCCGCTGGTCGGCGTAGCCCTCGCGCAGCAGGGGGAAGTCCTGGGCGGCCTGCTCGGCGGCCGGCCACAGCCGTTCGACCATGCTCTGCTCGTCCTCGCCGCTGCGGGCGAGGACGTTGAGCCAGGCGGCCTCGCTGGTGGCCGTGCCGATGACGTACGCGACGAGTGTCGAGAGGGCCAGGTCGGCCTCGTCGGCCGGGAACCCGGCGGTGGTGAGCAGCTTCAGCATGGCCTCGGAGCTCCGCATCCAGTTCGGGCCGAGGTAGGACATGCCCAGCTCACCGAGCACCGAGGCCAGCCACGGGTGGCGCAGGATCGTGGCGCGCAGGCTGTGGGCGCATCGGGCCGTGTCGGTGCGCCAGTTCGCCGGGACGGGGGCGGTCTCGACCTCGATCTCGCCGTAGATCTCGTCGACGGCCAGCTCCAGCAGCTCGTCCTTGTTGGCCACATGGCGGTAGAGCGAGGTCGCGCCGGCGCCGAGACGGCCGCCGAGCTTGCGCATGCTGAGCGCGTCGATCCCCTCCTCGTCGAGCAGTCGCAGCGCCTCGGCCACGATGTGCTCCCGGCTCAGCACGGGCTGCTCCCGTGCGGTCCGGGGCCGGGTCCACACGGACTGGAACCCGTCCTGCTTCCTGGCCGGCTTCTCAGGTGCCATGGGGGAGCCTCTCCTCTGCTGCGTACGCCTGACGCGCATAGCGTACGGCTGACGCGGCCGGCGTACGACTCACGCGATCGGCGTACGGCTGACGTGACCGGCGTACGTCTGACGCGGCTCGCGAACGGTGTTCGCGGCAGGGGTCGTACGCCGGTGCGCGGCTCCCGCGCGACCAGCGCCCCCTCTCGCGCGTCGGACTCCGGCGCTCGACGGGGGTCAGACCTCGGGGACGCGGCGGAACATCCCCGCCACCGCCAGCTCGGCCTCGATCCGCCCCACCGCGTCCCGCAGTGCGGGCAGGACCTCCTCCACGCACTCCTCCACCGAACGGCGGCTGCTGTGCATGGCGACGTTCACGGCGGCGACGACCCGTCCGCCCCGCTCCCGCACCGGCACGGCGACGGACCGCAGGCCCTCCTCCAACTCCCCGTCGACGAGGGCGTATCCGGACTCCCGTACGCGCTCCAGCACGGCCCCCAGTTGCTGCCGGCCGGTGACCGTGTGCGGGGTCAGTGCGGCGAGACGGTCCGGCAGGGGGGCCCGCGGGAGCAGGTCGGCGAGCATGACGCGGCCCAGGGAGGTCGCGTACGCCGGCAGCCGGGTGCCGAGGGTGATGTTGACGCTCATGATGCGGCTCGTGGCGACCCGTGCCGTGTACTGCACCTCGTCCCCGCCCTCGGTGAGGACCGCGAGGGACGCCGAGTCGTGGACGCGCGCGGAGAGTTCGGCCAGGTGCGGCGCGGCGATGCGGGGGAGGGGGAGCATCGACAGGGGCGGGAAACCCAGGCCCAGGACACGGGGGGTGAGCCGGAAGACACGGTCGTACGACTCGACGTACCCCAGGTGTTCGAGGGTGATCAGCGCGCGCCGGGCCGTCGCCCGGGCGAGCCCCGTGGTCCGGGCGACCTCGGTGAGGGTCAGCTCGGCGCGTCCCTCGCCGAACGAGGTGATCACGGTGAGCCCCCGGGCGAGGGACTCGACGAACTCCCGGCCCAGTTCCTGCTTGGAGGCGCCCGTCCAGGCGGCGAGACCGGAGGGGGCGGGAGCGACGCCCGGGGCCTGGGCGAGACCCCGGGGCGCGGTGGCCGGCGGCGGAGGCTTCCGCAAGTCGCCCTGCTCGCGCAGCAGTTCCTGTTCCATCGCCGCCACGGCCGTCCGCAGCCGCGGCAGCAGCGTCGACCGCAGGGACTCCGCCGTGTGCCGGCTGGTGTGGCTGACGACGTTCGCCACGCACGCGATGCGTCCCGTACGGGGGTCCCGCACGGGCACGGACACCGCGACCAGCCCCGGTTCGATCAACTGGTCGTCCAGCGCCCATCCTTGGGCGCCCGCCCGGGCCGTACGGTCCTCGAAGTCGTCGTACGCCCCGGCTCGTGGAGGCACCGCGGGGAAGCCGTGGCCCTCCGGGTCGGCCGTACGGCGGGTCCGCCACCGGGCCCAGTCGGCCGGGTCCCACTCGGTGGCGAACAGCGGGCCGGGGGCGGTGCGTTCGGCGGGGAGGAGGTCACCGATGCGGAAGCTGAGGGACATCGCGCGGCGGCGGGTGGCCTGGTGGATGAAGCGGACGCCGTCCCGGTCGCGGACCGCGAGGGACACCGACTCGTCCAGTTCGTCGGCGAGGGCGTCGGCGTGGGCGTCGAGGAGGCGGGGGAGGCGCAGGGCGGCCAGATAGGCGTTGCCCAGCTCCATCAGGCGGGGGGCGAGGACCGCGTCGCGGCCGTCCAGCCGTACGTAGCCCATGCGGGCCAGCGTCGCCGTGATCCGGTCGACCGTGGAGCGCGCGAGTCCGGTGGCCTTCTCCAGTGCGCTCGGACTCAGCGTCCCGTCCGCCTCGGTGAGCCGGCGCAGCACGGCGATGCCCCGCATCAGCGGTGCGACGGCTTCGGCGGGCGCGGGCGCGGGCGCGGGCGTGGGCGCTGGCGCGAGGTCGGGGGCCGCGGCCGGGCTCGGGGCGTTCGGGAGCATGGGTTCACGGTAATGCGGGTGGGTCGCGGGGCTGCGCGGGGCGCCGTTCGGCGTGGGCGGGAGGGGGTGCGGTTACGCGGGTGGGGGTGGGGGCGGGTGCGGGTGCGGATATGCGGGTGGGTGTGGGTGCGGGTGCGTGTGCGATCAGCCTCCCCGCACAACACACACCCACTTACGCGACCCGTCCGCACCCCTCACCGCCGCCTGACCACCACCCGATGGCTCCCCTCGGCATCCACCTCCTTCACGGCGATCTCCACCCTCGCCCGCGTGTCCCTGAACGTCTCACCGGGGACCAGCGGCGCGTCGGACAGCTCCGCGTGGACGTTGGGGCTGCGGGTGCACCCCCCGCTGTCCCGGCGGGCGTCGTGCACCTTGATGGGCCCGTTCCCGGTGTCGACCGTCGCGTCGACCCGGTACATGAGCACCCCCGGCCGGCACACCGCCGCGTCGTTGCCCGCCCGCGTCCGCACCTCGGCGACGTACGCCGTCCGGGAGCTGAGCGGGACGACGACCAGCTTCACGCCGCCGGCGGTGGCGAGCGGGGCCAGCGTGTACTCGGACGCGCCGACCGACGCCACACAGCCGACCTGCGTCTCGTCGAGCCACCCGAGCTTCCACTTGTGCCAGCCGAGCAGATCGTTCTCGACGCCCCAGTCCTCGCTCATGATGTCCCAGTGCCCGACCGCACCCCCGCCCTCGTGGGTGTAGAGGTCGGGCAGCCCGAACACATGGCCGTTCTCGTGGGGCAGCACCCGGTACCCGGTCTCCCCGTACGAACCCGAGCCGTCGTCCTGCCTGCTGTAGACGAACGACGCGTTGGCGACCGGCACGCCGTCCGCGATCGGCGCCTCCCGGTTGCCGGCGAAGGTCACCGAAAGGACCGTGTCGAGGGCGGAGGGGCCCGCGTTCGGGGTGACGAGGACGTTGATCAGGTCGTACGACTGGAAGTCCACGAGTGGATCGGCGGCCCGCACCATGTCCTGGACCAGCCGGCGGTAGCCGGGGTCGAAGGGGGCGCCGCGCTCTATGCCGTACGAGCGGAAGGACTTCGGCATCCGCAGCCACTCGGTGAGCGGCGCCTCGGGGCGGTAGTCGATACGGCCGTAACTGCTGGTCCTGAACCACTTCTGGGTCTGCGGGGCGAACTCCGCGAAGCGGTCCATCGCGCTGCCCTCGCCGGGCGCGTCGGAGAAGTCGATCATCAGGTTGAGCGCGCGGACCGTGCCGGTGGAGCGGGCGTAGCCGGGCGGGGTGGGGATGCCCTCGGACATCTGGGTGCTGAGCGGGCCGCGGATCATGCAGGGGCCGAGCGCCGAGCCGCGCACCAGGGCCGTGGCGCCCGCGGCCCTCGTCGTCCCCTTCGCCACCAGCTGCCCGGTGCCTGCGGAGGTGGTGACCGCGAGCGTGAGGGCGGTGACGGAGGCGAGCGCGACGACCCGGCGCGGACGTATCCGGCGCGAACGTGTCCGGTGCGGACGCACCCGGCGCGCGGGTATCCCGTCTCTGCGGAACGGCTGCTGCATCCACGCGCCCTTCGCTCCACGGCAGCCGTCCGTGACGAGGCTGTCCTCTTCCGATCACCCTCTGGCGAGGGGTGCGCGGGCGCGCGCTGGAAGGGCCGAACGTGGGCATCGGCGCACGGATGCGCGGCTGTTGATCCGCGCCGGGAGGAGGCGTCGTCCACGCGCGCTCCCTCCGCGATCCCTGTGTGACTCAGGTCACAGGGAAAGTCTTCGGTGAGGGGAAATAACCGGGGATCGTCTCCCCGTTTAGCCTTGTGTCCGAGCGAAACGGGGACTCCATCCCCGGATAGTCACCGGGTGCCCCCCACACCACTGGATCAGCAGCAGAGGAGTACGCCGTGGAGACCGCCACCGCCGTACGTCGCAAGGTGTCCCGCCCCCGGGCCGACGCCCTGCGCAACCGGGAGCGGATCGTCGGCGCCGCCCGGGAGATGTTCGTGGAGTTCGGCGCCGATGTGCCGCTCGACGAGATCGCCCGCCGGGCCGGCGTCGGCAACGCCACGCTGTACCGCAACTTCCCGGACCGGGACGCGCTGGTCCGCGAGGTCGTCTGCTCCGTCATGGACCGTACGGCCCTGGCGGCCGAGGCCGCGCTCACCGAGACCGGTGACGCGTTCGAGGCGCTCTCGCGCTTCGTGCACATCTCGGCCGACGAGCGGATCAGTGCGCTCTGCCCGATGATCCAGAACGCGTTCGACCGGCACCACCCCGACCTGGAGGCGGCGCGCGAGCGGCTGGAGGAACAGATCGAAGGGATCATGAAGCGCGCCCGGGACGCCGGGCAGCTCCGATCCGACGTGGGCGTCGGCGACCTGATGATCGCCGTCAGCCAGCTCAGCAGGCCCCCGGCCGGCACCCAGTGCGCGGGCGTCGACCGGTTCCTGCACCGGCATCTGCAACTGTTCCTGGACGGCCTGCGTGCCCCGGCCCCCTCCGAACTGCCCGGCGCCCCGGTGACCGTGGAGGACCTACGGAGGCCCTGCCCGTCCTGACCCGGAACATTTCTCCTGACCCAGCCGACCCAGCCGACCCGGCCGACCTATCCGTCCTGAGTCATCCGTCCTGAGTCATCCGACCTGAGTCATCCGTCCGAGAGAGCGGGAGCCACCCGTCCTGACTCGCTGACCCCGAGGCTGTCGACGACGACAAGCCGCTCCCCCTCGACGCCCTTATCCGTCACCGATACCGATCTTTCCGTCACGAAGTCCCGAAGTGGGTACCCCCATGTCCGAATCAGTCCGCAGCGCCTCCGGAGCATCCGGACCGGCCGCCGATCAGCAGAAGCAGAATCGGCAGAATCAGCAGGACGACGCGCACGCCAGCCGCTGGAAAGCGCTCGTCTTCATCGCCCTCGCCCAGCTGATGGTCGTGCTCGACGCGACCATCGTGAACATCGCCCTTCCGTCCGCCCAGCAGGACCTCGGGATATCCGACGGCAACCGTCAGTGGGTCATCACCGCCTACGCGCTGGCCTTCGGCGGTCTGCTCCTCTTCGGCGGCCGCATCTCCGACCTGTGGGGCCGCAAGCGCACCTTCGTCACCGGTCTGATCGGCTTCGCCGGCGCCTCCGCGCTGGGCGGCGCGGCCACCGGTGAGGCGATGATGCTGGGCGCCCGCGCGCTCCAGGGCGCCTTCGGCGCGCTGCTCGCGCCCGCCGCGCTCTCCCTCCTCGCCGTGATGTTCACCGACGCCAAGGAGCGCGCCAAGGCGTTCGGCATCTACGGCGCGATCGCCGGTGGTGGCGGCGCCGTGGGCCTGATCCTCGGCGGCTTCCTCACCGAGTACCTGGACTGGCGCTGGACGTTCTTCGTCAACATCCCGTTCGCGGTGATCGCGGCGGTCGGCGCGTACTTCGTCATCCGTGAGCCGGCGGGCGGCCGCAACCGCTCCCCGCTCGACATCCCCGGCGTGGTCCTGTCCACCCTGGGCCTGGTCTCCCTGGTCTACGGCTTCACCCGCGCCGAGTCCGACGGCTGGGGCGACTCGATGACGATCACCCTGTTCGTCGCCTCGGTGGTGCTCCTCGCGGCCTTCGTGTTCGTCGAGTCCAAGGTCAAGGCCCCGCTGCTGCCGCTGCGCGTGATCACCGAGCGCAACCGCGGCGGTGTCTACCTCTCCCTCGGCCTCGCGATCATCGCGATGTTCGGCCTGTTCCTCTTCCTGACCTACTACCTGCAGATCGTGAAGGGGTACTCGCCGGTCAAGACCGGTTTCGCCTTCCTGCCCATGATCGTGGGCATGATCACCGGCTCGACCCAGATCGGCACCCGCCTCATGACCCGGGTCGCGCCGCGCCTGCTGATGGCCCCCGGCTTCCTGGTCGCCGGCCTCGGCATGCTCCTGCTGACGCAGATGGAGGTCGACTCCTCGTACGCGGGTCTGCTCCTGCCGGCCCAGCTCCTGCTCGGCCTCGGTATGGGTACGGCGTTCATGCCGGCGATGTCCCTGGCGACGTACGGGGTCGAACCGCGTGACGCGGGCGTGGCCTCCGCCATGGTCAACACCTCGCAGCAGGTCGGCGGCGCCATCGGTACGGCGCTGCTGAACACGATCGCCGCCTCCGCGACCACGTCCTACGTCGCGGACCACATCGGTTCGGCCACCTCGAAGCCGGCCGCCCAGCTGGTCCAGCTCCAGGGCATGGTCCACGGCTACACCAACGCCATCTGGTTCGCCGTGGCCATCCTGGTGGTCTCCGCCACCATCGCCTTCACCTTCGTCACGACGGGCAAGCCCGACATGACGGCGACGGGATCGGACGAGGACGCGACGGACGAGCTGAAGGTCCCGGTGATCGCCCACTGAGTACGGCGCCGGACTGACGGAAAGGGAGGGGCGGGGCAGGGGCGATCCCCCTGCCCCGCCCCTCCCACTGTCACGAGCCCGACCCCGCGCCGACGACCCAACCCTCGCCGTGCGGCCGCCTCGCGCCCCCGGCGCCGCTGACGGCGCCCGACGCCGACAACCCCTCAAACGCGACGCACAGCCGCCGATGGGCGCAGCCCTGCGGAAGCCCTGCAGCGTCGGCGCCTCAAGCCCTCTCGGCCACGACGCACAGTCAGCCCCAGAGGCCCGCGACCCCACGGACCTCCCGGACCTCCCGGACCTCCAGGCACGTCCCGGGCCCGCGACCCCACGGACCCCACGAACCTCCACGACCCCGCAGACCTTCAGGCACCCCCAAGGCAGCCAGGCACCCTACGGACTTCCAAGACCCCGCGGACCCTCAGGCACCGCACGAGCCCCAACACCCCCACGCCCCCCTGTGCGCCCCCAAGCCCCCGAGCCCTCAAGCCCCCGAGCCCTCCCACGGACGTGGCAGCGACCCCGTCGCTAAACCCGGCGCAGTGCTACCGGAGCCACGGCAGGTCCGCCCCCGCCTCGCTCGGCTGCAGCCCCTCCGCGACGATCCCCATGATCTCGCCGAGTGCTTTCACCTGTTCGTCCGAGAGGCGGTTGAACAGCGCCTGCCGCACCGCGCCCACATGCCCGGGCGCGCTCTGGCCGAGCATCTCCTGGCCGCCGTCCGTCAGTACCGTGAACTGGCCCCGCTTGTCCGACGGGCAGTCCTCGCGCCGCACCCACCCGTTCTTCTCCAGCCGGGCCACGGCGTGGGACAGCCGCGATCGCGTGATCTTCGTCTGCATCGCCAGCTCGGTCATCCGCAGCCGCCGTTGCGGAGCCTCGGACAGGACTACGAGCAGGTGGTAATAAAGGTGTGGCATGCCCGCGTCACGCTGCAGCTGGCGGTCGAGGTGGTCCTCCAGCAAGGTCGTAGCGTGCACATAGGCGAGCCAGGTGCGCCGCTCCTCGGCGGTGAGCCAGCGGGGTTCTTCCTCAGTGGATGCGGTCTTCATGCCCCCACTGTACGAGGCCCCTTCTTGAATTTTGAACTATAGAGATGTAAGGTGAAACCACAAATATTGAGACTTCAACTACTGGGGAGTTAGTAGGAGTCTCAAGCGCCTGGTGAGCCAGGCGCATCCAAGGAGACAGAAGCGACCACCGGGCCCCGCCGAGGCGCGTGTGTCGTGGTGCGTCGCGTGTGTTGAGGGAGTCACCCCTATGTCCGCCGCCACCGTCGAGCGCATGCCCGCCCTGTACCTGAGCCACGGGGCCCCGCCGCTCGCCGACGACCCGATCTGGCCCGGCGAACTCGCCGCCTGGTCCGCGACCCTGCCCCGCCCCAAGGCCGTGCTCATGATCTCCGCCCACTGGGAGGAGGCCCCCCTCGCCCTCGGTGCGGTCAGCACCATCCCCCTGGTCTACGACTTCTGGGGCTTCCCCCAGCACTACTACCAGGTCCAGTACGCCGCCCCGGGCGCCCCGGAGCTGGCCGCCTCGGTCCGCAAGCTGCTCCAGGCCCCCGGCATCCCCGTCCAGGACATCCCCGACCGGGGCCTGGACCACGGCGCGTACGTCCCCCTGGTGGAGATGTACCCGGAGGCCGACATCCCGGTCCTGCAGATCTCCATGCCGACCCTCGACCCGGTGAAGCTGATGGACGTCGGCCGCAAGCTCGCGCCCCTCCGTGACGAGGGCGTACTGATCATCGGCTCCGGCTTCTTCACCCACAACCTCGCCGCCCTCCGCCAGGCCGGCACCCCCGCCTGGTCCGCCGAGTTCGACGACTGGGGCCACCGGGCCCTCGAATCCCGCGACTGGGACTCCCTTCTCGACTTCCTGCACAAGTCCCCGGCCGGGCAGCTGGCCCACCCCCGCACGGAGCACTTCGCCCCCCTCTTCGTCACGATGGGCGCGGCCGAGGCCGCCGGCGAGCTGGACGCCCAGAGGTCGGTGATCGACGGCTTCTGGCTGGGCCTGGCGAAGCGGTCGGTGCAGTTCGGATAGTCAGTGGCTCAAGCGGTCGGCTCAAGCGGTCGGTGCAGGCAACTCCTCTAGATGGCGCGTCGGGCGTTCGTCCATCTGGCCCGTCCATCTGGCCGGTCCATCTGGCCCCTCCCTCTGGTCCGCCCGGGCGGCTCACCGGCGTACGGGCCGGTGGGGTCCCTTACCCGAGAGGTCATCGACCCCGGCCCGTCCGCCTGCCAGGCTCGTCGGAGTCGGAGCGGTGAGGCTCGTTCGAGTCCCGTCGCCCGCCCGCCCACCCGAGCCCGGCCGACCGGAAGGACTCCACCTCATGCCTGCCTACGCCATCGCCCACCTGAGGGACGCCGCCCCGCACCCGGAGATCGCCGAGTACATCGAGCGCATCCCCGCCACCTTCGAGCCGTACGGCGGCCGCTTTCTCGTGCATGTCGCCCAGCACGAGGTGAAGGAGGGCAGCTGGCCGGGCGCCGTCGTGGTGATCGGCTTCCCCGGGATCGCCGAGGCGCGGAACTGGTGGGACTCGCCCGCGTACCAGGAGATCGCCCCGCTGCGGTCACGGCACATCACGGGCGACATCATCCTGGTCGAGGGGGTACCCGAGGGCTATGACCCCACCGCCACCGCGAAGACCATGAGGGAGTCTCTGCCCACCGAGCCGCCGTCCGTCGAGCCGTCGCCCGTCGAGCGGTAGCCCGGCCCGCAGCCTTCAGAGCCCCTTCTCGTACCAGGCCACGTCCCAGTACCGCCCGAACTTCCGCCCGACCTCCCGATACGTGCCGACGTACCGGAACCCGAACCCCTCGTGCAGCCGTGTCGACGCCTCGTTCGGCTGGGCGATGCCGGCGTAGGCGCGGTGGACGTCCTCAGTGGCTAGCGCCGCGAAAAGGGCCCGGTACAGCAGTGTGCCCACGCCCCGGCCGCCCGCGTCCGGGGCGAGGTACACCGACACCTCCACCGAGGTCCCGTACGCCGCTTTCGGGCGGAACGCGCTGCTCGTGGCGTACCCGAGAATCCGCTGTGAGTCCTTCGCGGTGGCAACCATCAGGCGGTGCGGGCCGTCTTCAGGGTGGGAGAGCAGCCAAGGACGGCGCTCTTCCGGAGTGAGGACAGCGGTATCGAATGTGATGGGCGTCTCACGGACGTAGTGGTTGTAGATGTCGGTGAGAGCAGCGAGGTCGGTCTCGACTCCTGGCCTGACCTGCACCTCTGCGGACTCACCGGACATCTCGCCTCCCCTTGTGGCGGCACAGGGTACTGCAAGATCAGAAAAATAGTGGGACGGGTTGGGAATTCTGTCCTGATTCCAGTCGTTGTTTCCTTCGGAAGCAGGGCACTCGGGAGAGTGTCCGAGCGGCCGCATCAAGACACATGTAGGAACAGATACGACCCTGCCAGCCCACCATCGCAAGGGAGCACGCATGGCAACCCGTGCCGTCGCCGCTCGTCGTTCGTCCGCCTCCGGCCGGACCGACGCGGCTCGCAGCGTTCGCGCCTCTGGCGGCGAGATCGCCGACCGCGACCTGGTCGGCATGTACCTCGACGAGATCGCGCGTACACCGCTGCTCGACGCCGCCAAGGAAGTCGAGCTGTCCCAGGTCATCGAGGCGGGCGTGTTCGCCCAGCAGATCCTCGACGGCGATGAGGAGGCCAAGGCGGAGGCGACCCGCGAAGAGCTCGAAGCCCTCGTCGCCGACAGCGAGCGGGCCAAGGACATCTTCATACGGTCGAACCTGCGCCTCGTCGTGGCCGTCGCCCGACGCTATCCGCGCAGCGGCCTGCCACTGCTCGACCTGATCCAGGAGGGCAACGCGGGTCTGGTCCGCGCGGTGGAGAAGTTCGACTACCGCAAGGGCTTCAAGTTCTCGACGTACGCCACCTGGTGGATCCGTCAGGCCATCACCCGGTCGATCGCGGACCAGTCGCGCACCATCCGGCTGCCCGTCCACCTCGTCGAGGAGCTGGGCCGGATCCGCCGTGTGCAGCGCGAGTTCAACCGCGAGCACGGGCGCGACCCCGAGCCCGCCGAGATCGCCGCCGAGCTGGGTTCCAACGCGGACCGTGTCACCGACGTCCTCGACTGGGCCCGCGACCCGGTCTCGCTGAACATGTCGGTGGACGACGACGGCGACACCCAGTTCGGCGACCTCTTGGAGGACACCTCCGCGGTCTCGCCCGAGCAGTCCGTGCTCACGCTGCTGCGCAGTGAGGAGCTGGACGGCCTCATCGGGCGCCTCGACCAGCGCACCGCGTCCATCATCAAGATGCGGTACGGCATCGAGGACGGCCGCGAGCGCACCCTCACCGAGGTCGGCAAGGAGCACGGGCTCACCCGCGAGCGGATCCGCCAGATCGAGAAGCACGCCCTGCTCGAACTGAAGAAGCTCGCCCGCGACACGGGCTTCGACGCGGTCGCCTGAATGGACCGCCTGAAACGGACCGCCTGAAACGGACCGCCTGAACGGACCGCCTGAACGGACCGCCTGAACGGACCACCTGAACGGATGGACCCGACCCGTCTCCAGGGTCCGTTGCTCCACCCGTTCCCGACCCGTTCGAGGAGCGGTACGGCGACCGTCGCCCGGTACGGACCAAAGGCCCCGTACGGCCCAACCCCTGGGGCCGCAGCGGGGCTTGGTCCACCGTGCGGTCCGCCCATCGCCGTGCCCCGGCCGGGACTTGGCCATTTCTGTACCGCCGGTTGGCCGTAGTGCGCCGCTTCAACTCCCCGATCCCGGGGCACAAGACTTCCGGGCCCACGACTTCACCGGGCCCGGAGCCGTCAGGCCCGGGACCCGGAGTTCGAGGGAGTCGGAGGCACACCGCACACCGCACACCACGCACCGAGACGCCCCGCGCGGCCGTTCCTCGCACGCCCTCACCGCCATCGCCGCGCCCCGACCGCACCGCACCGCCCCGAGACCATCCGAAGCCAAGTCCCGACGCTCTCCCCCCAGCGCCGGGACTTTCCGAGAGCCGGGCTTCGGCGCCTCCCCCCCCTGGCGCCGAGGCCCGGCTTCCTTCCGTTCGCCGGGCCGGGCAGAACGAAGGGCCACCCCGGACCTGAACCCCGGGGTGACCCGAACGGCAGATTGTGCCACAGCGGGCCTTCTCCGCCGGAGGCGTCGCGAAGGCCAAGCCCGCACGTCATAGCGCCCGAGGAACCCTCGCCGCGCGCCTCACTCCTCGGCGCCGCCCGCCGCCCGGGTCAGTCGCGCACCCAACTCCCTTACATACCCGATCAGTTCGGGCGGCTCATGCACGGTGAACTCGCAGTCGACCATGGCCACCCGTACGGCCAGCCACTCCACGGAATCGCCGACGGAGGCCCGCAGCCGGCAGCTGTGCTCGTCGACGGGTTCGGGCGTACCCAGCCAGCGGGGCAGCCGGGCCGCGATGAACTCGGCGGGCGCGGCGAAGGTGACGTCGAACGCGTAGGTCTCCTGCCGCCGGTACATCGACTGCCGCAGATACTCCTCCGCGCTCCCCGTCGGCAGCTCGCGCGGCGCGAACCGGGCCCCGGTGGCGAAGGGTTCCTCGACCCGGTCGACCCGGAAGGTGCGCCAGTCGGCGCGGTCGAGGTCGTACGCGACGAGATACCAGCGGCGGCCGGTCGACACGAGCCGGTACGGCTCGCAGTGGCGCCGTGAGTCCGTGCCGTCACCGGAACGGTAGGCGAAGCGCAGCCGCTCCCGGCCGGCCACCGCCGAGGCCATCACGGTCAGCGTCTCGGGGGTGACCGTCGCTCCGTCGCCGCTGGTCAGGGGAGTGGTGGCGGCCTGCAGCGTGGAGACCCGGTGGCGCAGCCGCGACGGCAGGACCTGTTCGATCTTGGCGAGCGCCCGTACGGACGCCTCGTCCACGCCCTCCACCGCGTGCCCGGCCCCGGCCCGCAGTCCGACCGCGATCGCCACGGCCTCCTCGTCGTCCAGGACGAGCGGGGGCATCGCCTTCCCCGCCACCAGCCGGTAGCCGCCCTCGGCGCCCATGGTCGCCTGTACCGGATAGCCCAGCTCGCGCAGCCGGTCGATGTCCCGCCGGACGGTCCGCCGCGAGACCCGCAGCCGGTCGGCGAGTTCACCGCCCGGCCACTCACGGGGCGTCTGGAGGAGGGAGAGGAGCTGAAGGAGCCGCGCCGGGGTGTCCGTAGTCATGCCCCGAGCATGCCGGAGAACTAGGACACGATCTGACCTACTCGACCTCTACCTTCACACCATGACCTCGACAACGAGCGCCCTGAAGGGGCGCGGGGAACTGCGCGACCAGCCCCGATCAACCGCCGGTGACCCGACCACCGCCACCGAAACGGGGCTCCCCTCACCCCCCGACGCCGACCGACGGCGCTGGATCGCCCTCGCCGTCGTCATGACGGCCGCCTTCATGGACCTCGTCGACGTCACCATCGTCAACATCGCCATCCCCTCCATCCAGCGCGGCGAGCACGCCTCGTTCAGCCAGATCCAGTGGATCACCGCCGGGTACGCCCTCGCCTTCGCCGCGGGTCTCGTCACCGGCGGCAGGCTCGGCGACATCCACGGCCGTCGGCGGATCTTCCTCCTCGGCATCGGCGGCTTCACGCTCGCCTCCGCGCTGTGCGGCCTCGCCGCGAACCCGGAGATGCTGGTGGCGGCGAGGATCGCGCAGGGCGCGACCGCCGCGCTGATGGTGCCGCAGGTGCTGTCGATCGTGCACGCGACCTTCCCGGCGCACGAACGCGGCAAGGTGTTCGGCCTGTTCGGGGCGATCGTGGGCCTGGGTGCGGTCTCCGGCCCGCTGCTCGGCGCCCTGCTCATCGAGTGGAACCCGCTCGGCCTGGAATGGCGGGCGATCTTCCTCATCAACCTTCCGGTCGGTGTCGCGGGCCTGATCCTGGGCCGCCGTTTCATCGCCGAGTCCAGGGCCCCGCACGCCCTGAAGCTGGACCTCGTGGGCGTCGCGCTGGTCACCGCCGGTCTGCTGATGCTGCTCTACCCCCTCACCCGGGGCCGGGAGCTGGGCTGGCCGCTGTGGGGGTACGTCTCGATGGCCGGCTCGCTGGTCGTGCTCGCGGCGCTGGTGGCGTACGAGCGGCGCAAGACCGCGCGTGACGGATCCCCGCTCATCGAACTGTCGCTGTTCCGGGTGAAGAGCTTCGCGGCGGGCATCGCCGTGCAGACCGTCTTCGGCATCGCCCTCGGTGTGTTCTTCCTCGTCTGGACGCTCTACCTGCAGACCGGCCTCGGCTGGAGCGTCCTGCGGGCCGGTCTCACCGGTGTCCCGTTCTCCCTCGCCGTGTCGGTCGCGGCCGGCGTCTCGGTCCAGAAGCTCGTCCCGCGCTTCGGGCGCAAGGTCCTCCAGGCGGGCGCGCTGCTGATGGCGGCCGGAGTCCTGCTGTACCTGGGCGCCTCCGCGCACTACGGCCTCGCCATCACCCCCTGGCAGATGGCCCTCCCGCTGGTCGTGATGGGGGCGGGCATGGGGCTCATCGTGGCCCCGCTGACCGACGCGATCCTCTCCGGGGTGCCGCGTGAGCACGCCGGGTCCGCGTCCGGGCTGATCAGCACGGTCCAGCAGATGGGCAACGCGCTGGGGCTCGGCCTGGTCGCCGTCGTCTTCTTCGGTGTCATGGACGACCACCTCGCCCCGGCCGACATCGGCCCCGCCTTCGTCGACGCCTTCGAGTACGCCCTCGGCTGGGTGGCCGCGGTCCTGTTCGCGATCTTCCTGCTGATGTTCGCGCTGCCGAGGCGGGCGGCGGAGACCGAGGTGGCGGCGGAGGACGGTGAGCCGGTGCGCTGACCGGCCGAGCAGCGGGGCTGCTCGGCCGGGCGGTGACGGGAGCGGGGCGGGGCCTTACGGGGCGCCCGCCCCGCTCCCGTCGTACGCCCGCTCCCGTCGTAGGCCCTCGCCCCTTGTCGTACCCCCGCTCCCATCGCACGGCGCCCGCCCGATCAGCGCGTCCTGCGCTCCCGCGCCTGGCCACGCGCGCCGTGCCCCTGCACCCACACCACCCCGCACGCCTCCGCCTGCCTCTGCCCGATCATGCCCGTCCATGTCCGTCCGTGCCCGTATCACGCACGAACCTGTTTACTTTCCGGACATCCCGGCGTAGCATCCGAGCGAAACCACAGAGTCGGGCATCAGTCGGAGGCGAACGGACATGTACGCACCCGAGCGGCAGCAGGAGATTCTCCGGCTCGCGCGTGACGGTGGCCGGGTGGACGTGATGGCGCTGGCCGAGCAGTTCCAGGTCACGGCCGAGACGATCCGCCGGGATCTCAAGGCCCTCGACCGCGCCGGCCTCGTGCAGCGCGTGCACGGCGGTGCGATCCCCGCCGGCCGCCTGGACTTCGAGCCCGACCTCACCGAACGCGAGGGCACCGCCGCCGACCAGAAGGACCGCATCGCCCAGGCGGCCCTCGCCGAACTGCCGAACGACGGCACGATCGTCCTCGACGCCGGTACGACCATCGCGCGCCTCGCCGCCGCCATCCCGCTGGAGGCCGCGCTCACCGCGGTCACGCACAGCCTGCCCATCGCCGCCCGCCTCGCCGACCACCCGGGCATCCAGCTCCATCTGGTCGGCGGCCGTGTCCGCCACCGGACCCGCGCCGCCGTGGACGCCTGGGCGCTCAGGGCCTACGGCGAGATCCGCGCGGACGTGCTCTTCGTGGCCGCCAACGGCTTCTCCGTCGACCGCGGCCTGACCACGCCCGACCTCGCCGAGGCCGCCGTGAAGCGCGCGGCCGTCGCCGCCGCCCGGCGCGTGGTGCTGCTCGCCGACTCCTCCAAGCACGGCCAGGAGCACTTCGCCCGCTTCGGCGACCTGACCGACGTGGACCTGCTCATCACCGACAGCGGGCTGAACCACGACGACGCCCTCACCATCGAACGCAAGGGCACCGAGGTGCTGCGCGTCCCGGGCGCCGAACCCGCGGGCGGCTCCACCACGGGCCGGAAAGACCGCTCATGATCCTCACCGTCACCCCGAACCCGTCCCTCGACCGCACCTACGAGGTCCCCTCCCTCGACCGAGGCGAGGTCATCCGGGCCACCGGTGAGCGTATGGACCCGGGCGGCAAGGGCGTCAACGTCTCCCGGGCGGTCGCCGCCGCGGGCCGCCGCACCGTGGCCGTGCTGCCCCTCGGCGGAGCGCCGGGCGCGCTGGTCGCCGACCTGCTCGACGCCCAGGGCATCGAGGTCGCCCGAGTGCCGGTCGCGGGGGCGACCCGCTCCAACATCGCCCTCGCGGAGGCCGACGGCGTCCTGACGAAGATCAACGCACCCGGCCCCGAACTGTCCGCCGCCGAGCGCGAACTCCTCCTGGAAGCGGTCCGCGCCCAGTCCGCCGATGCCTCCTGGATCGCCTGCTGCGGCAGCCTCCCGCGCGGCCTCGACCCGTCCTGGTACGCCGAACTCGTCGCCCGCGCCCACGCGGCCGGCGCCCGCATCGCCCTGGACACCTCCGGCCCGGCCCTGCTCGCCGCGCTCCGCGAACGCCCCGACGTCGTCAAGCCCAACGCCGAGGAACTGGCCGAGGCCGTGGGACGCCCCCTCGCCACGGTCGGCGACGCCGTCAAGGCCGCGGAGGAACTCCGCGAGATGGGGGCCGGCGTGGTGCTGGCCAGCCTCGGCGCCGACGGTCAGCTCCTCGTCGACGCCTCGGGCGCCTGGTTCGGCACCGCCCGTGTCGCCGTCGTCCGCAGCAACGTCGGCGCCGGCGACTCCTCCCTCGCCGGTTTCCTGATCGCCGGCGGGCAGGGCCCCGAGGCGCTCGCCTCGGCCGTCGCCCACGGCGCAGCGGCCGTCCAGCTCCCGGGCAGCGTCATGCCGACACCGCGCGACCTGGACCCGGCGGCGGTGACGGTCACGGCCGAGGTGCCGGCGGACCGGGTGCTGAGGGAGCCGGTGTCATGATGCGGGAATCGCGAACGAACGTTCATTTTGGCCGAGGGGGCCTCCCCGCTCCTCGCGCCACCGCCGCCGTCGACGGCCCGCGAACGAACCTTCGTTCTGCGTTACCCGCCGCCGCACACCGACACGACCCCCGGCCACACCTCCTGGCCCATGCCGCCCCCCACTCTTCCGTCCCCACCCCCGCCCACCACATCCCCCGGGCGATACGCGTGCGAAGGAGCCCGCGATGAGCGAGATGATCACCGCGGACCTGGTCGACCTCGACCTGTCCGCCGAGACGAAGGAAGCGGCGGCGCGTGCCCTCGCCGAGCGCATGGTCGCGAAGGGCCGGGTCACCGACCTGGACGGTTTCCTCGCCGACGTGGCCGCCCGCGAGGCGCAGATGCCGACCGGCCTCGACGGCGGCATCGGCATCCCGCACTGCCGCAGCGAGCATGTCACCGAGCCGACCCTAGCCTTCGGCCGCAGCGCGGCCGGCGTCGACTTCGGCGCGCCCGACGGCCCCGCCGACCTGATCTTCCTGATCGCCGCGCCCGCGGGCGCCGACGACGCCCACCTCACGATCCTCTCCTCCCTCGCCCGCCAGCTGATGAACACCGAGTTCACGGACGCGCTGCGCGCCGTGGACGACGCGGCCCACGCCGCCGCGCTCATCCGGGGCGACGCCACCGGCGACGACGCGGCCGAGGGCACCGAAGACTCCGCGGCGGCGTCGGGCGGAACGGCCTCCCCCGACGCCGCCGCGGTCAGCACCACCCCAGCGGCGACCACCCCCGAGAAGGCCACCCCGGCGGCGACCTCCGCTGCCGGGACTGCTCCGACCGGGACTTCCGCGACCGGGACTGCTCCGACCGGGACTTCCGCGACCGGGACCGCTCCGGCCGAGGCCGCCCCGGCGGCGACCGCCCCCGCCGAAGCCCGCCCCTTCCGTATCGTCGCCGTCACCTCCTGCCCCACCGGCATCGCGCACACCTACATGGCCGCCGAGTCGCTGGAGAACGCGGGCCGGGACGCCGGTGACGTCGAGCTCGTCGTCGAGACGCAGGGCTCGGCCGGCTTCTCCCGCCTCGACCCGGCGGTCATCGCCGCCGCCGACGGCGTGATCTTCGCCCACGACGTGCCCGTACGGGAGAAGGACCGGTTCGCCGGGAAGCCCACCGTCGACGTCGGCGTGAAGGCGGGCATCAGCCGCCCCGGCGCACTGATCGCCGAGGTCCGGGAGAAGGCCGAGCGCGGCGAGGTCACGGCCGCCGCCCGGCCCGGCACCCCCGTCGACCGCGCGGGCGAGTCCGGCGACGGCTACGGCACCAAGCTGCGCAAGTGGCTGATGTCCGGCGTGAGTTACATGGTCCCCTTCGTCGCCGCCGGCGGTCTGCTGATCGCCCTCGGCTTCGCGATCGGCGGCTGGGAGATCAACCAGGCCAAGCCGGTCACCGAGCACTTCGACTGGCTCCAGATCGACAGCTGGGCGGCCCTGCTGTTCCAGATCGGTGCCGTCGCCTTCGGCTTCCTGATCCCGGTCCTCGCCGGATACATCGCCTACGGCATGGCGGACCGGCCGGGTCTCGTGCCGGGCTTCGTCGGCGGCATGATCGCCGCCGACATCAACGCCGGTTTCCTCGGCGGCCTGGTCGCCGGTCTGATCGCCGGCGCGGTCGTCCTCGGCATCCAGCGGGTCAAGATCCCACCGGTGATGCGGGGCATCATGCCGGTGGTCGTGATTCCGCTGATCTCGTCGCTGGTCGTCGGCTTCCTGATGCTGGTGGTGATCGGCAAGCCCATCGCCCAGGCCCAGAAGGGCATGACGGACTGGTTGAGCGGCCTCTCCGGCAGCAACGCCGTCCTGCTCGGTGTCCTGCTCGGCCTGATGATGTGCTTCGACCTGGGCGGCCCGGTCAACAAGGTCGCCTACGCCTTCGCCACCGCCGGCATCGCCGTGCAGGACCCCAGCGACTCCGCGATGAAGATCATGGCGGCCGTCATGGCGGCCGGCATGGTCCCGCCGCTGGGCATGGCGCTCGCCACCACCATCCGCAAGAAGCTGTTCACCACCGCCGAGCGCGAGAACGGCAAGGCGGCATGGGTGCTCGGCGCCTCGTTCATCTCCGAGGGCGCGATCCCCTTCGCGGCCGCCGACCCGCTGCGCGTGATCCCGGCGTCCATGGCGGGCGGCGCGGTCACCGGCGCGCTGGCCATGGCCTTCGGCTCGACCCTGCGGGCACCGCACGGCGGCATCTGGGTCACCCCGCTGATCGGCAAGCCGCTCCTCTACCTGCTGGCCATCGCGGTCGGCACGGTCGTCACGGCCGGCCTGGTCATCCTCCTGAAGGGCATGCGCAAGGCCCCGGCGGGCACGGCGGCCGACTCCACATCCGCGGCGGCCGAGGAGCGGACGAAGGAGCCGGTCGCGGCCTGAACCCGTGACCGTACGCAGGCCGCGGCCCCCTCCGACGGGGGGCCGCGGCCTCACGCGTCCCGGAGGGCCGCCCCCGCCCCCTCACTCCACGCGCCCCTTTGCGCCGCTTTGCCGTGCGTATGATGTGTACGCCACACCTGCGAGATACGTCACGGTCCGGGCCCGAAGTCCCATCCTGTGGTGTCTACTGGACGGCATGCCTGAGCACGTGTCGATCCTCCAGCCGTTGGGCCTGGCCGCCCTCGCCCTCGCGTCGGTCATCTGGGTCGCCCTGCTGGTCCGCGTACTGAACCGGGACCACCAGGTCCACCGAGGCCGCTTCGCCACCCTGAACGGCCGGCGCGGGCAGCGCGGGTGGGGCCTGCCGCACCAGCGCCGCAGGGGCCCGTACGTGGAGCACGTGGAGCTGACCCCGGCGGAGCAGGACGCCTTCGCGTTCCTGGCCCGCCAGTTCAGCGACGACCGCCTCGCCTGAGCCGTCACCGACCGGGCCTTTCACTGCCGCCGGGGCCTTTCGCCGCCGCCCGGGCCTTTCACCGCCGCTCGGGCGCCCCTACGCCGTCCGAGCGGCGGTGGCGTCTAGCCGAGCGTCCCCGCCCGCCGTTCCATCGCGTCCCGGGCCGCGTCCTCCGTCGCGTACACCTCGCACATATGGCGTCCGTCCGCCGTGGCCGTGTGCTCGACCTCCCACAGGGAGATCTCCTGCCCGTCCGTGAGCAGGAACGCGTGCTCGTAGAGCGAGAAGCTGAAGCCGGGCCGGCCGTGCCGCGCGGGGCGGTGCGGGCGGCCGAAGGCCTGGGTGATCTCGTGCGCGAACGCGGTGCGCAGCAACAGCGTGGCGATCTCGTCCCCGGGCGGATCCGGGTTCTCCGCGCGCCGCAGCAGGCGACGGGCGTGGTCCGCCGAGTCGTCCGGCACGTACTCGTGGCGGGGCTCGGGGAACGCCGCCAGCTCCACGACGGCGGGCAGTTCGAAGTCGGCGGCGTCCGGCGGCAGCGGCAGGCGCGCGGTGGCGGCCCGCAGCTCCTCCTCGTCCGTGTACACCTCGTGCTGGATGTCACTGCCGAGCGCCGTGTTGTGCACCAGTTCCCACAGAGTGACGGCGGAGCCGTCGGCCAGCAGCCAGGTGTGCCGGTACGTCGTCCGGTGCAGCCCCGAACTGTAGTGCGCGGAGTGCAGCGAGCTGTCGTGGGCGAGGGCACAGTCCAGCTGCCGGATCGTCTCGTCGGGCAGCTCGAAGGAGTTCAGGGCGCGGCCGAGGAGCCGCGCGAGGTGCTCCTCAGGAGACTCGGGCGACTCGGGTGGTTCGTACGCTGCCGTCTCGTACGGAACGCTCAAGGTTTCTCCCGGCGTTGCTGCATGTCACCTTGTGGGTGCATACCGTAGCCCCTCGGTCGGACATCATGTCCGGGAACCGAGAAAACGTACGCCCGTTGAACGACGGAGCCGCGCGGTCTGTTCCCGCGCGGCCCCACGAACCAGCTGAGCAGAGTGGTCAGATACCGTCTCCGGCCGTCCACTCGCTCCACGGCATGTTCCAGCCGTTGAGGCCGTTGTCCGGCGCGACCGTCCTGTCCGGGGAGTTCTTCACGATCACCACGTCACCGACCAGGGAGTTGTCGAAGAACCACTTGCCGAGCGTGTCGGCGTTCGCGCCCTGGGCGTCCGCGAGGCCGATGCAGCCGTGGCTGGTGCCCTCGCGCCCGAAGGGCGGGTTGCCCCGGTTGTACCAGTAGTTGCCGTGGACGAAGGTGCCCGACGTGGTCAGCCGCATCGCGTTCGGCACGTCCGCGATGTCGTACTCACCGCCGAAGCCCACCGTCGACCCGTTCATCCGCGTCTGCCGGAACTTCTCCGAGATCACCATCTGGCCGTTGTACGTCGGGTTCGCGGCGGCGCCCGCCGAGATCGGCACGGTCTTCAGCGTCTTCCCGTCCCGCTCGACCGTCATCGTCTGCGTGTTCACGTCCACCGTGGAGACCTGTGCGCGCCCGACCGTGAAGGTGACCGTCTTGTCCTGCACGCCGTAGAGGCCGTTCGCGCCCTCCACGCCGTCCAGGTCCAGCTTCATCGTGACCTTGGAACCGGCCTTCCAGTACTCCTCGGGCCGGAAGTCCAGACGCTGCGCCCCGAACCAGTGCCCGACCACCTCCTGCCCGCTGCTCGACGTCACCTTGATGTGCGACTGCACGGCCTTCTTGTCCGTGATGGCCTTGTCGAAGGTGAACGACACCGGCATCCCGACCCCGACCGTGGTGCCGTTGTCCGGGGTGTACGTCCCGATGAAGCTGTTGGCCGTCGACACGGTCGTGAAGATGGAGTTGGCCGCCGCCGTCTTCCCGGTGGCGCTCTTCGCGGTGGCGGAGATCCGGTACTTCGTGCCGCGCTCCAACTGCTCCTTCGGCTTCCAGGACCGCCCGTCCGCCGCTATCTCGCCCGCCACGGCGGCGCCGCCCTCGACGGCGGTCATCTTCACCTGGGTCAGCTTGCCGCCGCTGACCTTCACCCCGGTCGCGTTGATGGACGCGCCCGTCGACCCGTCCTTCGCCGAGATCGTGATCCGCGCCACCGCGTCCTCGGCCGAAGTCCCCTTGCCGCCACTCTTGTTGTCGGCCTGGGCGTCCCCGCCGCAACCGGTGAGGGTCAGCGCACCGACCACCAGCACGGCACAGGTCCCCAGTGCCCGCCGTACAGCAATCTTCGGCCTTGTCACGATCTGCTCCAGCTTCTTCGCGTCCGCGTGATCCGCGTGATCTACGTGCTCCGCTCCGTTACGTGGAGAGAGAGCGAGCGGCGGCCGGGCGGGTTCCCGCTGACTCCCGCCTGACGGCATCACGTGACAGAACCGGGACAATCGCCCCCGGCGGCACCCGCTGAACGCTGGAACTACCGACCCCTCAGACCCTTTTGACCCCCTTGGTCCCCCTCGCCCCCTCCCTCCCCCCACCCTCCCCACCGCTCATCTCCCTCGCCCCCCGTCTCGCCTCCCCCTCACTCCTCCCCGTTGTTTCCGTACAGCTCCCCGTACGACGGCCACGCGCCCCCCGGCCCGTCCACCGACTCGGCGGCCCGTACCGCCCGTACGATCGCCCGCGTCACCAGGTCGGCCCCCGCCGCGAGGAGGGCGTTGAGGGCGAGGGGGCCGGCCTGCGGCGACAGCGGCCGGGCGCCCGTCGCCAGGGTGAACACCGTGTCCCCGTCGTTGAGCAGATGCACGGGACGCACGGCGCGGGCGATGCCGTCGTGGGCCGTGCCGGCCAGCTTCTGGGCCTGGGCGCGGGTCAGGTCGGCGTCGGTGGCGACCACGGCCAGCGTGGTGTTCATCGGGGGAGGGGGACTCTGCGCGGACGCCTCCGCGAGCCGGCGCCGCGCGCTCTCATGGACCTCCGGCGCCGGATACGCCGTACGTCCCTGGAACAGTTCCCCGTAGAGCACCCCCGTCTCCGGGTCCGTCACCGAGCCCGCCGCGTTGGCCACCACCAGCGCGGCCACGGTGATGCCCGAGTCCAGCACGGTGCTCGCGGTGCCGATGCCGCCCTTGAGCAGCCCGGCCGTCGCTCCCGTCCCGGCACCCACGCACCCCTCCGCCACCGGGGCGCCCGGCCCGCTCGCGTCGGCCGCCTCGACCGCGGCCCGGCCGAGCGCGGCATCCGGTCTGGCCCCGAAGTCCCCGCCCCGCCCCAGGTCGAAGACACAGGCGGCCGGCACCACCGGCACCACGTGCGCCGGGTCGCGGCCGACCCGCACGCCCCGCCCCCGCTCCTCCAGCCAGGCCATCACGCCCGACGCCGAGTCCAGCCCGTACGCGCTGCCGCCGGTCAGCACCAACGCCTCGACCTTCTGCACCAGGTTGCGCGGGTCGAGCGCGTCCGTCTCCTTGGTGCCGGGCCCGCCCCCGCGCACGTCCACGGCCGCGACCGCGCCGCCCACCGGGGCCAGCACGACCGTGGTCCCGGTCAGCCAGCCCTCGCCGATCCGGGTGGCGTGACCGACCCGCAGGCCGGCTACGTCGGTGAGCGCGTCAACTGCCATGAGCGTCACCGGTGCGGTGGGCCGGGTCCGTCCCGGGGGCCTGAAGGGTCTCCTCGGCGCGGTGGTCCCTGGCGGAGAGCGCGACTCCGACCGCGACCGTCGCGGCGGCCACGAGGCCGGCGGCCGGGACCGCCCAGTGCCCCAGGAACGTGCACCCGACCACGGCCAGCGCGGAGAGCGGCAGAACGGCCTGCCGGGTCGTGCCCACCTTGTAGTGGCGGGCGTGCAGCGCCCACACGGAGAGGAGATACAGCGCCGTCGGCAGGGTCACCGCGGCGGACGCGGCCAGTGTGGAGATGTGCGCCTTGCCCACCGCCTGCTCCACCGCGACCTCCAGCCCGGCACCGATCGCGGCCGCCGAGGCGAAGATCAGGTAGTGGCCGTAGCCCCACAGGAAGCTCTCCTTGCCGGAGCGCAGATGGCCGTGGATGGGAACGGTGAAGTAGACCCACCACGCCGAGAACACGATCAGCAGTCCGCCCGCCGCGATCGGCAGGAGCTCGCCCAGCGCGTCCTCGTCGTCCACCGCCGACTTCACGGCGACCGTCGCCGCCAGGATCGTCTCGCCGAGCACGATGATGGTGAACAGGCCGTACCGCTCGGCGATGTGGTGCGGATGCCAGGACGTCTGGAAGCCCTTCTCCGCGAACACCGGGACGCACAGTTCCGCGATCGCCATCACCAGGAACAGCCACGGTCTGGCCGGCTCCGGCAGGACCAGCAGCCCCAGCCAGCCGATCTGGCAGAGCGCCACACCGCCCGCGTACCGCAGGGCCGTGGTGCGCTCGGGGCCCGTCGCGGTCCGCGCGGCCCGCAGCCACTGCGCGGTCATCGCCAGTCGCATGATCACGTAACCGAGCACGACCAGCAGCCAGTCGTGGTCCTCGAAGGCCCGGGTGACCCCGGCGGCGAGCACCAGCACACCGGCGATCTGGACGAGGGTCACCAGCCGGTACGGCACGTCGTCGTTGTCGTACGCCGAGGCGAACCAGGTGAAGTTCATCCAGGCCCACCAGATCGCGAAGAACACCATCGCGTAGTTGGCGATGCCCTCGGCCGCGTGCGCCTCCGCGACGGAGTGCACCAGCTGGACGCCCGCCTGGGCGACGGCGACCACGAAGCACAGGTCGAAGAGGAGCTCCAGCGGTGAGGCGACCCGGTGCTCCTCCCCTCGCCCCCGTGCGACCAGCCTGCGCACCGGAGCCCGGCCGATGCCGGAAGGGGCGGCGGCCGAGGCCGACGACGAGGCCCGGGGCGCGGCCGAGGCCGTGCCGGAGCCCGGGGCCGGTTCCGGAGCCGAGGGGGTCGAGGGCGTGGAACGGGACGTCATGCGGCCAAGCACACCAGATGGCCCGGCGGAATTCTCGCTCGGGTGCGCACAAGTTCCCGGAGGGATCGACGGAGTGCGCGGAGGTGCCCGGCGGACGCGCGGAGGGGCTGGCCGGACGCGGGGACGGGCTCGGCGAGCGCGTGGACGGGCCGGGCGGACGCGTGGACGGGCCGGGGGAGGGGGCCGCGGCCGGCCGTCGGCCGGGGCCGGGGCCGTACTCTGGAGGCATGAGTACCGCTCCCGCCCCTGAACCGCGTGACCCCAAGGCCGCGCTGGTCTTCGACGACCCGTTCAGCCGGCCGTCGTCCGACGACACGGACCACGGGTGGGGCGAGCGGCCAGGTGACGGCGGCGACAGCGCGGCCGACCTGAGGCGCTTCCTCGACGAGAAGCCGCCCCACCACCTCTGACACCGTCGGCCGAGCGCTGCGAACGCCGCCGCTAGGTGCGGTCGTGACCCGAACCGCGCTGGGCCACCAGGGCGTCGCGGATCTCCTTCAGGACCTCCAGCTCGGTCACCTCGATGACCTCGTGCGTGCCCTCCTTCGCCTTGCGGCGGGCCTCCTGACGGGCCAGGTACTTGGCCATGGGAAGCACCATCAGGAAGTAGACGACGGCCGCGGTGATGAGGAACGTGAGCGTCGCGTTCAGCACCGTGCCCCAGAGGATCGCGACGCCGTCGGTGACCGTCCCGTCCGCCGCCACCGTGCAGGGGCCCTTCAGGCACGACCGGTACTGGTCGAGGTTCTTCGTGCCGAACGCCCCCACCAGCGGGCTGATGACGCCCTTCACCACCGCGTTGACGATGTTGGTGAAGGCCGCGCCGATGACCACGGCGACGGCCAGGTCGACGACGTTCCCCCGCATCAGGAAGGCCTTGAAGCCCTCCCAGACGCCCGGCTCCTTCTGCTTGCTCACCACGAGGCCCTTCCGCGCTGATTGTGGAACAAATGACTCCGCAACCTACGGCAGGGCCCGGCACCTGTGTCCAGTCGGGTCCCATCATCGTGGGCCCCGACGTCACCACAGCGTCACCGCCAACCGGGATGTGGCGCCCGCGCCCGCCAGCCGGGCCGCGGTGCGGCGGGGCACGGTCAGGACGACCAGGGCTCCGCTCTCGGCGGCGTCGGCGGCCGGCACCTTGGACACACGGGCGCCGCGGGCGACGATCCGTGCGGCACCGGCGCCCGTCGCCGACTCCTCGGCCGCGATCACGTCGACGCGGTCGCCGGGGCGCAGCAGCCGTACCGTCGCGCCGTCGGCGATGCGTACCGGCGCGGTCACCGTCTCCGAGGAGGCGGGGCGCTCGGGGACCGGACCGGACACGGGGTGGCCCCTGACCCGTCCGGGCTCCCGGGCCCCCGCTCCCGTCACCAGCAGGGCCGCCGCGGTCACCGCCAGGCCCGCGGCCAGGGCCCGTCGTCGGCAGCGGGCGAGACGACGGAGCCGGTGCGCCCCACCGCGCACCCTGAGCGGCGCGAAGTGCGGAACCTCGCAGGTGGGAGGGGCGTCGGCACCCGGTGGGCCGACGGCCCAGGAGGGAACCCGCCCGGGTACGTACGGGGCTGTCGACGAGGGCGGGGATGCGTGCACGTGAGTCGGCCGGGGTGACGGCTCGGGCGAGGGACAGGACATAGGGACCACCACCTGCTGTGTGAGATCGGCTGGCGGTCCCACGATGAGGTCTCGCGGCGAAGCCCGCCGAGACCTGTGGATCACCGGCCGACTGTGGAAAACCCCACCACCCGAACGAGGAGTTCCGCCCGACCCACGGCAACCCGAACCCCGTCAGGGCAACCCGAACCCCGTCAGGGCAGTCCGAACCCCGTCACGGCAGCCCGAACCCCGTCAGGCCAGCCCGAACCCCGTCACGGCAGCGTCAAGGCAGGTCGAACCCCGGATCCATCCCGCCCAGCGCCGTCGCGCACATGCAGTCGCGGCTGTCGTTCGGCGGCAGGGCGGCGACCGCGTCGAAGAGGACGCCCCGCAACCGGTCGACGTTCGCGGCGAAGACCCGCAGGACCTCCTCGTGGGAGACGCCCTCGCCGGTCTCGGCGCCGGCGTCGAGGTCGGTGACCAGGGTCAGGGTGGAGTAGCAGAGCTCCAGTTCGCGGGCGAGCACGGCCTCGGGATGGCCGGTCATACCGACGACGGACCAGCCCTGGGCCTGGTGCCACAGGGACTCGGCGCGGGTGGAGAAACGAGGGCCCTCGACCACCACCAGGGTGCCGCCGTCCACCGGCTCCCAGTCCCGGCCGCGCGCCGCTTCGAGGGCGGCCTTGCGGCCCACGGGGCAGTAGGGGTCGGCGAGCGAGACATGGACGACGTTCGGGACAGACCCGCCCGGCAGCGGAAGACCGTCGAAGTAGGTCTGGGTGCGGGACTTGGTGCGGTCCACCAGCTGGTCCGGGACGAGGAGCGTGCCCGGTCCGTACTCCGGCCGCAAGCCGCCCACCGCGCACGGGCCGAGCACCTGGCGCGCCCCCACGGAACGCAGCGCCCACAGGTTGGCCCGGTAATTGATGCGGTGCGGCGGCAGATGGTGCCCACGGCCGTGGCGCGGCAGGAAGGCGACCCGGCGCCCGGCGATCTCACCGAGGAAGAGGGAGTCGCTGGGTGGTCCGTAGGGGGTGTCCACCTGTATCTCGGTCACGTCGTCGAGGAAGGAGTAGAAACCCGACCCCCCGATGACGCCGATCTCCGCCGGAGCGGTCCCCGCCGAGCCCATCCCCACAGTGTCGTCCGCCGTGCCCGTCCCGCCCACCGGCTCCGCTCCGTTCGCCACGTGCTCCGTGTTCGCCATGCCCGCACCCTAACCGGGGCGGGACACGCCGAAGACCCCGCCGTCGTGCGACGGCGGGGTCCCGGACGGAGCTGCTAGGCCGCCGAGGTGCTGCTGGTGGAGGAAGAGCCCGCGGACGACGACTTCGAGTCCGAGGACGACGAACCCGACGAGGACGAGGACGACGCGGACTTGGCGTCCGAGGACGACTTCGTGTCCGACGACTTCGACGTCGCGGGGCTGCTGCTCGACGAGGAGCCGCGGCTGTCGTTCCGGTAGAAACCGGAGCCCTTGAAGACGATGCCGACCGCGGAGAACACCTTCTTGAGGCGGCCGTTGCAGGCGGGGCACTCGGTCAGGGCGTCGTCGGTGAACTTCTGCACCGCTTCGAGGCCCTCACCGCATTCGGTGCACTGGTACTGGTACGTCGGCACTGGCTCTTCCTCCTGGCACTCTCACTCGATGAGTGCTAACGACGGTCCATAGTGACCTATTCCCCCGGGATCAGTCCACTGTCACCGGCACTCGGTGACCGACGACACGCGCGACGGTACGGCTCCGGGGGGTGCCCACCAGCCTCGTACGCAGGGCGAACAGTGTCGTCAGGGCCAGTGCCGTACCGGCCGCGGGCACCAGGAATCCGGCGCCGGTCCACAGCCGGTCCTCCAGCTGTCCGGCGGCGGTGACGGCGGCCGCCTGGCCGAGCGCGACCGCGCCGGTGAGCCAGGTGAAGGCTTCCGTGCGGGCGCCGGACGGGACCAGGGAGTCGACCAGCGTGTAGCCGGTGATCAGGGCAGGGGCGATGCACATGCCGACCAGCAGGCCGAGCGCGGCGAGGACGAGCACGGAGTCGGCGGTCCACAGGGCGGAGGCGGTCAGCGCGAGGGCCGTGTAGCCGACGATCAGGCGCCGCTGCGGGGCCGCCTTCCACGCGATCGCGCCGCAGACGATGCCGGAGAGCATGTTGCCGGCGGCGAAGACGCCGTACAGGACGCCGTTCAGGCCGGGCTCGCCGATCGACTCGGAGAAGGCGGCGAGCGAGACCTGCATGCCGCCGAAGACGGAACCGATGCCCAGGAAGGTGACGATCAGGACGCGCACGCCGGGGACGGACAGGGCGGAGACCCGCTCCACGCGCGCGTGCGCCACGGGGACGACCTTGGGCTGGGTGCCGCGCTGCGCGGCGAACAGCAGACCGCCGACCAGGGTGAGCCCGGCCTCGGTGAGCAGACCGGCGGCCGGGTGCACGGCGGTGCAGAGCGCGGTCGCGAGCAGCGGGCCGAGCACGAAGGTCAGCTCGTCGGTGACGGACTCGAAGGCGGCGGCGGTGCTCGTCAGGGGCGAGTCCTGGAGCTTGACGCCCCAGCGGGCCCGCACCATGGGGCCGACCTGCGGCACCGAGGCGCCGGTCGGCACGGCGGCCGCGAACAGCGCCCACAGGGGGGCGCCCGTCAGGGCCAGAGCCGTCAGGGTGAGGCCGGCGGCGCCGTGGACGAGGACGCCGGGGATCAGGACGGCCCGCTGCCCGTGCCGGTCGGCGAGGCGGCCGCTGTAGGGGGCGAACAGCGCCATGGAGACACCGGTCGCGGCGGCCACGGCGCCCGCCGCCCCGTACGAGCCGGTGGTGTGCTGGACCAGCAGCACGATGGAGATGGTCAGCATGGCGAACGGCTGGCGGGCCGCGAAGCCGGGGAGGAGGAACGTCCACGCGCGCGGGGTGCGCAGCAGCTGCCCGTATCCCGGGCGGGACGCCTTCGAGGTGCGAGAGGTGTTCGAGGTGACCGTGGATGCCACGGCCGTGCCTTTCCGCCGCCTGGTAGCGCGCCCGTGCGGGGGGCGCCGAGAGCTGTCCTCTTGCGCTACTGCGGTAGATGCCGGAGCCCACTGCGAGGGGTGTCCCGGCCGCCATACGGTCGCGCCAGCTCTGCGTCAGGCAGAGTTGGTCCGATCAAGTGCGCCTTCATCGTACAGGGACGATCGACCGGGGCGCCTGTGAAAACGAGCACCATGGGTAGCCGCACCCCCGAATCCAGAGGGTGTGAACAGCGCGAAACCTCCCCTCAGCGCCTCGCCCCACCCTTCCCGCTCCCGCTTCCGCCCTCGTTCGCGTCGCCGTCCCCGTTCCCCGTTCCCAGCCAGTAGGCCAGCTTGCCGCCCTGGCCGACGGCCCTGAGGCGGTGTTCGGCCTGGTCGCGGACCGGGTCCGTGGCGACGACGAGCAGTTCGTCGCCACGGCGCAGGACGGTGGTCGGCAGGGGCACGAAGGAGGTGCCGTCGCGTACGACGAGGGTGACGGCGGCGCCCGGGGGGAGCCGCAGCTCGTTGACCTCGACGCCGTGCATCCGGGACTTCTCGGGGATGGCGACGGACAGCAGGTGGCCGCGCAGCCGCTCCAGCGGCGCCGACTCGATGCCGAGGTCGGCGGCCTCCTCGCCGGAGCCGCCGAGCCGCAGCTTGCGGGCCAGCCAGGGCAGTGTCGGGCCCTGGACGAGGGTGTAGACCACGACCAGCACGAAGACGATGTTGAAGATCCGGCGGCTGCCCTCGATCCCGCTCACCATGGGGATCGTCGCCAGGATGATGGGCACCGCGCCGCGCAGGCCGGCCCACGACAGCAGGGTCTGCTCGCGCCACGGGACCCGGAACGGGGTCAGCGCGACGACGACGCTCAGCGGTCGCGCCACCATGGTCAGCACCAGGCCGATCACGAGCGCGGGCCAGATGTCGTCGCCCATCTCGTGCGGGGTGACGAGCAGGCCGAGCAGGACGAACATGCCGATCTGGGCGATCCAGCCGACGCCCTCGGCGAAGCCGCGGGTGGCCGGCCAGTGCGGCAGCTTGGCGTTGCCGAGGACGACGGAGGCCAGGTAGACGGCGAGGAAGCCGCTGCCGTGGGCCATGGCGCCGGCCGCGTAGGCGGTGACGGCGATCGCCATGACGGCGATCGGGTAGAGGCCGGAGGCGGGGAGCGCCACGTGCCGCAGGGCCCAGGAGCCCAGCCAGCCCACGGCGAGGCCGATCGCGGCGCCGATCGCCAGTTCCAGCGCTATCTCGCCGATGAGCACGTACCAGTGCTCGACCGGTCCGGCCATGGAGAGCGCGGCGACGAGGATGACGACGGGGGCGTCGTTGAAGCCGGACTCGGCCTCCAGGGTGCCCGTCACGCGCGCGGGGAGGGGGATCTTGCGCAGCACGGAGAAGACGGCCGCCGCGTCCGTGGAGGACACGACCGCGCCGATGATGAGTGACTGCCGCCACTCCAGTCCGATCAGATAGTGCGCACCCGCGGCCGTGACTCCGACGCTCACCGCGACCCCGGCCAGCGCCAGTGAGGCGGCTGCGGGCAGGGCGGGCTTGATCTCCTTCCACTTCGTGCCGAGGCCGCCCTCCGCGAGGATCACGACGAGGGCCGCGTAGCCGATGACCTGGGTCAGTTCGGCGTTGTCGAAGTGGATGTCGCCGATGCCGTCCTGGCCCATGGCGATGCCGATGCCCAGGTAGACGAGCAGGCTGGGGAGCCCGCTGCGCGACGAGATCCGGACCGCGGCGACCGCGACCAACAGGACGAGCGAGCAGACGAGCAGGAGCTGGTTGAGGTCGTGGACAGTCAGAGGGCCGTACCTTTCTCGCCGAACCGCACGTGGTTCCGGATGGGGATGCCGAGCACTGGATGCGGGGCACGCGCGCGTGTGGGCGTGCCGAGCCGATCACGGAAACCGTGCGATTGCGGTTACGTCAGTGCAAGTACTTCGTTACCTTACCTAACTCTTGACGATTTCTTGACGCTCGCGAAGGCAAGATCGAACAGCCGTCCGCGCCAGTTCCCGACTCCGCGTCAAGTCGTGCCGGGCCCTGCGCCTATGGTTGCTCCAGCGTTCAGTACAAAGCACAGCCCGACCTGCCGCTCGTGTTAGGACAGCAAGGACAGCGATGCCCACCGACAATCCCGCCTCCTCCGGCCAGCAGTCCGGCAAGTCCGGCAGGAAGAAGGGACGCAAAGTCCGTCTTCTCCTGATCGTCCTGGTTCTGGCCATCATCGGTGGCGTCGGCTACGGGGCGTTCTGGTCCGTCTCCACCGTGCGCGCCTCCTTCCCCCAGACCAAGGGTTCGATAGCCCTGGACGGTCTGTCGGGACCGGTCGACGTCAAGCGTGACGGCTACGGAATCCCGCAGATCTACGCCTCCTCCGACGAGGACCTGTTCATGGCGCAGGGCTACGTCCAGGCGCAGGACCGGTTCTACGAGATGGACGTGCGCCGCCACATGACGGCCGGCCGCCTCTCGGAGATGTTCGGCGAGAGCCAGGTCGACACCGACGAGTTCCTGCGCACCCTCGGCTGGCACCGCATCGCCGAGGAGGAGTACGAGAAGACGCTCTCGGCCGAGACGAGGAAGTACCTCGACGCGTACGCCAAGGGGGTCAACGCCTATCTCGCGGGCAAGGACGGCGCCGACATCTCCGTGGAGTACGCGGCCCTCGGCTTCGAGAACGACTACAAGCCCGAGGAGTGGACCCCGGTCGACTCGGTCGCCTGGCTGAAGGCGATGGCCTGGGACCTGCGCGGCAACATGCAGGACGAGATCGACCGCGCCCTGATGACCAGCCGCCTCGGCCCGAAGCAGATCGCCGACCTGTACCCGCAGTACCCCTACGACCGCAACGGGACGATCGTGCGGGAGGGTCAGTACGACGAACTGACCAAGACCTGGTCGGACGGGTCGGGCTCCACGCAGAACGCCGACGGCTCCACGCAGGGCACCGGCGGCACCGGAACGGGTGCGGGCACCGGCCAGGGCACCCAAGACTCCACGCAGGGCACCGGCGGCACCGGAACGGGCACCGGCACCGCCGGCACGTCCACGGACTCCGGAGCCCTCCAGACCCAGCTGGGCGGCCTCTACGACGTCCTGGAGGACCTTCCCGAGGCCGTCGGCGTGAACGGCAACGGCATCGGATCCAACTCCTGGGTCGTCTCCGGCGACCACACCATCACCGGCAAGCCGCTCCTCGCCAACGACCCGCACCTGTCGGCGTCGCTGCCCTCGGTCTGGTACCAGATGGGCCTGCACTGCAAGGCGGTCTCCGCCAAGTGCCAGTACGACGTCTCCGGCTACACCTTCGCGGGCATGCCCGGCGTGGTCATCGGCCACAACGCGGACATCGCCTGGGGCATGACCAACTCCGGCGTCGACGTCACCGACCTCTACCTGGAGAAGCTCACCGGCGACGGCTACCAGTACGGCAGCAAGGTCCTGCCCTTCGACACCCGTGAGGAGACCATCGAGGTCGCCGGCGGCGAGTCGAAGAAGATCGTCGTCCGGCTCACCAAGGACGGCAGCCCGCTGCTCTCGGACCGCAGCAACGAACTGGTCCAGGTCGGCAAGAAGGCCACGGTGGACCAGGACGCCCCCGACCGCGGCGACGGCTACGGCATCGCCCTGCGCTGGACCGCGCTCGACCCCGGCACCTCCATGGACGCCGTCTTCGCCATGAACAGGGCCAAGGGCTGGGAGGACTTCCGCAAGGCCGCCACCCTGTTCGACGTCCCCTCGCAGAACCTGATCTACGCCGACACCGAGGGCCACATCGGCTACCAGCTGCCCGGCAAGATCCCCACCCGGGGCAGGGGCGACGGCTCGATCCCCGCGCCCGGCTGGGACGCCAGGTACCGCTGGACCGGCTACATCGACCAGGACGAACTGCCCTGGGAGTTCGACCCGAAGCGCGGCTACATCGTCACCGCGAACCAGGCCGTCGTCGACAAGAAGTACCCGTACACGCTCACCGCCGACTGGGGCTACGGCACGCGCGCGCAGCGGATCACCAGTCTCATCGAGTCGAAGATCAAGGGTGGCGGCAAGATCTCCACAGACGACATGCGGCAGATGCAGATGGACAACAGCAGCGAGATCGCCAAGCTGCTGGTGCCGCTGCTGCTCAAGATCGACGTGAACGACCCGCACGTCCGCGAGGCGCAGAAGCTCCTGGAGGGCTGGGACTACACGCAGGACGCCGACTCGGCGGCCGCCGCGTACTTCAACTCGGTCTGGCGCAACATCCTCAAGCTCGCCTTCGGCAACAAGCTCCCCAAGGAACTGCGCGTGGAGGGCCAGTGCCTGTCGGTGGAGCCGGTCGACGCCACCGGGCCGGCCGACGAGGACCGCAGGGTGCGCGAGTGCGGCAGGCGGGACGCCGACCAGGCGCAGCCGGACGGCGGCGACCGCTGGTTCGAGGTGGTCCGCCGGATCATCGACGACCAGGACAACGCCTGGTGGTCCACGCCGAAGACCCGCACCCTGGACGCCGTCGACACCCGTGACGAGCTGTTCAACCGGGCCATGCGGGACGCCCGTTGGGAGCTGACCGCCAAGCTCGGCAAGGACATCGACACCTGGAGCTGGGGCCGGCTGCACCGGCTGTTCCTGAAGAACCAGACCCTCGGCACCGCGGGCCCCGGTTTCCTCAAGTACATGCTCAACCGCGGCCCCTGGAAGCTCGGCGGCGGCGAGGCCACGGTCAACGCCACCGGCTGGAACGCGGCGGGCGGCTACGAGGTGGTCTGGGTGCCCTCGATGCGCATGGTGGTGAACCTCGGGGACCTCGACAAGTCCAAGTGGATCAACCTCACCGGCGCCTCCGGGCACGCGTACAACGCGCACTACACCGACCAGACCGACAAGTGGGTCAAGGGTCAGCTGCTGACCTGGTCGTTCTCGGACAAGGCCGTCGAGCGCGGCACGAGCGACACGCTGCTGCTGAAACCCTGACGCCGTCCTGAACACCGCAAAGCGGCCCCCCACACGCGCGTGGGGGGCCGCTTTCGCGTCCGGGTCACCGGAACCGTCGTACCCCTGCCGGGGTCACCACCGCGTGCACCGGGCGGTCGTGCGGCTCCTCGGGCACTCGCTCCACGACCTCGGTGTCGTACAGGAGCACCACCAGCGCCGGGTCGGCTCCCGCGCGTTCCAGCCGGGCCAGGACGCGGTCGTACGAGCCGCCGCCCCGCCCCAGCCGCATCCCGCGCGCGTCGACCGCCAGGCCCGGCAGCAGGACGGCGTCGGCGGTGGTCACGGCCTCCGGCCCGAGGCGCTCGCCGGCGGGTTCGAGGAGTTCCATGCGCCCGCCCCCGTGCCGCACGCGCGCGAGGGAGGGCTCTCCCTCGTAGACGCCCCAGTCGAGGTCGTTGTCGGGGAGCAGGACCGGCAGCAGGACGCGCACGCCCCGGGCGCGGAGCACGTCGAGGAGCGCGAGCGTGCCCGGTTCACTCCCCACGGCGACGTACGCCGCGACCGTGCGCGCGTGCGCCAGCTCGGGCAGGCCGAGGGCCCGTTCCGCAAGGGCGCCCGTCGTGACCCGGACGTCATCCGGCGTCAACCCGTTCCTCACCAGGAGGAGCTCTCGTCGCAACATTCGCTTGGAAAGCTCCGGTTCAGGTCCCATCCGGCTCACAGGTAGCTCCAGTATTCTTCGTAATCGGATCATATGAGAACGAATTCATCGGAGCCACAGATTCCACACAAAGGCACCGGATATGGTTCCGCCCATGAGTGAGGCGAACCCCAGGATCAGCAAGGCTGTCATCCCCGCCGCGGGTCTGGGAACCCGGTTCCTGCCGGCCACCAAGGCGACTCCCAAGGAGATGCTGCCGGTGGTCGACAAGCCGGCGATCCAGTACGTGGTGGAGGAGGCCGCATCGGCGGGTCTCGACGACGTCCTGATGATCACCGGCCGGAACAAGCGCCCCCTTGAGGACCACTTCGACCGCAACTACGAACTGGAGTCGGCCCTCCAGAAGAAGGGCGACGCCCACCGGCTCGCCAAGGTCCAGGAGTCCAGCGATCTCGCGACCATGCACTACGTCCGCCAGGGCGACCCCAGGGGCCTCGGTCACGCCGTCCTGTGCGCCGCGCCGCACGTGGGCGACGAACCCTTCGCGGTCCTCCTCGGCGACGACCTGATCGACCCCCGCGACCCGCTCCTGAAGCGCATGGTCGAGGTCCAGGAGCGCAGCGGCGGCAGCGTCATCGCGCTCATGGAGGTCGCACCGGAACAGATCCACCTCTACGGATGCGCGGCCGTCGAGGCCACCGACGACGGCGACGTCGTCAAGGTCACGGGCATGGTCGAGAAGCCGGAGGCAGCCGACGCCCCGTCCAACTACGCGATCATCGGCAGGTACGTCCTCGCCCCGCAGATCTTCGAGGTGCTGAGCCGCACCGAGCCGGGCCGCGGCGGCGAGATCCAGCTCACCGACGCCCTCCAGCAGCTCGCCGCGGACGAGAAGGTCGGCGGCCCCGTGCACGGCGTCGTCTTCAAGGGCCGCCGCTATGACACCGGCGACCGTGGCGACTACCTGCGTGCCATTGTCAGACTCGCATGCGAACGTGAGGACCTGGGCCCGGACTTCCGGACCTGGCTTCGCAGTTACGTAGCCGAGGAGATGTAGCCACATTGAGCACCGCCGCGACCCGCACCACCGACCCGGACCACCTCTGGTCGGTGACCGAGCACCTGGAGGACATCCTCGCCACGGTCCGCCCCCTGGAACCCATCGAGCTGCAACTCCTCGACGCCCAGGGCTGTGTCCTGGTCGACGACGTCACGGTGCCGATCTCCCTGCCGCCGTTCGACAACAGCTCGATGGACGGGTACGCGGTACGGGTCGCGGACATCGCGGGCGCGAGCGAGGAGTTCCCTGCCGTGCTCACGGTGATCGGGGACGTCGCGGCGGGCCAGGCCGAACCGCCCCACGTGGGGCCCGGCGAGGCCGCCCGCATCATGACCGGCGCCCCGCTGCCGCCCGGCGCGGAGGCCGTCGTCCCGGTGGAGTGGACCGACGGCGGCCTCGGCGAGGGACCCGTCTCCGGGATGCGTGCCCGCAGCGCGAACCCCGAGGGCGCCACCGGCCAGGTCGCCGTGCACCGCCCCGCCGAGGCGCGCGCGCACGTACGCGCGAAGGGCAGTGACGTGAAGGCCGGCGAACGCGCCCTGGCCGCGGGGACGATCCTCGGCCCGCCGCAGCTCGGGCTGCTGGCCGCCATCGGGTGCGCCTCGGTCCGCGTCCACCCGCGCCCGCGCGTGGTCGTGCTCTCCACCGGCAGCGAACTGGTCCCGCCGGGCGAGACCCCGGCCACCGGCCAGATCCACGACTCCAACAGCTTCGCCCTCACCGCCGCCGCCCGGGACGCGGGCGCGATCGCCTACCGCGTCGGCGCCGTCGCCGACGACGCCGAGACCCTCCGCTCCACCATCGAGGACCAGCTCGTCCGCGCCGACCTGGTCGTCACCACCGGTGGGGTCAGCGTGGGCGCGTACGACGTCGTCAAGGAGGCCCTGGAGTCCGTCGGCGACGAGGACGAGGAGGGCTCCGGCATCGACTTCCGCAAGCTCGCCATGCAGCCCGGCAAACCCCAGGGCTTCGGCACCATCGGCCCCGACCACACCCCGCTGCTCGCACTGCCCGGCAACCCGGTGTCGTCGTACGTCTCCTTCGAGATCTTCGTCCGGCCCGCCATCCGCACCCTGATGGGCCTGCCCGACGTCCACCGTCCGGCGACCACGGCCACCCTCCGGGCCCCCAAGGCGCTGACCTCGCCCGCGGGACGCCGGCAGTATCTGCGCGGGACGTACGCCGACGGCGAGGTCACGCCCGTCGGCGGTGCCGGCTCGCACCTCGTGGCGGCCCTCGCGCACGCCGACGCGCTGATCGTGATCCCCGAGGACACCGAGTCGGTCGAGCCCGCCGCGGAGGTCGAGGTCGTCCTGCTCGGCTGAACCGTCGGGGGTGGCGTACCGTGTCGCGCACAACCGACCGCGCGCCGCACCGCGACGGGCCCCGACCGGGAGCGTCACACCACCATGAGTACGCCGCAGGACCGACTGACCCACATCGACGAGGCGGGTGCCGCCCGCATGGTCGACGTCTCCGGGAAGGACGTGACCGCGCGGACCGCCCGCGCCAGCGGCCGGGTCCTGGTCTCGCCGGCAGTGGTCGAACTGCTGCGCGGCGAGGGGGTGCCCAAGGGGGACGCCCTCGCCACCGCGCGCATCGCCGGCATCATGGGCGCCAAACGCACCCCCGACCTCATCCCGCTCTGCCACCCGCTCGCGGTGTCGGGCGTCAAGGTGGACCTGTCGGTCGCGGACGACGCCGTGGAGATCCTCGCCACCGTGAAGACCACCGACCGTACGGGCGTCGAGATGGAGGCCCTCACCGCGGTCTCCGTCGCCGCCCTCACCGTGATCGACATGGTCAAGGCGGTCGACAAGGGCGCGGTCATCACGGACGTCCGCGTCGAGGAGAAGACGGGCGGCAAGTCGGGCGACTGGAACCGGACATGACGCCGCCCGCCGAGGAGACCGGGACCGCGCCGCACCGCGCGCTGGTCGTGACCGCCTCCAACCGGGCCGCGGCCGGCGTCTACGAGGACCGGGGCGGGCCCCTGATCGCCGAGGGACTCCGGGCGTTCGGCTTCACCGTCGACGGCCCCCAGGTCGTGCCGGACGGCGACCCCGTGGAGGCCGCGCTGCGAGCGGGCGTCGACGCCGGCTACGACGTGATCGTGACGACCGGCGGCACCGGGATCTCCCCCACCGACCGCACCCCCGAGGCCACCCGCGCGGTCCTCGACCACGAGGTGCCCGGCATCCCCGAGGCCATCAGGGCGTACGGCCGGGACAAGGTGCCGACGGCGGCGCTCTCCCGGGGCCTCGCCGGCGTCGCGGGCCGGACCCTGATCGTCAACCTGCCGGGCTCGACCGGCGGCGTCCGGGACGGCCTGGCCGTACTGGAACCCCTGCTCACCCACGCCGTCGACCAGCTCCGCGGCGGGGACCACCCGGGATCCGGCCACGGGGGTGCGAGCTGAACACTCCATCCTGGCCCGTGGCGCTGGTCGACGGCGAGGTCGTCCTCCGGCCCATAAAGATGCGTGACCAGCGGGCCTGGCGCGAGGTCAACCGGCGCAACCGGGACTGGCTGCGGCCCTGGGAGGCGACCATCCCGCCGCCCACACCCAGCGGACCCATCGCCCACCGGCCGACCTACCGTCAGATGGTCCGCCATCTGCGGGCGGAGGCCAACGCCGGCCGGATGCTGCCGTTCGTGATCGAGTACCAGGGGCGGCTGGTGGGCCAGTTGACGGTCGCCGGGATCACCTGGGGCTCCATGTGTTCCGGCCACGTCGGCTACTGGGTGGACGAGTCGGTGGCCGGGCGCGGGGTGATGCCGACGGCGGTGGCACTCGTCGTCGACCACTGCTTCCGGACCGTTGGACTGCACCGCATCGAGGTCTGCATTCGCCCCGAGAATCGGCCCAGCCGACGGGTGGTGGAGAAACTCGGATTCCGTGAGGAAGGTCTTCGTCCACGATATCTTCACATCGACGGGGCCTGGCGTGACCATCTCGTCTTCGCGCTCACCGCGGAGGAGGTCCCCGAGGGACTGCTCGGGCGCTGGCAGCGTGAACGGGCGCGGAACGCGCGGAACGCCGGTTCCGACGCGGGCACGCCGGGGCCGCCCCCATAAATGAAATATGTGTTCGAAAAAATGCCCCGGACGGTGATCGGTCGACGATCGACTTGAACGAGTCGGCACGTTCTCGGCACGTTCTCGGCACGTTAATTTCGCGCTCTCGGCGGCCCGCTGATCGGATCGGTCACAAAAAAAGCTCGAAATATCAGCCGGATCGTGCGACACACCGGCTCAATTGGCGGATGGCCTCACGCAAACCCCTCTACCGTGTGAGTCGTGAGCAGCAGCGGCCTCATCTACGCAGTCATCGTCGGGGCCTGGGCCGCCTACTTGGTGCCGATGTGGCTCCGTAGGCAGGACGAGCTGAACGAAGCCCGTCCGACGGAACGCTTCAGCACCGCCATCCGGCTGCTTTCCGGCCGGGCGGGGATGGAGCGCCGATACGCCAAGGACCTGCGGGCGCGCTCCACCGAAGAGGGGGAGCCCAGCGCCGAACCGGACGGCGTCACCGACTCGGTGGACGTCCGGGCCTTCGCCATGCCCCCGCACCGGGAGCACACGAAGGCCCAACTGCCGGTGGAGCGGGGTGAGTCGGCCCAGCAGGGACAGCAGCCCCCGCAGCCGGGGAACCCGGCCGCGCAGGCGCCCGCACCCGCACCCGCACAGTCGAGGCAGGCGCCCCCGCAGGGCGGGGCACCGCAGGCCCAGCAGGCGGGCGCGCCCTCCGCGAAGCAGGGGGCGGCTCACGCGCACGCTCCCGAGCGCGCGAAGCGTCCGGACAAGCAGCGTCCGGACAAGCAGCGTCCGGCCCAGCGGACGGCGAGCGCACGCCGGGGCACCTCGGCGGAGGCACAAGCGCGTGCCCAGCGCTCGAAGGTACTCGCGCGCCGACGGCGTACGACGGTGTTGCTCTTCCTCGCCTTCACCCTCGGCGCGGTCGTCGCGGCGGTCGGCGGACTCGCCTTCCTGTGGGCGCCGGCCGTCCCCGCGGTGCTGCTGAGCGTGTACATCGCGCATCTGCGCCGCCAGGAGCTGAAGCGGTTCGCGTACACGATGGACCGGCGGCAGGCGGAGGTCGCGGCACAGCGACTGCGGGAGCGGCAGCCCCAGCGGCGGCGCCCCGCGCCGGACCCGGTGGACACCGACGAGCCGGAGGACGGACCCGAGAGCGAGGAGAACCGGGCCGAGCTGACCGCGCTCGCGGCCGACCGCCGCGCGCTCGTCGAACAGACCGACCACGCCGAGTGGGTCGACCAGCAGCGGGAGCGCCAGCGGCGGCCCGGCCAGGGCGACAGCTGGGACCCGGTCCCCGTGCCGCTCCCCACCTACGTCACCGCGCCGGTCGCCCCCCGGGCCACCTCCGGCGTGGACCTCGGCGCCCCGGACGCCTGGAGCTCCGCGCGCTCCAGCGCGGCCGACCCGCACGGCTCCCCGGGCGCCCCGTCCCACTCCGCGCAGGCCCCCGGGCACGAGCCGGAGGGGGAGCGTGGCGGCGATGAGGGGGCGGAGGACGCCGGGGCGGGCGACGCGGGTGACGCCCCCGACGGCGGCCGTTCCGACGCCCGCCGGGCCGCGTCCGCGCGCCGCTCCCGCGAGCGGGGGCGTACGCCGCTCTTCGACCAGTACGAGGACGGCGACCGCCCCCGGGCGGCCAACGAGTGATCTCACGGTCCCGGATCTCCCACTCCGCTGACCAGCCAGGAGCCGGCCGCAGGCCGCCCGGCGGCGCCTCGGATACGGATTTCCGAGCACCGCGATCGGGATGCTAGAGTTTCACTCGTTGCAAGGGCCTGTGGCGCAGTCTGGTAGCGCACCTCGTTCGCATCGAGGGGGTCTGGGGTTCAAATCCCCACAGGTCCACGCAGCTCAAAGCCCCGGTCGGGTTCTCCTGACCGGGGCTTTGACATGCCGTACAGCAGCGAAGTACAGCAACTACTCCGGATCTTGTTTCCCAAGGTGCTTGCCCAGCTTGCGGAGTGCCCGGCGGGTGGCTTCCGACGGAACGTGCGTGTAGACCTCCATCGTGACCGCGATCTTGCTGTGCCGAAGGATCTGCATCGCGACGCGGGGGTGTACGTCGAGGGCGGCGAGGAGCGAGCCGCACGTGTGCCGGGTGTCGTGCAGACGGATCTGGCGGATGTCGGCGCGGGTCGAGCGGTCGACGAACCGGCGGTTGAGGTTGCGGGGTTCGATCGGCGTCCCGTAGCGGGTCGTGAACACGAAGTCGGAGTCAGACCACAGCTCGCCAGCCGCCTGTTTGGCCAACTCCCGTTCCTTCTGCCTGCGCTGGAGAGCCGCGATGCAGATCCCCGGAAGCGGGAGCATGGCCGTGGACGCCTCGGTCTTGGTTTCGTCGTGCACCAAGCGCCGGTTGATGCGCTGTAGCTGCATCTGCACGGTGATCTCACCGGCATCCAGGTTGACGTTCTCCCAGGTGAGGCCGAGCACCTCGCCGCGTCGGAAGCCCAGGACCAGGATGAGCACGTAGGCCGCGTACAGCGGGTCATGGGCCGCGCTTGCCGCTTCGAGGAACTTCCGAGCCTCTTCCACGGACCACGGGTGCCGCTTCGTCTTCCGCGCCGACCGCACCTTGACGAGGGCCACCACGTTCTTCGTGATCAGCTCCTCTGTCATGGCGTTGGTCAGCGCCGAGCGCAGGACCGCGCGGGCATCCTGAACCGTGCGGCGAGAGGGTATCCGCTCGCAGCAGTCTCCCGCAGCGCAGCAGCGAGGAGTGTCCCGCTTCGCGTCCAGGCCCTGAGCGCAGCACTGGCACTGTTCCAACAGGGTGTTCACCCAGCTCCGCACGTCCCGGACGGTGAGCTTGTCGAGCCGCTCGAGCCCAGCCCCGGCACGATGTAGAGGCGAACGTGCATCGCGTACGTCTCGGCCGTCTTGGGCTTCAGGTCGGGGCCCACGACCTCCTTGAGCCACCGCGTGAGGTACTGGGCCAAGGTCGGCGACGACGTGACCACCGGCCCTTGCTTCGCTTCTGCGTGCAGCTTGATCCACTTGTCGTGGACCTCTTCGCGGGTCTTGCCGTACACGTACTTGCGCTTGCGGTTGCCCTCCGGGGTGGTCACCCAGGCGTAGGCGGCGAAGCCGTTCTTGTACGGGTAGATCGAGCCCTCACCGTTGCCGCGCTTGCCGCTCTGCCGCCCACTCCTCTGCGTCCGCCGCGATGCGCTGGACGTACTCGTCCACCCAGGCCGGGAGGATGCGGCCCACGCCCGCTCCACGGTGTGTGGGTCGACGGCAGACGGGATGGGAGCTGGGGAGGGTGGTGGGCTGAGGAAAGGTGGAGTGCTTCAGGTTGTGCCCATGACAGACTCAGCGGTCTGTCAGCCACACTCAGGAGGTCCCCTGTCATGCGCCACTTGGCCACCGTGGCGGCCGGTATCGCGGCCGTCGTTTTGATCACCGGGTGTGGCGCCGGGGAGGCCGAGAAAGCATCCGCACCGACGTCGAAGAGCGGAGCATCGGCCACGCCGGGGCCCGATAGTTCGTTCGAAGTCGAGATGGCGCTCAAGAACGCCGATCCAGCGCCTTACTCGGCTGAGATCAGGACGGAGACCTATTCAGGCTCCACGCTGACGGTCGTCATGGCCGGTCGGATGAACTTCAACGGATCAGGTCCTACGGGCAAACTGACCTTGACGACCTCCGACAGTGTCCCGGAGGACCAAGCGTTCAATACGGAGACGATCCTGCTAGAGGACGCCACCTACACGCGGACACTTGATGACGACGGAGCAGTTGGGGAGTGGCAGCGTACGGGACTGGACTCCTCAAGCGCGGGCATAGCTGACTACGGTGCTTACGCACAGCTTCTCTTGGACCTTGGGCCGAAGGCCCGAAAGGGTCAAGAGGAGACAGGCGGAGTCCCGGCGTACCGGCTTTCCGGGAGCCTCACCCAGGACCAGCTCCGGACGGTGGACCGTCGGCTGTACGACAGGATGCGTGCCACGGGTACCAAGGAGTTCGCCTGCGACGTGTGGGTCAACGAATCCGGCCGAGTCGTGCGCTTCGAGCAGTGGCTAGAGATATCCGGCAACTCGGCGCGCAACGTCGTGACGTTCAAGAACTTCAGGGACCCGGTGGCTGTGAGCGCACCCGAGTAGCTCCGTCCCGGCCGTCGCGCGTTGCCAAGACGGCATACGTCGGCTGACATCAGTGGCTGACACCAACAAGGGCGAACAGCGACGGTCGGCGCCGGACCTCAGGGGACGATTGACCAAAGCACATAGCCGGTTGGTCGACGTCGTAGGCCGGGCATGATCGACCTGATAAGGATGAGGCCAAACCTTCGAGCTGGTGCTGTACAGCACGGAAGTACAGCAACCGTGCAGACCACAGGAAGCCGTCTCGAACCGCTGATGGCCGCGTGGCCTGGCCGGATGACCTCAACGACCGTCCCGCCCGTAGTTCGCATCGAGGGGGTCTGGGGTTCAAATCCCCACAGGTCCACGCAGTTCAGAGCCTCCAGTGGTGATCACCACTGGAGGCTCTGACGTGTTGTCAGGACGATGTTCCGTCAGCCTCGGCCGCAGTGTCGGTGTCGACATCGGCGTCCGTGTCACGACGGTCGGCGGCGGCGCTCGGTGCCGGTTCCGCGATCGCGTCGAAGTACGGCCAGCCGTCCACCGCGACCTCCAGGGCGGACGGGGCGAGGTCCAGGTTCACGGCGGCGGCGTCCAGGAGGCGGCGGACCGTGCCGGGCTCGTGGAGGTTGAGGTAGGCGTGGTCCGGGAGACGGACCAGGGCGCCGGAGTCGAAGTAGCAGTTCGAGACGACGCGGTGCTCTGACGGGCTGAAGATCAGGACCAGGCGGCGGCGCCGCGCGCCCTGCGGGTAGAGGGACAGCTTGAGGTGGCAGTGGTCGTGGGCCACGCGGGAGCGCTGCCGGACGGTCCAGTGCCACGTGGTGTCGCCCACGACGAGACGGCGCAGACGGGTGTTCTTCTTCACGGGCTCACGGTAGGGGCCGACACCGCGACGGTCACCGGGATTTACGGCCCCGGGGTCAGCTGTGCAGGTCCTTCGCGAAGCACAGGCTCAGTTCGTGGAAGCGGTAGTAGCCGAACTTCGCGCAGGGCTCGTAGCCGCTGGAGGTGTAGAGCGAGACGGCCTCGGGCTGCTTGGTGCCGGTTTCGAGGACCATGCGGGCGCGGCCGGCGGCGCGGGCGTCGGACTCCAGCGCGGTGAGTATGCGGCGGGCGAGGCCCAGCCCCCGTGCCTCGGGGGTGACGTACATCCGCTTGATCTCGGCGTCGCCGTCCCGGTTGCCCTCGTCGTTGGCGTCCTGGCTGCGCCAGCCGCCCGTGGCCAGGGGTCTGCCGTGCGCGTCGTAGGCGATCAGGTACAGGCCCCGCGGCGGCAGGAAGTGCGCCGGGTCCATGTGGGTGGCGTCGCCGTCGTCGCCGTAGCGGACGCTGTATTCGGCCTGGACCTCGTCGTTCAGCTTGACGGCGTCGGGGTGGTCGTAAGGCACCGGGCGGATAATCATGCCTTGCATCGTACATCTATGCATGACTCTCCTTCGGTGGTGTGGGGCGCGGACGCGCCCCGGTGACGCCCCGGTTCGCGGTCGGTCGGTGCGATCTTCATCGAATCCGGACTCCGTCCACGGTACGGGTATCGTGCCCGCGTGCTGACTGTGACCTCTGTGAACGTGAACGGGCTGCGGGCCGCCGCGAAGAAGGGCTTCGTGGAGTGGCTCGCCGGGACCTCGGCGGACGTGGTGTGCCTCCAGGAGGTGCGGGCCGAGCCGGAGCAACTCCCCGAGGGGGTACGGCAGCCCGAGGGGTGGCACGTCGTGCACGCCCCGGCCGCCGCCAAGGGGCGCGCGGGTGTCTCGCTCTACAGCCGGCGCGAGCCCGACCGGGTCCGGATCGGCTTCGGGTCGGCCGAGTTCGACGGGAGCGGTCGGTACGTCGAGGCCGACCTGCCCGGCGTCACCGTGGCCAGCCTCTACCTTCCCTCCGGCGAGGTCGGGACCGAACGGCAGGACGAGAAGGTCCGGTTCATGGGCGAGTTCCTGCCCTATCTCAAGGACCTGCGGGAGCGGGCCGCCGCCGACGGGCGCGAGGTCGTGGTCTGCGGCGACTGGAACATCGCCCACCAGCAGGCCGACCTCAAGAACTGGCGGGCGAACCAGAAGAACTCCGGGTTCCTGCCGGAGGAGCGGGCCTGGCTCGGACAGGTCTTCGACGAGGGCGACGGAGCGTACGTCGACGTCCTGCGCGCCCTGCACCCCGACGTGGAGGGGCCGTACACCTGGTGGTCGTACCGGGGGCGGGCTTTCGACAACGATTCGGGATGGAGGATCGATTATCAGGTGGCCACGGCCGGGCTCGCCGCCAAGGCGGTCAAGGGGTTCGTGGAGCGGGCCGCGACCCACGCCGAGCGGTGGTCGGACCACGCGCCGGTGACGGCGGTCTACGACCTCTGAGGCACCGCCGGCCGGTGACCCGCGCCACGCTTCTTCGGCCCTGTGTACCGCTTCGCGCCGGTTGTTCGATGGTGGCGTGGACATACTCCTTCGCAGAAGACGGTGCGCACCGGTCGGAGGGGTGGTCGTGCGGGGGCAGGGGCCAGAGAGTCACAACGAACTCGGCGGCATCGTGTGCGGTCCCAGCGTTCAGGCCGCCGTCGTGTACGGCGACGTACGGATCCGCACCGGCGACAGGGCCGCGTCGCGGCCGCGCGCCGCGGTGCCGTGGCAGCTTCCGCCCGTCGTCCCGCTCACGGCCCGTGCGGCCGAGGTCGAGCGTCTGGACCGGCATCGCGCCTCGGCCTCCCGCCGAGGGCACCCCGTCCTCGCCGCCGTCAGCGGCCTCGGAGGGGTGGGAAAGACCACCCTCACCCTGTCCTGGCTGCACGGGCTGCGTCCGGACTTCCCGGACGGTCAGCTCTATGCGGACCTGGCCGCCCAGTCGCCGTCGGGGCCCGCCGACCCCGCCGAGGTGCTGAGCGGATTCCTGCGCGCACTGGGGGTGCCGCCGCGACAGGTACCCCACGGCCCGGAGGAACGGGCCGCGCTGTACCGCTCCTTGACCGCCGAGCGCGCGCTCGTGGTCCTGCTCGACGACGCGGCCACGGCTGCCCAGGTACGGCCGCTGCTGCCGGGCGGACGCAACGTCACCCTCGTGACCAGCCGGCGGCGGATGTCGGGCCTGACGCTCGAAGGCTGCTACCAGCTGCACCTGGAACCCCTCGCCCCGCAAGCCGCGGTGGAACTTCTCGCGGCGACCCTCGCCGACGACCGCGTGGCCACCCAGGCCGACGACGCCCGAGCCCTGGTGGGTCTGTGCGCCGGGCTGCCGCTCGCCGTGCGCGTCGCGGGCGCGCGGCTCGCCGCCCGGCCGGGCAGGCGGATCGACACGATGGTGCGGGCTCTCGCCGCCGAGCAGGGGAGACTGGACGCCCTCGCGATCGAGGGCGACCACGGCGTGCGAGCCGCACTGGACCTGTCGTACCGAGGGCTGCCCGAGGCGGCGGCCCGGCTCTACCGCCTGCTCGGTGTGCACCCCGGGAGGGAGTTCGAGAGCACGGTCGCGGCGGCGCTGCTGGCGTGCGGGCCCGCCGCCGGTGGACCGGAGGACCGCGACACCTCCGGGCCGCCCGACGGCGGCATCGCTCCCCAGGACCGCGGCGCGGAGCACGCGTTGGAGCACCTGTACGACGCCAACCTGCTGATCGACGCCGGCGAGGACCGCTACCGCTTCCACGACCTCGTCCGGCTGCACGCGATGGAGAAGGCCGCGCGGGACGAGTCCGAGACGGAGCGGGCGGCCGCGTTCCGCCGGGTCGCGGACCACTATCTGGCGACCGCGACCCGGGCGGAGAGGACGGTCGAGCCGTATCACCCTCTGCGGGAGCGCTCCTACGGCCCCGGGCCGGTGGTCGAGGCCGGCCTGAGGCCCGGACCAAGGGCCGCACTGGACTGGCTGGAGCGTGAACTGCCCCAGGTGATGGCGGTGCTCCGGCGCGCCAGGGAGGCGGGCACGCCGGAAACCTGCTGGCAGCTCGCCGATGCCCTGGGCCCGCTGTTCGTCCGGCGCAAGCACTACGACGAGTGGCTCACCGCGTACGAGGAGGGGCTGGCGGCGGCCCACGAGGTGGGCGACAGCCAGGCCGTGTGCCGGATGCTCACCTCCGGGGGGCAGGGCGAACTCGGGCGTGGCGGGTACGGGCGGGCGCTGGCGATGTTCGAGGAGGCGTCCGGGCTCTTCGCCTCCCTGGGGGACCCGCTCGGCCACGCCCGCACCCTGAACTACCGGGGTCTGGCCCACCAGCGCCTGGGGCAACTGGGCGAGGCCGCCGAGCTGTTCGCCCGCGCGGCCCTCGAACTCCCCCGCTGCGGGGACGCGCGCGCGGGCGGACTCGCCCGGCTCAACGCGGCCGACATCGACCTCGCCCTCGGCCGTCCGCGGCGGGCAGCCGAAGGGGCCGCCGCGGCACGGGCCGTGCTGCTGGCCGCGGACGACCCCTACAACGCCGCTCGCGCCGCCACCTTGCTCGGCCGGTCCGCCCTCTCGCTGGGCGAGCACGACGAGGCGGAACGGTTGCTCTCCGGAGCGATCGCCGATCTCGGCGCCGTGGGGGCCGATTCCGAGACGGCCCGGGCGCTGCACGCGCTGGGTGTGGTGGCCGAGGGCCGGGGGCAGCGTTCTCTCGCCCGGGACCGCTACGAGCGGGCGCTCGCGCTGGCCGTCGCGGCGAACCAGCCGGGACAGGCGGACGAACTGCACGAGCGACTGCGCCTGCTGGCCGGCACCGGGACTCAGGGCGGCGCCGGGACCGGGACAGGGACAGGGACAGGGACAGGGAAAGGGTTCGGGACGGAGGCAGGGACAGGGACGGAGGCAGGGACGGAAGCAGAAGCAGGGGCAGGAACAGGGACAGGGACAGGGACAGGCGCTCAGGCCGGCGCCGACGGCGGCGGATGACCCGGAGTGCCCGGTGCGGACCGGTACGAGTGACACGAACGTGGCGGCCCCATGGCGCGCACGGGCTCGGCGCCCGTTTCCCGGCCGTGTTCACGACCCGGCACCGTCGGACGCGCCGTATCGCACCAGGATCGGAGGCGCCGCCGCCTCCGGGGCGAGGCGGGCGACCGGGGCGCGCAGACGCAGCTTCCGATAGAGGAGGGCGCGCATCCTCCGGGCGAAACGGCCCGGTTCGGAGGTGATCCGGGCCGCGACACGCGCGTACCGGCCCGGGCGGTAGGCGACGGAACTCTGCCGCAGCTGGCGCAGCAGCGGCCGGTCCGTGTCCAGCCACGGCGCCAGCGCGCGCAGCTCGGCCATCGGCGACGAGGGATCGAGGTCCGTGTCCGGCGAGCCGGAACTCAGCAGCCGGGCGCCCGTCATCGTCCCGTAGAGCGACACGGAGCCGTGGTCTCCCACGATGTAGTCGGCCGCGACGACGGCACCGCTCCATTCCGCGTCCTGGCTGACCAGCCCGATGCCGCAGCGGCTCAGCCCGGCGAAGGCGCTGCGGATGTGCCACTCGCTGTGGGCGTTCCAGACGTTGGAGTGCAGCATCACGACGATGCGGAACTCCTCCCGGGGCAGCTGGGCGGCAAGCTGTTCCAGCAGGCTCCAGTGGCGTCCGAGCAGAGAGTCGGGGCCCCAGGTCGAGCAGACGAGGACGAGTTCCTGCCAGGGTGCCGCGCCGAGTGCGCGGCGGTACAGGTCCCGCGCGGGCAGGCTCGCGGCGACGCGGTCGTAGCAGGGGTCTCCCACCACCTCGACCACCGGCAGCGCCTCGGGGCACTCCCGGCCGAGACGGGTCCGGTCGTCCTCATGAGCCAGGACGATCGCCGCCGGCACCACCACCCCGTCACGGATCAGCCACTGCCGGCCGAGTCCGTACACCTCGCGCACGGCGGGCAGCCGGACGCGGCGGTCCTGGGGGAGGGAAACCCTCCTGTTGTACGAGGCGCCGTGCGGGAGCACGATCACCGGGACGTTCAGTTCGTGCAGACTCCCGTAGCTCGCGGCCAGCGCGAGGTCGAAGCGGGTGTGCACCGCCTGGCCCCAGGGCACGACGAGAGCCCTGGTGGTTTCCAGGAACTCGTCCACGCCGTGGTTGAAGACGTCACCGGCCACCGTGAACATGACCTGTACCCGTGGGTCCCCCTCCAGCAGCCGTACCGCGTCGAGCAGCCGACGGGCGGAGGTGACGGTGTGCACCACCGCGAGCACGCGCTTGCGGATGCGGAAGGTCGCCCAGCGCTCGACATCCAGACGCAAGGGCACGGCAGGGCGCCGGTCGGCGTCCGGCATCAGCAGACTCATCTGAACTCCCCCGTGGATAAAGCGAGTTGAGTCGTGGCCGTATCCGGTTGGTGCACGGCCACACAGGGAGGTCTGCCCGGGAGGCTGGACGGCGGGCTTGCAGAAAACTTGCACCTTTCGCCTGCGAATCCGCACCCGGCCCTGTGCGCCCCTGCGCGCGCCTGTGCGCCCTGTCTTGCACCTCTGTTCCTTTCGGCGGGGTGGCGACAGTGAGACGCGAGGTGGACAGATGTGCGATCCACCAGCCGCCCGTGCGGAGACCGCCGGTGCGAGGAAAGCACGACCGCGGAAGACGCCTGGACGAAGCGAACCACCTGGGGGAAGTGGTGCACCTTCTTGCGCTCGGGCCGCTCGAACTGTGGCACGAGGGACGGCAGTACCCGCTCGGCTCGCTCAAGGAACGACGGGTGCTCGCGGTCCTGCTCTACGCCCAGGGCGATCCCGTCGCTGTCGATACGCTCGTCGAACGGGTCTGGGACGACGACGAGGTACCCGTGACCGCCGTGGAGACGCTGCACACCTACCTCTCCCGGCTGCGCAACCGGCTCCGGCGAGCCGTCGGTGACCTGGCACTGCTGGAGCGCTCGTCCCCGCGCCGCTACCGGCTGCGCGTCCGGCACGCGGACGACGTGGACTTCGTACGGCTGCAGCGGCTTCGCGGCGAGGCCCGCGCGGCCGCCGGACGCGGGGACCGGGAGTACGCGGTCGGGCTGCTGCACACCGCCGCGTCGTTGTGGCGGGGGGAGCCGTTCGCGGAGTTCACGGGCGACTGGGCCGCATCGGCCCGGGCGCGGCTGACGGAGGATCACCGGCGGGTCCGGGAGGAGCGCATCCGACTGGAGCTGGAGCTGGGCCGCCACGCGGATCTGCTGGGTGAACTCCGCGAGCTGGTCTCCCTCGACCCGCTGGCCCAACAGGCCGTCACTGCCCTGATGCTGGCCCTGTACCGGTCCGGCCGGGACGGGGAGGCGCTGGCCCTGTACCGCACGACGCGCGCCCGGCTGAACGAGGAACTCGGCATCGACCCCGGCACGGAACTGCAGGAACTGCAGCTCCGCATCCTCGGACAGGACCCCACCCTGCGGGAGCTGCACCCGGCGGCCGTCGCACCGGGAGCCGGCCAGGGCGGTGGCCCGTGGGCGACGGAGCCGGGGGGCAGACAACCGGGGAGCAGTCTGCCGCGCGACACCAGGGACTTCACCGGCCGCGCGAGTGAGATCGGCATCCTGCTCGCCGACCGGGGACCCGGCGACACCGGGACGGCGCTCCCGGTCACCGTGGTGCACGGCATGCCCGGTGTCGGCAAGTCCGCGCTGATCGTGCATGCCGCGCACCGGATGCGCGGACGCTACCCGGACGGCCAGTTCTACGTGGACCTGCGCGCCTACAGCGACCAGCCGCCCCACGATCCGGCGGACGCCCTGGCGTTCCTGCTGCACACCGTCGGGGTCCCCGATCCGCTGCCCGTCACCCTGGACGAGCGGTCCGCGCGCTGGCGCGAGTGGACGGCCCGGCACCGGGTGCTGGTGGTGCTCGACAACGTCCGCGACGCCGAGCAGATCCGCCCGCTGCTGCCCGGTTCCCCGGACTGCCGCGCGATCGTGGCCAGCCGTAACCGGCTCACCGAACTGGACGGCGCCACCTCGCTGTTGCTGGACGTGCTCCCGGTGTCCGAGGCCGCGGCGCTCTTCGCCCGGATCGCGGGGGCGGCCCGGGTCTCGGACACGGCGGCCCTGCGTCGCGTCGTGGAGCTGTGCGGCCGCCACCCGCTCACCCTGCAGCTGCACGCGAGCCGGTTCCGGCACCGGGACACCTGGGATCTGGAGTACGTCGCGGACCGCCTGGACGGCGCCACCGACCGGCTGGAGGAGTTCGACGAGCGGGTCGCCGCCGCCCTGGAGATGTCCTGCGCCGACCTGGACCCCTCGGCGCGCAGACTCTTCCGAGGGCTGGCCCTGCATCCGGGCCCCGACATCACCCTGGAGGCGGCGATGGCGCTCTCCGGCGATGTCGACCCCGGAGCGGTTCGCCGTGCGGCCGAGTCCCTGCTGGACCGTCACCTGCTCGACGAGCCGGTCCGGGACCGCTATCAACTGCACGATCTTGCACGTGCCTTCGGCGGCCGGCTCGGCCGCCGGGAGGATCCGCCGACCGAGCGCCGGGCGGCCCTGCGGCGGTTGTCGTCCTACTACCTCACGGCTGCCGACCGGGCGGACCGGCTGGCCCACCCGCGTCGACGCAGACGCCACGTCCCGGCGGAGCTGGTCGCGCCGATCAGCCCCGGCTTCACGACGGCTCCGCACGCCGAATCCGCCGCCGACGAGGCATCGGTGTGGCTGACGGTGGAACGAGGCAACCTGCTGGCGGTGGCCCGCACGGCCGCGGCGGAGTTCCCGGAGTTCGCCGCTCTGTTCCCGCACGTCCTCGCCCACTCCCTCCAGCGCTGGGGCACGCACGACATCACCGCCGAACTGCAGTCCGCCGCACTGACCGCGCTGCGCGCGGGCGGAGACCGGTCGGCCCTGGCCCGGACACTGGTGGAGCGGGCGAGCGTCCTCGCCCGGGAGAACCACGGCGAGGCTCTCGCCGCCGCGACCGAGGCGCTGACCCTGTACAGGAGACTCGGCGACACCCGCGGCCGGGCCGACGCGTCGCTGGAGATCGGCCGGGCCCATCTCGGGGCGGGCCGCGGTGAGGCGTGTCTGCGGGAACTGGACCGGTGCCTGGTGCTCTACCGCGCTGTCGACGACCGGCACGGAATCGCCGCGACCCTCAATGTGCAGGGCACGGCCAGGGTGCACCGGGCCGAGTACACCGAGGCGACGCAGTGCTTCCGGACGATGCTGGGCATCAACCGGGAGCTGCGGGATCGTCATGGTGAGGCCGTCGCATGGAACAACCTGGGAGACATCCGGCTCGCTCTGGGGCTCCACGAGGAGGCCCGCCACCACTACGAGCACGCTCTGGCGCTGATGCGCGAGATCGGCGGAAAGAAGGAACTCGCGATTCTCGACACCAACCTCGGGGCCGTGTACGCCGCCACCGGCCAGTCGCAGTGGGCGCTCTCCTGTTTCCAGCGGGCTCTGGCCAGTCACCGGGCGGGTGGGGACGCCATCGGTGAGGTCAACACCCTGATCTCCCTGGGCGAGACATGTGCGAGTACCGGCCGTACGGCGGAAGCCCTGACGCACTTCGGCGCGGCGGAGGAGGTCGCCCGGCGTATCGACAATGCGTACGAGCGGCAGCGGGCCCTGCTCGGAATTGCCGACACGCATTACCGGGAGAGGCGGTGGAGTATCTCGCTGGAGACATACCGGAACGCGCTTTCTATTGCGCACGAGCACGGGTATTCCCTGTGTTCGGCGCGGGCGCTGGCCGGTATTTCCCGGGTGGGTCTCCGTATGCGCGACATTCGGTCCGCCCGAGCCCACGCGGAACGCGCGCTGGCGATGTATCGAAGGCTCGGGGCGGACGGGGAGGCGGCTGAGCTGCACCGCCTGTTCGACGACTGGGGTGCTACCGGCTCGTGAGAGCCGGTGGGCCTACCAAATGCACTCGGCGTGCGCCGAGGTCATGTTCATGACGAAAATGGCGGCGGTGGCGAAACAGACGGCGAGCGTGCGCACTTCTCTCCTGATCGAAAAAGTATCCGAAATCGGAACGTCCGAACGATGTTTGGCCTAGGTTAGCCGATTCGATGATGCGTCGAATCGATTCTGCTCACTCGTTCGGGTGAATGTGGCGCGCGTGGAGAGTATTCCGAATTTATTTATTTGTCGACTCTCTCAGTCGTCTGTCCAGCGCCAGTGACAGTTCCGCCTCCAACGCGCTCTTCGCCAATGGGCGGAGGCGGTGGAGGTCTTCGGGGGTGTGGTCGGGCTGGGTGCGGATGAGGTCGGTGAAGAGGCCGGCGAGGGCCTCGGCGTGTTCGCGTACACGGCGGCCGACGGTGAGGACGTCGGCCAGCGGAACGCCCTCGCGGACCAGGGCGGCCGTGACGTCCAGGAGGCGGCGGCTGATGTGCACGATCTCGCCGCCGTCGGTGGCGAGATAGCCGAGGTCCAGGGCGGTGGCGAGGTTCTCCGGGGTCGCCTGGTCGCCGAAGTGGTCGGCGAGTTCCTCGGGGGTGAGGCGGACCGGGACCTCCTCGGTGGGGTCCCCGAGGCCCAGTAGTTCGCCCACGTCGCGGCCCTGGTCGAACGCCTCGGCCAGCTCGGCTATGCCGCTGAGCGTGTGGCCGCGCTCCAGCAGTGCCGAGATGGTGCGCAGCCGGGCCAGGTGCGTGTCGTCGTACCAGGCGATACGGCCCTCGCGGCGGGGCGGCGGGATCAGTCTGCGCTCCCGGTAGAAGCGCAGGGTGCGTACGGTGATGCCGGCCTTCCTGGCCAGCTCCTCCATGCGGTACTCGTGTCGCTCGCCGTCTTCTGCCACCCGCGCAGCCTATGTCGTACCCCCGGTAACTCCAGAGTGCCGAACCCCTACCCATCGGTACGGTCCTGCCCTACGCTCCCACTGCGCCAGTGATTACTGGCGCGGACATGGGGTGCGAACGCGGCGTGCGCACGCGATGAGGCGTGGAGGTACCGGATGGCCGGGCAGGGACAGGGCGGGCGGGAGCGGGTGCCGCATGTGCGGGTGGCGGTGGTCGGGTCCGGGTTCGGCGGGCTCGGCGCGGCCGTGCGGCTGCGGCGCGAGGGGATCACCGACTTCGTCGTCCTGGAACGGGCCGGCTCCGTGGGCGGCACCTGGCGGGACAACGACTACCCGGGGTGCGCCTGTGACGTGCCGTCCCACCTGTACTCGTTCTCCTTCGCGCCGAACCACGCCTGGCCGCGCGCCTTCTCCGGGCAGGAGCACATCCGGGCCTATCTGGAGCACGTGACGGACGTCTTCGGGCTGCGCCCCCACATCCGCTTCGACTCCGAGGTGCTGAGGACGGCCTGGGACGCGGAGCGGCTGTGCTGGGACATCGAGACCAGCGGCGGGCGGCTCTCCGCCGACCTCGTCGTCTCCGCCACCGGACCGCTCTCCGATCCGAGGATCCCCACCGAGGCCGAGCTGCCGGGCCTCGGCTCCTTCCCCGGCAAGGTCTTCCACTCCGCCCGCTGGGACCACGGCTACGACCTGCGCGGCAAGCGGGTCGCGATGATCGGCACGGGCGCCTCCGCGGCCCAGATCGTGCCGGCGATCGCACCCGAGGTCGGCCGGCTGACCCTCTTCCAGCGGACCCCGCCGTGGGTGATGCCGCGGGTCGACCGGAGCATCGGCGGCGTCGAGCAGTGGCTGCACCGGCAGCTGCCCTTCACCGCACAGGCGCGGCGCGGAGTGCTGTGGGGCGTCCGGGAGCTCCAGGTGCAGGCATTCACCAAGCGCCCCAAGGCGCTGGGCCTGGTGGAGCGGGTGGCGAAGCGGAACCTGGCCCGCGCGGTGCGCGACCCGGAGCTGCGCGCCCGGCTCACCCCCGACTACCGCATCGGCTGCAAGCGCATCCTGCTGTCCAACACCTACTACCCGGCGCTCACCCGGCCCAACGTCGACGTCATCGCGTCCGGGCTGGCCAAGGTCGACGGCTCCACGCTCGTCGCCGCCGACGGGTCCGCCGCCGAGGTCGACGCGATCGTCTTCGGCACCGGGTTCCACGTCACCGACATGCCGATCGCCGACCGGGTCGTGGGCGCGGACGGCCGGACCCTCGCCGGGGCGTGGGCGGACGGCGGGATGCAGGCCCTGCGCGGGGCGTCGGCCGCCGGGTTCCCCAACTGGATGACGATCATCGGGCCCAACACGGGCCTCGGGAACTCCAGCATGATCCTGATGATCGAGTCCCAGCTGAACTACATGGCCGACTTCGTACGGCAGTTGGACGTGCTGGGCGGCCGGGTCGCCCTGGACGCCCGGCCCGCCGCCGTGGCGGCCTGGAACCGACGGCTCCAGAAGCGCATGGAGCGCACGGTCTGGAACACGGGCGGCTGCACCAGCTGGTACCTCGACGCCGACGGCCGCAACACGACCGTCTGGCCGGGCACGACCAGCGAGTTCCGGAGCGCGACCCGGCGCGTCGACCTGAGCGAGTACACGGTGCTGCGGGCCGCCCGGCCGGGTACGGAGAACGAGGAGACGCCCGCGACGGGCGGCACGTCGAAGGTGGAGGCCGGAGCGTGACCCGACTGACCCATGTGAAGCACGGGCCCTACGCGCCGCCCGTCGCCGTCCGGGAGTTGACGGCCGTGTCCGCCGACGGAACGCGGCTGCACGTCGAGACGCACGGTCCGCAGGACGCGCCCGCGGTGGTGCTCGTGCACGGCTGGACCTGCTCGACGGCCTACTGGGCGGCGCAGGTGCGGGAACTCGCCGCCGACCACCGGGTCGTCGTCTACGACCAGCGGGGCCACGGCCGCAGCACCGCCTCCGCCGCGTGCGGCGCGGACGCCCTCGCCGACGATCTGGAGGCGGTGCTCGCGGCGACGCTCGCGCCGGGCGAGAAGGCGGTGCTGGCGGGTCACTCCATGGGCGGGATGACGCTGATGGCGGCCGCCGGTCGGCCGGGCCTGCGGGAGCACGCGGCGGCGGTCCTGCTGTGCAGCACGGGCAGTTCGCGGCTGGTCGACGAGTCGCTGGTCGTGCCGATGCGGCCGGGCCGCGTACGCACCTGGCTCACACGGAAGGTCCTCGGTACGCGGGCCCCGCTCGGGCCGGTCACGCCGGTCGCCCGGCGGATCCTCAAGTACGCGACCATGGGCCCCGGCGCGTCGCCGGTGATGGTCGAGGCGTGCGCGCGGATCGTGCACGCGTGCCCGGCCAGGGTGCGGCACGCCTGGTCCCACGTCCTCGCCACGCTCGACCTCGACCACGGGGTACGGGAGTTGACGGTGCCGACGGCCGTCGTCGTGGGCACGGCGGACCGGATGACCCCGCCCGTGCACGCGCGGGCGCTGGCCGCCGCGCTGCCCGACTGCGTGGGCGTGAGCGAGCTGACCGGGGTCGGACACATGGCGCCGGTGGAGGCGCCGGAAGCGGTCACCGCCCGGATACGCGGGCTGGCCGCGCTGTATGTACGTGCGGGGCGGGACGAGTTGGAGGAGGCGGGCGCATGAGCAACGGCAGCACCCTGGAGGGTCGGGTCGCGGTCGTCACCGGGGCCGCGCGGGGCGTCGGGGAACTCCTCGCGCGCAAGCTCTCGGTGCGGGGGGTGAAGGTGGCCCTCGTCGGCCTCGAACCGGACGAGCTGAAGCGGGTGTCGGAGCGGCTGTACGGCGAGACCGGGTACTGGCACGCCGACGTCACCGACCACGAGGCCATGGCGCGGGTCGCCGAGGAGGTCAAGGAGCGGTTCGGGCGGGTCGACATCGTCGTCGCCAACGCGGGCGTCGCCAACAGCGGGCCCTTCGTCGACTCCGACCCGGAGTCCTGGCGGCGGGTCATCGAGGTCAACCTCGTCGGCTCGGCCGTCACCGGGCGGGCGTTCCTGCCGGCGCTGATCGAGAGCCGGGGTTATCTGCTGCAGATCGCCTCGCTCGCCGCGATCACCCCGGCGCCGATGATGACGGCGTACTGCGCGTCCAAGTCGGGCGTGGAGGCGTACGCGCACTGTCTGCGGGCCGAGGTCGCGCATCAGGGCGTGGGCGTCGGGGTGGGGTATCTGTCCTGGACCGACACGGACATGGTGCGGGGCGCCGACAAGGACGAGGCGCTGCGGGAGTTGCGGGAGCGGCTGCCGTGGCCGGCCGGGAAGACGTATCCGCTGGGGCCGGCGGTGGACCGGCTGGTCGCCGGGATCGAGCGGCGGTCCAGCCATGTGTACGGGCAGTGGTGGCTGCGGGGGATGCAGGGCGTGCGCGGGTATCTCCCGGGTCTCATCGGGACGTTCGCGCCGCGCGAGGTGCGGCGGATGGAGCCGCGGCTGCGCGGGGTGGCCAAGGGGCTGGTGGGGGCCGGTGGGGCCGCGGACGAGCGGACGCGGGGGGTCGGGGCACAGGACCCCCGATAGCGGTGCGTCACCGTACGTCACTGATCGAAATGCGTTGTATGTCCGCCCGTGTTTGTCTGGTCGAGGCCCGATCCCCTCACCCACAACGGGAGTGAATCCACATGGGCATGAAGGACCAGTTCCAGGACAAGGCTGAGCAGCTGAAGCGGAAGGCCGGGCAGTCGCCGGAGGAGCGGCAGCGGGCTCAGCGGCCTGGTGAGCGTGAGCGTGAGCAGCACGGGCGCGAGCCCGGTCGTGAGCACGGGCAGCCGCAGCGCGAGCGCCGCCCGCAGCGTGAGCACGGGCAGCCGGAGCGTGGCGCGCAGCGGCGGGACGAGGAGTCCGAGCGGCTGATGCGGGACGACGAGGACCGGTTCCGGCAGGACGTGTAATGCCGGACCTGCCTCGGTCACGCTGAACGTGGGGCGCCCTCCTTCCGGGAGGGCGCCCTGCGTCGTCGTGCGTCCCGCGAGGGCCTGCCGGAGCGAGAACCCTTCGGTCGGCCGGAGCGAGAACCCTTCGGGCGGCCGGAGCGAGAACCCTTCGGTCGGCCGGAGCGAGAACCCCTCCGCAGGGCCCGAGCGAGAACGCTCCGGCGCTCCCGAGCCAGAACCCTCCGGACTGCCCGAACCCTCACGGCAACCCTCAGGGGCGTCCCGGCAGTTCGGGGCGGGTCCTGTCGGGGACGGCGGTGTGGTCCGGCGGGTTCGCCGGGGGATGGGTCTTGAGGAGATCCAGGGCCAGGGTCACCGCCGCCTCCAGTTGGGTGTTGCGGCCCTCGGCCCAGTCCAGGGGGGTGCGCAGGGTCTCCAGGTCCGGGGTGACGCCCCGGTTCTCGATGGTCCAGCCGTACGCGTCGAACCAGGCGGCGTTCATGGGGACGGTGATGACCGAGCCGTCACCGAGCTGGTGGCGGCCGGTCATGCCGACGACGCCGCCCCAGGTGCGCTGGCCGACGACGGGGCCGAGCGCGAGGAGTTTGAAGGCCGCCGCGATCATGTCGCCGTCGGACGAGGTCGCCTCGTCGGTCAGCGCCACCACCGGGCCGCGCGGGGCGCTCGACGCGTACGACACCGGCTGGGCGTCCCGGGTCAGGTCCCAGCCGAGGATCGTGCGGGACAGTTTCTCCACCACCAGCTCGCTGATGTGGCCGCCCGCGTTGCCGCGCACGTCGACGATCAGGGCGGGCCGGGAGACCTCCATGCGCAGGTCGCGGTTGAACTGGGCCCAGCCCGATCCGCCCATGTCCGGGATGTGCAGATAGCCGCAGTGGCCGCCGCTCAACTCCCGTACCACCTCGCGGCGTTTGGCCACCCAGTCCTGGTAGCGCAGGGGGCGTTCGTCGATCAGGGGGACCACGGCGACGCGGCGGGAGCGGCCCTCGCCCGCGGCCGGGGTGAAGGTCAGTTCGACGGTGGTGCCGCCCGCACCCGCCAGCAGAGGGTACGGGCCGGTCGTCGGGTCCACCGGGCGGCCGTCGACGTGGGTCAGCACGGCCCCTTCCCTGATGCCGGTGCCGGCCAGCGGGGAGCGGGCCTTGGAGTCGGAGGAGTCGCCGGGGAGGATGCGGCGGACCGTCCAGTCGTCGTCCCGGCGCACGAGGTTGGCGCCGAGGAGGCCCTGGCGGCGCTGGTAGTGGGGCGGGCCCTCGTTGCGGCGGGCGGCGGAGACGTAGGCGTGGGAGGTGCCGAGTTCGCCGAGCAGTTCCCGCAGCAGGTCCGCGAACTCGTCGGGGGAGGCGACCCGTTCGACCAGGGGGCGGTACTGGTCGAGGATCGCGTCCCAGTCGATGCCGCTCATCCCGGGGTCCCAGAAGTAGGCGCGGATCAGGCGGCCGGCCTCCGCGTACGACTGGCGCCACTCGGCCGCCGGGTCGACCTCGTGCAGGACGCGCCTGAGGTCGATCCAGACGGTCGAGTCGCCGTCGCCGGACTCGGTGGCGGGGACGGCCCGCAGGTCGCCCTCGTCCACGACGACCAGCCGTGAGCCGTTGCCGCTGACCGCGAACCAGTCGAGGTGCTCGACGAGTTCGGACTTCTTCGCCCGGCTGATGTCGAAGTGTTCGAGGGTCGGGCGGCCCGTCATGTCGTCCGGGTTGGCGAAGGTCTCGCCCAGGGCGCCCGAGATCGGCCAGCGCAGCCAGACGAGGCCGCCACCGGAGACCGGGTGCAGCGCCGAGTACTTGGAGGCGGTGACGGGGAAGGGGGTGACCCGGTTCTCCAGGCCCTCCGTCTCGACGGTGACCGTCCCGTCGGTGTCCTCGTCCTCGGTCGGGTCCATGCCTCCGGCGACCGGGCGGCCGTCGGGGTTCAGGGCGAAGGGGGACGGTGTGGCGGAGGAGAGCGGGAGCAGGTAGGGGCGGCAGCCGAGCGGGAAGGACAGGTCGCCGGTGTGGACGTCGTACACGGGGTCGAAGCCGCGCCAGGACAGGAAGGCGAGGTAGCGGCCGTCGCGCGTGAACACCGGGTTCTCGTCCTCGAAGCGGCCGCTCGTCACGTCGACGACGAGCCGGTCCTTGATCCGGGCCATCTTGATCTGGCGCAGCGAGCGGCCGATGCCCGGGTGGGACCAGGTCAGCCAGGCGCCGTCCGGGGAGAAGGAGAGGTCGCGGACGGGGCCGTTGAGGGAGGCGATGAGTTCGGTGACCTCGCCGTTCGACTCCTCCGTCGCGTCCAGGAGGAGGACCCGGCCGTCGTGCGCGGCGATGGCGAGACGCTCACCGCGCGGGTCCGCCACCAGCTCCAGGACGCGGCCCAGGCCACCGGAGGCGAGGCGGCGGGGCTCACGGTCGCCGGTGGCCCGGGGGAGGTAGGCGATCTCGATCGCGTCCTCGCCGTCCGCGTCCGTCACGTACGCCACCTGGCCGCCGGAGCCGAGCATCTCGGGCAGCCGGACGCGTACGCCGGGGGTGTCGGCGATGGTCCGGGCGGGGCCGTCGCGGTGGGTCAGCCAGTAGAGGCTGCCGCGTACGACGACCGCGCTCGCCCGGCCCGTCTCGTCGACGGAGAGGCTGTCCACGTGCTGCGCGGCCGGCACCTGGTACGGCCGCCGCCCGGTCAGCGCCCCGCCGAGCGTCACGTCCAGGCGTCGGGGGCGGGCGTCGGGGGAGAGGTCGTCGACGATCCACAGGTCGCCCGCGCACTGGTACACCACCCGGGTGCCGTCGCTCGACGCGTGCCGGGCGTAGAAGGCGTCGTGGTCGGTGTGGCGGCGCAGGTCGGAGCCGTCGTACGCGCAGGAGTAGAGGTTGCCGACGCCCTCGTGGTCGGAGAGGAAGGCGATCCGGCCGCCGACGAACACGGGAGAGTGCAGGTGCCCTTCGAGGCCGGCCAGCAGTCGTTCGCCGTGCAGCCAGAGGCGGCCGGTGGCGCCGCCGCGGTAACGCTTCCAGGAGGCCGGTTCGTGCGGGGGCGTTCCGGTGAGCAGCAGGGTGCGGCGCTCGCCGTCGATCTCGGCGGACTGGATGTCGGAGACCGGGCCCCAGGGCAGTTTGCGGCCGGGGTCGCCGTCGGTGCGGACCTTGTAGGCCCAGGTGAAGTACGAGAAGGGCTCACCGTGGGAGGCGACGGCCAGGATGTCCGAGCGGCCCTGCCGGTTCGGGGGCGTCCAGCCGCGGACCTCGGTGTCGGGACTGCCCCAGTGGGTGAGCCGGCGGGCGGGGGCGCCTCCGTCCACGGGGGCCAGATGGATCTCCGGGGTGATGCTCCGCCAGCTCGTGTACGCGATGTGGCGGCCGTCGGGCGAGAAACGGGGGCAGGCGACCTTCGTACGGTCGGCGGTCAGCCGCCAGGCGCGGTCCGAGCCGTCGAGGGGGGCCAGCCACAGGTCGTCCTCCGCCACGAAGCAGAGGCGGTCGCCGCTGAGGTGGGGGTGGCGGAGGTAGCCGGCGTCCGGGCCCGCCCGCTGTTCCGGCTTCCGGCCCGTCCCCTGCTCATGGGTGCGCTTGCGGCCTGGCCCCTGCTCATGGGTGCGCTTGCGGCCTGGCCCTTGCTCATGGGTGTCGCTCACCTCCCCATGCTTTTCCGCGGGGGAGGCCCCGGCAACTTCACCCGCCGTGACTCCGGGGACTTCACCGCCGTGGCCCCGGCGACTTCACCGTCGTGTCGGGCGACTTCACCTGCCGTGACTCCGGCGGCCTCACCGTCGTGACCCAGCGCATGAACGAAACGGTTTCGTTTTCTTCGCGGGTCGGGGTATCGTCTTAAGCGTACGAAACCGTTTCGTTCGGAAGCGGGGTGTTCGGCCCGTGCCGCGGTGGTACGGCCGGTAGCCTTGTCGTCCCGAACGTGAAGCCGGAGCAAGGGGAGTGGGATGACTGAGACCGCGACGGTGCGCCGCAGTCGGATCACGCCCGAGCGCGAGGCCGAGCTGTACGCGGCCGTCCTCGACCTGCTCCGGGAGGTCGGCTACGACGCTCTCACCATGGACGCCGTGGCCGCCCGCACCCGGTCCAGCAAGGCCACCCTCTACCGCCAGTGGGGCGGCAAGGCCGAGCTGGTGGCGAAGGCTATGCGGGCCAACAAGCCCCATCCGGACGTCGACTCCGTCGACACCGGGTCTCTGCGGGGTGACATGCACGCGCTGATCATGAGCCAGGACGACTGCGCCTTGGAACAGAACTCCGCGCTCATGCGGGGGCTGTCCATGGCGGTCCACGGGAATCCCGACCTCCTGAAGGCGTTCCGCGAGCTGATCATCGAGCCCGAACTGCTGGAGTTCCGCCGCATGCTGCAGCGTGCCGTCGACCGGGGGGAGATCCGCGAGGACAACCCGGCAGTCGACTACGTGCTGCACATGTTCGTCGGTGCCTTCGTCGCGCGGGGCATGATCGACGAGCTGCCTCCGACCCAGACCTTCATCGCTTCGTACATCGACGCCGTGGTCCTCCCCGCCCTCGGTGTGCCGACCGACTGACACACCTGCGCGAGGCCGTGTGACGCGCGGCTGAGCCCCACCTGACGCACCCGCTCATGTCGTCGGGCCGATCGCCCCTGCCTTGCCCCGCCCTGCCTTCCTCCCTCCCCGCGGCACGGGCCGATCCGTCCTGCCCTCCTGCACATCCACGACCTGAACGGGAGTTCCGCCCCGTGGCCACTTTCCTCTACAGACTCGGCCGGTTCGCCTTCCGGCGACGGCATGTCACCGTCCTGATCTGGGTGGCGCTGCTGACGCTCGCGGGCGTCGGCGCCGCCTCCGCGCCCGCTGCCGGCTCCTCCTCCTTCTCCATCCCGGGCACCGAGGCCCAGAAGGCCTTCGACCTGCTGGAGCAGCGCTATCCCGGCATGAGCGCCGACGGCGCCACCGCCCGGGTCGTCTTCAAGGCGCCCGCGGGCGAGAAGATGACCGACGCCGCCAACAAGGCGGCCGTCGAGAAGACCGTCGCGGAACTGGGCGACGGCTCCGAAGTCGTCTCCGTCAGCGACCCGTTCACCACCCGCGCGGTCAGCGCGGACGGGACGGTCGCCTATGCCTCGGTGACCTACGAGGTCCCGGCCATGGAGCTGAAGGACTCCTCCAAGGAGGCCCTGGAGACCACCGCGCACAAGGCGCAGGCCGCCGGGCTCACGGTCGAGATGGGCGGTGACGCCCTGCAGCCCGAGCCCGAGACGGCGGTCGCCGGTGAGATCATCGGCCTCGCCCTCGCCGCGGTCGTGCTGGTCATCACCCTGGGCTCGCTGGTCGCGGCCGGACTGCCGCTGCTGACGGCGATCATCGGCGTCGGCATCGGAGTCTCCACCATCACCGCCCTCGCCAGTGCGCTCGACCTGGGCGACACCACCTCCACGCTCGCCCTGATGATCGGTCTCGCGGTCGGAATCGACTACGCGCTGTTCATCGTCTCCCGCTACCGGTCCGAGCTGGCCGAGGGCAGGGGCCGCGAGGAGGCGGTCGGCCGGGCGGTCGGCACCGCCGGCTCGGCGGTGGTCTTCGCGGGGCTCACGGTCGTGATCGCGCTGGCCGGTCTCGCGGTCGTCAACGTCCCGATGCTGACCAAGATGGGTCTCGCGGCGGCGGGCACGGTCGTCGTCGCGGTCCTCATCGCCCTCACCATGGTCCCGGCGCTGCTCGGCTACGCGGGCCGCAAGGTCCGGCCTGCCGGTGAGAAGGGCGGGCTGCTGGGACGCGGCAGGACGAAGAACTCCACCACGGGCTCCGCCGGGATCTCCACCGCGGAGGCCGCCGGGAGTTCCGTCGCGGCGAAGCCCGGTGTGAAGCCTGGTGCGGAGTCCGGGGCGAAGCCTGGTGCGGAGTCCGGCGCGACGTCCGGTGGGAAGCCCGGTCTGGGCACCCGCTGGGCGAGCTTCGTCGTCCGTCGTCCGGTGGCCGTGCTGCTGCTCGCCGTGGTCGGCCTCGGAGCGGTAGCGGTCCCCGCAACCCGGCTGGAGCTGGGCCTGCCCGACGACGGTTCGCAGCCCACGTCCACCACGCAGCGCCGGGCGTACGACCTGCTCTCCGACGGCTTCGGACCCGGCTTCAACGGCCCTCTGATGGTCGTCGTCGACGCCAAGGACAGCGCGTCCCCGCAGCGGGCCGCCACCGCGGTGACCGACGAGATCAAGGGCCTCGGCGACGTCGTGACGGTGACCCCCGCGACGTTCAACAAGGCCGGCGACACCGCGATGATCACGGTGATCCCGAAGTCCAAGCCGTCCTCGACGCAGACCGAGGACCTGGTGCACTCCATCCGTGACGCGGGCGTCGGCGTGAGCGCGGACACGGACGCGAAGGTGCTGGTCACCGGTGCCACCGCGATGAACATCGACTTCTCGCAGAAGCTCACCGACGCGCTGCTGCCGTATCTGGCGCTGGTGGTGGGCCTCGCCTTCCTCCTGCTGATCGTGATCTTCCGGTCGATCCTGGTCCCGCTGAAGGCGGCCCTCGGCTTCCTGCTCAGCGTGCTGGCCGCGCTCGGCGCCGTGGTCGCGGTCTTCCAGTGGGGCTGGCTGGCGGGGCTGATCGGGGTCGAGGAGACCGGCCCGATCATGTCGATGATGCCGATCTTCCTGGTGGGCGTGGTCTTCGGTCTCGCGATGGACTACGAGGTGTTCCTCGTGACCCGCATGCGTGAGGCGTACGTGCACGGCGAGAACGCGCACCAGGCCGTGGTGACCGGCTTCCGGTACAGCGCGCGGGTGGTCGCGGCCGCCGCGGCGATCATGATGGCCGTCTTCGCCGGCTTCATCGGCTCCGGCGAGTCGATGATCAAGATGATCGGCTTCGGCCTCGCCATCGCCGTCTTCTTCGACGCGTTCGTCGTCCGCATGGCCATCGTCCCGGCCGTCCTCGCCCTCCTGGGCGACAGGGCCTGGTGGCTGCCGAAGTGGCTCGACCGAGCACTGCCGAACGTCGACGTCGAGGGCGAGGGGCTGCGGACGCACGACACCGCCGCCGGTGACTCGGCCGAGGACGACGAGGACAGGGAGCTGGTCCGCGCCTGACACGGGGCGCCCGCGCCGAACAGGACCGCCGGTGAGGGCCCGTGGGGACGGGCGCCCTCACCGGCTTCCGTGTGAGGGGTGAAGATGACGGGTGACAGGAGAAGAGAGGCGAGAGCCGCAAGAGACCCGACACGTGTGACGGGACTGGGGTGACTGGCGTGTGTGACGGGGCGGGGGTTGCCGGCGTGTGTGACGAGGCGAGGGTTGCCGGCGTGCGTGACGGGGTCGAGGTGTCTGGCGAGCGAGACGAGGCCGGGGCGACCGGCGAGCGCGACGAGGCCGTACGGGCGAGCGAGGCCGACGACCGGGCGGGCGAGGCCGACGACCGGGCGGGCGAGGCCGACCGGGCCGACGGGACCGGTGAGATCGGCCGGGCCGCGCGGGCCGGTGAGGCCGAGCAGGCCATCCAGACTGACGGGACTGACGGGACTCACGGGACTGACGGGACTCACGGGATCGACGGGGCTGACGGGACTCACGGGATCGACGGGATCGACGGGACCGGCCGGGCAGTGCAGGTCGGCGTGGCCGACCAGGCCGATGAGGCGGGCGAGCCCACCGAGTCCGACGGGCCCGGCGAGACCGAGCAGGCAGGTCATGCGGACGAGGCCGGCCACACCGGCGGGTCTCGCCGCACCGGCGGGGCCCGTGACGACCGTGTCGGCCCGCCCCTCCTCGGCACCGAACGCGACACCCTCCGTGCCTTCCTCGACTACCACCGCGCGACCCTCGCCATGAAGTGCGCGGGCCTCACGGACGAGGAACTGCGCCGCCGGTCGATGCCCCCGTCGACGCTGTCGCTGCTGGGCCTCGTACGGCACATGGCGGAGGTCGAACGAGCCTGGTTCCGCCGGGTGTTCGAGGACCATGACGCTCCCATGGTGTGGTCCAAGGAGATCGACTTCCAGGCGGCGTACGACGCGAGCGCCTCGACGCGGGCGGAGGCGTTCGGGGCGTGGGAGGCGGAGGTGGAGACCTCGCGCCGTATCGAACGGGAGGCGGAGTCACTGGACCTCGCCGGTCACCAGCCGCGCTGGAACGAGGAGGTCTCGCTCCGGATGGTCATGATCCACGTCCTGCAGGAGTACGCCCGCCACAACGGCCACGCGGACTTCCTGCGGGAGGGGGTGGACGGGACGGTCGGGGCGTGACCCGGGCCGGGGCCCTTCAGAGGTGCTGCTTGGCCGTCATGATGAGGCGGGTGATGCCCTCCAGGCTCGCCAGCCTGTGCGCGTCGAACCGCGTCCGGTCCTCGATCTTCGACAGTGTCGTGACGTCCGAGAGGACCGCCGCCGCGTTCTGGCTCAGCGCCGCGTCGTCCGTGAGCATCTGTGCCCGGAACAGAGCTTCCTGGGCGTTCGACCGCATGTCGTACGCGCGTATCCGTACCGCGTCCGGCGCCTCGGGCGGCGGCTGCTCGTGCTCGCAGAACCACAGGTGGACGAGGCAACGGCGGTAGTTGATCAGTGCGCCGGCGTACACGGAGTAGGCGTCGAGCCGCTCCTGCCGCAGCTTCTCCCGGCGCGCCAAGTCGTGACTCCGCTCGGCGGCGCGCTGCTGCAGGGCGAGGGTCAGCCCTGAACCGAGGAGCGTGCCGAGTACGGCTATGCCACTGGCGATGATGGTTTCCACGGGCCAAGCTGACCACGCGGTGACGGCGGTGGACACAGGGTGTGTGGGGGGGGGTGGCCGGTGGCAAGGGCGCTGGAGGGGCTGCGTAGGGCTTTTCTGCGGTTCGACCGGCGTTTCGGGGGTGCGGAGCCGCCCCCGAAGGCGCAGGTCTTCGTGGCCCGGCATCCGGTGGGGACCGGAGTGGTCTTCGGCGCGCTGCTGGGAGGCCTGTGCGTGTGGGCCCTCGCCGCGTTCCACGATCCGGTGCGGCTGCTCCAGGCGGCTGCGATCGGCCTCTGCGGCGGTCTCCTTCTCTGGCTCGTCTGCCGTTTCGAACGCCGCCGCCAGGCGCACTACGCCCGACACGGCGGCTTCCGCTGGAACCCTCCGCAGACGCCCGGCCAGGACGACATCCCGCCCCTCTGGTTCGAGGGTCTGCTCTGGCTCAGCTACTGGACCATCCACCTGGTGATCCTCCGGCTCGTCGGTCAACTGCGGGACCCGCCCCTCAGCTGGGTCCAGAGCGCGGTCTGCGCCGGGTTCCTCCTCATCGGCGGCTGGGCCGTACGCCTGGTCAAGGAGCGCCACCGCCGACGTGGCCGTTGACGTCGCGACCCCCTTCGCGCTCGTCACCCTCATGGTGCCGGCGGCCGTACGGTGACCGCAGCGGCGGCCGGCTGACAAGGTGCCCATGGCGGACTCCTGGGAAGCGCACAGCAAACCCCCATAGCATCACGCGCATTCCATGACGGGAACACTCGGAAGGCGTGGTTCGGCATCATGAGCAAAGCACCCGGCAACGGCGGCGGCCACGGCCAAGGGCACCACCACGACGACGAGTTCGACAGAGGGCTCTCCCACGACCTCCCCGTGCTGGCCCGCCGCCGCATGATCGGACTGCTGGCCGGCGCGACCATGGCCCCGCTGATGGCGGCCTGTTCCACGGACGACTCCGGCAGCGGCTCCGCGTCGGACGCCTCCTCCTCCGGTTCGTCCTCCTCCGGTTCGTCCTCGTCCGGCAGCTCCGGCTCGGACTGCGAGATCATCCCCACGGAGTCGGCAGGCCCGTACCCCGGTGACGGCTCGAACGGCCCGAACGTCCTCAAGGAGAGCGGTGTCGTCCGGCAGGACATCACCAAGAGCTTCGGTTCGGCGGACGGCGTCGCCGAAGGCATCCCCCTGACGATCACCCTGACCGTCGTCGACCAGGCATCCGGCTGCGACACCCCGAAGAAGGGCGCCGCCGTCTACCTCTGGCACTGCGACCGGGAGGGCAGGTACTCCCTCTACACCGACGGCGTCACCGACGAGAACTACCTGCGCGGCGTCCAGGAGGCCGACGACAAGGGCCGGGTCACCTTCACATCGGTCTTCCCCGGCTGCTACCCGGGCCGCTGGCCGCACATCCACTTCGAGGTCTACGACAGCCTGGAGGACGCCACCGCCGCCCAGAACATCGCCGCCACCTCGCAGCTCGCCTTCCCCAAGGACGTCTGCGACGCCGTGTACGCGACCGACGGGTACAGCGAGAGCGTGCAGAACCTCGCCCAGCTCTCCCTGGAGACCGACAACATCTTCAGCGACGGCCACGACCAGCAGCTCGCCACCATGAAGGGCGGCACCGACAAGGGGTACACGGCGGCCCTCACCGTGCCGGTGTGACCCCCTCGGGGCTCGCTCGGCCCGGGTCGAGGTGCGCCGTCTCCCCCCACCGAGTCAGCCGCAGCCGCCCCCCGTCACCCTCCCACTGCGAGACCGAGGCGTTGGGGACGGGTGGCAGCGCGCCGGGGGACGCCGCGCCGAGGCCCGCGCAGACCAGACGGACGGCGACGGCGATCGCGTCATGGGCGACCAGCAGCACCCGCCGGCCCCCGGCGACCCGGTCCAGCTCGTCGACGAAGTCCCGCACGCGCAGCACCACATCGGTCAGTGCCTCCCCGCCCGGCGGACGGTAGAACCAGTCGCCGACCAGGGCCCGCCGGGCCGCCTCCTCGGGCGAACGGGCCCGCTGCGCGCCCGGCGGGTGCAACTCGAAGATCCCCGTCTCCCGGTCCCGCAGCCGCTCGTCGACGAGAAGCGGGGGCGGGACCACGCGCGGGTGCCCGGCCATCGACTCCCAGGTCTGCCGGGCCCGCAGGTACGGCGAGCAGACCACCAGATCCGGCCCCGGTCCGCCGGCGGCGGCCTCCTCGCCGCCGGTCCCGGCGATCCCCGCCAGCCACCCGCCCAGCGCCCCGGCCTGCGCACGGCCCGGCCCGGACAGTGGGACATCCGCGTCCCGGCCCGGCAACGGCACGGTCGACCCCGTCCGCTCGGCCTCGGCGTACGCCACGTTCGCGGTGCTCTGCCCGTGCCGGACCACCCACAGCGACGCGAGGGCGTACGGCGGCGCGAGCCCCTCCTCGGGGGCGGGCGCCCACCCATCCCCGGCCACCCCGGTCAGTGCGCCACCGGCACGGTCGTGTAGGTCCGCCGCAGGAAGCGGATCAGCGCCTTCGTGTCGAACTGCATCACCGCCACACCCTGCGCGGAGTGGAACTCCATGACCGCCTGGACGCGACCGCAGGGCCAGATGCTCACGGGGCCGGAGGTGGTGGGGGTGCGGAGGCCGCGTTCGAGCAGCTCGCGGGGGAAGGTCCACTCGTCGGGACCGGGCAGGCGCACACGGACGGCGGAGGCATCGGCGTCGGGGTCGTAGCGCAGGACGACCGGGACGGTGTCCCGGTCGTCGGGGGCGTCCGTGACGACATGGGCCCGGGCGTACTGCTCGACGGTGACAGACATCGGGCTGCTCCTCACGCTGAGTGACCCAAGCAGAAGCTGTGAATCCGCTGTCCACTGCCTCTCCAATGTCGCATATTTTCCGCCCGGCGCCCCCGGAGGTCCTGTCGGGGCGTCCGAAGACCGCCGGAAGGCTCTGGCGAGCTGTTCGCAGTTCGGTAATGACGCGCTCTTGCAAGAGAGTCGCAAGAGGGCTCTATCATCGTCAGGTTCAAGCCACTGCGGCTACCAGGAGAGCGAGCCCTCGTATGCACGTGCCCGACGGATTCATCAACGCCCCCGTCTCGGCGGCAGCCGGAGTCGTCGCCGCCGGTGCGGTCGCCGTGAGCCTGCGCGGGGCCCGCCGTGAACTGGACGAGAGGACGGCGCCGCTCGCCGGACTCGTCGCCGCGTTCATCTTCGCGGTGCAGATGCTGAACTTCCCGGTCGCGGCCGGTACCAGCGGACATCTGCTCGGTGGCGCCCTGGCCGCGATACTCGTGGGCCCCTACACCGGGGTCCTGTGCGTGTCCGTGGTGCTCCTGATGCAGGGCATCCTCTTCGCCGACGGCGGCCTCACCGCGCTCGGCGTGAACATCAGCGTCATGGCGGTCGTCACGTCCGTCGTCGCCTACGCCGTCTTCCGCGGGCTGGTCAGGATCCTCCCCGGGAAGCGCCGCTCGGTCACCGTCTCCGCCTTCGTCGCCGCTCTGATCTCCGTGCCCGCCGCGGCCGCCGCCTTCACGCTCGTCTACGCGGTCGGCGGCACCACGGACGTGCCGATCGGCTCGGTCCTCACCGCCATGGTCGGCGTCCACGTCCTCATCGGCATCGGCGAGGCCGCGATCACCGCCGCCACGGTCGGCGCCGTCATCGCCGTACGCCCGGACCTCGTGTACGGCGCCCGCGGCCTGACCGCACCGCTCAAGCTGCGGATCGACGGCGAACTGGTCGACGCCCCCGTCGCCGGGCCGGCGGCCTCGCCCGCCCCCGTCGCCGCCCGCTCCACGCGCAAGGTCCTCCTCGCCGGCCTCGGCGCCTCCCTCCTCCTCGCCGGGGTCGTCAGCTTCTACGCGTCGGCCAGCCCCGACGGACTGGAGAAGGTCGCCGCCGACAAGGGCATCGACGCCAAGGTCGAGGACCACGCCGCCGCCGGCTCCCCGCTCGCCGACTACGGCGTCGAGGGCCTCGACAACACCCGGATCGCGGGCGGTCTCGCGGGCGTGATCGGAGTCGGTGTCACCGTCGTCGCCGGCACGGGCGTCTTCTGGGCCGTACGCAGGCGGCGCGCCGGCGAGGACGTGTCCCCCTCCGCCGTACCCGGAAACGTCGGCTGACATGGGAGCCGGCCACGCCCACAAGCTGTACCGGCACGCGCACTCGCCCGTGCACGCGCTGCCGCCGCACACCAAGCTCGCGGCCGTCTTCGCCTTCGTCGTCGTCGTGGTGTCGACGCCGCGGGAGGCCATGTGGGCGTTCGGACTGTACGCCGTGCTGCTGGGCGTGGTCGCGCACACGGCCCGGGTGCCCGCGGGGTTCCTGCTCCGGAGGCTGCTGATCGAGATCCCGTTCGTCGCGTTCGCCGTGCTCATGCCGTTCGTGGCGCAGGGCGAGCGCGTCGAGGTCCTCGGGATGTCGCTGAGCGTCAACGGGCTGTGGGGTGCCTGGAACGTCCTCGCCAAGGGGACCCTGGGCGTCGCCGCCTCCGTCCTCCTCGCGTCCACCACCGAACTCCGCGCCCTCCTCCTCGGACTCCAGCGGCTCCGACTCCCGCCGCTCCTCGTCCAGATCGCGTCCTTCATGATCCGCTACGGGGACGTGATCACCGACGAGATGCGACGCATGCGGATCGCGCGCGAGTCACGCGGGTTCGAGGCGAGCGGCGTACGGCACTGGGGGGTCCTGGCCAAGACGGCCGGGGCGCTGTTCATCCGCTCGTACGAACGGGGGGAGCGGGTTCATCTGGCCATGATCAGCCGGGGGTACGCGGGGACCATGCCCGTGATCGACGAGGTGACCGCCTCCCGGGCGCAGTGGTCCTACGCGTTCACCCTCCCCGTCGCCGCCCTCGTCGTGTGTCTGCTGGGATGGAGCCTGTGACCGTGTCCGAGAACCCCGTGCCCCCGTCCCTCGAAGTCGCCGGGCTCGCCTTCGCCTACCCCGACGGCCATCAGGCCCTCTTCGGCGTCGACTTCACCGTCCGGCGGGGCGAGCGGGTCGCGCTGCTCGGGCCGAACGGGGCCGGCAAGACCACGCTCGTCCTGCACCTCAACGGCATCCTCACCGGGGGCGCGGGCACGGTGACGGTCGCCGGGATGCCCGTCGGCAAGCGGCACATGGCGGAGATCCGGCGGAAGGTCGGCATCGTCTTCCAGGACCCGGACGACCAGTTGTTCATGCCGACCGTGCGGGAGGACGTGGCATTCGGGCCCGCGGCGGCGGGGATGGCGGGCCCCGAGCTGGAGGCCCGGGTGGACCGGGCCCTGGCGCAGGTCGGCATGGCGGAGTTCAAGGAACGGCCGCCGCACCACCTCTCGTTCGGGCAGCGGCGACGGGTGGCCGTCGCCACCGTCCTCGCCATGGAGCCGGAGATCCTCGTCCTCGACGAGCCGTCCTCCAACCTCGATCCGGCATCGCGCCGTGAACTCGCGGACATCCTGCGGACGTTGGACGTCACCGTCCTCATGGTGACGCACGATCTGCCGTACGCGCTCGAACTCTGCCCGCGTTCGCTGATCCTCAGCGAGGGGGTGATCGCGGCGGACGGGGCGACGAGCGAACTCCTCGTCGACGACGCCCTGATGCGGGCCCACCGCCTTGAACTGCCGTTCGGCTTCGATCCACGGTCGGTACGGGCGGGGTAGGGGGCGGGTAGGGGCGGGAGGGGTGCGTTGTCGGGTGCGGATGAGTGGGGGCTTCTCGCGCAGTTCCCCGCGCCCCTGAAAAGCAGCGGCTGCGCCCCGAGCTTTTCAGGGCCCGCAGGGCCTGGTGCTTCTAGGGGCGCGGGGAACTGCGCGAGAAGCCCCACCGGGCCCGCACCCGAACAATCGGCCGCCCCCCACAACCCCCCGCCGCCCCACCCCCCGCATCCGCGACAATGGAACCCGTGACGAACGAAGCGGATGCGCAACGGCACGGATCGCTGCTCCTCGACGAGCAACTCTGTTTCGCGCTGTACGCGGCCCAGCGGGCCGTGACCGCCGCCTACCGCCCGCTGCTCGACGAACTCGGCCTCACCTACCCGCAGTACCTGGTCATGCTCTCCCTCTGGGAGCACGGCGAGACCACCGTCAAGGAACTGACGGGCGCCCTGCGGCTCGACTACGGCACGGTCTCACCGCTGCTCAAGCGGCTGGAGTCGGCCGGACTGCTGCGCCGGGAGCGGTCGCTGCGGGACGAGCGTTCGGTGCGGATCGCGCTCACCGGCCGCGGCGAACAGCTGCGCGACCGCGCGGCCGCCGTCCCCGCCACCCTCGCCGCCGCCACCGGACTGCAGGGACCCGAGGTGGCCCGGCTGCGCGAGGAACTGTGGCAGGTGACGGCCCGCGCGACGAAGGCGGCGGGCCGCTGAGCGCCGACCGTCGGTGACCTTGTGTTACCGATGGTTACTACCCCCTGGTAACCGCTCTCCCCTACCGACCGGTACCTTGTGCACGATGTATTCGTGCGCGCCTGTCCTGGGGAGGCCACGCGCTCGTCCTGGGGGAGGCCAAGGAAGTGACTGACCACGCCGCGGTGGAGACCGGTGCGGACACCCGTCCCGGCAGCCGTTCGGACGCCCGTCCGACGAAGATCATGTACGTCGCCGAGGCCACCGCGCACGGCGGCCGCAACGGCTACATCACCAGCCAGGACGGCCAGATCGACCTCAAGGTCGCGATGCCGCCGGCGATGGGCGGCGACGGCGACGGCACCAACCCCGAGCAGCTGTTCGCGGCCGGATACAGCTCCTGCTTCCACAACGCGCTGGTCCTCGTCGGCCGCCGCGAGGGCTACGACCTGACCGGCTCCACCGTCGCCGCGAAGGTCGGCATCGGCCCCAACAGGCAGCGCGGCTACGGCCTCGCCGTCGCCCTCAGCGTCTCCCTCCCGGTCATCGACCAGGAGATCGCGGCCAGGCTCGTCGACGCGGCCCACCAGGTCTGCCCGTACTCGAACGCCACCCGCGACAACATCGAGGTCACGATCCTGCTGGGCTGAGTGCGGCGGGGCGGTGGGGGAGGCCCCGGGCGGCAGGGAACGAGAGCCGTGCCTGTACGTTGCATCCGTCGTCGCGACGAGCGGTCGTGGCGGGCGGAGGGGACACGCGGCCGTGGAGCGTGGCCGCGGTGGGCGAACGGACAGGAGCACCGGCGTGGACGTGAACGGTACGGTCGCCGAGGGCTTCGAACCGGTCAGGACGGCCTTCGTACGCAACTTCGAGGCACTCGGCGAGCGGGGCGCGGCGGTCGTCGTGTACCTCCACGGGCGCAAGGTCGTCGATCTGTGGGCCGGCACCCGTGACGTCGACGGCGACGAACCCTGGCAGCACGGCACCGCCCAGATCATGCGCTCGGCGACGAAGGGTGTCGCCGCCGCGGTGGCGCTGATGCTGGCCGAGCGCGGGGAACTGGACCTCGACGCGCCGGTGGGCCGCTACTGGCCGGAGTTCAAGGCGCACGGCAAGGACCGCACACTGGTGCGGCACGTGCTCGGCCACCGGGTCGGGCTCCCCGTCCTGGACCGGCCCCTCACCCCCGCCGAGGCCCTCGACCCGCGCCGGGGACCGGCGGCCGTGGCCGCGCAGGCACCCGCCTGGGAGCCCGGCACCGACCACGGCTACCACCCGCTGACGTACGGCTGGATGCTCGACGAACTGGTCCGGCGCGCGACCGGGCGGGGTACGGGCGAGTGGATCGCGTCCGACATCGCCGCCCCGCTGGGCCTGGACGGCGACCTGTGGCTGGGACTGCCGGACGCGGTCGCGGCGGCCGGCCGCGTCGGCCGCGCGGGCCGTCTGGAGTCGGCGCCCGAGCCCACGGGCGGCCTGCGGGTGCGCGCCAAGCGGACGGTCACCGAGGCGTACGACGACCCGGACTCCCTCACCCGCCGGGCCTTCGCCGCGATCACCCCGTTCCCGGACCAGAACGACCCGGCGTACCGCGCGTCCGCCCTCCCCGCGACCAACGGCATCGCCACGGCCGAGGGCCTGGCCCGCTTCTACGCGGCGCTCGTCGGAGAGGTCGACGGCGTACGGATGTTCGGCCCGGCGACGATGGAGGCGGCCCGCGCCGAGGAATCCGCCGGCCCCGACCGCGTCCTCGTCATCAACACCCGCTTCGGCCTCGGCTACATGCTCCACGGCACCGCTTCCCCGCTGCTCGGCCCCGGCTCCTTCGGTCACCCCGGCCGAGGCGGCCCCCTGGGCTTCGCCGACCCGGAGAGCGGCATCGCCTTCGGCTACGTCACGAACGGCTACCGCAAGACGGTGACGGCGGACCCCCGGGCGCAGTCGCTGGTACGGGCGGTGCGGGAAGCCCTGCCGCGGGGCTGAGCGGGGTCGGCCGCGCGCGGTCCGCCCAGCACGATCCGCCGCGGAGGGACCGTCACGGGTGAGCGGCCGGACCGGCCCAGGGCTCCCCCGCTGGTGTCCTGGCCCGGTCCCGGTGATCCGGACGGCCGCACTCCGCGGCGGCGATCACCAGGATGCGCCGAAAATCCACCCGTGTCGTTGGCTGACGGTCCACTGTCACTTGGCAACGCGTCCACTCTTCGCCACCGGCCGGGGTGGCGTGCTGCCGTGCGGCCGTACCCGGTCGTACCAGACCCCTGTTCGGCGGTCAGAGAGCTATCGGGTGGGACGTCCGCCCCGATGCCGCGTCTATCTCGTCGTGGGCCTTGGTGAGGAGCTTCATGGCCAGCTCGTTCAAGGCCCGCGCCCCGGCTATCTCCTCACCGACCCGGGGCTGCGAGGCGTCGGTGCGGTGCCGGCTGGCGTAGCCGTTCGCACGTACTTCCTGCCCGTCGGGGAGCCGCACGAGCGCCGCCGCCCGTGTGCGTTGGTCGTCCTCCTGGAACTCCAGCTCGACGTGCCATCCGACCGTGGACTTCATCATGACGATCACCTCCGGAACCACTCCCTCCAGAGTGCGCCTCCCCACCCGCGCCCGCACGACCGGCCCACACACCCCAAGCCCACCGCCCGCAGCCCGTCCACCCCGCAGCCCGCCTACCCCGCCCGCAGCATCAGCCCGATGCCCACCACCAGCAGCCCCGCCGCCACGAGTCTCGGTGCCCCGAACCGTTCCTTGAAGAAGACCGCCCCGATGGCCGCGCCGACTATGATCGACGACTCCCGCAGGGCCGCGATGGGGGCCAGTTCCGCCTTCGTCTGGGCCCACAGGACCAGGCCGTACGCCAGCACCGACAGCGCGGCGCCGAGCAGGCCCACGGCGGCGAACGGGCGGAGCCGGGCGGCTGTCGTGCCGCGCCAGCGCCAGAGCGCGTACGCGGGGATCGCCAGTCCCTCCAGGGCCATCAGCCAGGCGATGTAGCTCAGGGCGGACCCGGAGGCCCGTACGCCCAGGCCGTCCACGACCGTGTACGAGGCGATCGACAGGCCCGTGGCCAGCGCGGCCCCGATCGCCGCCCAGTGCGGACGGTCGCCGCGCAGGCCCCACAGCGCGACCCCGGTCAGCCCGGCGCAGCTCAGCAGGATGCCGGCCGCCGCCCAGCCGTCCGGGACCTCGTGCGCGAAGACGGCGGCGAGGACGGTGACGACGAGGGGCGCGGAGCCGCGGGCGATGGGGTACGCCTGACCGAAGTCGCCCAGCCGGAAGGACGTCATCAGCAGCACGTAGTAGATCAGGTGCACGATCGCGGAGGCGATCAGGTACGGCCACGCGCCGGGCGCCGGGAGCGGCACGAACGGCACCATCGCGAACCCGATCAGCGCCCCGCCGCCGGCTATCAGCGTGAACCCGACCAGCTTGTCCGTGATCCTGTGCGCGATGGCGTTCCAGCTGGCGTGGGTGACCGCGGCGAGCAGCACCGCCGCGGTGACGGCCGGCGTCACGCGTTCGGCTCGCGGACGTCCACCAGGGTGGCGCCCGCGTGGGCGATCAGCGCTCCGGGGTCCATGGGGAAGACGGTGTACGGGGTGCCGGCCGCCGCCCACACCGTCGGGTGGTCCAGGAGCGAGCGGTCCGCGAGGACACGGGTCCTCGTCCGGTGCCCGAAGGGCGGGACCCCGCCGATCGCGTAGCCGGTCGTCTCCCGTACGACGTCCGCGCGGGCCCGGGTGACCTTCGTGGCGCCGAGTTCCCGCCGGACCAGCTCCAGATCGACCCTCGACGCGCCGTCCATGAGCACCAGCACCGGGACGCCGTCCGCCGCGAAGATCAGCGACTTGCAGATCTCGCTCAGCTCGCAGCCGAGGGCGGCGGCCGCCTCCGCCGCGGTCCTCGTCGCCTCCGGGAACCGGCGGATCCGGGTGCGCAGTTCGCCCAGCCCCAGGGCGGTGAGCGCCTCGGCGAAACGGGGGTGGGCCGCGGAGCCCTCGGTGTCCTGCGTCGGGTTGGTCATGCGGGCACGCTAGCGGTGCGTGTACGGGCCATGCGAGCGGGTTGTCGAGGCGGGCCGGCGGGCGCGGGTCCGGCGGGGCCGGTCGCGCGGTCCTCGCCGGCAGCCCCACCGGCCCGCGGCGAACCGCTCATCCAGTCACAGAGACGGCACTGGACCGGCAGGGCCGTTTCGCTGACGATCTGGGGATGACACAGACCCCGACCGCCGACGGCACCCGCGCCTTCCTGATCCTGCACGGGTGGCAGAACCACCGCCCGGCCGCGCACTGGCAGCACTGGCTGGCCGACCGCCTCACCGACCTGGGCCACGAGGTGGCGTACCCGCAGCTGCCCGAGGCGGACGACCCGGACCTGGAGCGGTGGCTGGCCGAACTGGACGCGCTGCTGGGTGAGTTGGCGGGCCGGCGGATCACGGTGGTCTGCCACAGCCTGGCCTGTCTGCTGTGGCTGCACGCGGTGGCGCGGGACGACGTCCTGTCCGGCCCCGTCGACCGCGTCCTGCTCGTCGCCCCGCCCGCCCCCGAAGTCGCCCTGGACCACCCGGAGATAGCCGAGTTCGCCCCGCCGCGGCCCGACCCCGCCCGGATGGCCGCGGCAGCCTCGTACACCCGGGTCGTGGGCGGCGACGACGACCCGTACTGCCCCGGCGGCGCGGCCACGGTCTACGCCGGACCGCTGGGCCTGGACGCCGACGTGCTCCCGGGCCAGGCCCACCTGGACCTGGACGCGGGTTACGGCCCCTGGCCGTCGGTCTTCGACTGGTGCCTGGACGCGTCGCCCGGGTCGTACGAGAAGGCACCCGTGCACGCCCGTACGTGACCGACGCCGACACCGACGCCGATACCGACACCGGACGCGACCGCCTGCCGCCGGTCACCGAGGCTCAGCCCCCGCTGCCCGCCTTCAGCAGCGCCGCCACGATCGGGCCCGCCGACTCGCTGCCGTGGCCGCCCTCCTGGACGACCCCGGCGGAGGCCAGGTCGCCCTTCCAGGCGGTGAACCAGCCGTTGGGCTCCTTCTGGCCGTCGACCTCGGCGGAGCCGGTCTTGGCCCCGAAGTCCGGGCCGAGACCCGACATCGCCTCGGCCGCCGTACCGGCCGCGGCGGTGTACCGGAGGAGTTCGCGCAGCTGTGTGCGGGCCGAGGCGGACAGGGGCCGCGCGGCGGTGGCGAGGGTGCGGCCGTCCACGGACGGGGCCACCAGGTAGGGCTGTATGAAGACCCCCGTCTTGGCCGTCGACACCACCGACGCCATGTTCAGCGGATTCATCCGCACACCGCCCTGGCCGATCAGCGAGGCCGCCATCGGGGCGTCGCGCTGCACCGGCACCGCGCCGTCGAAGCTGGACACGCCGATGGCCCAGTTGTTCAGGCCGAGCCCGAAGACCTGCTGGGCCTCCAGGGTCAGGGAGTTGTCGTCCAGCTTCTTCGCCTGGGAGATGAAGGCGGTGTTGCAGGAGCGCGCGAAGCTGGCCTTGAACGTGCCGTTCTTGATCTGGAACTTGTCGTCGTTCTGGAACTTCCAGCCGCCGTACGACGAGAACTTGGGGCAGGGGTGGACCTTCTCCGCCGACGCGAGACCCTTGTCGATGAGCAGCGCCGACGACACGATCTTCATCGTGGAGCCGGGAGCCAGGGATCCCTGGAACGCCACGTTGAAGCTGCTGGAGTTGGCCGCGGCCAGGATCTCGCCGGTCGAGGGGCGCATCACGACCACCGACGCCCGCTTCGTGGCCGCCACCTTCGCCTCGGCGAGGGCCTGCAGCGTCGGGCTGAGTGTCGTCCGCAGCTCCCCCGGGGTGCCCTCGCTCAGCTCCAGCAGCGTCTTGTCGGCGGCCTTCTCCTTCGCGGACTTGGTGGAGTCGGCCGACTTGGCGGAGCCGGTGGGCTCGGCGGAGGACCCGCCGTGCGACCCGGCCTTCTCCGGATCCGCGCGGACGATCCGCAGTTCGACGCCCGCCTTGCCGCCGGCCTTCTTGCCGTACTTCTCCCGCAGACCGTCCAGCACCGAGCCCAGCGACGGGTACTTCTTCGTCGTCAGCTCACCGCCGTCCCGGTCGAGGGCCTTCACCGGGGGCGTGCCCGCCTCTCCGGTCACCAGGCGGTCGCCCTCGGCCAGTTCGGGGTGGACGACGGACGGCCGCCAGTCGACGACGGGTTCGCCGTCCTTCTTCGCCCGTACGACGGTGAGGGCGGTCTCGTAGGTGAGCGGCTTCTTCGCGCCCTTGTAGGAGACCGTGCCCTTCACCGTGAACGGCACCCTGTCGCCCGCCCGTTTGCCCCGGGTGAGGGTGACGTCCTTGACGTGGGCGTCCTTGGTGAAGCCGGTCAGCGCGGCCTTCGCGGCCACCGCGTCGTCCGTGGCGGCGGCGGCCTTGGTGACGGTGCCCTTCTGCCAGGCCGTCAGGAACGCGGTCGCGGCCGTACGGACCTCACCGGCGGACAGGGGCCCGCTCTTCACGGCCTTGGCGTCGGCCGAGCCGTCGTCGGCCGACGCGCCGGCGCCGAACACCGTGTACACGGCGAACGCACCGCCGCCGAGGGCCACGACCGCCGCTCCGCCCAGCACGAGATGCCGCCGCGACCTCCCCGATGTCGCGGCCTTCCGCTCGTCGACACGCCTTCTCTTACCCACGCTCCGACCTTCCGCTGCCCCCGACTGCCCTCTCGTCCCTCAACGAGAACCACCACACTAGAGTCCCGCGGGTCACTCCGTGGGTTCGGCCACTGTTCTCCGCGGGTGGGTGGGGGCTGGTCGCGCAGTTCCCCGCGCCCCCGCAATGCGGGGCCTGCGCCCCTTCCTTTCAGGAGCGGGCCTTTCAGGAGTGCGCCTTTCAGGAGCGCGCACCCCGCGACGGACCGGCACCCCCTACGGCGCGACCGCGGCGAACCTCACCCCCCGGCCTTCAGCACCTCCACCACGATCGGACCGGCCGCCTCGCCGCCGCGGCCACCGCCCTCCGACATCGCCGCCGCCGCCACGTCCCCGCGGAACCCGGTGAACCAACTGTCCGCCACGGCCTGCCCGTCGATCTCCGCGGAGCCGGTCTTCGCCCCGATGTCACCGCCGAGCCCGGACATGACGGTCGCCGCCGTCCCCCGGGCCGCGGTCTGCTTCATCATCTGCTTCAACTGCGCGGACGTGCCGGCCGACAGCCCCTTGGCGGTGGCCAGCTGCCGGTCGTCCAGCTTCGGGGACACCAGATACGGCTGCCGGAAGGTGCCCGTGATCGCCGTGGACGTCACCGACGCCATGTTCAGCGGGTTCATCAGGACGTCGCCCTGACCGATGGCGTTGGCGGCCCGGTTCGGCCCGCCGGAGGGCGGCACCTTGCCGTCCATGGAGACGATGCCCGTCTTCCAGTCGTCCCGGCCGATCCCGAACCGTTCCTGAGCCTCCAGGGTCAACGACTCGTCGGACAGCGGCTTCTCGTCGATCAGCTTGATGAAGGCCGTGTTGCAGGACCGCTCGAAGCTGTCGGCGAGCGTCGCGCTCGACGTCTCGTTCGCCTTCAGACCGGGCAGGTTCTTGAAGGTCTGGCTCATCCAGGTCGCCGTGTCGGGGCAGGGCGCGGGGCCGTTCATCGAGGTCACGCCGTTGTCGATGAGCATCGCGGCGGTGATGATCTTCATCGTGGAGCCGGGCGGGAGTTCACCCTGGAAGGCCGCGTTGAAGTCGTCGTCGCGGTGGTTGGCGACGGCCAGCACTTGTCCGGTGCTGGGCTGCACGGCGACCACGGACGACTCGGGATGCTTCGTGACCGCCCGCTCGGCCGCCGCCTGGGTCCCCGCGCCGATCGTGGTCCGCAGCTTGCCCACCCTGCCCTTGGTCAGGGTCAGCAGAGTGGTGTCGGCGGCCTCCGCGGCCGCGTGGTGGATGCCCAGCTCGATGCCGGGGGTGCCGCCCGCCTCGGCGCCGTACCGGTCGCGCAGGGTGTCGAGGATCGGCCCGAGGGAGGGGTACTTCTCCTTCGTGAGCACCTTGCCGTCGCGGTCCACGGCCTCGATGGGCGGCGCCGCCGCCTCCCCGGTGAACAGCGTGTCCCCCTTCTTCAGCTCGGGGTGCACGACGGAGGGCCGCCAGTCGACCAGGGCCCGCCCGGTCGTCTTGCCGCGCACGACGGTCAGCCGGCTCTTGTAGGCGAGTTCCTTGCTCTTGCCCTTGTACGAGACGGTCGCCCGGACGGAGAACGGAACGGTCCGGTCGCCGCTGCCGGTGGGCTCGCCCGGCTCGATCTTCACGTCGTCGATCCGTGCGACGCCGGTGAAGCTGTCGAAGACCTTCCCCGCGTCCAGCGCGTCGTTCGTGTACGACGCGGCCGCCGACGGGTCACCCTTCTCCCACGCCGCGAAGAACTTCTCCGTCGTCTCCCGGACCTCGTCCGCGTTCGGCGGCCCGGTCCGCTTCTGCGGGCCCCCGCCGTCCCCGTCGAGCGCCGTCACGAAGTTGTACCCGCCGTACCCGGCACCGCCCACCATCGCAGCGAGCACCCCGCCGACTATGGCGCCCTTGACCCCCTTGCGCATGACGCGACTCCCCCCTTGAACGCGTTCAGAAACCGCTTGCCGGGGTTCACTGTAAGCACGCCGCGGTAACGCGTGGGGAAAATGACTCCTGTGCGTGCCTTGATTGTTAGCCCGCCAGAGCCCGGCGAACGGGGTTCGGCCATCACACCCAGGTATCCAGCCACATCCGCGATCGCCAGCTGTCGATCGGGATGGGCTGGCCGGTGTAGAGGGGCCAGAAGTAGATGAAGTCCATGCGTGTAGGCAGAAAAGGGGCGCTGACCAGCACGCTTGCTGTTGCCAGAGCCTGCCCTAGGCCCCGTGGGCCGTCTCTGGGCCGTGATCAAGCTTTCCCAGGGTTCGGTGAGCCGCGTTCATGAACCCCAACCGGGCCTCGCCCAAGTCTCGCCGCAAGTTACCAAGGCGGTCGTGATACGCGCTCAGAGTGCCCGTGTCTGCGCTTGCGCGCATCTCGGGCCACTCACGTACTGCCTCGCGCAGGGCTTTTGCCGCCCGTGTCACGACATGTGCCGAGTTGATGAGTTCAGGCGGTCCCCAAAGGGCCAGGTGTTCCCTGCGTATGACCAAGTCCTGGCCATCGCTCCTGAGGCTGTCCCACAGATCGGAAGCGATGCCCTGGGATGCATCTATATGCGCGCCGCACATAGATACCGATTGAGTAAACGCCGTGAAGGCGTCGATGAAGCTGACGCACGCTTGTCTGCGTTGCTCCCTCAACCAGTGCCGATGTTCAGCTTGGGATTGCTGTTGCACTTGGAGCTGTACAGCCTCGATCGACTTGTCTGCGCCCGTACGAGCCCCGTACGCGCTAGCCATTCCGCCGATGGCAGCTCCGACCAGCCCGGCTACGCCCGCGAACGCTGCGGCAACTCCTTGATCCATCCCGCCATTGTCTGCGAGTTGCCGCAGTTCGTCCGCTGGATGCGCGAGTCAGTTCAGATGGGCGCCAGGTAAAGAGAATCAACGGCTTTCCGGGTGCGCCCCTCGCTGCTCGGCATGAGGTGCGTGTACGTGCGCAGCGTGAACCCCGGATCGCTGTGCCCCAGGTACTGACTCAGGGCGCGGATGTTCTCGCCCGCGTCCAGCAGGACCGACGCGTAGAAGTGCCTGAGGGCGTGCATGCCGTCCTCGGGGGCCGACGCGTAGCCTTCACCGCGCTCGGGCTCTGGGATGAGTCCTGCGGTCGCCAGAGCGGGTTTCCAGTGGTGAGCGTTGAAGCTGCTCACGCGGAGATGATTGCCCCCGATCCCACTGAACAGGAGCCGCTTCGTGACGAGCGGGCCGTCTGGCGTACGCCAGGGAAGCGTCACGTCCACCGGGGCGAACTCCTTGGAGTGGTCCCGCAGAGCGGTGGCCACGGCCTTCGGAAGAGGCACATCACGGACCTTGCCGCCTTTCGGAAGGGCGAAGACGTACTTCCCGCGAATGCGCTTGAGCTGGTGATCGACGGTCAACCACCCTCCCTCGTAGTTGAGTTCATCGACCGACAGGCCGAAGATCTCGCCCTGACGCAGACCACATCCCGCGCCGGGGTCCACGGTGGCCCGGAAGCGCGGCGGGAGGGCGGCCCGTACGCCGAAGACATGTGCGGTTGTCCACGGGACCACACGGGGCTTGCCCGGCTTCGGGAGCTGCACCGTGCGGGCCCGACAGGGGTTCTTGCTGAGCAGCCCATCGTCGACCGCCGCACTGAGCGCAGCCGAGACGGTGCCGACGATGATGCGGCGGTGCGATTCGGCCGGCACGGTGTCTTCGAGGGCCGCGATCCAGGCCCGGATGTGTTCAGGCTTGAACGAGCCGAGCGGGCGCGTCCCGATGTGGGGATAGGCGTGCAGTCGAAGCCGACGCTCGGCAGCCTCACGGCTATTGATCTCGCCCGTGTGGGAGTTGACCCAACGTTCCGCGTACTGCCGGAACGTGGTCCGTGCCGTGCGCGGGTCGATGTACTCCCCGCGTGCCATGTCCGCCTCAGTCTGAGCGAGCCACTGCTCAGCGAGTCGCTTCTGTCGGTCGGGGAAGCTCCTTGACTTCTCGGTGCCGTCGGGGCCGATGTACCGGGCCCGGTAGCGCATGCCGGTGCCGTGGCGGTCGGTCTTGACGCGGACGGTCTTGCCGCTGGTGTTCGTCTCGGTCTTGAACCAGCGGTCTTGGATGTGGCCTGCCATGTAGGCGAGGTCCCTTCTGGGCACAGGGGAAGGGAGGGGCGCGGCGCGCCCCTCCCTGGGGGTCATGGGGTGCTGTGTGGCTGTGTCAGGCGGCGTTGCGGTCGGAGTGTTTGCGGCCGGTGACGTAGGCGTGCACGTCGGCGGGGTCGTAGCGGACGTACTTGCCGATACGGAAGCTGGGCGGGCCGGTGCGCTTCTTTCGCCACTGATAGACGGTCTCTTTGGGCACCTTGAAGATCACGGCGATGTCGTCGGTGGTGAGGTAGCGGTCCGGCAACCCGGCGCGGAGCGTGGCGCGCGGGTCCGGCTGTTCACGTGCGGTGCTCATGGCGTGTCCTCCGTGCGCGTGCGAAGGGTCATGCGCCGGGGGCGCGTGTGTCCGAGGTTCGAATTTCTGCGTCACGGCGTCACCTGCGTCATTCAGGGCCTCTGACCTGTGGGTTTGTGGTGACGCAGAAGGTTGGGGGTGCGTCATCCGTGACGCAGGCCGTGCGTCACCGGTGACGCAGATGACGCGGCGTGACGCAGCCGAAGCCGTCTGCGTCACGGGCTGTATGTGCAGGTCACCCGCTGTTTACCGGGCGCCCTGTGACGCTGTGACGCAGCGTTCCCCTACTTAGGAAAAGAGAGTGGGGTGTCTGTGGTGGTGTGGTGCGGCTCAGGTCGTGAAGAAGGGGCCGCTGCGCGGCGCGTCCATCGCAGGGCGGCGTCGCCGCCGAACAGCAAGAAGAGCACGCCACGGCGCGGGGTGCTCTTCTTGCTTGTGCGGTCGGGTCGGTGCCGGTTACTGACCTTGTCGGATTAGCTTCGGGTGCCGGGGTTGAGGGTCAGGCCGGTTTCGGTGAGGCAGCCGTCGATGAGTTCCGGGTGGCGCTGGATG
>NZ_JBVIYK010000008.1:0-455751 GCF_055592645.1 Streptomyces sp. NPDC041108 | reverse complement strand
CGTGCTGTGCGTGAACAACTTCTCCCGCTTCGCACAGCCCACCGAACTCGACCTGCGCGCCTACCAAGGACGCCACCCCGTCGAACTCATCGGCGCAGTCCGCTTCCCGGCCATCGGTGAACTGCCCTACCTCCTCACCCTCGCGGGCCACGGCTTCTACTGGTTCCGGCTCTCCCGAGTCCTCACCCGCGCCGCCCCAGGGCGTTGAGGCGCGGCCCGGCGAAAGGACGCGTCACCATGTCGAAGACCGCAACCGCACTGCTCCGGCCGGGCAGCGGCGGGCCGAGCAGCGGCGAGGTCGCCGCCGACCTCATGGCCTCGCTGGCCGGGCTGCTGCGCGACTGGCTCCCCCGGCAGCGCTGGTTCGCCGGCAAGGACCGGCCGGTCACGGACCTCGCCCTGCTGTCGATGACGGAGCTGTATCCGGGCTGTCTGCACCTGCTCGTGCACACCGGCGAGCCGAGCCACACCGGCCACGGCGGGGTGCCCGCGCCGGGCGGCATCCCCGCCGCCGGTGACTGCTACCAGTTGCTGCTCGGTGTGCGGGAACACCAGGCGCCGCGCCTCGGCCGGGCGCTCATCGGGCAGGCGCAGAAGGGCCCGCTCGCGGGTCTCAGCGTGTACGACGCGCTGTACGACCCCCGCTCGGCCCAGTTGCTGCTCGAACGGCTCCGGCACCCCGGTACGGCGGGCCCGTTGCATTTCGAGTCGGACCCCGACGTGCGGGTGCCGGCCGGGCTCGCGCCCCGGCTGCTGGACGCCGAGCAGTCCAACTCCTCGCTGGTGTACGGGGACGCGTTCATCCTGAAGGTCTTCCGGAGGATCCAGCCGGGGGTCAACCCCGACCTCGAGGTGCCGGGTGCGCTGGCCGGGCAGGGGTGCGGCCGGGTGCCGGCGCCGGTGGCCTGGTTCCGGACGACCGATCCGTTCCCGGCGACGCTCGGTGTGCTGCAGCCGTTCCTGCCCGACGCGTCGGACGGCTGGACGCTGGCGCTCGGCGCGCTCGCCGCCGGGCAGGACTTCACGGCACAGGCCCGTGAGCTGGGCCGGGCCACGGCCGAGGTGCATCTGGCACTGGCCTCGGCCTTCCCCTCGGGCGCCCACGACGAGAACGGACGCACGGCTGCCGCGATGACCGAGCGCCTGAACGCCGCCGCACGCTCCGTACCGGCCCTGCGGCCGTTCGTCCCCGGTCTGCGCAGCGCCTTTCGCGCCCTGCTCTCCTGCGACGTCGGTCCGCCCGCACAGCGCGTGCACGGCGATCTGCACCTGGGTCAGGTGCTGCGGGCCGGGCGGGAGTGGTTCGTCATCGACTTCGAGGGGGAGCCGTCCCGTCCGCTGGCCGAGCGGTGCGGCACCCAGTCGCCGGTGCGGGACATCGCCGGGATGCTCCGCTCCTTCGACTACGCGGCCCGGCAGCGCCGCCCCTGGCGCCCGGAGTGGGCACGCCGCTGCCGGGAGGCGTACTGCGCGGGTTACGCCGCCCACGCCGGCTGGGACCCGCGCAAGAAGCACGGACTGCTGCGCGCCTACGAGACGGACCGGGCCGTGTACGAAGTGCTCTACGAGGCCCGGCACCGCCCCGACTGGCTTCCCGTACCGATGGCGGCGATCGAGCGTCTCGCCGTGAGAGGAGACTGAGACCGTGGCCCTGCGCGACACCACTCCCCCCGAGGCGGCGGGCCCGCCCCCGCGCGGGCCCCGGCTGACCGTGGCAGCCCCTCCCCTGGCCCCCGACGACCGTGCGCGGCTGCTCTCCGGCGCCCACCACGACCCGCACGCCCTGCTCGGCGCCCACCCGGTGCCGGGCGGGATCGCCGTGCGGGCGCTGCGGCCGTACGCCCACGCCGTGAGCGTCGTGATCGGCGGTGAGCGCACCTATCTCGCCTCGGAGGGCGACGGTCTCTTCTCCGTCCTGCTGCCGCGTGACGCAGTCCCTCCGTACACGCTGCTCGTCTCGTACGAGGACACCGACCACGAGGTGCACGACCCGTACCGCTTCCTGCCCGCGCTGGGCGAGCTGGATCTGCATCTGATCCGTGAGGGGCGGCACGAGCAGCTGTGGAAGGCGCTCGGTGCCGAACCGATGACCCACCAGGGCGTGACCGGCACCCGGTTCACCGTGTGGGCGCCGAACGCCCGGGGTGTACGGGTCGTCGGTGACTTCGCCTGCTGGGACGGGACGGCGTTCCCGATGAGGTCCCTCGGGTCGTCCGGGGTCTGGGAGCTGTTCCTGCCGGGGGTGGGTGAGGGCGCCCACTACAAGTTCGAGATCACCTCCCGCCACGGCCACCGTCTGCTCAAGGCCGATCCGATGGCCCGCCGGGCTGAGGTGCCGCCCGCGACGGCGTCCGTCGTCACGGCCTCCCACTACGAGTGGGGCGACGCGGAATGGATGGCGCGGCGCGGGGACACCCCGGTGCACGAGGCGCCGTTCTCCGTCTACGAGATCCATCTGCCGTCCTGGCGACCGGGACTGACGTACCGTCAACTGGCCGATGTGCTGCCTGAGTACGTCTCCGACCTCGGTTTCACCCATGTCGAGCTGATGCCGGTCGCCCAGCATCCGTTCAGCGGGTCCTGGGGCTATCAGGTCACCGGCTTCTACGCCCCGACCGCGCGCCTCGGCACCCCCGACGACTTCAAGTACCTCGTCGACGCGCTGCACCGGGCCGGTGTCGGGGTGATCCTGGACTGGGTGCCCGCGCACTTCCCCAAGGACGACTGGGCGCTCGGCCGGTTCGACGGGGAGCCGCTGTACGAGCCCGGGGACAGCCGGCGGGCCGAGCACCCCGACTGGGGGACGTACGAGTTCGACTTCGGCCGTACCGAGGTGCGCAACTTCCTGGTGGCGAACGCCGTCTACTGGTGCGAGGAGTTCCATGTCGACGGGCTGCGGGTGGACGCGGTGGCGTCGATGCTCTACCTCGACTACTCGCGCGACTCCGGTCAGTGGACCCCCAACGTGTTCGGCGGGCGCGAGGATCTGGACGCGGTCGCCTTCCTCCAGGAGATGAACGCGACGGTGTACCGGCGCGCGCCGGGCGTGGTGACCATCGCGGAGGAGTCCACGGCCTGGGACGGCGTCACCCGCCCGACCGACAGCGGCGGTCTCGGCTTCGGGCTGAAGTGGAACATGGGCTGGATGCACGACTCGCTCGGCTACATCGAGCACGAGCCGGTGCACCGCAAGTACCACCACGACGAGATGACCTTCTCGATGGTGTACGCGTACAGCGAGAACTACGTCCTTCCCATCTCCCACGACGAGGTCGTCCACGGGAAGCGGGCGCTGGTGTCGAAGATGCCGGGCGACTGGTGGCAGCGGCGGGCGAACCACCGGGGGTACCTGGGCTTCATGTGGGCGCACCCCGGCAAGCAGCTCCTGTTCATGGGACAGGAGTTCGCGCAGGGTGCCGAGTGGTCGGAGGCGCAGGGCCCCGAGTGGTGGCTGCTCGACCCGGGGTACGGCGCCGAGGCGGACCACCGGGGGGTGCGCGATCTCGTCCGCGACCTCAACGCGGTGTACCGGCGAACACCCTCGCTCTGGCAGCGGGACTCGGATCCCGCCGGTTTCCAGTGGGTGTGCGGGGACGCCGCCGATGACAACGTCTTCGCCTTCCTGCGGTTCGACGCGCAGGGGGTGCCTCTCCTGGCGGTGTCCAACTTCAGCCCGGTCGTCCGGCGGGAGTACCGGCTCGGTGTCCCCGAGGAGGTTCCCGCATGGGCTGAGGTGCTGAACACGGACGCCGTGGCGTACGGGGGCGGCGGTGTCCGCGACTCGGGCCCGGTCGCGCGCGAGCCGGTGGCCTGGCACGGGCGGTCGGGAAGTGTCCGGGTGACGCTGCCGCCCCTGGCCACGGTCTGGCTCCGCCCGGCCTAGGTCTTGCGGGCCGCTCGCGTGTGCCGGTCCTCCGCGGGTGGGTGGGGCTTCTCGCGCAGTTCCCCGCGCCCCTGAGAGCCACCAGGCCCCGCACCCGAATGCCGATGGGACACCCCTCGCTCTCGGGGGATCGATCAGGATCGGAGAAGCCTGCCGGGGCGCTCGCGCCCTAGCGTGGAGCGCAGTTCACAGCGACCAGGAAACGACACCCGAGGAGCACCCCATGACCGCCGGACTCAAGACCGTCATCTACCCCGTCAAGGACCTGGCCGCGGCGAAGGCCCTGTTCAGCGCCCTGCTGGAGGTCGAGCCGTATGCGGACTCGGCGTACTACGTCGGTTTCAAGGACGCGGGGCAGGACGTGGGTCTGGACCCGAACGGACACGCGAAGGGAATGACCGGTCCCGTGCCGTACTGGCACGTCACCGACATCCGGGCGACGCTCACGGGGCTGCTGGGCGCCGGCGCCGAGACGCTGGAGGACGTCCACGACGTGGGCGGCGGCCGGCTCATCGCCTCGGTGAAGGACCCGGACGGGAACCTGATCGGGCTGCTCCAGGACACCACGGCGGAGTAGACCCGGAGACAGTCGTTGCGCCTGCACTAGTTGCATGGGCAACAATCTGCTCGCCCTCTGTTACCGTGCACATATGGCAGCGAACACGGCCGGCGCCCGGCTTGAGGACGAGTGGCGGGACATCCTGTCCGTGCACGCCCGCACCATGTGCGAGATCGACCGCGTCCTGCATCCGCACGGCCTCGGCGCCAGCGACTTCGAGGTGCTCGACATCCTCGCGTCCGGCCTGGCGGCCGCCACGGCGGCCGGGGACCTGTGCCGGGTGCAGAACATCGCGGAGAAGGTCCACCTCAGCCAGAGCGCGCTGTCCCGGCTGATCGGCCGCCTGGAGAAGGACGGCCTGGTGGAACGGTCCGTGTGCGCGGAGGACCGGCGCGGCGTGTGGGTCGCCCTCACGGACAAGGGCCGCGCGCTGCACGCCGAGGCGCTGCCGCTGCAGCGCGACGCCCTGGCCCGTACGCTCCGGCAGGGCTGACCCGCCCGTCACCCGGCCGGACCGGGCACGAGGGGCTGCGGTCCCCGCTTCTCAGGCCGGCTCTCGGGCTCAGATTCCCTGCCCTCCCAGCAGGGTGCCCACGTCGTGGGCGTCGAGGGTGAGACCGTGCGGGGAACCGGCGTCGATGGTGAGGGACAGGTCCACGTCGGCCGGCCACTGGGAGGCGAGGGCGCCCAGCGGCACCAGACGGTAGCGCGACACGTACGGCAGGAGTTCGGCCATCGCGGGTTCCGAGGTGAAGACCGGCACGATCTGTTCACCGCCGGGCTGCTCCAGAACCGGCAGCGCCACGGCCGTCGGGTCGCTCACGGCGGCCTCGTCGGCGTCGTCCGGCACGGGAATCAGCACGTCGCTGTCGGCGAGTGTGCTCAGCGCGGCCTCGTCATGGGTGTCGAAGGCGAGCGCGGTCAGCGCGCGCTGGGCCGGCGATACGGCCTGGGGCGCGTGGTGACCGTTGGGGGAGATGTCCATGGAAGATCCCAGATAGTGATGGAAAGGCCGCCCGGAACGGCGTCCGTACCGGGCGCGTCGCCCTGCGCGTACCCGACACGGACGCACGCATTCCTCTACGCCGCTCCGGGTTCGGCCCGCCGGTCCGTGCCACGCCGACAGGGCTGGTCATTTCTCCGGTCGGGGTGAAAACGGACCAGCAGTGGTGACCGGCGCCCACGCGCCCGCCGGGGCCCTGCGCCTAGCGTGGCCGTATGACCATGCAACCCTGGTTTCCCGCCGCCAAGCTGGGCATCTTCATCCACTACGGCATCTACGCCGTGGACGGGGTGCCGGAGTCCTGGTCCTTCTACTGGGGCGAGGTGACGCACGAGCGGTACATGAAACAGCTGGACGGCTTCACCGCGTCCGCCTACGACCCGGCGGCCTGGGCCGAGCTGTTCGCCCGGGCGGGCGCGGGATACGCGGTGCTCACCGCACGCCACCACGACGGCGTCGCCCTGTGGGACACCGCCCACGGCGAACTGGACGTCGTCCGGCGCACCCCGGCGGGCCGGGACCTGATCGGCGGCTATGTGGACGCGCTGCGCGAGCGGGGCCTGAAGGTCGGCCTCTACTACTCGCACTCCGACTGGAACCACCCGGACTACGCGAGCGTCCGCCACCCCGAGATCGATCAGTGGTCGAACACGCACCCGGGCGGAAACGACGCCAACCCCTACTCGCACGCCGCACCCGGCGAGGAGGACCCGGCGGCCTGGGACCGCTACCTCGCCTACCGTGACGGTCAGGTGAGGGAGCTGGTGGAGCGGTTCCGCCCCGACCTGCTGTGGTTCGACGGCGAGTGGGAGCGCACCGAACAGCAGTGGCGCATCACGGAGTTGGCCGATCTGATCCTCGCGGAGAACCCGGACACCGTCCTGAACGCCCGCATGCTCGGCCGCGGCGACTACGCCACCCCGGAGCAGGGGGTACCGCTCGAAGCGCCAGACGGGCCTTGGGAGTTGTGCCTGACCATCAACGACTCCTGGGGTTTCCAGCACGCGGACCACAACCACAAGTCGGTCCGGCAGCTGGTGCGTTACTTCACCGAGACGATCGGCATGGGCGGCAATCTGCTGCTGGACGTCGGTCCCAGGGCGGACGGGACGATCCCCGCGGAGCAGGTCGAGCGGCTGGAGGGGCTCGGCGCCTGGATCGCGCGGCACTCCGAGGCCGTCCACGGGACGGTCGCCGGACTGCCCGCCGGGCACCACTACGGCCCGAGCACCCTCTCCGCCGACCGGCGCACGCTGTATCTGACGTGCTTCGACGTGCCGCGCGAGTCCGTCGCGGTGCGGGGGCTGCGCAATCCGGTCCGGAGGGCCACCGTCCTCGGCACGGGCGCCGAACTGGGCCACCGGGTGATCGGCGGCCTGGACGCCGTGCCCGGTGTGACCTGGATCGACGCCCCCGCGGAGGCCGACCTCGACCCGTACGCGACCGTGCTCGCCCTGGAGCTGGACGGGGAGCTGGACCTCTACCGGGGTGCCGGCCGCGACTGACCGAGCACCTGGTCGACGGTCACGACCCGGACGAGCGGGCGGTACAGGTCCAGCAGATGCAGGGCCTTGGCGTGCGACTCGTCGTCCGCGCCCGCGCAGGCATCGGCGGCCACCAGGACCTCGACGCCCGCGTCGGCCGCCGCGAGAACCGTGGACAGCACACAGCAGTCGGTGCTGACCCCGGCCAGGACCAGCCGCCCGTCCGACCCGAGGCGGGCGGCGAGTTCCGGGCCCCACTTGCCGAAGGTCGGGGCGTCGATCACGTCCGGCGCCTCGTCGGCGAGTTCGTCGGCCAACTGCCACAGGCGCGCGCCGGGTGGCCGCAGCGCGAAGGGCGCCTGCGCGTAGTACGCCCGCCAGGCTCCCTCGGGCCGCCGGGGCGCGACGAAGCGGGTGAACACCGTCCGTCCGGCGAACGCCGGCAGCAGCCGCCGTACACCCGCCGCGGCCTCCTCGAAACGGGGTGCCGCCCACGGGCTGTCGGGCTCGGCGAACACGCGCTGCATGTCGATGACGGCGAGCAGGCCCCCCGGGGCCGTCGTCCTCACGCCCCCGCCTCCTGCGCCCGGACCCGGCCCCGCGACAGCGTCAGCGTGCCGAGGAAGCCGGCCGCCAGGGCGACCAGGACGCCCAGGTTGGCGTAGGCCCAGTCACCGGTCCTGCCGCCGAGGCCGAAGGGGCCGAGGAGATAGCCCTGCCAGTCGAGCCAGCCCGCCGCGGCGTTGGTGACCAGGCCCCAGCCGAGGGCGGTGGCGGCGACGGTGAGCAGGAGAGGGCCGGGCGGGATGTCGCCGTAGCGGCCGTCCGGGCGGAACAGGTCGGCCTCGGCGTAGTCGCGGCGGCGCAGCAGGAGGTCGGCCAGCATGACTCCGCACCAGGCGGCGACGGGGACGCCGAGGGTGGTGAGGAAGCCGATGAACGGGCCGAGGAAGTCGTCGGCGAGGAAGACGATGTAGACGGCGCCCGCGATCATCAGCAGCCCGTCCACGAGGGCGGCGAGCGGACGCGGTACGCGCAGACCGGCCGCGAGCAGGGCGAGGCCGGAGGAGTAGATGTCGAGGACGGCACCGCCGACGAGGCCGAGCACGGCGACGGCGGCGAACGGGACCAGGAACCAGGTGGGCAGGAGCGTGGTCAGCGCGCCGACCGGGTCGGCGGCGACGGCCTCGCCGAGGTCGGCGGAGGAGCCCGCGAGGAGCAGTCCGAAGACCAGCAGGAGCAGCGGGGCGAGCGAGGCGCCGAAGGTGGTCCAGCCGACGACGCCCCGGCCGGAGGAGTCGCGCGGCAGATAACGGGAGTAGTCGGCGGCCGCGTTGACCCAGCCGAGCCCGAAACCGGTCATCAGGAAGACGAGGGCGCCGATGAACTCCTGGGCGGATCCGGCCGGTACCGAGCTGACGGCGGACCAGTGGACGTGGTCGGCGACCAGTGCGACGTAGACGACGGTCAGCACGCCGGTGACGACGGTGATGACGGTCTGCAGACGCATGATCAGGTCGAAGCCCGTCACGCCGACCACCACGACCAGTGCGGCGACGAGGATCAGGGCGAGCATCTTGGTCCCGGTGCCGCCGCCCGTGCCGAGCCGGTCGAAGACGGTGGCGGTGGCCATGGTGGCGAGCGCGCAGAGCACGGTCTCCCAGCCGACCGTGAGCAGCCAGGAGACGGCCGCGGGCAGCCGGTTGCCGCGCACTCCGTACGCGGCGCGGCTGAGCACCATCGTGGGGGCCGAGCCGCGTTTGCCGGCGACCGCGACGAAGCCGCAGAGCAGGAAGGAGAAGACGACGCCGATGACGCCGGCGGCCAGGGCCTGCGGGAAGGAGATGCCGAAGCCGAGCGCGAACGCGCCGTAACTCATGCCGAGCACGGAGACGTTGGCGCCGAACCAGGGCCAGAAGAGGGTCCGTGGGGTGCCCTTGCGTTCGGTGTCGCCGATCACGTCCAGGCCGTGGGTCTCCACCTGGAGCGGTCGGACGGCGCCGGTGCCGTCGGGGGTGTGTGAGTCCGTCATCGCCGACCTGCCTGTCTGATCGCGGACCTGTCCGTCCGATCATGCTGATCGCGTCGAGGGGAACCTAGGTGCGCCGGTCAGGGGCGTCAAGGTGGCACTCGCACGGGTGCGGGGACGGGGCCGCCGGCCTGCCGGGAGCTACGTACAATCTTCGGGAATCGGCCGGAGGTTCGTGATCAGGGCTCTCCGGACGGGCTCCGGACGGCCCGGGGCCGGCTTCGGGGGGAATCGCATTGCCGTGGGACGTGGCTCCGCTGGTGAGCCGGGAGACCGAGCTGGCACGGATCGCCGGAATACTCGACGGACTGACGGGGACCGGCGACGGTCCGGCGGACCCCGCCCCCGGCCCGGCGGTCGTCGACGTCACCGGCGCGGCGGGGATCGGCAAGAGCAGACTGGTCTCGGAGTTCTGCGCGCTGGCGCGGGAGCGGGGCATGACGGTGCTGCGCGGCCGGGCGACCGAGTACGAGCAGCATCTGCCCTACCAGCCCCTCGCCGACGCCCTTGCGGACCTCGACTCCGAGACCGGGATCCCGTCCCCGTTCGCCGAGGCGCACACCGTCGACCGCTTCGCGATGCAGCGCGCGGCGGCGGCCTTCCTCGCCCGGGTCGCCCGCACCGGCAAGGGCCTCGTGGTGGCGCTCGACGACGTGCACTGGGCGGACCCGGCGTCCCTGGAACTGCTCGACCATCTCGTACGGCACCCGCCGCGGCGCGCACCCGTGGTGATCGTGGTGGCGCGCCGCGAACGGCAGACCTCGCCCCGTCTCGTCGCCTCGCTCACCCGGGGCGTGGAGACCGGGACGGTACTGCGGCTTGAGCTGGGCCCCCTGGACCGTGCCGCCTGTCTCGCGGCGCTCGCCCCGGACCGGCCGCCCGCCCTGGCCGCCGAGCTGTACGCGGCCAGCGAGGGCAACCCGCTGTACTTCCTGGCGCTGCTCCAGGCGGGCAGACCCGCGGGGCTCAGCTCGCTGCTCCTGGACGAGCTGACTCCCCTGACCGACGCCCAACGCGGCACGGTCCAGGCCGTGGCCGTGCTAGGCGACCACGCCGCACCCGCGCTGGTGGCGGCCGTCACCGGGCGGGGCGAGGACGAACTCGACGCGGATCTGCGGGAACTGACGGCCCGTGATCTCGCGCGGCCGGGGCCGGACGGCCGCTGGGCGCTGCGGCATCCCGTGCTGCGGTCCCTCGTCCACGACACCACCGATCCTCTGCTGCGCACCCGGATGCACCACCTCGCCGCCGCCGAACTGGCCCGGATCGGAGCGCCGGTCACCGAACGGGCGCATCACGTCGAGCGTTCGCTGACCGGCTGGGACCCGGACGCCGTCGCCGTCCTCACCGAAGCCGCCCGGCAGGCCGCCGCGACCGCGCCCGCGAGCAGCGCGCACTGGCTGGGCGTCGCCCTCACACATCTGCCGGAGCGGCCGGCGCACGGGGCGCTGCGCCGTGACCTCATGCTGCGGCGGGCCGAGGCGCTCGGCGCCTGCGGGGGGCTGCTGGAGAGCCGGGACCTGCTGCACGACGTGATCAGCCTGTCGCCGCCGGGCACCGACGACGGCGTACGGGCCGGCGCGGTCACCCTGTGCGCGGTCATGGAACGTCATCTGGGCCGGTACGCGGAGGCCATCGCCCTGCTGCGCCGCGAACTGGCCCGCGGCGCCGACCTCTCCCCCGCCGAGACCGTCCAGCTCGGCCTGGAACTGGGCTCGTCCGCCCCGCACGCCAGCTCCTACCCGGATGTGCGCGACGACGTGGTCCGCACCCTGGAGCTGGCCCGGTCGCTGGGCGACGAGGTCGCGGAGGCGGGGGCGCTCGCCGTCACCGCGCTCGGGGAGGCGTACGAGGGGAACATGGTGGCCGCCGCCGAGGCCGCCGACCGGGCCGGCGCGCTCATCGACTCCCTCACCGACCAGGATCTCGCGGGCCTGTGCGAACCGCTCGCCCGGCTCGGCTGGGCGGAGGCGTTCCTCGAACGGTACGCCGACGCCGAACGGCACGCCGGGCGCGGTCTCGCCATCGCCCGCCGGGGCGGCCTGCTCTACGTGGTGCCGCATCTGCTGCTGTGCCTGTCCCACATACAGGTCATAACCCTGCGGCTGGGGCCGGCCCTGGAACTCGCGGAGGAGGCGGAGACCATCGCCCGGGGCATCGACAGCGACGAACTGCTCGCGTTCGTCCTGGCGTCCAAGGCCCTGGCGCTGGTTCCCGCCCTCCCGCCGGGCGACGACGGTGCGCTGGCCGTCGCCGAGGAGGCCGTGGCGCGGGCCGGTGCCGGCACCCGCTGGTGGGCGTCCATCGCCTGGTGCATGCTCGGGTACGCCGCGCTCCACACCGGTGATCCGGCGCGGGCCCGCGCGGCGGTGATCCGGGCGGGCGGGGAGGACCTCGGCGGCCTGCAGCCGAGCATGCGGCCCCTGTTCATGGAGATCCTGGTGACCGCCGCCGCCGTCGCCGGGGACCGCGATCAGGCCCGGCAGTGGGCGGACCGCGCCCGCAAGGAGGCGGAGCGGCTCGGTCTCGTGGCGCAGCGGGTGTCGGCGCTGCGCAGCTCGGCGCATGTGCCGCTGGCCGACGGCGACATGGCGGCCGCGGCCGCCCTGTTCGAGCACGCCGCGGCGGAGGCGGCTCGGGGCGGGGGCCGGCTGTGGGAGGCACAGACCCTGCTGCTGGGAGCGCCCCTGACCGCGTCCGCGGGACGTACGGCCCGGGCCCGCGCCATGTGGGAGCGCGCCCTGCGGCTGAGCACCGAGGGAGAGGCCCGTCTGCTGACCGGCCTCGCGGAGGTGATCCGGCCGACGGTCTTCGGCGCGGAGCAGACAGCGGAGGCGATAACGGGCGCGGAGACAGCGGGAGTTCCGCAGGTCGCGGGCGAGAGCGGCGGGGAGCCGGGCGCCGGTCTCGTGGCGGGTGCGGTGACCGGCCCGGTGGCAGGTATGGCGGCAAGTGCCGCGGCCGGTCCGGTGGCGGGGCCGCCGACCGGTGCGGGGGTGCGTCCGAGCGGGGGCGCAGACGGGTCGTCGCGGGAGGCGGCGTCCGAGGAACTGGCCGTGCTGTCGCCGCGGGAGCGGGAGATCGCCGCTCTCGTCGCGAAGGGCCTGACCAGCCCCGCCATCGCCGAACGCCTGTTCCTCAGCCCGCGCACGGTCGAGACCCATCTCTCCCGCATCTACCGCAAGACCGGCGTGACGTCGCGGGCCGCTCTGGCGGCGCTCCAGGTGCGTGACGAACTGCGCGACGGGGGAGTGTGAGCGCCCCAGGCACGTGATGAACGCCCCCCAGGCACGTGATGCGGCACGGCACTTGATCAGGCGCGGCACGTGATCAGGCGCGGTGCGTGGTTCGGCACGGCATGATCCGGCACGAACGAAGGCGCCCGGCAAGCCGTACGCCGCCGACCGGAGCCCCTGCGTCGGCGCGCTGACGACCGTGACGGTCGGCAAGCCGCTCGCCGAGAAGGAACTGCCGGAGACGATCCAGCTGCGTGGCGGCGCTCTCGGCGAGAACGACCTCGTGGACTTCCGGACCGAGCGCGTGGCCACCCTTCATGTCTCCCGCCCGAAGGCGACCCATGTCTGCGGCCCGGACGGCACCCCCACGGCCGACCCCGACGACGTGCCCTCCCCCACGGCCGAGTCCGAGCCCGAGCCGTACGCCCCCTCCGCCCTGCCGCCCGGGGAGCTGGAGGACCTGCCGGTGCCCAGCCTCAGTCTGGGCCAGCGAACCCGTGCGACCGCGCGCTTCCCGCACCCCTCGTTCGTCTCCTCCGAGCGGGGTGGTTAGCATATGAGCGCCGCCTAGCTCGAAAGATAAATCTGTGACTGTCAACGAGGACTCGTTCACCCAATGGAAGAACCGCGAGGAGATCGCGGAGTCGATGATCCCGATCATCGGGAAGCTGCACCGTGAGCGGGATGTGACGATCCTGCTGCACAGCCGCTCCTTGGTGAACAAGTCGGTGGTCAGCATCCTGAAGACCCACCGGTTCGCCCGCCAGATCGCCGGTGAGGAGCTCTCGGTCACCGACACCCTGCCGTTCCTGCAGACCCTCACCTCGCTCGACCTCGGCCCCTCCCAGATCGACATCGGTCTGCTCGCCGAGGCCCACCGGGCCGACGACCGGGGGCTGTCGGTCGAGGAGTTCACCGCGGAGGCCGTCGCCGGCGCCACCGGCGCCAACAAGATCGAGGGCGGCGAGGGACGCGACGTCGTCCTCTACGGCTTCGGCCGCATCGGCCGCCTCGTGGCCCGGCTGCTCATCGAGAAGGCCGGCTCCGGCAACGGCCTGCGGCTGCGCGCCATCGTCGTGCGCGGGGGCGGTGAGCAGGACATCGTCAAGCGCGCCTCGCTGCTGCGCCGGGACTCCATCCACGGCCAGTTCCAGGGCACGATCACCGTCGACGAGGCGACCAGCACGATCAACGCCAACGGCAACGAGATCAAGGTGATCTACGCCGGCGACCCGTCCGAGGTGGACTACACCGAGTACGGCATCAAGAACGCCATCCTCATCGACAACACCGGCAAGTGGCGCGACCGCGAGGGTCTGTCGACGCACCTGCGCCCCGGCATCGACAAGGTCGTCCTGACCGCGCCCGGCAAGGGTGACGTCCCGAACATCGTGCACGGCGTCAACCACGACACGATCAAGCCGGACGAGCGGATCCTGTCCTGCGCGTCCTGCACCACCAACGCGATCGTGCCGCCGCTGAAGGCGATGGCCGACGAGTTCGGTGTGCTGCGCGGTCACGTGGAGACCGTCCACTCGTTCACCAACGACCAGAACCTGCTGGACAACTACCACAAGTCCGACCGCCGGGGCCGGTCCGCGCCGCTCAACATGGTCATCACCGAGACGGGTGCCGCCTCCGCCGTCGCCAAGGCGCTGCCCGACCTGAAGGCGCCGATCACCGGCAGCTCGATCCGGGTGCCCGTCCCGGACGTCTCGATCGCGATCCTCAGCCTTCGTCTCGGCCGGGAGACCGACCGTGAGGAGGTCGTCGACTACCTCCGCGGCGTCTCGCTGACCTCGCCGCTCAAGCGCCAGATCGACTTCACCAACGCCCCCGACTCGGTCTCCAGCGACTTCATCGGCTCCCGCCACGCCTCGATCGTCGACGCGGGCGCCACCAAGGTCGACGGCGACAACGCGATCCTCTACCTCTGGTACGACAACGAGTTCGGCTACTCGTGCCAGGTCATCCGGGTCGTCCAGCACGTCTCCGGCGTGGAGTACCCGACGTACCCGTCCCCGGCGGGCTGATCCACCAGGACACGGGGCCACTGGCCGCGGGCCGGACGGGGTATCCACCCGTCCGGCCCGCGGCGCGTCCACGTCACCCGGCCTCGGTGCTGGGGCTCGTGGATGCCGCCGCCTACGCCCAGGCCGTCGAGGACCCGGTCCGGGCCTCGGCCGCGTACTACACCGGCGGCACCTCGGCGCTGGACGACGACACCTACGACCGGCTCGTGCGCGGCATCGCGGTGTGGGAGGCCGCCCACCCCGAGCAGGTCCTGCCCGAGTCGCCCACCGGGAAGGTGGCCGGCGGGGCCGTCGAGGGGGACGTGCCCCACACGGTCGCGATGCTGAGCCTGGACAACGTCTTCTCCGCCGAGGAGTTCACGGCGTGGACGGCGTCGCCGGCCCGGCGGATCGGGCACGAGGTGGAGCGGTTCGGAGTGGAGCCGAGGCTCGACGGGCCGACGGTCGCCGCCCGGTACACCCGGGGGCGGCTCACGCGGCTGATCACGCGGGGCGACGGGACGGCCGGCAGTGATACGCGTCTGTTCCGCCCCGCACCACCGCGACGGGGCGATGGGCGTGATGCAGTACAGCCTGGCCGACCGACCCGAGCAGCAACCCGGAGACACCTCCGCGCCCCCGGCCACCCACCGCCAACAACTGCGCGAACCGGCTCGCCTCGATCAACGCCTCCCGCGTCCTGCCATGCACCACCTCGTACTCCCGGTGCCCGGCGGGGGCCTCGGACAGCAGGCGCTCCTCCTCCCTGGCGAGCGCGCCCGGTGGGTTCGCGTACGGCGTCGACGCGTCCTGCAGCGCGGGCATCGGCGCGTTCCACATGGTCCGGGCATGCAGCGCCGGCACGGGGGCATTCCGCAGCGCGGCCTCGGCAAAGGCGAAGGCCACCGCCTGCTCTCCGGCGTCCGAACCGTCCACGCCCACCACGATCGGGCCGTCGGCCGACGGACGGCTCACGCATCACCAGCACCGGACACCGGCCGTGCGCCGCCGGACGCACCGCCGTCGAACCCGCCATCCCCCGAGACCCGACCACCACCAGCTCGGCCGATCGCGACTGCGCCTCCAGGACCGTCAGCGGCTCACCGTTCACCACCGCACGGCTGACATCGGCCTCCGGTGCCGCAGTGCGTGCTCGCTCCACCGCCTCGGCCAGTAGTCGTTCGACCATGTTCCGGATCCCGCCCTCGGGCGGCCGAGCGGCGACGGACCCAGAGGCGCATGCACCGCGGGGCCAGGATCCCCTCCGCCACGGGGCTCGGTGGCCGCCACGAGGGCGGCGCGAGGAGGAAGGCCACGCCTCGCCGGCGAGGCGTGCGGGGCGCCAGGTGCCCGTACATCACCTGGCCGAAGGGCCCTACCGTGACCGAGCCCCCCGCTTCGGCCCCGCTTCCGCGTGCGCATGAGCATGGGCATGGGCATCCGGGCCTTTCCGCCCCAGCCCGGACCGGGGCACACCGCGACCCACCAGCCCTATGGCAGCCGGCCGGCGACGTACCTGGTGAGATCGAGCAGCCGGTTGGTGTAGCCCCATTCGTTGTCGTACCAGCCGAAGACCTTCACCAGATCGCCGTGGGCCTGCGTGAGCGGGGCGTCGAAGACGCAGGAGGCTGGGTCGCCGACGACGTCACGGGAGACGATCGGGGCGTCCGAGACCCGCACGATCCCCTTCAGGGGCCCGTCGGCGGCCTTCCTGAACGCGGCGTTGACCTCATCGGCGGTCACGTCCCGGTTCAGGACCACGGTCAGGTCGGTGAGCGAGCCGTCCTCGACGGGGACACGGACCGCGAGGCCGTCGAGGGTGCCGGCCAGCTCCGGCAGGACCAGGCCCACGGCCCGGGCCGCTCCGGTGCTGGTCGGGATGATGTTCACTGCGGCGGTGCGGCCACGGCGGAGGTCCTTGTGCGGGCCGTCGAGGACGACCTGGTCGTTGGTGTAGCCGTGGATGGTCGTCATGAGCCCCTTGTCGAGGCCGAAGGCCTCGTCGAGGACCTTCACCATCGGCGCCACACAGTTGGTGGTGCACGAGGCGTTCGAAACGACGTGGTGACTGTCCGGGTCGTACGTGCCCTCATTGACACCCATGACGACGGTGGCGTCGACTCCCTTGCCCGGCACGGACAGCAGCACCTTGCGGGCCCCGCTCTTCAGGTGCAGACCGGCGTCCTCGCGGGTGCGGAAACGGCCGGTGGACTCGATGACGACGTCCACGCCGAGGCCGGCCCAGTCCAGAGCCGCAGGGTCGCGTTCGGCGGTCACGGAGATGCGGTGGCCGTCGACGGTGATCGACGTGTCGTCGTGTTCGACGGTGCGGCGCAGCCTGCCGTACGTCGAGTCGAACTCCAGCAGATGGGCGAGTGCCGCAGGGGAGGTGAGGTCATTGACCGCCACCACCTCGATCGGCGTGCCGGTGCCCGTCTCCGCTCGATCCAGCACACAGCGCAGGTAGTTGCGCCCGATGCGCCCGAAGCCGTTGATTCCCACGCGCACGGTCATGTCCGTCGTCCTCCTGGTCGGTAGCGGATGTGTGAGACCAGCCTGTGGGCTCCGGGCCGGGTGGGACGTGGGCCGTACGGGGGCAGGCCGAGGGCCGTTCGGCCCGGCATCGGGTGTCCGGGACAACGGCCACGGGTTGTCCGCGTGATGGCCATGACGCGACGTCCGGTTCTTGGAGTGCCGTACGCGGAGCTCCCTCGACGTCATCGACGCACGAGTTCGTGTTCGTGTTCGCCGGGCCCGCGCCGTCGGCCGGGCCTGAGGTCCGGCGCCGGGTTCGTCCCTATACGTCTGGTTCCGTCCCGTCTCGTCCTGCGCCCGTGACGCCGCGGCTTCGTGGCCGTCGGCACCGGACATGCCTCCCGTCGTCAGGACCCTCAGGGCCCTCAGGACCCCGACCCGGGACCACCGGCCCATGGGCCCGACGTCGCTCCTCCGCCACTCTCGAATGCGGGGGTCTGCCGGGACGTCCGCCGCCCCGCCGCACAAGACACGGAGGTACACCTCATGGTTCGCCACATCGTCGTGGGTCTGGACGGTTCTCCCGAGAGCCTCGCGGCAGCGGACTGGGCCGCCCAGGAGGCGCAGCGCCGCGCGGTGCCGTTGCGCATGGTGACTGCCTGGATCTGGCGGCCGGTCGACGTGCCCACCGCTCAGGAGTCGGAAGCCCAGAAGCAATGGGCACAAAGGTTGTCGAGCGAGGTCAGGACGGACCTGACTGCCCGGTTCCCGGAGCTGCGGATCGACGTCGAGCACGTGTCCGATCTGGCCCCCCACGCTCTGCTGGGGCGGACCGAGGACGCCGAGATGCTGGTGCTGGGCTCGCGGGGGCGTGGCGCCCTCGCGGGCTTCCTCCTCGGGTCCGTCGGTCAGCACGTGCTCGCCCGGGCGGGCATCCCCGTGGTACTGGTACGCGCGAACAGGCACCACACCATGGAGGGCGTCCGAACCGTCGATCACGACGGCGGCGAAGTGGTCGTGGGAATCCAGGACCTGGACGAACCCGCCGGGGAGCTGATGGAGTTCGCCTTCGCCGCCGCGGCGGCCCGTGGGGCCACGCTACGTGCTGTGCACGCCTGGAGCCGTCCACCGGTGTTCGCGTACAACCCCGGGGCTGTGCCCATGGGCGACGAGGACGGCGGTATGGGGGCCCGGATCGAGAAAGAGCTCTTGGACGCCCTCACGCCCTGGCGTCATCGGTATCCGCAGGTCGAGGTGGTCCACAGCATCGACCTGGCCGCAGCCGCGGAAGTCGTTCTCCAGGCCGCCCGAAACGCCGGCCTGGTCGTCGTCGGCCGCAGGACGCACCGACCGGCCCTCGGCATGCGCATCGGTCCCGTCACCCACGGTGTGCTCCACCACGCCGCCGCGCCCGTCGCCGTCGTACCCCACGGCTGAGGGCCGGCCGAACCATGAGCCGGGGCATTCGGGGCCGCCCCGGCGGCACCACACGACCGGGTCTGTCACCGGTGTGCAGGCGTGCCGGGCTCCGGCACACCTGCATACGAACTTGCCCGGCGCGAGTACCGTGTTCGTCCCTTTCCGGATCTCATCCCTGTCCGAATACTGATGTGTGAGCGGAACGGCCCCCGTCAGCGGGGTCCGACAGCCGGAATCCGGGATGTGGCGCCGGGGCGGGACGGGCCGTACGGCGCCGATGGCCACGCCGAAGAACCCCTGCGCTCGGTCCTGTCGGTCGCCGCGACACCCCCGCATCGCGGTCCCCGCATCGCCTCGTCCGGACAAGGCGGCAGGGGCAAGGCCACCGTCGCGGTGGCATCCGCCCGGTCGCGAAATGGACCGCGACCGGGGCAAGGTTCGGCGTCGGGCACTGGCTCAGGCGTGCGGGACGACAGCGACGGGGCAGGCGGCATGATGCAGCACCGCGTGCGCGACGGGGCCGATGCGGACGCCCGGACGGCTGTCCCGGATGCGGCGTCCCACGACGACGAGCGACGCTCCGGAGGCGGCACGGATCAGTTCGGTACCCGCCCGGCCTTCGACGACGGTCTCGGTGACGGTGACCTCGGGAAACTTCTCGCACCACGGGCTCAGCGTCGCGACCACGGTGTGCTCGTGCTCCGCGAGCAGTCCGGGGCCGGGCGGCGGAGCGACCCGGTCGGCGGTGGCGTATCCCGGCGGGACACCGAAGGTGTGGATCACGCGCAGTGCGGCGTGGCAGCGCCGGGCGGCCTCGAAGGCGAACTGGACGAGGTCCTCGCAAGGACGGGCGGTGTCGAGGCCGAGGACGATGTCGCGGTACGGGGTTTCCGGGATCTCGTCCGGTGAGACTCCGTCGGGGGCCGGGAAGTGCTCGGCAGCGGCGCTCCCACCCGCGCGGACCAGCACCACGGGGCGCGGTGACCTGGCGACAACCCGCGCGGACACCGAGCCGAGCAGGAAGCCGGCTACACCGCTGAGCCCACGGGACCCGAGCACCATCAGCTCGGCCCGCTCCGCCGCTTCCAGCAGGGTGGTGACCGTGGAGTCCCGTACCTGCTGGTCGGCGATTTCGAGGCCGGCGTGAGCGGCGCGGACGCTGTCCGACGCCTCCGCGAGGAGCTGCCGTGCCCAGCTTCGCTCGGTCATGTCCGCGGGCACGTTGGCAGCGGGACGCGGGTGCAGCTGCCAGGCGTGCACGAGCAGCAGCGTGGCGCCGCGGCGCAGGGCTTCCCGGGCCGCCCAGTGTGCTGCGGCGCGGCTCTCGGGCGAACCGTCGATCCCTGCGGCAACGTATCGAGCCATGGCCTGTGCCTCCTCGGTATCCATGTGCGTGCCCATGAAGCCTGGTACGGACACCGAGTGGTGTGCAGGGGCCGAAAGGGCCCTTCCTGTGAACTCCACGGCCCTCTTGGGCAGACGGATCGCCTCGTCGGAGCCGTGAGCGGATGATCGTCTGCCCTCCTGCGGTCCCGGAAGCCTCCTTCTCCACGGAGAGTCGGCCCCCGGTTTCGGATCCACAGCGTGGTTGGCCGACTGGTCCCGCCAAGACCGGCCCAGGAGAGGACGGTTCGGCCCGGGAGCCCGGGCCGGTCGGCCCCTGACTCCTCGAACCGTTGCACGCGAGGCTGAAGGAGCATCGGAGAGCCGGCCACCCGGGACGGTCCGAAGGGACGGCAACGGCCGAACCGGCCGCTCGGTCCCGTGAGTCCCGGCCTCCGGTGCACAGCCGCAGGGGCAGGAGGCCCGGCGGTGTCCGGTAGGCGTCCGCGGGCGCCGTACACACCACAGACCGGTCGCGCTCCGCTGGTGTGGGGGAGGACTTGCGTGGTGGAGGAGGGAGCAGCCATGCAGACCACCAGAGTCGGTGAGGTGATGACCGGCGAGGTTGTCGGAGCCCGCAGGGAGACCTCGCTCAAGGATGTGGCGCGGCTGCTGGACCGGCATCGGATCAGCGGCCTGCCGGTGGTGGACGCCGACGAGAAGGTCGTGGGCGTGATCTCCGAGAGCGATCTGATACGCTGGCAGGCGGCTCAGGCCGAAAGGGGCACGCGACGCCGCTTCCGGCTCTCCGCACTGCTCCGCAGGGCGCGACGGGCGATCGCCGAAGCCCGCGCCGTCACCGCGGGGCAGCTGATGTCGACACCCGCGATCACGGTGCACCCGGAGCAACCCGTCGCGTACGCGGCCCGGGTGATGGAGCGTCACCACGTCGAACGGCTGCCCGTGGTCGACGAGGAGGACCGCCTCATCGGCATCGCCACCCGCCGCGACCTGCTGCGGGTCTTCCTGCGGACCGACGAGGAGATCCGTCAGGAGATCGTCGACGAAGTCCTGACCCGCGCCATGTGCCTGGCGCCCCACACCGTGATCGTCTCCGTCCACGACGGCGTGGCCACGCTGGAAGGCCGCCTGGAAAGCCGTGGCGACATCCCGCTGGTGGTCCAGCTGGTCTGGAGGGTGGACGGCGTCGTGGGCGTGATGAACAGCCTCACCTTCCGCATCGATGACACCCACCCGCCCGAGAAACACCCCTCGCGCCGGATCGCCCATCACTGGCTCCCGGAGCGTTGACCCGGACGTCGCTTCCGCGGCATGCCGCCAGGCAGCGGTGGGAAGCCCGCGACGGTTCCCCTGGGTGTGGCTCCGCCCGCCGGCATCGGCATGCGACCGGCTCGCCCCGGGCTGGGTACGCCATTGGTCGCTGTGCGGTGCCCAGGGCTGTCCGGCCCGCAGGATCGGGGCCGACCGGACCCCGGCGGGGACCTTCGGCCGCCTGCGCGGCCGGCCTGCCAGGAACGACAGTGGTGACAGGACCTGTACCGATCCCCCGCCCACGCGGCGGCACTCGACAACGGAGGCGTTTCTCCATGGCCCGTAAGGAAGACCGCAGCCCCGCCAAGACCCCCGACAGCGGGCCGTCCGAAACCGCGATCGCGGTGGACCGGCTGGTCACCGACGGGCTGAAGGCGCTCAGCGACTACGAGTCGCTGACCCAGGAACAGGTCGACCACATCGTCAAGAAGGCCTCGGTCGCCGCCCTCGACCGGCACACCGAGCTGGCCCTGCTCGCCGTCGAGGAGACCGGCCGCGGCGTCTTCGAGGACAAGGCCGCGAAGAACATGTTCGCGTGCGAGCACGTCACCCACAGCATGGGCAGGATGAAGACGGTCGGGGTCATAGCCCGCGACGACATCGAGGACATGGTCGAGATCGCGGAGCCGGTGGGTGTGGTGTGCGCGATCACACCGGTCACCAATCCGACCTCCACCACGATCTTCAAGGCGCTCATGGCGCTGAAGACCCGCAACCCCGTCGTCTTCGCCTTCCACCCCTCCGCCCAGCGCTGCAGCGCCGAAGCGGCACGCGTCGTGCGCGACGCAGCGATCGCCGCGGGGGCGCCGGAGCACTGCGTGCAGTGGATCGAGGTCCCGTCCGTCGAGGCGACTCACACGCTGATGCACCACCCGGGCGTCGCACTGATCCTCGCCACCGGCGGCAACGCGATGGTCAAGGCCGCCTACTCGGCGGGCAAGCCGGCCCTGGGCGTCGGCGCCGGCAACGTCCCCGCATACGTCCACAAGAGCGCCAAGGTACGCCGGGCTGTCAACGACCTGGTGCTGTCCAAGTCCTTCGACAACGGCATGATCTGCGCCTCCGAACAGGCCGTCATCCTCGACGACGAGATCTACGACGCGGCACTCAACGAATTCCGCACCCTGCACGCCTACCTGGCGACCGCCGAGGACAAGGCGAAGCTGGAGGCGTATCTGTTCCCCGTCACCGCGTCGAACGGGGGCGGCGAGCCCAAGGTGAACGCGGCGGCCGTCGGCCGAAGCCCCGCGTGGATCGCGGCCCAGGCCGGGTTCCAGGTGCCCGAGAACACCTCGATCATTCTCGTCGAGGCCCAACGGGTCGGCCCGGACGAGCCTCTGACACGCGAGAAGTTGTGCCCGGTGCTCACCGTGCTCCGCGCGAGTTCACCGGCCCAGGGCTTCGACCTCGCCGCCGACATGGTCGCCTTCCACGGTCAGGGCCACAGCGCGGTCATCCACACCGAGGACCGCGACTTCGCCGAGGCCTACGGCCGTCGTATGAAGACCGTCCGTGTCATCGTGAACTCGCCCTCCTCACAGGGCGCCATCGGCGGTATCTACAACGGTCTGCTGCCGTCCCTGACGCTGGGCTGCGGCTCCTGGGGCAGTACGTCGGTGTCCAACAACGTCTCCGTCGCCCAGCTGCTGAACGTCAAGCGGGTCGGCACCCGCCGCAACAACCTGCAGTGGTTCAAGGTCCCGCCGAAGATCTACTTCGAGCCGCAGGCCATCCGCTATCTGGCCTCCATGCCGGACGTCCACCGCGTCACCGTCGTCACCGACGCGACCATGACCCGCCTCGGCTTCGTCGACCGGGTGAGCCGCGTCCTGCAGCGCCGGCCCGAGCCGGTGACCCTGCAGATCATCGACAACGTCGAGCCCGAGCCGAGCATCGGCTCCGTGCAGCGCGGCGCCCGCCTCATGCGGGACTTCCGCCCGGACACGATCATCGCGCTGGGCGGAGGCTCCCCGATGGACGCCGCGAAGGTGATGTGGCTGCTCTACGAGCAGCCCGACATCGACTTCGCCGACATGCGGCACAAGTTCTCCGACATCCGCAAGCGCGCCTTCCGCTTCCCCGTCCCCGGCAGGCTGGCCCGGCTGGTGTGCATCCCCACCACCTCCGGCACCGGCGCCGAGGTCACCCCGTTCGCCGTCATCTCCGACCCGGCCACCGGCAAGAAGTACCCACTGGCCGACTACGCGCTCACCCCCAGCGTGGCCATCGTCGACCCGCTGCTCACCACCGAGCTGCCCGCGGCACTGGCCGCCGACAGCGGCTTCGACGCCCTCACCCACGCCATCGAGGCGTACGTCTCCGTCTACGCCAACGACTTCACCGACGGCCTCGCCCTGCACGCCATCCGGCTCATCTTCGACAACATCGAATCGGCCGTGAGCGACCGCGCGAGCCACCCCGAGGCGCGCGAGAAGATGCACAACGCCGGCACGATCGCGGGCATGGCCTTCGGCAACGCCTTCCTCGGCATCGTCCACGCCATGTCCCACACGCTCGGCGCCACGTTCCACATCGCGCACGGCCGCACGAACGCGGTCCTGCTGCCGCACGTCATCCGCTACAACGGCACCGTGCCGACGAAGCTGACGGGCTGGCCCAAGTACGAGAGCTACCGGGCCCCCGAACGCTTCCAGGACATCGCCCGCGCCCTGGGTCTGCCCGCCGCCGCCCCGGCGGACGGCGTCGAGTCGCTGGCGGCCGCGGTGGAACGCCTGCGGGACTCCGTGGGCATCGAACCCACCTTCCAGGCGCTCGGGGTCGACGAACAGGACTTCCTCGATGCCCTCCCCCAACAGGCCCTGAACGCGTACGAGGACCAGTGCGCCCCCGCCAACCCGCGTATGCCGATGCTCGACGACATGCGGGAGATCATGCGGGCGGCCTACTACGGCCGGGCAGCGACCACCGCTGCCCCGGCCGCCGCCCAGTAGATCGCCCTGGAGGGTCCGGATCGCCACCGATCGCCGTCACCGCGTCCAGCAGGGTGTGCACCCGGTCCCGGATATCGCGCACGCGCTGGACATGTGTCTGCAGCTCATTCAGCAGTTCGTCCAGCCGTAACTGAGGCCGTGCGCTCCCGCTGCGTTGCTGGATTGAGTCCACCATGGCTCCCCATCTCGCAGAAACGTTCGTACGGCCGGTGGACGGTACATAGCAGCGGGACGGCCGATGCTCCGAGAGCTCTGTGAACTCTTGGCGCATCGGCAGGATCGAAGCGAACGGGCCTCCTGGCTCACCAGTAGCCGAGGACAGCGAACCAAGCGGCTCCGGCGCCCATCCAGATGACGATGTTGGCCACGGCGGCGATCAACCCTGTGCGCCACCATTCGGCGAGGGTGACGTATCCGCCGCCGAAGAGCACCGGCGCCGGTCCGGAGGCGTAGTGGGTCAGGCCGCCGTACAGCGAGCTGACGAATCCCAGGACCAGGGCCGCCATCGGGGGCGGTGCGCCGGTGGCGATCGCGGCGCCCAGGAAGGCCGCGTACATCGCCGCCACATGGGCGGTGTTGGAGGCGAACAGGTAGTGCGAGAAGAGGTAGACGAGGGTGAGGATCACGAACGCCTGTTGCCATCCCAGGCCTTCGGTCGTATGGGTGATCGAGTCGCTGAACCAGCCGATCACGCCGAGCTCCTGAAGCTGTCCGGCCATCATCACCAGCACGGCGAACCACACCAGCGTCGCCCAGGCGCCCTTCTCCGCGACCAGGTCGCTCCATGTCAGTACTCCGGTGACCAGGAGTACCGCAACTCCGGTGAAGGCGCTGGTGGTCGCCGACAGGTCGTACACCTGGCCGCCGACGGACCACAGCAGGAGCAGCAGCACGAAGGTCCCGCCCATGATCCACTCGTGGCGTGACATGGAGCCGAGGTCGGCCAGTTCGGCGCGGGCCTGCCGCGGCGCCTCGGGGGTGTCCCTCAACTCCGGCGGACAGACCCGGTACAGCAGCGCCGGGAGGACGAGGAGGGCCATGAGCCCCGGGACGGACGCGGCGACCGCCCAGCGGGTCCAACTGAGGTCGACACCCTCCTCCTCGGCGAACTTCTGGACCAGCGGGTTGGCAGCCATCGCGGTGAGGAACATCGCGCTGGTGACGGTGTTGACCTGCATCGCGGTCACACTGAGGTACGCGCCCAGCTTGCGTCTGCTCTCATCGCCGGGCTCCGAGCCGGCGTTCACGCTCAGCGAGCGGATGATCGGCTGGATGACGCCGCCGGAGCGGGCGGTGTTGCTGGGGGTGGCCGGGGCCAGCACCAGGTCGGTGAGGGTGACGCCGTAGGCCAGGCCGAGGCTGCTCCTGCCCAGCGTCCGGACGAACAGCAGGGCTATGCGCCGTCCCAGGCCGGTCTTGGTGAAGCCGATGGAGATGAAGAACGCGGCCACGATGAGCCAGATGGTCGGCTCGGAGAACCCGCCCAGGGCGACATCGGGTTCCAGCGTCCCGGTGATCATGGTCGCTGTCATCCCGACGAGCGCGACCGCCGCCAGCGGCAACGGTTGCAGGATCAGGCCCAGGACCGTCGCGGCGAAGATCGCCAGGACCGCCCAGCCGGCCGGCCTGACCTCGTCCGGCCTCGGGAGCAGGAAGATGACGCCTCCGGCCACGACGGGGAGAACCCACTTCATGGCCGTCCACAGCTCATCGCTGTGGGTCTTCCGCCGCACCGGCTCCGGCCCGGAGCCGGTGCCCGGTGCCGTGTCCACGTACTGCCTCATGCCCCCACATCCCTGTTCCGCAGAGTTCCGCAGAGCCATGAGGCTCTGTTCCCTTGTGCGATGGCGCGGTGGCGCCTTCAAGTCCATGGTCATGTCGAGGCGTTCGGCACGGCAGCGGACGGTGGGCCCTGATACCGGGACCAACGGCACCCACACGCGGTGCCGTTCGACCCGAGGGGCTCCGTGGGTCTTCAGTCCGTCTTCGGTCCGTCTTCAGTCCGCCAGGAGACCCTGGGCGCGGAACTGCTCGCAGACCCGGCTCACCAGAGTGGGGTCCGGCGCGGCGGTGTCGCGCAGCGGGAACGGAATCCCCAGGGCCTCGTACTTCGCCGCGCCGAGTTTGTGGAAGGGCAGGACGTCGACGCGTTCCACGGTGCCGAGCCCGGCGAGGAACCGGGCCAGGCCGTCCACGGCAATCTCGTCGTCGGTCCAGCCGGGCACCAGGACATACCGGATACGCACGGGTACGCCGAGCCGGTCGAGTCGGGTGGCGAAATTGAGGGTGGGGGAGAGTTCGCCGCCGGTCAGCTTCCGGTAGGTGTTGACGTCGAAGGACTTGATGTCCAGCAGCACCAGGTCGGTGTCGGCGAGGAGTTCGTCGGTGGCGCGGGCGCCGAGGAAGCCGGAGGTGTCGAGGGCGGTGTGCAGTCCGGCCGCCTTGCAGCGGCGCAGGATCGCGCCGGTGAAGGCGGGCTGGAGCAACGGTTCGCCGCCCGTGATCGTCACTCCCCCGCCGGCGGTGGTGACGAAGGCACGGTGCTTCTCGATCTCCGCCATCACCGCGTCGACCGAGGTCTCCCGGCCGTCGCGCATGTGCCACGTGTCCGGGTTGGCGCAGTACAGGCAGCGCAGCGGGCAGCCGGAGACGAAGAGCACGAACCGGGTCCCGGGACCGTCCACGCCGGTGGACAGGTCCCAGGAGTGGATCCGGCCGTTCGTCATGACGGCCTTCACAGCGATCCGTGGAAGGTACGGCTGATCACGTCGAGCTGCTGCTCGCGGGTCAGGCGGACGAAGTTGACGGCATACCCGGAGACCCGGATGGTCAACTCCGGGTACTTCTCCGGGTGCTCCATCGCGTCCTCCAGCAACGCCCGGTCCAGGACGTTGACGTTCATGTGGAACCCGCCGGCGGCCATGTAGGCGTCAAGGATGCCGACCAGGTTGCCCGCGCGTTCGTCGGGCACGTGGCCCAGCCCCTCCGGGGTGATGGTCGTGGTCAGCGAGATGCCGTCACGGGCCTGCTCGTACGGCAGCTTCGCGACCGAGAGCGCGGAGGCGGCCACGCCGTGCCGGTCACGGCCGTTCATCGGGTTGGCGCCCGGCGCGAAGGGCTGTCCGGCCCGGCGCCCGTCGGGGGTGTTGCCGGTGTGCTTGCCGTAGACGACGTTCGACGTGATGGTCAGCACCGACTGTGTGTGCTCGGCGTCGCGGTACGTGGGGTGCTCGCGCACCTTCGCCATGAAGGACGTCACGAGATCGGCCGCGATGGCGTCGGCGCGGTCGTCGTTGTTGCCGTACGCGGGGTAGTCGCCCTCGATCTCGTAGTCCACGGCCAGCCCTGTCGCGTCCCGGATCACCTTGACGCGCGCGTACTTGACGGCGGACAGACTGTCGACGGCGACCGAGAGTCCGGCGATGCCACAGGCCATGAAGCGGTGCACGGGGTGGTCGTGCAGCGCCATCTCGATGCGCTCGTAGGCGTACTTGTCGTGCATGTAGTGGATGACGTTGAGCGTGTCGACGTACGTGGCCGCCAGCCAGTCGAGCATGTGGTCGTACGCCGCGGACAGCTGCTCGTAGTCCAAGTACTCGCGGGTCAGCGCGGGCGCCTCGGGGGAGATCTGTTCGCCGGTGATCTCGTCGCGCCCGCCGTTGATCGCGTACAGCAGCGCCTTGGCGACGTTGACGCGGGCGCCGAAGAACTGCATCTGCTTGCCCACCGCCATCGCGGACACGCAGCAGGCGATCGCGGTGTCGTCACCGGTGCGCGGCCGCATCAGGTCGTCGGACTCGTACTGCACGGCGCTGGTGTCGATCGAGACCCGGGCGCAGAACTCCTTGAAGCCGGAGGGGAGTCGGGGCGACCACAGGACGGTCAGGTTGGGCTCGGGGGCGGGCCCCAGGTTGTACAGGGTCTGCAGGAAGCGGAAGGAGGTCCGGGTGACCAGCGTCCGCCCGTCGGTGCCGATACCGCCGATGGACTCCGTCACCCAGGTCGGATCGCCGGAGAACAGCGCGTCGTACTCGGGGGTGCGCAGGAACCGCACGATCCGCAGCTTGATCACGAAGTCGTCGATCAGCTCCTGGGCGCGGGTCTCGTCGATGGCCCCCTCGTCCAGGTCCCGCTGGAGGTAGACGTCGAGGAAGGTCGAGGTACGGCCGAGCGACATGGCGGCGCCGTTCTGCTCCTTCACCGCCGCGAGGAAGCCGAGGTAGAGCCACTGGACGGCCTCGTGCGCGGTGGCGGCGGGGCGGGAGACGTCGCAGCCGTACGATGCGGCCATCCGCGTCAGCTCGGCCAACGCCCGCATCTGTTCCGCGAGTTCCTCCCGGTCGCGGATGACGTCCGGGCCGGAGGGCCGTGCGTCCAGCAGGGCGCGCTCGGCGAGCTTGGCCTCGACGAGGCGGTCGGTGCCGTAGAGCGCCACCCGCCGGTAGTCGCCGATGATCCGGCCACGGCCGTACGCGTCGGGCAGGCCGGTGATGATCCCCGCCTTGCGGGCGGTCCGCATCTCGGCCGTGTACGCGTCGAAGACGCCGTCGTTGTGGGTCTTGCGGTAGGTGCCGAAGACCTTCGTCACGAACGGGTCAGCCTCGTAGCCGTACGCCTTCAGCCCGTTCTCCACCATCCTCAGGCCGCCGTTCGGCATGATCGCCCGCCTGAGCGGAGCATCGGTCTGCAGGCCCACGATCAGCTCACGGTCGCGGTCGATGTAGCCCGGCCGGTGCGAGGTGATGGTGGACGGGGTGCCCGGGTCGACATCGAGGATGCCCTTGCGGCGCTCCTCCGGGAACAGCACGCTGACCTTGTGCCAGACCGCGAGGGTGCGGTCGGTCGGGCGGGCCAGGAATCCCGCGTCGCCCTCGTAGGGCGTGTAGTTCGCCTGGATGAAGTCGCGCACGTCGATGCGGTCGCGCCAGCGCTCGCCCGTGAAGCCGCGCCACGCGGACTGGGCTGCCTCCACGCCTGTCGGTACCACCGTGGTCATCACTGCCTCCGCATATGTTCACGACACCGTCCACGGGATTCCGCTGACGTCTCCGCTGTCGATGCTCGTCCGCTTCGACGGCGCCCGAAAGGGCCCTCGGGTGCCCGGTGCGACGCCGTCCGGCCCTCGGTGGAGGACGCTTCCAGGGCCGATGGGCCCGAGCGACCGGGCCCGTTGGGCCCCTCGTCTCCCAGCACCACGACACAACCTGCCGGTGCCCGACGCCCTGCCGGTGCCCGGGGCACGGCGGGGCGCACGCCGAATCCGCGGCGCCGGCCTGCGCTCAGGACGCGGGATTCGCCCCGCAGATCGTGTGCTCGCCGACGAGTTCACGGCCGGTGACGAGCTCGGGCTCGATGCGTACGAATACGTCCTCCTGCTCGGAGAAGGTGCCCCAGGACCGCGAACCGGTCCGGGACAGCCGCGTGCCCGGCGGGGTCGGTCACGACCCTGGCCCGGCCGGTCACGACGACGCTCCAGCCGGACGGCGGTGCCGCGATGACCTCGTCCGCCTCGAACGCGACCACCGCGCCGTCGATCGTGCGGCAGAGCCCCGAATCCGCCGCGGTGCGCAGCACCACTGCGGAGTTCACGTCGAGGGAGAGGTGCACCGGCAGGACCGCGGGCAGGGCGTGACGCGTAGCCCCGGCGCCCTCGTCCGGTCGGCTCACCGCACCGGCTCGGGCCTGCGGGAACCGCGCCGGGCCGGCTATCGGCGCCGTGCGGTCTCCAGGGCCTTCGCCAGGACATGGGGATCGTGGTGGCCCTTGTAGACCTCGGGGGGCCGGCGATCGAGGCCGAGGAGGTCCGCGACGGCGGTCCACGCGGTGCGTACGGAGTACTCGACGGTGAAGACCACGTCGTCGGGGACCTCGGCGAACTGTCCGATGAACGCGAGGTTCACCGACCCCTTGGGCACGACCCGCGGCCGATCGCCGTGGCGGCGGACCAGGAACTGGCTGGTGATGTACGGCATCAGGCAGGGGACGACCGTGGAGGTGGCGCGTACGCGTTCCTTCGCGTCCTCGTCGAACGGCAGGTGGTGCAGCACCTCTTCGAGGATCTCCGCGCCCGAGCACTCGGTCATGGGCTTGTCGACGTGGTTGCCCGGCTTGTCGGGGAAGAGGGCGTAGCCCCACCAGACGGTGACGCCCTCCGGCTGGTCCCGGTAGACAGGTTGGTGGTTGGCGACGATCGTGAGCAGCCAGTTGGAGGCGGTGAACGTCATCAGCCCGCCCTTTCCGGTCGCACGGCCGCTGAACCGCTCCAGCGCGTCGAGGAAGGCGGGGTCCTCTGCGGTGACCGTGAACGACTCCCACTGGGATTCCCCGACGTTCTTGTCGAAGACGCCCGGGTCGCCGAAGTCGTCGCGTCCGCGGGACACCCGGTGCCAGAGAAGCCACGCGTCCGAGCACCGCGGCGGGCGTGGGGGCGGGGTGGTGTGCGAGCCGCGTGTGGAGGCGTCGGTCATGGAACCGTTGGTGACCAGGACCAGGTCGGTGGGGGCCACCTCGATGTGCTCGTCGTGTCCCTCGGTGTGCTCGTCGTGGTCCTCGCGGGCCAGGAGGATGCGCTCGACCGTCGTGCGGTGACCCGCCGCGAGCACCAGGTCCCGCACCCGGCGGCCGGTGTGGACGGTGACGCCCCGCTCCCGCAGCCAGTTCCCGAGCGGACGGACGACGGAGTCGTACTGGTTGTAGCGGGTCCGCTGGATCCCCGACATCGAGGCGAAGGCCGGGAAGAGGTGGATGAAGCGCTTGAGGTAGCGGCGGAACTCGATCGCGCTGTGCCATGGCTGGAAGGCGAAGGTGGTGCTCCACATGTACCAGAAGTTCGTGGTGAGGAAGTGCTCGCCGAAGCAGTCGGTGATCCTCTTGCCGTCCAGCTTCGTCTCGGGCGTCACCAGGCACCTGGCCAGGTCCAGCCGGTCATGTTCGGAGAACCCCATCGACCGTACGTCGGTGATCGTCCCGTCCGCGCCGACGAGCCGGGCGGCGTCGTCCCAGCCGAAGTCCTCGTAGGCGGCGAGGATGTCCTCGGTCACCGACACGGACGGGTCGTCGAGGGAGGGGATCCGGGACAGCAGGTCGTACGTGCAGCGGAACTCGGCGTCGAACATCCGCCCGCCACGCATGGTGTAACCCGACTGTGGTGTCCCGCCCGCGTCCAGGCTGCCGCCCGTCAGCCGGTGCTCCTCGAAGAGGTGGATGTCGCTCCCGTCGAACCCGCCCTCACGGATCAGGAACACCGCCGCGGCCATCGCCGCGATACCGCTGCCCACCAGATAGGCCTTCGCCATCACACATCTCCTCGCTGTTCTCGCTCGGTGATCGGGAACCCCGGACTCCAGGGTTTCCCGTGTCCCTGACCGACGTCAGTGGGCCGCCTGGCACCAGCGCCCGGGCCGACCGGCCCCGGCCGGCCCGGGTCCCGGTGACAGGAGTCCGGGTGGGGATGGCTCGGAGCCGCGACGCCGTCGGTGGCCCCGGTCCCGGATCACGCGCGCCGCACTCGAACACGAGGCGGCTCCGCCGTGGACCTGGTCATGGCTCAGGAACCCGATCCCGGAGACGGGGCCGCGGTCGTCCGAGGCTCCGCCTCGGACCGGCGCCAGGGCCGGCCCGAACCCCTGACTTCGGGTCAGGAACCCGGGCCGGCCGACGCGCCCTTCCGCCCCGCGCGGACAGCTCAGCCTGTCTTCGCTCCTCCCGTCAGCTCGGTCCCGATGCGCGCCGCCCACTCCTCGATCGCGGTGAAGTCCCGGAAGTCCCCGCCCTTGCCGTTGCGGAGGATCATCCCGGCGACCCATCCCTTGGCGCCCTCCTCCAGGCAGCCTCCGAAGGTGACATGGTCCTCGGCGTCGAGCCGGGCCATGGCCTTCTTCACCCCAGGTACGGGCGGGATGTCCCGCTCCGACGCCGAGGCGTCGAGCGGGCCGCTGCTGAAGAGCCACAACGGGCGCTCGGCCAGCTCGCGGTGGTGACGGCGGAGGAAGCGGCGGGCGTGCTTCTGCCAGCGCCCGGCGTAGAGTCCGCCGCCGACCACCACCGCGTCGTACGACGTCACACTCGCGACGGACCGGGCGGGCCGTGCCTCGACGGTCAGACCGTCCTTGCGCAGGACGTCGGCGATGGCTTCGGCGATCCGCGCGGTGGATCCGTTCGTCGTTCCGTAGGTGACCAACACGCTGCTGGGCATGGCGGTCCACCTCCTTTCACAGCTTGCGGAGCCAGTCGTCGGCGATGCCGTGCAGGGCCGGCTCGCCGGGCTGGAAGCGCGAGTCGTCGACGTGGTAGCCGAGCTTGTCGACGACGGCGACCACTCCGTCGATCTGACGGGTCATGGACACGGCGATCTCCGCCTCGCTTCTGCGCTCCGTGTGGCCGTCGAGCGTGACCACGCCCTCGGCCACGGAGACATCGACGGTCCGGGGCGCCAGCCACAGCGCACGCTCCAGCACCTCGCGGACGACCACGTCGCGGATCTCCCGGTCGGGTCGCAGGAAGACCTGGAGCAGATCGCGCCGGGTGACGATGCCGACGAGCCGGTTCTCCTCGTCCAGGACGGGCAGCCGTTCCACCCGGTGCCGCGCCATGGTCCGGGCGGCCTCGACGATGGTGTCGTCGGCGAGCGCGGTCACCGGCGGTTCGGTCATCAGCTGTCCCGCGGTGCGAGCCTTCGCCTTCGTGGCCCGGCTCCTGGCGCCGGGAGTCAGATCGGTCAGCCGGAAGCGGCGCTTCGGCTGGTAGGGGTCGGGGGTCTCGGCCTGCCGGACCATCAGGTCGGTCTCCGAGATGACGCCGATGACGTTGTCGTCCTCGTCGACCACCGGCAGCCCGCTGATCCGGTGGTGGGCCAGCAGCCGTGCCACCTCCTTGAACGGGGTGCCGTACTCGGCCCGGACCACATCGGTGGTCATCACCGAGCTCACCTTGTCGTGCCTCATGTCCGTAATCCCTCCTCAGCGGAGCCGGCGCAGGTAGGGGTCCTGGGGCCGGCGGGGCAGCAGCCGTACGCGCGCATCGAGCACGGAGACCCCGCCCGGTGTCGCGAGAACGGGGTTGAAGTCGGCCTCGGCCAGCTGCGGCAGGTCGCTCGCCATGCGGGACAGCCGCAGGAGCAGCTGCTCCAGGCCTTCGAGGTCGATGGGGCCGCTGCCACGCGCGCCGAACAGGAGCGGGGCGCAGCGCGGCGCGGTGATCAGGTCGTGCACGTCCTGGTCGGCGAGCGGGGCGAGCCGGGCGGCGTGGTCGGCCAGTATCTCGGTCGCCGTTCCGCCGAGCCCGAAGAGGACCAGCGGGCCGAAGACCTCGTCCTGGACGACACCCGCGAACAGCTCTGTGCCGCGTGCGGCGAGCGGCTGTACGAGCACGCCGGTGAGCAGTCCTTCGAACCGGGTCTCGAAGTCCCGGAAGGCGGCGCGTACCTGTGTGTCGCCGCGCAGGTCGAGGTGGACCGCGTGCTGCTCGCTCTTGTGCACCAGCCCCGGCCAGTGGGCCTTCATGACCACCCGGCCGTCGGCGCCGCGCAGTCGCTCGGCGGCGGCCGACGCCTCGTCCTCGGTCTCGGCCCAGGCCCAGGGAAGCTGGGGGATGCCGTAGCAGCCGAGGAGTTCGGCGCAGGTGCGTGGGTCGAGCCAGCCGCCGTCCGGGTGCGCCGCCAGGAAGGCCTCGGCGACCGCGTGGGCGCGTGCGGTCTCGGCTCCTTCGAGGTCCGGGAACGTGCCTGCCGGACGGCTCAGCCACTCCGCACGGCGGGCGGCATGGGCCAGGGCCCGCGCCGCCGCCTGGGGTTCGGCGTACGAGGGGATCGTGCCGCCCCCGTCGGCGGGCAGCAGTTTGACCGGCAGGTCCTGCTCCAGCCGTACGACCGCCGCGGTCCGGTTACGGCGTCCGGGCCCATGGGTGAGGGCCCGGACGAGGTCGTCGCCCGTCGCGGCGGCGACCGCGGTGGGGACGAGCGCCAGCACCACGGCGTCGATGCCGGGGCACCGCATGATCCGGTCCACGCACGCGCCGAGCTGCTCCTCCGTGACCGCGGCGGTGGCGTCGACGGGATTGCCCACCGCAGCGCCCTCGGGCAGTACCGCGAGCAGGTCGTCGACCGTCTCGGAGGTGAACGGGGGGATGGCCAGCCCCGCCTCCGTGCAGGCGTCGGCGGCGAGGACGCCCGCGCCGCCGGCGTTGGTGACGATCGCGACCCGGCTGCCCGCCGGGAGCGGCTGGGAGTGCAGCAGGGCGGCGGCTTCCATGAGTTCGGCGACCGAGCGGGTCGCGGTGATGCCGGCCTGGGTGAACAGGGCCTGCCGGGTCATCGTCCGGGTGGCCGCGGCCGCGGTGTGCGAGGCCGCGGCACGGCGGCCCGCGTCGGTGCGGCCGGCGTCCACGGTGAGGACGGGCATTCGACGGGTCACGCGCCGCGCTGTGCGGGAGAAGGCCCGGGGGTTGCCGAAGGACTCCAGGTGCAGCAGGGCGAGTTCGGTGCGGCCGTCGCTCTCCCACCACTGGAGCATGTCGTTGCCGCTGACGTCGTACTTGTCGCCGAGGGAGGCGAAGGAGGAGACGCCGATGCCCAGGCGGGACAAGCCGTCGAGCAGGGCGATGCCCACCCCGCCGGACTGCACGGCGACTCCGGCCGTGCCGGGGCGCGGGTGATCGACGGCGAAGGTCGCGTCGAGGGAGACGTCGGGCTCGGTGTTGGAGACGCCGAGGCAGTTGGGACCGACGAGCCGCAGGCCGTATTCGCGGCACGCCGCCATCAGCGCCTCCGCCTGCGCGCTGTCGAGGCCCGCGGAGACGACGAGCAGGGCCCGCACTCCGGCCTTGCCGCATTCCTCGGCGGTCGCCGGGATCGCTGCGGACGGCACCGCCACGACCACCAGGTCGGGGACCTTCGGCAGGGCGCTGACCGACGGGTAGGACGGGACACCGAGGATCGAACCGGCACTGGGGTTCACCGCGAAGAGCCGCCCGGTGTAACCGCCCGTGTGCAGGTGGTGCAGGATGGCCCGGCCCACCGACCCGGGTTTGCGCCCCGCGCCGACCACGGCGACCGTGCCCGGCCGCAGCAGGGTTTTCAGGCTGGCGATGTTGGCGGCCCCGCCACGTGCCTCGACAGCGGAGAGATAGGTGTCGGTCTCGTCGAGTTCGACGGTGCAACGCACCTCCGTACCGTCGAAGCGGCGGGAGGTGCGCAGGCCGAGGTCCGCGAAGAGCCGGAGGACCTCGCGGTTCTCGCTGAGCGCGTCCGCCGTGAACGAGGTGATGCCCTCCGCTCGGGCCGCCGAGACCAGGTGCTCGACGAGGAGGGTGCCGACGCCGCGATGGTGCAGTCCGTCGGCGACCGCTATGGAGATCTCGGCCGATGTCGCGTCCTCACCCGTCTCGTACTCGGCCAGGCCGATGACCTGTCCCTGCGTCTCGGCCAGCAGGGCTCGGTACCCGGCGTGTGGCGGCGCGCATGCCCGGTCGGCCGCCATCCGTGCGGAGCGCCGGCTCGCCGCGAAGAACCGCAGCCTCAGGTTCTCCAGGGACATCTCCTCGTACAGTCCCTGCAGCTGATCGTGGTCGCCCCGCGTCACAGGCCGGATGCACACGGTGGTGCCGTCCATGAGCAGGGCGTGGACCATGGGGCGGCTGGACGGGTCGGTCATGGCGGTCCTCCAAGGCTGTCGACACGTCGAGCATCCGGCGGATCGGGGGCCGATCCCAGGGGCTGTCCGGGGGTGAACCAGGGCCGGTCGGCCCTAAGTCCGCCCGGGGGGGTTGCCGCCGGACGCGCGTGCTCCGAGGCCCGTGGGGCGGGTACCCCGCGACGGCGCGGCAGAGGGCAGCCCGCTTCGCCACCGCCCTTCTCGCAGGTCCGGGCCTTTCCCGTGGCCCCGCCGTCACGGTCCGGGCCTGCGATCCGCGTACCGCACCACGTCCCGTGCCCGGTCGTCTCGTCCCGGGCTGCTGACGTGCGGCCCGGTCGGCGCCCGCGGCAGTTCGGGCCGTTCGTCCCCTGCTCTCGGTCACGCGCAGGGCTGAGATGGAGGCAGGCACGGTCCGAAGCAACTGGGCACGCGACCGGGAAACGTCGTGAAGCGCGTCATCACCGTCCCGGGAAAGCAGCTGCGTCGGCGGTTCGCCGCGGTGTCCCTGCCGCCGAAGATCGAACCAGCCCTCCTCGTCGTCACGGCCGCCGCGCTGGCGGCCGGGGTCGTCGCCCGGCTCCTCGGCGCTCCCGAGGTCGCCGACCTGTGCTGGGGCCCGGGCACGGTCGTGGCCGTAGCGCCCGCGGTGGGCTGGGTGCCGGCGGCGCTGCGGAGCGGTCACACGGGCCTGGACCTGATCGCTCGGCGGCACCCTGGCGGTCGGTGAGTACCTGGCCGGTGCCCTGATCGCGCTGATGCTCGCCTCCGGCCGCACCCCTGGAGGCCGCGGCCCGGCGGTTGTATGTGGCCCCTGGCTCTGGTGCCCGACCGGCTCCGCACGGCAGGGCACGCGGTGCCGCACGCCTGGGCCGTCGACGCCTGGACCACGCTGCTGGCCAAGGACGGCGATCTGCCCCCGCCCTTTCTGAGCTCTGGACCGGCGCCGGGGACAGGCGCAGGCTGAGAGGGAGGGATGGCGCCGTGAAGTCCGCGACGCCCCTCCGGACCTGCCGGCCCCACGTCCGGCGCACAGGAGTGATCACGATGGAGACCAGGCAAGCCAAGGAGTGGACCGTGCGGATCCACATCACCGAAGAGGGGGAGGAGACCCACGCTCGCGCCGTGCTGACCACCGAGGCCACGTCGACGGTCACCGGCAGGGGCGTGGCCCGGCGCAACCCGGTCGACCGCCCCATCCCGGAGATCGGCGACGAACTCGCGGCCAGCCGCGCTCTGGAGGATCTCGCCATCCGGCTGCACGACGTCGCCTCCGACGACATCGTGCAGCTCACCGGCCCGCTGCGAACCTGACGTGCGGTTCCGTGGCCTCTCATCCATGCGGTACGACAGCCACGGGGCAGCCGACGTGATGGATGACCGCGTGGGCCACGGGACCCGTGCGGGGGCCCACCGGACGCTCGGTCAGACGGTGGCCGACGACGAGCAGACCCGCCCCGGAGGCGGCCCGGACCAGCGCGGTCGACGCCTTGTCCTTCGGCACGCATTCCACGACCTCGACGCCGGGGTACTTGTCCCGCCACACCTGGAGCAGTGCGGACAGGAACCCCTGCCACTCCTCTCCACGCTGCCGTTCGTCGACCAGGGCGATGTCACCCGGTCCCAGGCTGATGGCGGACGGCGACTGCCAGGCGTACACCACCCGCAGCCGGGCCCGGCGCAGCCGGGCCGCCTCGAAGGCGAACTCGATCACCTCGTCGCACGGATCATTGACGTCCAGGCCGAGCACCACGTCCCGGTAGCCGGTGTGGAGGCAACCACTACCGTCGTCCGCCGGCAGATGTTCGTCTTCGGCCTCCTCCCCGGCCCGTACGAGAACGACGGGACGTGTTGCCTTGGCCACGACGCCCAGTGCGACCGAACCCACCAGGAATCCGGTGAAGCCGCTGAGCCCACGCGAGCCCAGCACCAGCGACTCGGCCCGGTCCGCCGCGGCCAGGAGGGCCGGTGTCGCGGGCCCCTCCGTCTGCTTGTCGTACACGAGTACGCCGGGGCATGTGGCTCGGACGCGCTCCTCCGCCTGACGCAAGCAGCGCCGGGCCAGGTGTCGTTGGACGGCATTGGCCGATTCGCCCTCTTCCTGACGCGGATGCCAGTTCCACACGTGCACCAGCCGCAGGGGGCACTCGCGCCGTAAGGCTTCGCGCGCCGCCCACTCGGCCGCGGCCAGACTCTCGGCGGATCCGTCGACTCCGGCGATCACAGGCAGAAGCATGACTCGCACCTCCCACACCAGGTCTGCTCCTCCTGACCCAGCGTCGCCCCTCGACAACCCGGCGGGGAGGGGCTACCAGGCCCTCCTCCGGACCATCCGGCCCAGTGTCCGCCGCCCACGAGGACGCACCGACCCGGACCACGGCGCAACAGACCGCGGGCAGAGTCGAGTTGTCGGTGCATTTCAGCAACGGATGGATGTACCGTCACCGGACGCGGCGTGATCCGTCGTGTCCGAACGGAAAAGCACCGGTGTCCGCACCCTGCGCACACGCCGCCTCAGCAGGCGGACCGCCCACGCGTCGAACACCACGGTGAGGACACAGGTCACTCCCATGGCCACCACCAGCAGCACGGCGAACCGCTCCCAGAACTCCGGTGTGAGACTCGTACCCATGGCCCTCACTCCCCTCAGGTTGGAATGGTTTATCTGATGCTCAGTCAACTCTGTTACTGGTCAAGGAGCATGAGCCGACCGGCCCCGGCCTCGGGGCCGGTCGGGGCAGGAACGCCCGCGCCCCGCACTCATGCCGAGAGCCGGGTGGGAACGCCACGTACCGGACCGGTCGGCGTTCCCGGAGCACGCTGAACGCGGTCGTCACCATCCGCTCGCCGGAGGCTGCGGCGCAGCAGCCGTGGCAAGTAGCCGATGTCGTCGTCACGCGCCCGGTCGCCGACAGCGCAATCCGTGAGCACGCTGCCGCGGACCGGGGCCTAACGACCCCTTCCTCAGGACCGGACGACCCGTGGCGCCCCGCCCGGTGCGCGCCCACGATGGGAGCAGTGGCCCCCACGGCATTCCGGAGGGGAACGATGGCAGACAGCCCGAGAACGGCGGCCCTGGACGGGAACGGACCCGCGCCCGTCCGTCTCGTGCCGCGCACCACGCGGAACCGGGGCGTCGTCGACGGCGGCCCGGTCCGTGCGTCTCGCGCGCCACCCATGTGCCGGCCCTCGGTTTCGAACGCACCTGACCGCCAAAGGAGGACGCCATGTTCGGCAGCCCGCGCGTCGTGAGCGATGTGATGACGCATACCGTCGTCGCCGTCGGCCGCGATGCCCAGTTCAAGGAGATCGTGGAGCTCATGGGGCAGTGGAAGGTCAGCGCCCTGCCCGTGCTGGAGGGCGAGGGCCGGGTGATCGGCGTCGTCTCCGAGGCCGATCTGCTGCCGAAGGAGGAGTTCCGCGACAGCGACCCCGACCGGTTCACCCAGATGCGCCGCCTGGACGACCTGGCCAAAGCCGGAGGGCTGACGGCGGGGGACCTGATGAACGCACCGGCCGTCACCGTCCACGCCGACGCCACCATCGCCGAGGCCGCACGCATCATGGCCCTGCGCAAGGTCAAGCGGCTGCCCGTCGTCAACGAAGTGGGCATGCTCGAAGGCGTCGTCAGCCGAGCGGACCTGCTGAAGGTCTTCCTGCGGGCCGACGACGACATCGCCGAGGAGGTCCGCCACGAAGTCGTCACACGCCTGTTCCCCACCACGGTCGAGCCAGTCCGGGTGCGGGTCTCCGAGGGCGTCGTCACGCTCACCGGACGGATCAGGGACACCTCACTGGTGCCGGTGGCCGCCCGCCTCGTGCGCGCGGTCGAAGGCGTGGTCGACGTCGAGTGCGACCTCACCGCCGGCGCACCTCGGAGTGACCCGAGGTGACGTGCCCCGCCGCGCCGTGCCGCGACCCGGTGCTCGCCCGGCGTCTGCCGGACGGGTGGCGCGGCACGGCGGCCGACCCTGGCGGACCTGGGATACGCACCGCCGGCATCGTCGGCGGCGGACGGGAGGCTCGTCCGCCGCCGACGGGCTCGCGCCGAGGGGCAGGACGCGGCCCGCGTCGGAGAGGTCATCGGGGAGTGTCCGAGCGGCCGGGTGCCGCGTCCGCCGGGGGTCGGACGTACGGGTGCGCGGCCGGTACGGACCCCGGCCGCGCACCGTGGTGCGGCTGTTCAGCCGTGCCGCACCGGGATGGTCCTGGCACCCGTCTTCTCCTCCTCCGGGACCGGGACCGTGACTGCCAGGACGCCGTCCCTGTACTCCGCGGTCGCCTCGTCACCCCTCGCTCCGGCGGGCAGCCGGACGGAGCGGGCGAAGGTGCCGTAGCGAAATTCCGTACGGTGCTTCTCCGTGGTCTCCTCACCGCGCTCGGCCCGCAGAGTCAGAACGCCTTCCTCCACGGTGATCTCGACGTCCTTCGCGGGGTCGATGCCCGGCAGTTCGGCCCGCAGCACATACGCTCCGTCCGCCATGTGCTCTTCGACACGGATGCCGTGCAGCCCGGGAACCATGTGCACGCCGGGGAACCCGGAGTCGGCCCACCCGAACAGGTCGGGCAACGCCGGCCAGCCGTGCAGCCGCTCGATCACGCCGTTCATGTTCTGCCTCCTCTGCTCACTTCCTCACTCCAGCGTGGCGCGCCCGGCCGGGACACGCGTGGGCCGACCGGGTCCCGTACTGGGCCGGTCGGCCTCAGCCGGTCATCTTCTTCCGCCATCGCGGACCGACCTGCTTCCACTCCGTCTCCCACTCCCCCATGCGCCGACGTTCCAGATGCCGACGGACCGGCCACCCGCACAGCAGCACTCCGGCTCCGACGCCGGTCCCGGCCAGCACACCAGCGAACGCCGACTCCAGCCTCGCCTCGGGGGCCGTGGCGGGCTCGGAGACCAGCTTGCCCGTTCCGTCCGTCCACACGGTGGCCGTGGTGCCCGCCCTGGCGCCCGGCTCGACCCGCGCCCGGCCCGTGTGGGGGGCACCGTCGGCGGACGTCCAGCTCACCTTCCCCCACACCAGGTCACCGCCGGTTCCGGACGTCGTCACACCCGGGGTCTTCGGCGCGTCCGCGGCGAGCACGGCCGACACGGTGTGCACCTGCGCGCTCCGTGAGGCGATGCTGTCCTCTGCCGCCCTCAGCGCCCACTGGCCGACGGCAAAGCCGCCCAGGAGGGCGAGCGTCCAGATGCCGAGTACGATCCACGCCTCCACAGAGTCGCTGCGGCGCCGCAGCGGATTGCGCCGCCACCGCCAGAACCACACCCTCGACGCCTTCGCACGCCGTGTCCGCTCCATCGGTGGACACCCCCTCACGAGAACCGCTGTCGATACCTGACACCTGTCGCAAGAAAAGTCCCACCTCCCCCGGGCCCCGGGCAGAGGCCGACCAGGCACGCCTTCCGGGACGTTCGGCCCGGTTGCGGATGCCGCGACCGGCCGTTCGGTCCCGCGCGCGGGAGCACAGGAGCATGCAGGGAACGCCGGTCCGGGCCCCGGAGCCCGGTTCATGACGACTCGCGCCCTCGGGAGGGCAGTGGGCCGTCCTCACCGTCCGGGAGATCCACTCGGGAACGGCCCGGCACATCCGTCGGTACGGCTGCGGCATCGAACTCGTGGGCGCGCGGGCGGCCGTCGCCCGCTCCTCCGCGCATCACGTCAACACCTTCAGTGCGGCCACGGACCCGCCCGGGACAGGGGCCGAGCGCCCCAGTCCTGGGCTCCGGTGTGCTCTCGTCCGACGCGTGTTCCGTCCTTGCCTCCAGCCCTCCAGGCCGCGGCGGAGAAGGTGAGGCTCCCGTGCCGTTCGCGCGGGAGCCTCACTGCCTCGCCGACTGTTCAGGTGACGAACTCACCTACCGCCGCCTTGAGTTCGGACAGTCCCTTCTTCGCGTCGGAGAAGAACATGCCGGTCCTGGGGTTGGTGTACAGCTCGTTGTCGATGCCCGCGTAGCCGTGGCCCATCGACCGCTTGATGACCACGACACTCCTGGCCTTGTCGACGTCGAGGATCGGCATTCCGGAGATCGCGTTGCCGGGGCGGCGGGCGATCGGGTTGGTGACGTCGTTGGCGCCGACGACGAGGGCCACGTCGGCCTGCGGGAACTCCGGGTTGACGTCCTCCATCTCCTTGAGCTGTGTGTACGGCACGTTGGCCTCCGCGAGGAGGACGTTCATGTGGCCCGGCATGCGGCCCGCGACCGGGTGGATCGCATAGGTGACGTCGACACCGTGGTCCGTCAACAGCTTGGCCAGGTCGCCGAGTTCGTGCTGGGCCTGGGCGGCGGCGAGGCCGTAGCCGGGGACGACGACGACCTTGCTCGCGTACGCCAGCTGGATCGCCACGTCGTCCGCGGAGACCGCACGCACCTGGGCCGGCGCACCGCCCGGGCCGGCCGCCGCCTGGGCGCTGTCGCCGGTGCCGAAGCCGCCGACGACGATGTTGACGATGGAGCGGTTCATGGCGCCGGCCATCAGCTTGGTGAGGATGCCGCCCGAGGCGCTGACGAGCATGCCCGCGATGATGAGCGCGGTCTCGTCGAGCACGAAGCCCGCCATCGCGACCGCCGACCCGGTGAAGGCGTTCAGCAGCGAGATGACCACCGGCATGTCGGCGCCGCCGATCGGCAGGACCATCGTCACGCCGAAGATCAGCGCCACGGCCACGAGCCCGTACAGCGGTGCGCGCGAGTCCGGGGCGAGTACCAGCCAGACCGTGCCGGCGACGAAGGACGCCGGCAGAAGGACGTTGAGCAGGCGTGCGCCGGGGAACACCACCGGCGCGCCGGACACGACGCCCTGCAGCTTGCCCGCGGCGACCAGCGATCCGGAGAAGGTGACCGCGCCGATGACGACGGACAGCGCTCCCGGCAGGGAGACCCGCGCGCCCAGAGCGGCCGGAGCCTCGGCCTGGAGCAGGTCACCGACCGCGACGAGCGCGGCCGCGCCACCGCCGACGGCGTTGAAGAGGCTGACCAGTTGCGGCATGGCCGTCATCCGGACCTCGCGTGCGGCCCACAGGCCGAGGGAAGCGCCGACCAGCCCGCCCGTGATCAGCACGAGCCATCCGGTCCGGCTGATCACGTTCTCGTCCGCCACCAGCCACACGGTGGCGGCGACGGCGACGGCCATGGCCCCGGCGGAGACGGTGTTGCCGCGGCGGGCCGTGCGCGGGTGGTTCATCAGGTGCAGGCCCAGGACGAAGCAGGCCGCGGCTGCCAGGAAGATGTAGTGGACGGCGTCGGAGACCGTGTCCATGGCGCTCACACCTCCGTCTTCTCGCGTGTGTCGTCGGTGACGGGCTTCTCGGTGGCCGGCCGGGCCTTGAACATCTCCAGCATCCGGTCCGTGACGACGTATCCGCCGACGACGTTCATCGCGCCGAACACCATGGCCACGAAGGCGAGGCCGTGGCCGAGCCAGGTGTGTGCCTCGGCCGCGATGAGCATCGCGCCGATGACGACGATGCCGTGGACCGAGTTGGAGCCGGACATCAGCGGTGTGTGCAGCGTGGCCGGGACCTTGCTGATGACCTCGATGCCGACCAGGACGCTCAGCACGAAGACGGTGATCGCGGTGAGGAGATCGAGGTTGTTCATGAGGATCCTCCGCGGGTGAGGGCGGCCGTGATCTCGTCGGCCGGGTCGAGGACCAGTTCGCCGTCGCGCACGAGATGGCGCAGCAGCGCGACGAGGTTGCGGGCGTAGGCGGTGGAAGCGGCCGTCGCCATGGCGGACGGCAGCCGGCCGGCGCCGATGACGGTGACGCCGCCCGCCAGGACGGTGGTCTTGTCGGGCTCGGAGCCCTCGACGTTCCCGCCGAGTTCGCTCGCGGCGAGGTCGACGACCACCGAGCCGGCCTTCATCCGCTCGACCGCGGCGGCGGTCACCAGGAGCGGCGGTCTGCGGCCCGGTGCCTGTGCCGTGGTGATCACCACGTCGGAGCGGGCGATGTGCCCGTCGAGCGCCTCGCGCTGCGACCGCTGTTCCTGTTCGGTCAACTCACGTGCGTAGCCGTCCCGTCCGGCGCCCGGTTCCTCTTCGGGCGGGCTCTGGACGTCGAGGAACCGGGCACCGAGCGATTCCACCTCCCCTCTCGACTCGGGGCGTACGTCGTACGCCGAGACGACGGCGCCGAGACGACGGACCGTGGCGATCGCCTGCAGCCCGGCCACTCCGGCGCCGAGGACGAGGACCTGCGCCGGGCGCATGGTGCCCGCCGCGGTGGTCAGCATCGGGAAGAACCGGTCGTACGAGTCCGCCGCGACCAACGCCGCCTTGTAACCGGCGACGCTGGCCTGGGAGGTCAGCGCGTCCATGGACTGGGCGCGGCTGAGGGTACGGGGCAGCAGATCGAGGCTCACCGTGCGCACACCGCGTCCGGTCATCTCCTCGACCGGCACGGGGTTTCGCAGCGGTTCGAGCAGACCGATCAGGGTCTGCCCCGCGCGCAGCGCGGACGCGCTCTCCGCGTCCGGCGGGCCCACGCACAGGACAGCGTCCGCGCGTTCGTACAGTTCGTCCGGGGGTACGACGTTCGCGCCCGCCGCCGTGTAGTCGGCGTCGGTGAACCAGGCGCCGGATCCGGCTCCGGTCTCGACGAGGACGTCGAGTCCGGCCCGGCGCAGGAGGGTGACGGCCTCGGGGACGAGGGCGACGCGGCGTTCGCCGGGCGCCCGCTCCCGTACGGCTCCTACAGTGACGGTTCCCATGGTCTGCTGCCTCTCCCGGTGGCCCGGTGGGTGCCGGGCCACAGAACTCTCAGAACTCGAAGACGAGCCGCGCCTCGGCCCGTCCGCCGAGGACCTCGTCGAAGGAGTCGTTGACCTGCTCCAGGCGCCGTGGTTCGGCGATGACCTGGGTGCGTCCCGCGGCGTGCAGGGCGAACACCTCGGTCAGATCCTGGCGGGTGCCGACGATGGAACCGATGACGGAGATCCCGCCGAGCACGGTCTCGAAGATCGGCACGTTGATCGCGGCGTTGTCGGCGGGCAGGCCGACCATGACCAGGCGCCCGCCCCGGTTGAGGGACCTGTAGGCCTGCTCGAACGCCTTCGCGCTCGCGGCCAGAACGACGGCCACGTCCGCGCCGCCGACCGCCTTGATCTCCGCGACCGGGTCGTGCGTACGGGCGTTGACGAGCTGGTCGGCGCCGAGCCGGTGGGCCAGGCCCAGCTTGTCCGGTTCCAGGTCGACGGCGGTGACGAACCCGCCGACGAGCCGCGCGTACTGGACGGCCAGGTGGCCGAGGCCACCGACGCCGAACACCGCGACCCGCTCGGCCGGGACCACACGGGCGACCTTGATCGCCTTGTATGTGGTGACGCCCGCGCAGGTCAGCGGCGCCGCGTCGAACGACGACACACCGTCGGGCACCTGGACGACCGCGCCCGCGTCGACGACGGCGTACTCGGCGAAGCAACCGTCCACGGAGTAGCCGCTGTTGACCTGGCTCTCGCAGAGGGTCGCCCAGCCGGTGACGCAGTAGCGGCAGGTGCCGCAGGACGAGCCGAGCCACGGGATGGCGACCCGCTTGCCGATCAGTTCGGCGCTGACGCCCTCGCCGACGGCCTGGACAGGTCCTACCCCCTCGTGGCCGGGGGTGAACGGCGGTTGCGGCTTGACCGGCCAGTCGCCGTGGGCCGCGTGGATGTCGGTGTGGCAGAGGCCGGATGCCTCCATACGGACGAGCATCTGGCCGGGACCGGGCTCGGGGACGGGAAGTTCCTGGATCTCCAGGGGCTTCCCGAAGTCGGTGACGACTGCTGCCTTCATGGTCTGCTCCTCAACTGGGCTCTGTGCCGGATGCCGGCTCTCGGCCGGTTCCTCGATCCGTGTGACGAAACGCAGCCCGTCCCCTGCGGCGAGAGAGAAACCGCCCGGGGTTCCCTCCTCGACGTCCAGGACGAGGCGTGGGCGGCCGAGGGCCTCGTACAGGTCGGCGTCGATGTGGAAGGTGCCGCCGTCCAGGACGCCGAGCAGCATGTCGCCCTCGCCGAGGAGGAATTCGCCGCCGGGGAAGCACATCGGGTCGCTGCCGTCGCAGCAGCCGCCGGACTGGACGAACATCACCGGCCGGCCGTGGGCGGCGCGCAGGGTCTGTATGGCCCGGTGCGCCGCCCGGGTGGCGGTGACGCGCCCGGCGTTGCCGTTCTCAAGCGTCGCGGGCATGTCGGTGCACCCTTTCGGATCCGCTGGGATCGCTCGAATCGCTGGGACCGCCGGCTCGGCTAGAACAGGCCGAGCGGCTTGGTGCCATAGCTGACCAGGAGGTTCTTGGTCTGGCTGTAGTGGTCGAGCATCATCTTGTGGTTCTCGCGGCCGATGCCCGAGACCTTGTAGCCACCGAACGCGGCACCCGCGGGGTACTGGTGGTAGCAGTTCGTCCAGACGCGGCCGGCCTTGATGGCGCGGCCCATCCGGAAGGTGCGGTTGGTGTCCCGGCTCCACACGCCGGCCCCGAGGCCGTACAGCGTGTCGTTGGCGATCTCCAGGGCCTCGGCCTCGTCCTTGAAGGTGGTGACGGAGAGGACGGGCCCGAAGATCTCCTCCTGGAAGACCCGCATCCTGTTGTGGCCCTTGAGGACGGTCGGCTCGTAGAAGTAACCGTCCGCGAACTCTCCGCCGATCGTGGGCCGGTGGCCGCCGACGAGCAGTTCGGCGCCTTCCTTCAGGCCGATGTCGACGTACGAGGCGATCTTCTCGATCTGCTGCTTGGAGACCTGCGGACCGAGCATGGTCGCGGTGTCGAGCGGGTCGCCCTGCTTGATCGCGCGGATCCGCTCCAGGCAGCGGCCCATGAACTCCTCGTAGATGTCCTCCTGGATGAGTGCGCGCGAGGGAGCGGTGCAGACCTCGCCCTTGTTGAACGCGTACAGGACGAGTCCCTCGACGGCCTTGTCCAGGAAGTCGTCGTCGGCGGCGGCCACGTCGTTGAAGAAGATGTTCGGCGACTTGCCGCCCAGTTCCAGCGTGACCGGGATGATGTTCTGCGCCGCGTACTGCATGATCAGCCGGCCGGTGGTGGTCTCACCGGTGAAGGCGACCTTGGCGATGCGCTTGTTGGTGGCCAGCGCCTTGCCGATCTCGGCGCCGGGTCCGTTGACGACGTTGAGGACGCCGGGCGGCACGATGTCGCCGATGACCTCCATCAGCTTCAGGATCGACCACGGGGTCGGCGACGCCGGCTTGAGGACCGTGGCGTTGCCCGCGGCGAGCGCCGGGGCCAGCTTCCATGCGGCCATCAGCAGCGGGAAGTTGAACGGGATGATCTGCCCGACGACGCCCAGCGGCTCGCGGAAGTGGTAGGCGACGGTCTCCTTGTCGATCTCGGTGATCGAGCCCTCCTCGGCGCGGACCGCCGCGGCGAAGTAGCGGAAGTGGTCGGCCGCGAGCGGGATGTCTGCGGCCAGGGTCTCGCGGACCGGCTTGCCGTTCTCCCAGCTCTCGGTGACGGCGAGTTCCTCGCGGTGGGCGTCGATGGCGTCGGCTACCTTGTTCAGCACCGCGGCCCGCTGGGCGGTGGAGGCCTCGCCCCACTTGTCCTTCGCCGCGTGCGCGGCGTCCAGGGCGAGCTCGATGTCGTCCGGACCCGACTTCGGAACCTCGCAGATCGGCTTGGCCGTGGCGGGGCACAGGTTGGCGGAGTACTCGCCGGTGGTGGGTGCCTCCCACTTGCCGCCGATGAAGTTCTCGTACCGGGGCGCCACATGCACGGGGCTGCCCGGCCTGCCAGGAGGCTGGTACTTCATGACCGTCCCCTCTCTCATCACGACGATCGTGCTGATGTTCAGCACGCTAGGGACGGGAACGCTGCAACAACGCTGCGTGGCGTCCCACCTGGCGCGGGACCACCAGCTCCGCGTCCAGCGCACGAGCGCGGGCCGCCGCTGCCGCCCGCTGCGGCGAACCGCCGGGCAGCAGGTGGGCGAGCGCCAGCCATGCGGCGGCGTCGTCGGTTCCCCGGGCCGCGTCCACCCAGCGGCGCAGCAGCCCGGCATCGCCACCGCCGAGGACGGCACCGCGCAACTGCTGCTCCAGGGCCCTGCGATGCTCGGCGATCGCCGGCGCCTCGGAACGCGGCAGCAGCGGACCGGGGTAACGGGCCAGCGCCTCGGCGACCCGGCCCTGGGCGAGCAGCGCGGCCACGTCGGCGAAGTCGGTCCGCACGGGGCCCAGCAGGGCGTACGGCCGTGATCCGAGCAGGGCGGGGCCGAGCACGGCGCGCAGCCGGGTCAGCTCGGCGCGCAACGTCGACGAGCACACGTCCCGCTCGGACAGGTCAACCGCGAGCCGGTCACCGGTCACACCCCGGCCCGCGATGACCAGCGCGACCACGATCTCGCTGTGCCGCGGGCTCAGCCGGTGGACACGCCCGTCGCACTGCAGCAGGGCGTGGTCCCTGCCCAGGGCGGTCAGCCGTGCCCCCGTCTCAGATCCGGCGGCGGACACGCGCAGCACGTGCCCGTCGGGGCCGAGCAGGGCCGGCGGTCCGGGCAGCGCGCGGGCGAGTTCCGCCTCGGCCGCCAGCGCGGCGGCGCGCACCGCGGCCAGGGCGGGTGGCGTGGCGATGGTGCCGCCACCGGAGAGGTCGACCACGCCGAGCAGTCGCCCGGTGCCGGGGTCGCGCACGGGAGCGGCGGCACACGACCAGCCGTGCACCGCGGAGCTGTAGTGCTCGCCGGCCACGATCTGCACGGGATGGCCCACCTCCAGCACCGTGCCCGGCGCGTTGGTCCCGGCCTGCGCCTCCGACCACAGGGCCCCCTCGACGAAGCGCATCCGCTCGGCACGCTCGACGGCCGCGGAATCCCCCTCGACCCACAGCAGCGTCCCGTCGGTGTCGCCGACCGCGAAGACATGCCCGTCGTCCGCGGCACCGGCTCCCAACAGCTCCCGGAACAGGGGCAGCACCGCGGCCAGCGGGTGGACGTTGCGGTACACGGCCAGTTCCTCGGACGTCCTGGGCGAGGGAGGCGGACGACTGCCGTCGGGCCGTACGCCGCACGCTCTGCAACGCCGCCACGAGTCGGCCACCAGACGCCGCACTCCTGACGGCGTTCCGGGTGAGGTCACGAACCGCTCGTGGGCTGCGCGCAGCGTGGAGGCCGAGGCCGCGGTGGAAGCATCCATACGGCCAGCACCTCCCACGCTCCCTGCTCACTGTCCGGTCGGGCCAGCCTCACCCGTACACGGGGACCAGCCGTAGGGGCCGAACGGCCTTCGTGCCTGGGCCATTTGGGTCCCGCCGCTACGCGATGCCCCGTCTGTCGGCCACTCGCCCTGGCGGACGGTCCGCGGGTTCACACGGCGCCGGGCGGAAAGCGATCGACGGTCGCAGGAGCCACCTCCTCCTGGACAACCGTGGGCCGGCGCCTCACCCACCGTACGGCCCGCCCCGCGTACGGCTCGCCAGCCGAGCGGAGCGACAGTGCCCCGCGATGTCTGGCGCAGGCGGCGCCGCCGGGGTGGAACGCCCGGACCGGGGTGAACCACTCGGCTTCGCCGAAGTCGACGTGCGACGGCTCGGCTCTGCGGGCCGGGGTCACGCCGTGCCGCACCGGGCGGCTCACTCCGGGAAGGTGCTCGGATCGTCCGTTCCGTTCTCGTCCGGGCGGTGGGCGGAGCCGGGCAGGGGGAGCGAGAACCACACGGTCTTGCCGTCCTGGGTGGGCAGGGTGCCCCAGGCCGAGGCCAGTTGGTCGAGCAGGACCAGTCCGCGTCCGGACTCCTCATCGGGACCCGCGGTCCTGGCACGGGGCAGGACCGGGCTGCCGTCGCAGACCTCGATGTGGAGCTCGTCCCTGGCGCGGCGCAGGCGCAGGCGCAGCGGGTCACAGGCGTGGCGCACCGAGTTGGCCATGAGTTCGGAGGCCAGCAGACAGGCGGTATCGGTGAGGTGCTCACAGTGCCAGTCCCGCAGGGTGCGGCGCAGAAAGCGGCGCCCCTCCCTCACGCTGACCGGTTGCGCGGGCAGCAGCGCGGACACCGCGGTCATCGGGGCAGGGGGTATGCGGGCCAGCAGCAGGGTCACGTCGTCGGTGTAGTCCTGGGGATCGGGCAGCAGGGCGGTGAGGACGGAGTCGGCGGCCCGCTCCAGGCAGGGAAGGTCGGCGAGGGCCTTTTCCAGAGCTATGGCGAGGGCGTCGATCTGCAGTTCGATGTCGCTGGTGGGGGTTTCCACCAGGCCGTCGGTGTACAGGGCCAGTACCGAGGCCGACGGCACGGTCATCCGGGTCTCCTGGTGGGGTACCTCTCCGACGCCCAGGGGCACGCTGACCGGAACCGGGAGCCTGCGGACCTGTCCGGTGGGGTCCACCAGCAGCACCGGCAGATGCCCGGCGGAGCACACGGTCAGGGCGCTCTCGTCCGGGTCCAGGACCAGGTAGCAGCAGGTGACGAGCTGGTCGGGCAGTTCGCTGACGACCGCGTCCAGGGCCCGCATCAGCTGCCAGGGGGGCATGCCGGTCTTGGCCAGGGCGTGCGAGGCCGAGCGCAGTTGGCCCATGACGGCGGCGGCCTCCAGGCCACGGCCCATGACGTCGCCGATCAGCACTCCCATGCGACCGCCGCCCAGGGCGATCAGGTCGAACCAGTCCCCGCCCACACCGGGACCCTGCCGTGCCGGGAAGTAGCGACTGGAGGTGTCCATGCCGGGCAGGGGAGCAGGCGAGCCCATCAGGCTGCGCTGCAGGGTCAGGGCGACATGGCGCTGCTGCTCGTAGAGTTCGGCGAGCTGGGTCTCGGCCCTCTTGCGTTCACTGACGTCGCGGATGGCGGCGGAGACCAGGGTGCCGTCCGGGGTTTCCAGCGGGCTGAGGCTGATCTCGACCGGGAACTCGACTCCGTCCTTGCGCAGCCCGTACAGGTCCAGGCCGGCACCCATGGGGCGCACTCTGCGGTTGTCGACATAACCGTGGCGGTGGGCAGGGTGGTGGTGATGGAACCGCTGAGGGACCAGGACTTCCACCGGGTGTCCCAGCAGCTCTTCACGCCGATAGCCGAACAGGGCCTCGGTCTGTGCGTTGACCAACTGGATCATGCCTGCGTCGTCCACGATGACGATGGCGTCGGGAGCCGCCTCCAGCAGCGCGCGGAAGCGTGCTTCGGCCGCCTTGCGCTCGCTGACGTCGCGCACGGCGGCGGAGATCAACAGTCCGTCGGGGGTCTGCAGCGGGCTGAGGCTGATCTCGACCGGGAACTCGGCTCCGTCCTTGCGCAGCCCGTAGAGTTCGAGGCCGGCGCCCATCGGACGGACCTGCTGGTTGCCGGAGTAGCCCGCGCGGTGGCTCGGGTGCTGGGCACGGAAGCGCCGCGGGACCAGCATCTCGATGGGCCGGCCGAGCAGCTCGTTCCGAGGGTGACCGAACAGCGCTTCGGTCTGGGCATTGACCAGGCGAATCACCCCGGCGTCGTCCACGATGACCATCGCGTCGGGAGCCGCCTCCAACAACGCGCGGAACGGTTCCTCCGCCACGGGGATCGAGCCGGGTTGCGCCTTGTGCTCGCCTGCTTCCATGGCACATCTCAGCATCGGCCGGCTCCGGAGCGGGCGCCTTGTCGCTGATTGCCCGCCTATGACATTTTCCCGCCGAAATAAGAGAGCTCGGGTTCCGGACGCGGGACGGCCGAGCCGGAGACGGCCGCCCCTGGCCGGCCCGACCGGCACGGAGCCCTGCCGCTCGCGCGCGCCGACGGCGGCCCTTACCGCCTTCGGCGTCCCGCGACCGCACTGACCCGTCTTCGCGTGGGTGCGTCGGGAACAGGCGTTGACGGCCCGTCCCACGGGGCAGTACGCGACCACGGCCAACTGCAGGGCCCGGTGTCTGCGGTTCCCAGTCGGCCCGGTCGGCCCGGTCGAGGGGCCCGGCGCCGCGCCGCCGTCACCGGGAGCCTCAGCGGCCCTCCTGCTTCGACTGGTCCTGCGCCTGGGTGGCGATGACGGCCGCCTGGATACGCCGCTCCACACCGAGTTTGGCCAGCAGGCGGGAGATGTGGTTCTTCACGGTCTTCTCGGCGAGGTAGAGCCGCTGGCCGATCTGGCGGTTGGTGAGTCCTTCGCCGATCAGGGCCAGGATCTCCCGCTCCCGGCCGGTCAGGCCCGGCAGCGCGTCCGGTTGCCTCTCCTCCGGCTGCTGGTCCTGACGGAGGCGGGCCAGCAGCCTGGTGGTGGCGCTCGGGTCGAGCAGGGACTGGCCGGCGGCCACGGTGCGGACGGCGGAGACCAGGTCCGAGCCCCGGATCTGCTTCAGGACATAGCCGGACGCCCCGGCCATGATCGAGTCGAGGAGTGCCTCCTCGTCGTCGAACGAGGTCAGCATCAGGCAGGTCAGCTCCGGCATGCGCGTGCGCAGCTCCCGGCACACGGTCACCCCGTCGCCGTCCGGCAGCCGGACATCCAGCACGGCCACCTGCGGGCGCAGCGCCGGAACGCGCACCAGAGCCTGCTCGACGGTGCCGGCCTCTCCGACCACGGTGATGTCCGGCTCGTCGTTCAGCAGGTCACGCACGCCGCGGCGTACCACCTCGTGGTCGTCCAGCAGGAAGACCCGGATCGGGGTGTCCGGCCCGGGCTGCTCGCTGACCGCCATCGATTGCTCCTTGGGTTCCGCGTTCCACGCCGATGTCCGTCGGCGGACGGCATCCGCCTCGGTGCAGTGATCATTGCCGTATCCGGGCCCGAAGGCCAGGGGCCGGTCGGCCCTGATCGAACAGCACCTCCCCGACGAGCTGGGCACCGCGGTCAACGTGCAGCGCATGGTCTACGGCAATCTCGGCCCGGACTCCGGCAGCGGCGTCGCCTTCACCCGTGACCCGGCCACCGGCCGCACCGGCCTGTACGGCGACTACCTGGCGTGGTCACCGGCTTCGCCCGCCTGGTGACCGGCCCGCACGAGCTGGTCCGCTACCGGGCCCTCCTCCACCCCTGGGTGCACCAGGCCATGGATCACGCGGTCCGCATCCACCCCGACCTGGTCACCGGGATCCGGCTCATCGCCGCGGACGGGTCCACGGACGTCTGAACCCGGCGCGGCTGCCTGTCGGCCGGCGCCGCCTTCTGGTGTGTCTCCAGCGCTCAGGAGCGCCGAAACCGCGTCAGTCGTGCGAAGCCACCGCGACCGGTGCGTGCCGTTCGAGTTCACGGAATCCGTCGTTCGGATACATCAGCCAGTCCGTCGTTCATCATGGTCAGTATCCGTGGCCCGACCTGGTGACCGGTGTCCGGCTCACCGCCGACGGCCGCTCGGGCGGCCTGGCCCCGCCCTGCGGATTCGGGAAGACGGATGGGCGGTCAGCCGATCGGTACGACGACCACGGGGCAGTGCGAACGGTGCAGGAGGGTGTGGACGACCGATCCCGGACGGCTACCGTGCCTGCCGCGCGACCGGTGGTGTCCGATGACCACGACGGAGGCTTCCCGGGTGGCCTCGACCAGGGCGGGTGCCGGGGCGGTGCGGACCGTACAGCTCTCGACCTCGATGCCGGGGTGCTGTTCCCGCAGCCCGGCCAGGGTGAAGCGAGGTACGGCCTCCTCGGCCCGGTCGCGCAGTGCCTGCCGCTCCTGCCCCGGGCTCGACGTCGGTATCAGCGAGGGCAGTTCGGGGGTCGTGTGGCGGTGGGTCCAGGAGTGCAGGACGCGCAGTCGCGCACCGCGCCGCTCCGCGTCCTGCACCGCATAGACGGCCGCCTCCGCGTCGGTGTCGTTCTCCAGAGCCAGCAGCACGTCCCGTCGCTCCGCGTAGGGGTGGTCCCCTCGTACGACGAGCAGCGGACCGCGCACATGCGCGGCGAGCCGCACGCTCACCGCACCCGACAGCGCACCGGCGAACCCGCCGAGCCCCCGCGTGCCGACGACGGTGAGGACCGCGTCCTCGCTCTCGCGCGTGAGCACCCGTACGGCGCCGCCTTCCGCGGCGGTGGTCACCACGGACAGTCCGGGATGCCGTTCGCGTACGCGCGACGCGGCGGAGGCGAGAACCGGTCCCGCTTCGTCACGGTCCGGCACGGCGTACAGCACCTGCAACGCGGTGCGGCGCCGCGCCGCTTCGTCGGCGGCGAGGTCCAACGCCCGTACGGAGAGCAGTGAGCCGTCCACTCCGACGACGACGTGGTGGTGGAGAGTCATGGCGGTGCCTTCCCTTCTCCGTCTGTGCTCTGTGTGTGCGTACGGGACGATGCTCGTCGTCGCCCGCCCGGAGGGGCAGGGGCCGACGGCACCCACCGAACGCTGAACGGCCCCTTGGGACAGGGCCGTTCGGTCCTCGACGGGGCGGGGGGCGTGGCGGTGTCATGCGGCGCGGCGCGTACGCGACCGGGGCGGCGCCGCGTTCCGGTACCCGATGCCGGTGTCGTGGCCCGCCGTCGGTGGACCGGGCAGGGGCGGACGAGGTTAGCCGACCGGGGCACTCCACACATGGACGGGACGGGTGAACGGCCAGGCGGCGAAGAGGAGGCAGGCGGTGAGCGCGTGCAACTGCAGCAGCGGTGCGCCGCTGATCGCCTCCGGTTGCGGCTGGAGGGTGAACGGGCCGCGGAACCAGACCGCGACGGTGGATCGGTAGTCGTATCCGGCGCCGAAGACGCTGTGGGCGACGATGCCGAGGAGGACGGTGGCGGAGAGCAGCGGGTAGAGGAGCTTGTCGCTCCGGTCGGTGCCCAGACGGATTCTGCGGGAAAGCAGGCGGCGGGCCCAGAGCATGCCGAGGACGGCGACCATCGCCACACCTGGCGGCGAGCCCGCCCCGACGGCGGTGGTGTGGTAGGCATGCTCGCCGATGCCGGCGGCCTCGATCCAGGAAGCCGGTACGGCGAGGCCCACCACATGTCCGGCGATGACCATGAAGGCGCCGAGGTGGAACAGTGGACCGCCGCAGCGCAGCCAGCGGTGTTCGAGGAGCTGACTGGTGTGAGAGGTCCAGCCGAACTGGTCGTGCCGGTAGCACCAGACGTGGCCGACGGTGAACACGGCGAGGCAGATGTAGGGGACGGCGACCCAGAGCGTGAATACCAGCGGCACGAACTTCAGCACCGTGGTGACCACCTGGAAGACCCCGGTGTTACGTACTCCGGTGAGGTTGATCGCGGCGGGTGTTCCACAGCCCGATCAGCGCGATGAGCACCGAGAACCACGTCCGATGGCCGGTGTTGACGAACACCTCGACGTAGCCGACCCGGGCCACCACGATCGCCGCGTTGCCGGCCCACGCGGTGATCCCGTACGACCAGGCGTTGAGGAACCCCGTGAACCCGCCGAAGGCCTCACGGGCGTACACATACGGCCCGCCGCTCGCCGGGACCCGCTTCGCCAGCGCCCCGAAGGTGAGCGCCAGGGCCGAGGGTGACGCCGCCGAACGCCACGAGCGAGACGGGGCCGCACGGGGCGAGCGGAGGGCAGGGCAAAGACTCGGACGAGTTCGCCGCGCTGGTCGCCGACTTCCTCAGCTGACCACCGCGGGCGACTGCCGCGGGGCCGACCGCGGCCGGTATCAGAGCTGGAGGATGACGAGGGCCGCGTCGTCGGTGGCTCGGCCGGCGGGGAGGAGGTCGAGCAGGAGGGCGTCGGCAAGGGGTTCGGGGCCGACCCGGCGGTGGCGGGTGAGCGCGTCGGCGAGGCGGGCGAGGCTGTGGTCGATGTCCTCGCCGCGGCGTTCGACCAGGCCGTCGGTGTAGAGGACGAGCAGGTCGCCCTCGGTGAAGCCGACGGTGGCCTCGGGCCGGGGCGTGTGTTCCGGGCGGGCGCCGAGCGGGGGATCGGTGGCCCCGTCGAGGAACACGACCTCGCCGTCACGGCACAGCAGCGCGGGCGGCAGATGTCCGGCGCTGCTGTAGGTGATCGTGCGGGTGTCCCAGTCGACGCAGGTCTGCACGGCGGTGGTGTTCTCGGCGCCGTCGACGGACCGGGCGTACAGACCGAGCGCGTCCAGTGCCTGCGCGGGACCGTCCGCCACCAGGGACGCGGCGCTCAGCGCACTGCGCAGCTTGCCCATGACGCAGGCGGCGGCCAGGCCGTGTCCGACCACGTCACCGACGGCGATGCCGATGCGGTCGGCGCCGGTCAGATAGACCAGGTCGTACCAGTCGCCGCACACGTTCAGCGCGTCGGTCGCCGGCTGGTAGCGCACCGCCGCACGGTGGTGACCGAGCGGGCTGGGCGCGGGCAGCATCGCCGTCTGCAGGGCGAGCGCGACCTCCCTCTCGTGGGCGTGCGCCTCGCGCAGCCGCTCGTTGACCTCCTGCAGCTCACGGGCGCGGGTGTACAGCTCGGCCTCCAGCACGCTGGCCCGGTCGCCCGGGGAGCGCCCACGGGCCCGGATCAGCTCGGTGACCTCCTCGACCTTGTGGATCAGGAGGACCACCTTCCCGTCGGGGCCGAGCACCGGCGCGTTCACCGGGCTCCAGTACCGCTCCTCCCACTCCCCCGGCCGCTCCGCCGACTCCACGTCGTAGCGCTGGAGCGCCATCGCGTCCCGCTCACCGGTCTCCACCACCCGGTGGAGGGAGGCGGCCAGATTGCGCATCCCGCTCGCGGACGGGTCGGCGGGGTTGTCGGGGAACACGTCGAAGAGGTACCGGCCGACCACCTGCTCGCGGGTGCGGCCCGACAAGCGCAGGAACTCCTCGTTCGCGTCCGCGTACACCAGCTCGGGTGTCAGCAGCGCCACCATGCCCGGCAGTGCCTGGAACACCGCCGCGTAGTCGTTCGCCGTATCCGTCATGGTCGCCGCCTCAGCGTCCTTGGCCTTTCCGTGATCCCCACCATAGGAGCCCACGGCCGCGAGGGCGCGGTCCCGTTCCAGGAAAACCGGCAGGTCACGCACGTTTGTGCGATATGGGACGCAGCGTCCGGGAAGGGTCACGGTGCGGCACCGCGGCGTGGCCGGGCAGCCGCCGCACCCCACCACGGGCCGCTGCGGAGGGTGAGCGCGCACGGCGGACGACGACGGCCCGGCGCCGGCCCCGGTGACTGGCCGGTAATACGTACTCCGGTTACGTAGGACTACGGATGCGGCGGCGCACCCGCTTCGGTTGGCTTGCCGGACGCCGGGGGATCGTCGCGCGCGCCCGCTCGCCGTCGGGGGCTCTCGGCGCGGCGCGGGAGGCTTCTCGGGAGGGGCCCCGCAGTGATTGTCAGTGGCTGCCGCTAGCGTTCCGCACATGGTCGCACGTGGGCCGGGATTCCCCGGCTGAACTGTGCTTTCTTCCTGTGCAATTGACGCTAGGGGCTGGGGTACGTGGGTTGGCTGTCGGCGGGCGACGGGTATGAAGTCGCCCTTGTGGAGGGGCGGGTGGCGGCGCGAGCCACCTCGGGCCGGGCGGCGGGACGGCAGTTGAAGTCGCTGCCGAAGGCGCTGAAGGACCATCCGGAGGTGGACCGGCTGCGGCGGTTCGCCGAATGGCTGGATCGGCACGCGGCGGCGTGCGTCACGCAGGTGGACGCCTGGATGGTGTCGTCACTGCCCGTACCCACCGGTCTGCTGGCCCGGGTGTGGCCGGACGAGGCGTGGCAGGCCGCGCTGCGGGACCTCGCGGTGGTCGGCGACGATCCGGACGAGGTCGGCTTCCTGCGGGGGGCCACCGAATCCGGCGAACTGCGGGTCGTGAACCTGGACGGCGAGACGGTCCGCCTCTCCCCGCGCACGGTGACCCTGCCGCACCCGGTGCTGCTGCCGGACCTCGACGACATCCGGGAGTTCGCGGCGGAGCTGGGCATCGTCCAGCGCGTCGAGCAGATACACCGCGCGACCTGGCGGCGGCCGGCGGACCTGGCCGCCAAGGCCACCCAGGTACGGGACTTCACCGGGGGCAGGTTCCGCTCCCGCTTCGCCCTCGCCGCCCGCGCCACCTCCCTCGGGTACCGCGTCTCCGGTGGGTACGCCACCGCCCGCGTCCGGGACGGCGAGCGCACCGTCGAGGCATCCGTGTGGATCGGGGAGCCGTACTGGGACGACGAGGTGGAGACCGGCAGCCTGACCTGGCAGGACCAGGACGGCCGCGCCCTGCCGCTGGCCGAGGTGGGCCCGGTGGCCTGGTCGGAGGGGATGCGGATGGCCTCGGCGCTGCATGCCGGGCGTGTGATCGAGGAGGGCAAGGACGCATGAGCGGGGGCGAGGCTGTGTCGTACGAGGACATGCTGGCGGCGGGCGGGGTGCTGCCGGCGGACACCGAGGGGGCCGGGGAGCGGGCGGTGCCGCTGACGGCGCGGACGTACCGCCATCCGGGTCTGGACGACCGGGTGGTGGTGCGGCTGGTCGCCGGGGAACTGGGCGCGGCGGAGGATCTGGCCGCCGGGTTCCTCGGTCTGGAGCAGGACGCGGAGCCGGCGGTCGTGGGGCTCGGGCTGCGGCAGTCGCTGGGCTTCCCCGAATGGGTGCTGGTGCACCACCCGGCGGACGGTCACCACGCTCTGGGCGTCGTGCCGGACCTGGAGCGGGCGGCCCGGCAGGCCCGCACCAAGCCCAAGGCGGCCATGGACGCGTATCTGGAGCTGGGCGAACGGCTCGCGGCGTCGGTGCCGCACTTCCTGCCGACCTTCTACGAGCAGGCCGGGCGGGTGTTCCTCGCGGAGGAGAACGCCACCTACGCGGCCCAGTTGTTCACCCGCGCCCGCAAGGCCGAGGCGGAGCACGGGCTGGTCGTCGAGGAGGAGCGGCTCGACGCCGTGTTCCTGGAGTTCGCGCTGGCCGGCGCGCTCCCGGTGAAGGTGCTGTCGGCGTACGCGAAGGAGCTGGCCGCGCGGGTCCCCGCCGAGGAGGCGCTGCGGCGCTTCACCAGGCTGTGCCTGCGCCGCACGGCGGGCGGTCTGCCGCCCTCGGCGCAGATGGCGAACGACCTGCGCAGGCTGGCCCGCGCCGCCGGCCTCGACGCCGACGTGACCGAGCAGGACTATCTGGCCGAGCTGCTGGTCCTGCCGTCCACGCTGCGCGCGGCGGCCGGCTGGTGGAAGGGCCACCGCACGGCGCTGGTGGCGCTGGCCGCGCGTGAGCCGAAGATGCGCGGCACCCTGCTGGACACGCTCCCCTCGTCCTCCGACGAGGATCTGCCCGCGATGTGGCTGGACCTCCTGGATGCCTCCGGCGCCACGGCCGCGCTGTGGGACGGCTCCCTGCCCGCGGACCAGCGCCCGCACGACGGGGCGGCGGGCTGGCTGGAGCGGTTCCTGGTGTTCCGGGAGCGTGCGCGGTCCTGGCGCGGCTCCACCCGGATGCCCAAGCTGTACCCGCTGGTGGAACGGGCGGCGGACCAGTTGCGGACCGAACTGAAGTCTTCCGCACGTGAGCTGACGGTCACGCACGACATCGACCTGATGGACCTGCTGCTGTCCCTTGACGTGCCCGTGGCAGCTCCGAAGAAGGCCACCGCGCTGCCGCTGGAGCAGTGGGCCCCGGGTGAGGGCCACCGTGAGCTGCTGTCGCTGAGCGCGGACTCCCGTTTCCACGACGCCTTCCGCCTGGGCGCGGACCGGTTCAGCGACGACGACTCCGGACGGCGCGCGATCCGTGTGCTGGCCGCCTCCCCGGGCGGGCGCCCGCTGCTGGCGCGCTGGGTGAGCGGGGTCGTGCGGCGGTTCACCGCCGTGGGCCTGCCCCAGCTGCCCGACGCCCTCACGCGGCTGAGGTGGCTGCCGGCCGAGGCGCTGGCGCTGGCCGAGGACGAGGTCCGCGCGGCCGTCGCCACCGACCTGGCACCGGTGCTGACGCGGACCCTGCGCGCCGGGCTCTTCGACGAACTGGGCTGGCCCGCCTGGGAGGACGCCACCGCCACCCTCGTCCCGAAGAACGACGTCGAGGACATCATCGTCGCCGACGCCTGGCCGCATCTCGTCGTGGCCGGCGGAGCCCAGGCCCGCGTGATCGGCGCGGAGGGCACGGTCCTCACCCACGACCTGCGCATCCCGGCGAGCGACAGGTGGGGCGACCCGGGCTTCCACCACGTGGACGGCGAACTGCTCGTCTACTGGCGGTCCCGCAACGACGGGCTGCGCGGCTACTGGCACACCCGCGCCGACAGCCCCCGGACCATGGAGGGCCCGGGCGGCACCCGGGGCACCGAGATGGACTGGTACAAGGGCGACCTGCGGCTCACCCTGCCCCTGCCGGGCGGCGGCCGGACCACCGGCGCGGGCGTCCTGCACACCGGGGACACCAGGGTCCCCGAGGAGCGGTGGCTGATCTTCGACGGCGCCTCGTACTGGGTGTGGCACGCGGAGGGCGAGCAGGACGCCCACGGCTTCCACGAGTACGACCCGGCCACGAACACGCGCGGGCGCCGGAGCCTGCCCGCGTTCCTGTCCGACGCGTTGCGTGACGCCCCCGAGGGCAGCACCTACGACAGCGGCTGGCTCGGCCCCTCCCCGACCGTCGGCCGCACACCGGCCTCGGCTCCCGTGGACGGTGTGGTCGGCATCCGCACGATCCGGCTGCCCGACGGCTCCCTGCGTACCCGGGACCTCGCCGGACACACCGTCACCCTGCCCGCCGACCGGGGCAGGGCGGCCGCGCTCGTGGTGTTCCCGGGCGACGACCGGGCCCGTGCCGTCGTCCGCAACGGCTGGCAGCTGGAGATCGTCGACACCGACGGCGTCGTCACCTCCGTCGCGAAGACGGACCGTACGCCGGGCGTCTTCGGAGAGGGCACGCTGCTGCTGCCGCCGGTGCAGTTCTGGGAGTGCATGACCGCCCGAGACCCGGAGGGCTCCGCCGCACTGCGCCGCGTCGACGGCGACACCGCGGCGGCTCTGCTGACGGCCGCCGCCCAGGAGGACAAGGAGGCGCTGCCCACCGCGATCCGCACGCTGCTGCCGGTCACGCACGACGCGCTCGTCGCGGGTATCGCCGGAGTCGTGCGCCACGCGGCCGGCCAGCAGGCCGTCCTCGACGGGGCCGCGGCGCGGCTCACCCGGGCGCTCGACGGGGGCCTGGAGGAGGAGGGACCCGCCGGGCCGGCGGACACCGTGCTCCAGCAGGCCCTGAGCGGTGTCGGCGGATCGGCCGGCTACTGGTGGAACCGTGACGACCAGGCCGACACCGTCTTCCGTGCCCTGCGCACCCTGACCAGGGCCGCCGGGCACGGAGAGACCGCCGTGCCGCAGGAGCGCGCCGTACGCCTCCACCTCGACGGGACCGGGCTGCCGACCGGGCGGCCCGAGCTGTCGGCGCTGATCGACCGCGTGTGCGCCCTGGCGTTCCGGGCCGCGGCCCTCACCACGGCTCAGGAGCACCGCGAGGTAGTGAGGACACTGCTCGAACGGCTCGACGCCCTCGGACTGGGGAACGACGGCGCGTCCACCCGCTGGCGCGAGGTGACCCTGAGGCTGGGGGCCGACCAGTTGCGCACCCCGTCGGGGGCATGGCGCGAGGGCTCGTGGGACGGACTCCTGCCGCTGGGCGGCGGCGCGTTCCTGGCGATCGTGGAGCACGGCTCGCCGGACAACGACGGCTGCACCTTCCGGGGGTACTTCCACGACCCGGCGGAGCGGTTCGAGACACCGGAGCCCTACACGCTCCAGAAGTCCTCCCCGCTGGGCGTGGCGGGAGATGCCCCCTGGATCGGCGGGTTCCTGGCGGAGCTGGCCGCGCGCGGGCCGGCGCCCTGGTTCCCGGAGGCCGCCGAGGAGTTCGCCCGTCTGACCGGGGTCACCGAGACGGTGGCCCGGCTGATCGTGGCCGGGCTTCCGGGGGTCGACGTCCACCAGCGCACGTTCCTGACCACGGAGGCACGCCAAACCCTCGGGGTCAAGGCCGCCCCCGCGGCCGTCGCCAAGGACGAACTCCAGGGCGTCGACAGCGCGGTCCGCGCGGCGGTGGTCGGCGCGCTGCTGCCCGACGACCCCGCCGGTCTGTGGACCGACGGGCCGAACGTGGCCGCCGCGGCCGAGCTGTGGAACAGCGAGGTCGGCAGGCGGACGGCCGTGCCCGAGGACGTGCTCGCCGACGCGTTGCGCGCGGTCAAGCATGCGCGGTGGAACGTGCGCGAGGCCCTGCCCGCGCTGCTGCATCCGGCCGGTGAGCCGCGGCTCACCCAGGACCTGGAATGGGCGGTCAGGGGCGACCGGGTCCGGCCGGTGACGGACGACGCGGTCGGGTTCACGGCGGACACGCTGGTCGGCTCGGTCGGCCTGGCCGCCTGGCTCGCCCACCGCCTGCCCGCGGGCGACCCGCTCCGGGCCGCGCTGCCCGTCGCGCTCACCGCCGTACGGGAGCGGCTCGCGCACCCCGGGCTGGTGCTCGACCTCGGGCGGTACATCAGCATCACCCAGTTCCGGAAGACGGCCGGCACCCCGACCGAGACCGGCGAGGGCTTCGAGCGGTACGGCGCCGTCGTCCTCGCCACCCACGACGACCAGCCGGCGCCGGGCGTCCGGGTCGCGCTGCTCGACGAGGCCGGCCAGGACCCGTACCTGCCCGCGCTGCGGGTGGACGATCAACGGCCCTACGCGGCCGAGGTGGCGCTGCGCCTGGCCCGCTCGGCCCCGTTCGCGGCGCTGCTCGACGACCCGGGCGCCCCGCTCGCCGGCGAGCGTGCCGCGGACGGCACCTGGTGGCCGCAGGACCCGAGCCGTTCGGTGCCCGATCTGGTGACCGAGGTGGCGAAGGAGTACGGCATCGGTGAGGACGCCGCCACGCTCTATCTGATGCTGCTCGCCATGCCCGACCCGACCGACCGCGTGACGGCCCGGTGGACGGGGTGGAAGCCGGCCCGGCTCAGGGCGGCCCGTGCCGAACTGGCGGGGGGCGAGCTGGTGGTGGAGGCCAGCCGCACCAGGGCGGGGCGTTCGCTCTTCCTGCCCGGCGCCTGGGTCGACCCGAAGGCACCGCGTCTGCCGCTGGAGCGGTGGAAGCTGCCGCTGTTCGGCGAGCTGATGAGCGACGAGCACGCGACGTTCGGCGTGATCGTGCCGGCCGAACCGGCCGCCGAGCTGTACCGCAGGGCCTGGCAGCGCGTCCAGGACGGCGACGCGCCCCGGTTCGAGGAACTGAAGGTGCGGCGGGGCCGCCGCCGCTGACCTTGTCGGGGGCGCCCGGCACCGGGCGCCCCCGGCCCCTCCCCACCCACGAACGACCCACACCACAGCCCTACCGAGCAAGGACATCCATGACCCCGACCGACACGGCGACGGCCCTCCCGGCCCGGCAGACCCTGCCCGCCGAGGAGCGCCACGCCACCGAACTCGACTTCCTCGCCGCCCATGACCAGGGCCCCCGCCCGCCCGGCTGGCGTCTGACCCCGCGTTCCGTGGTCACCTTCGTCTGCGGCAGCGGCGGCGACGCGCTGAAGCCGGCCAAGCCGCACGAGACGCTGCCCGACAAGCTGGTGATCGCGCCCAAGTTCGTCGGCGAACGCGCCCTGGTCGAGCGGTGCGTGGTCACTCTCGCCGGTGAACGGGGCCTGCTGCTGGTCGGCGAGCCCGGTACGGCCAAGTCGATGCTCTCCGAGCTGCTGTCGGCCGCCGTGTGCGGCACCAGCGCGCTGACCGTGCAGGGCACCGCGGGCACCACCGAGGACGCCTTCCGCTACGGCTGGAACTACGCCCTGCTGCTCGCCCAGGGTCCGACCCCGCAGGCGCTGGTCGACTCGCCGGTGCTCGGCGCCATGCGCTCGGGGCGGGTGGCGCGGGTCGAGGAGATCACCCGCTGCCTGCCCGAGGTGCAGGACGCCCTGGTGTCGATCCTGTCCGACCGCCGGGTGAGCGTGCCCGAGCTGTCCGGCACGGACGACGCCCAGGTCCCGGCCGCGCCCGGGTTCACCGTCATCGCCACGGCCAACCTGCGCGACCGGGGTGTCTCGGAGATGTCGGCGGCGCTCAAGCGGCGCTTCAACTTCGAGACCGTGCACCCGATCGCCGACGTGGACGCCGAGACGGCCCTCGTCCGTCGGCAGGCGGAGGCGGCGGTCCAGCGGGCGGGCGCCGCCTTCGGTGTGGACGACGCCGTGCTCGACGTGCTGGTGACCGTCTTCCGCGATCTGCGTGAAGGGCGCTCCGCGGAGGGCTGGGACGTGGAGCGTCCCGGCACGGTGATGTCCACCGCCGAGGCCGTGCAGGTCGCGGCCTCGCTCGGGGTGGCCGCCGCGTATCTGCCCGGCGGGGACGCCCTCGACCTCGTCCCCGGGCATCTGCTGGGTGTGGTCCGCAAGGACGACCCGGCCGACCACGCCCGGCTGCTCGGCTACTGGGACGGTCCGGTGCGGCGCCGCGCCGAGGACGGCTCGGCGATGTGGCGCCGCCTGTGGGACCTGCGGGAGAACCTTCGGTGACGACCGCTCAGGACCCGCGGGCGGCCGTCACGGCCCTCGCCGACTCCGCCGCGCCGTACCTGCTCGGGGTACGGCACCACAGCCCGGCCCTCGCCGCGGCCGTACCCGCCCTGCTGGACTCCTCGGGCGCCGAGGTGGTGTGCGTGGAGCTGCCGGCCGACTTCCAGCACTGGCTCCCCCATCTCGCCGCCCCCGGCACCGTGGCACCGGTCGCGCTCGCCGGGGCGAGCGAGGGCGGACGGCTCGGCTTCTACCCGTTCGCCGACTTCTCCCCCGAACTCGCCGCGCTCCGCTGGGCGCGTGAGCGGGGCGTGGAGGTGATCTGCTGCGACCTGCCGATGGCGGATCCGGCGTGGAGCACGGAAGCCACCGGTCCGGGCCCGGACCTCCCGGCACCGCCCACGAACGGACCGGCGGACGGCCCCATGGACGACCTGGCGGACGGTCCCGCCACGCCGGCGCACGGCCCCGTTCCGGCCGCCGACACGCGGAGCGCGGTCGCCGAGGCCGCCGCTCCCCTCGCCCCGCCCACCGCGTTCGCGGCCGCGCTCACCGCCGCCGGCACGGGGCGCGACGGCGACGACCTGTGGGACCGGTGCGTGGAGGTGCTCGCCCCCGGCTGCGCCCCCGAGGCGATCCGCCGTGCCGCTCTCGGCGTGGGGTGGGCGCTGCGTCGCGATGCCGAGTCGTCGGGCGGCGTGCCGTCGGTCGACCTGGCCCGCGAGACGCACATGCGGGACACCATCGCCCGCGCGGCGGCGGGAGGCCGCCGGGTCGCGGCAGTGATCGGCGCCTTCCACGCCCCGGCCCTCACGGACCCGTCCGCGACCGGCCCCGCCGAGGGCGAGAGCGGGGCGCCGGTCACACGTACGGCCGGCGCCGCCGGCCGGGCCCGGGGCACGGGGTTCGTCGCTGAGCACCCGTCCGTCGTCACCTCGCTCGTCCCTTACGCCTTCGACCTGCTGGACTCCCGTTCCGGGTACCCGGCCGGCATCCGGGACCCGCGCTGGCAGCAGGCGGTGTTCACGGCCGGCGGCGAGCCAGGGCTGCTGCGGGACGCCGCCGCACGGGCGATCACCGACGTGTGCCGGGAGCTGCGCGCCGCCGGGCACACCGCGGGCACCGGGGAGGCCACCGAGACCCTGCGGATGGCGTGCGACCTGGCCAGCCTCCGGGGGCTGACCGCCCCCGGCCGGGGCGAGGTCCTGGAGGCGCTGACGACCGTCATGGGCCAGGGCGAGCCGCTCGGCCGGGGCCGGGCCCTCGCCCGGGCACTCGAAGTGGTCCTGGTCGGCACCGACCGGGGGCGGATCGCTCCGGGCACCCCCCGGTCCGGCCTCGGTCCGTCGGTGGAGGCGGAGCTGGCCGCGCTGCGGCTGCCCGGCCCGGACGACCCCGCCTCGCGCGAACTGCGCCTGGACCCGCTCCGTTCGGCGCTCGACAGCCGCCGCGAGACGCTGCTCCAGCGCCTCGCGGTGTGCGGCGCGGGCTACGGCGAGGCCGTGGAGGTGGCCGGCACGGGCGACGGCACGGCGCTCACCACCCGGTGGCGGCTGTCCTGGACGCCCGCGGTTCCCGTACGGCTGGACCTGGCCGGGATACGGGGCGTGACCGCGGCCCTGGCCGCCGAGGGCACGCTGCGGGAGACCTTCCGCCGGGAGTCGGCGGACGGCGGGCCCACCTGTGCCCTGGTGCTAGCCGGGCTCCGCGCGGCGGCCCGCTGCGACCTGCCCGCGCTGGTCGCCGACCGTCTGGCCGACGCCGCCGCCGTGCTCCCGGCGGCGGCCACGCTCCCCGAACTCCTCGAAGCGCTCGACCTGTTGGAGGCGCTGCGCCGGGGCCATCTGCCCGGCACCACCGCCGAGGGCAGGCTGTCGGCGGCCGAACTGGCCGTCGACCTCCTGGAGGCAGCCGTCCGCGCGCTGCCGGGCCTCGCGGGCAGCGACCAGCCGGAGGACGCGGCCGCGCTCGTCGCCCTCGCCTCGCGGGCCGGTGAACACCGCCTCGGTCTGCGCATGGACGACGCCCTGGCCACCCTCGCCCGCACCGGCTCCCCGCTGGTCCAGGGCGCGGCGCTGGCCGCCCGCGTCCTGCTCGACCTCGACGCCGCCGACACTCTCGGGGCACGTGCCGCGGGCTGGATCGACACGGCCACCGGCCCCGACGGCCGCCTCGCACTGGCCCGTCGCCTCAGCGGCCTGCTCAGCGGCGCGGCCCCGCTCCTGCAGTCCGCGCCGACCGCGCTGGACCCGCTGCTCGACCGTGTCGACACGCTCACCGACCAGGCGTTCCTGGACCGGCTGCCCGCTCTTCGCGGCGGTTTCGACACGCTCACCCCGGCCGGCCGCGACCGTCTTCTCGACACCGTGACCGAACGCCTCGGCGACCGGCTGGACCTGTCGCTCAGCGCCTCACCGGCACTCCTCGCGCTGTGGACGGCGGCCGACGGGGCGGGCCTGGCGGCCGTCGACCGGCTGCGGCTGCCGACCCGCACGGCCCCGGTGGGGCGACCCGAGGACGTGGCCGACGCCACCACCCCGGACACGCACATCACCCCGGACACGCACACCGTCCCGGAGCCCCCCGTCGCCCCTACGGGACCGAGTACCCCCGCCGGCCCCGGGGCCACCGGGATCGCCGCGGCCGAGGTGCCCGCCCGCGAGGCGCCCGGCCTCCTCCACCTCACCCCCGCCGACCGCTGGCGGCTGCTCCTCGGCCGGGAGAGCGAGAAGCTGCCGCAGGGTGCCCGCCGTTACGCGCACGCCCTGGACGAGCTGTACGGCACCGGCCGGGGCGAGGGTTCCTCGGATCTGGGACGGGAGGGCGGCCGGGGCCGGGCCGGCGGTCAGGACACGTCGTTCCCCACGGCCCGGGAGTGGGCCGAGGAGCTGGACGCGCTGTTCGGCGCGGAGGTCCGCGAGGAGGTGCTGGCACGGGCCGCCGACCAGGGCCGTACGGACGTCCTGGCCGAGCTTGACCCCAAGGCCGTCCGTCCTTCGGTCGACCTGCTCACCTCGGTGCTGTCCCTCGCCGGAGGGATGCCGGAGCAGCAACTGGCCCGGCTGCGCCCGCTGGTCCGGCGTCTGGTCGACGAGCTGGCGAAGGAGCTCGCCACCCGTATGCGGCCCGCGCTCACGGGTCTGGCCACCCCGCGCCCGACCCGCCGCCCCGGCGGCCGGCTCGACCTGCCGCGCACCCTGCGGGCGAACCTGGCCCACACGCGCCGGACGGCGGACGGCCGGACCGTGGTGGTGCCGGAGCGGCCGGTGTTCAGCACCCGGTCCCGCAAGGAGGCGGACTGGCGGCTGATCCTCGTCGTCGACGTGTCGGGGTCCATGGAGGCCTCGGTCATCTGGTCGGCGCTGACCGCGGCCGTGCTGGGCGGTGTGCCCACGCTGTCGACGCACTTCCTGGCCTTCTCGACCGACGTGATCGATCTGACCGACCGGGTCGACGACCCGTTGTCGCTGCTGCTGGAGGTACGGGTCGGTGGCGGCACCCATATCGCGGCGGGGCTGGCCCACGCCCGTTCCCTGGTGACCGTGCCCAGCCGGACCCTGGTGGTGGTGGTGAGCGACTTCGAGGAGGGCTACCCGCTGGGCGGGCTGCTCGGCGAGGTACGGGCCCTCGCGGGTTCCGGGGTGCATCTGATGGGCTGCGCCGCCCTGGACGACACCGGCACCCCGCGCTACTCGGTGCCGGTCGCCCAGCAGCTCGTCGCGGCCGGGATGCCGGTCGCCGCCCTCAGTCCCCTCGCCCTCGCCCGCTGGGTGGGCGACCGGCTCCGCGGAGAGACCCGATGAACGCCGAACTGCCCCCGGCGGCACCCGATGTGGTGGCCGCCGCCGTCGAGAGTCTGACCTCACGGCTGCGCAAGAAGCTGGACGCCGCGATCGAGACGTACGCGGCCCTGCCCGTCACGGCCGACGGCTCTGCCCTGCGCGTCCGGTGCGGCGAGGACGCCGAGGTGACGCTCACTCCCGGGCCGTCCGGCGCGGTGACCGACGCCGAGCGGGCGGTGTGCAGCTGTCTGCTCGCCCCCCGCTGCCTGCACCGGGCCGCGGTGCTGAGCGCCTGCCCGGTGGCCGACACCGAGGCCGAGGGCGGCGGCACGGGCGGGGACACCGCCGGCGCGGTCACCGATGCGGGCGGCCCGACCGGCCCCGGAGCCACCGGGCCTACCGGCTGCACCGACCCCGGCGGCTCCACAGCGGACGACAGCGCCACCGCCACAGGCACCCGCACCGGCACCGGCACCGGCACCACGGGAACGCCCCACACCCCCGCGGCGGCGGCCCTCCCCGTCGCCCGACCCACGCCCCCCACCCCGGCCCAGACCGCCGCCGCGGCCGGACTCTGGGCCGCCACCGCGGCCGTGCTCGCCGCCGGGGTCCCGGCCGCGGGCGCGGTGCCGCAGGCGGAGCTGCTGCGGGCCGCGCACACCGCGCGGCTCGCGGGGCTGCACCGCGCCGAGGCGGCCGCCCTGCGGGTGGTGCGCGGCCTGCGCGGCGCGCGCGCCCGGCACGAGAGCCACCGGTTGGCCGACCTCGTCGCCAACGTGCGCGAACTGCTGCTCACCACCGGCCTGCTGTCGGCGGCGGACCCGGATCCGGCCCTCGTCGGCACCGCCCGCCGCGCCTACCGGCCGGGCGGCAGCCTGCGGGTGCACGGTGTGTGCCGGGAGCCGGTGATCTCGGCCACCGGCTACGGCGGTGTCGTCACCCACCTCGTCTCCGACGAGGGGGACTGGTTGTCGATCGCCGACGTCAGACCGGGCGGCCCGGCGCGCGCCCGGGGCGCCGGCACGGCCACCGTCGCTCTCGGCTCCGGCACCCTCGACCACGCCCGGCTCTCCCGCGGCGGCCTGCTGATCTCCGGCGCCACGCTCTCCCCGGACGGCCGCCTCGGCTCCGGCAAGGGCGTGCGGGCCACCCCGCTCACCGGCCTGTCCTGGACGTCGGGACCGCTCGCCGCCCTCTTCGCCCGCCCCCTGGCCGAGGCGGTCGCCGAACGGCTCGCGGTCGCCCCCGGAACCGATCCGGAACAGGCCGAGCAGACGGCCCGCCGGCTGATCGGCTGCGACCTGGTCCTTGTCGGGGCGGCGGGCGATCATCTGCTCGCCCGCGAGGTGTCGCCGGCCGGGGCCTCGACCGGGGACGGGCTGCTCGTCCGGCTGACTCCGGCGAACGGCCACCCGGACCTCGCGCACACCGCCAACTTCCGCCGGCTCGCCACCCGGCCCGGCCTGCGGCTGCGTGTGCTCGGCCGGCTCGAACCCGACCGCGCCGCCACGCTGCGCCCCCTGGCGGTCGGCCCGGCACCGGACACGGAGGCCACGCTGCGGCTGCCGGACGACTGGCAGGGCCACGCCGACCTGGGGTACGACCGCCTCCAGGGCGCGCACTTCCCACCGCCGGACGCCCTGCCCGCCCCGGAGGGCCTGGTCGGCGTCCCGGCCGACCCGCTGGCCGAGGCCCCGCTGTGGCGGGTACGCCGGCTGGTCGAGGTCGCCGTCTCCGGGGGCCGCCGCGCGGTCGCCGAGCCGGCCCGGGACGGCGACCGGAACGGAGCGGGTGCGGCCCTGCGGCGCAGCGGTTTCCACGCGGCAGCCGACCTGTCGAGCGCGCTCACCGCGGAGGCCGACCGTCGCTCCCGGGACGTCTTCGGCCGCGTCACCGATCCCGACCCGGCCCCCTACGCCCGCGCCTGGCTCGCCACCGCGGTGTATCTGGCCGCCACCGAACGCGCCCTGGTCCAGGCCACCTGGCAGCCGGCGGCCTCCGGCACCTGACCGCGGGCCGCCCCGACCGCCGTGCCTGCCCCGGTCTCCCCCGACCGGGGCGGGCGCGTCGCTCAGACCCGGCCCGACGGCTCCGGCACCGGTTCCCCCGCCGGCTGGTGCGGGATGGACGGACGGTGCCGCTGGAGGCTGGATTCGAGAGCATCGAGGGCCTGCCGGGCGGCAAGGATGCGGGCGAGGAGTTCACCCTCCTCGGAGGTGTGCCCCTCGGCGGCCGGGCGCGCCGGGCTCGGCGTACGGAGCGACTCCCCCTGCCCGCCGACGGGTTCCGCCTGGGCACGCGTACGCTCCGCCTGCGCACGGGCCCTCTCCTCCTCTTCCCGTTCCATCTCACGGGCCTCGTCGAGGGAGCTGATGACGACGCCGATGAGGACGTTGACGAGCACGAAGGAGGCGAAGAGGACGTAGGAGGCGTAGTAGACGATGCTCCAGCGGGAGATCTCCAGGCCGGCGCGGACGGCGTCGCCGAGGCCGTCCAGGGTCATGAGGAGGAAGAGGGTGAGGACGGCCCGGCCGAGGGAGCCGAAGTGTTCGGGGTCGTGCTCGGCGAAGAACACCCAGCCGACCATGGCGTAGACGTACAGCAGCAGGGCGCCGACGAGAAGGAAGCTGAAGGTGCCGGGCAGGCTGCGGCCCACGGCGACCATGAAGACGCGCAACTGGGGCAGGAAGCGGGCGGTGCGCAGGACGCGGGCCAGGCGCAGCAGCCGCAGGACGGTGCCGTTGTCGCGGGCGAAGGGGAGGAAGGCGGAGGCCACGACGGCCAGGTCGAACAGGTTCCACGGGTCGCGCAGGAAGTCACGGGGGCGGTCGGCGTGCGCACAGGCACGCACGAGTATCTCCGCGGTGAACGCGACCAGGAAGGCGTGCTCGGCGAGGCGTAACCACATGCCCCAGCCCGCCACCAGCGCGCTGTACGTCTCCACGCCCAGCAGCGCCGCGTTGGCGAGGATCAGGGCGAACACGGTGACGCCGAACCAGCGGGCCTCCGTGACGGCGCGGGCCCGTTCCGCGAGCTCCCGGCGGAGGGTCCGCCGGCCCATGGTCGTACGGTCGTGCGGGTCGGTCATCCTGCTGTACCTGCTCCTTCGCGCAGCGCGACGTCCCGCCGGCCGGGGCGGCCGGCGGGGCCGTTGGAACGATCACGCTCCAGGAGACTTCTACAGCACGGTCGACATGGGGTGCGCCGAGGGCGGCCCTCAGGCCGCCCGGGGTTGCAGGTAGCGCGCCAAGAGGTCGTCCAGGGTGACCAGGCGCCCCGAGTCGTCGTGGACGACGGCGAGGGTGGCACGGTGCCGGCGCAGGACGTCGATCGCGTCGGCCACGGTCGCGTCGTCCGGCAGTTCCGGTACGGGCCGGGCGAGGGTCCGTGCCGTGACGGCGCGGCCCTTCGTCCGGGCGACCAGGGCGTCGCGGGCGTGGACCGAGCCGAGGACGGTGGTGTCCCCGGCGCGGACGAGGAGGCGGCGCGTACGTCCCGGCCCGTCGCACGGCCCGGCCGACCATCGCGGAGGTGCCGCACCACGAGTGCGGCACGCGCGGACGCCTCACCTCCGGGAGGGCGCCCCCGTACGCAGGCCGCGCATGACGAGGTCGAAGAGGCGGGCGGCGCGGGGCTCCCAGTCGCCCTGGGGGTCGAGCTGCCAGACGCCGGCGATGGCGAGGACGAGGTCGTCGGCCGTCACGTCCGGGCGGATGGTTCCGGCGTCGTGGTTGGCCGTCAACAGGCGTTCGATCGCGGCGACCAGGAGCGAGGAGCCGGGTTTCGCCGGGGCACCCGTCGCGGCGGTGGCCCGGCGCAGCGCGTCGGCCAGTCCGGCCTTGGCGGTGGCGTAGCGGGCGAGGTGGTCCAGCCACGCGCGCAGCGCCCGGTCGGGCTCAAGGGTCCGGAGCAACTCGGCCGCCCCGTCGACGAGTTGCTGCACCTCTTGGCGGTGGACCTCCAGGACGAGCGCCTCGCGGCTGGGAAAGTTGCGGTAGAAGGTGCCCTGCCCCACACCCGCCTTCTTGGCGATGGTGCTGAGCGGGACGTCGGCGGACCGCGCCAGCTCGGCCAGCGCGACCTTCAGGATGCGCTCGCGATTGCGTTGCGCGTCGGACCGCTGCGGCACCTCACTCGCCGACACCACTCGCCCGCCCTTCCTGACGCACGCCCGGCACTGACGGACAGATGTCCACTTAGGGCGACCTTACCGCGCCTCCCGGGCCGGAACGAACACCCGCCCGCCACCCTGCCCCACCGGAGCACCGATCGAGGCGGTGTACGGTCCTCTATAACACTCGTCATAGGAGGCAGGCATGACCGTCGTCACCGTCAACACCGTGCAGGGCCGACTGAGCCTCGACCAGCGCCGGACGCTGGCCGAGACCCTGACGGACGCCGTGCTGGTGCCCGAGGTCGGACAGTTCGCCCCGGCCGCGCGGGCCGGCTTCCAGGTCCACTTCACGGAGCGGGCGAGGGACATGGCCGCGATCGGCGGCCGGCTCCTGGCGGACGGTGAGCAGCCGGCCGACACCATGGTGATCGACGTCACGGTGATGGACGGCGACTGGCGCCGGGAGGTCAGGGCGGAGGTCATCGAGCGCGTCCTGGCCGCGATGGCCGCGGCCTGCGGGGTCCCCGAGCCCTCGCCGACGTGGTGGGTCACCTTCCGGGTCGTCGACGAGGGCAGCTGGGGCTCCGGCGGCGGCGTCCTGTCCGTTCTCTCCCTCCTCGACAGCGGCGTGTTCACCGAGGAGAAGGCCGCGGCGATCCGCGGGGCCGTCGGGGCCTGAGCCCACGGCCGAGGTCCGCCGACCCACCTCGGGGCGGGCCGGCGGACCCGGGGAGCACGCCGGGGGTGAACCCCCACTCACCACCGCGCGGGTTGGCGCAGACGGCGTCGGGGACCGCGTGGGGAGCCGTATCGGAACGGCACGACGGTCGTCGGGGGCAGCGCCGTGCGCTCCATCGGGCGGCCGGCACCGACCCGGCCCGCCTCGCGGACCGAGCCCTTCGACCGGGCGGCGAGCCGGGCGCCGGTGCCCCCGCCGGGGCGAGTCCGCCCAACAGCCCCTCCACGGCGCCGCGGGCACGGATCAGCGTTCGCGACACGTCGATACATCGATACATCGGTACATCCGTACGTCGACACGTCGCCACTCGGCACGTCGAGGGCGACGACGTCGCCCGAGCCCGCACGGATCACGACAGGGCCGACTCACCGCTCCCACCCGACACGGCAGAGCCCTCGGCGGCGAAGCCCGGACCCCACCCGGTCACCTCCGCCGGCCTCAGCCCCGGCTCTCGACAGCCCCGGCGATCAGCGCCACCAACTGCTCCCCCACCTGATCCAGCGGCCGGGCGCTGCGCTTGGCACGGCACATGGCGGTGGCGCCCTCGACGGAGGCCACGACGAGGGCACCGAGGGCGGCCGCCCGCTCCGGGTCGACGCCGTGGTCGCACAGCGCGTCGGCGAGCAGGCGCTCCCAGCCGTCGAACGCGGCGGCGGCGGCACTGAGGGCCGCGGGGATCTCGCCGTCCGGCGGCTCCTCGACGGACACGGCGAGGATGGGGCAGCCGACCCGGAACTCGCTGTCGACGACGATGCCGCGCCACAGGGCCAGGAAGGCACGGACCCCGTGGACGGGCCCGTCCTTCAGCGCCTTGCCCAGGGCACGGGCGATGGCCGTCTCCGCGTATCGCACGGCCTCGGTGGCCAGTTGCGCCTTGCCCTCGGGGAAGTAGTGGTACGTAGAACCGAGCGGCGCCTTGGCGTGCTTGGCGAGATTGCGGATGCTCGCGGCATGCAGCCCGCGTCTGCTGATCAGGTCGGCCGCCCCGGCGACGATGCGCTCACGGGACGGCGAGCCGCCGTGCGTCAAGATCGTAGTCCCCTCTGGTTATGTCGCTCGTCATAGTCTAGCGTGACCTCCGTCTATAACGTTCGTCATGGACCGCTCGGATGCAGTCGCCCGCAGCGCCGCACCGCCCCCACGCCCCACGTCGACACACTCCGAAAGGAACCCGCCATGCCGATGATCCGGCTCACCGCCCCCACCGGTTCGCTGACCGAGAAGGGCCGCGCGAGCGTCCAGCGCGAGCTGGCCGCCGTACTGCTGCGCTGGGAGCGCGCGCCCGACGCGCCGTTCTTCCGCGCCCAGGCGTGGAGCTACCTGATCGAGCTGCCCGAGGGGGCGCAGACCACGGCCGAGGACGACGAGCCGCGCTTCCTCGTGGAGGTGACGGTCCCCCAGGGGGCACTGTCCGACGAGCGCAGGGCCGGGCTGGTCGAGGAGGCCACCAAGACCGTCCTGGAGGCCGCCGGACTCTCCCAGGACCACGCCATGCGTGTCTGGGTGCTGGTGAACGACCAGCCCGAGGGCACCTGGGGCGCGGGCGGCGCCGTCATCCGCTTCGCCGACCTCGTCGCGCTGGCGAGGGAGCAGCGGGAAGGTGCGTGAACTGACCTACGTGGCCCGCCACACCGTGGAGTGGCGTGAGGCCCCCGACCCCGTGCTCCGGTCCGACCGGGAGGCGATCGTCGCCCCGGTCGCCGCCACCTCGTGCGACGTGGACTCCGCGATCCTCGCCGGCCACGGCTTCATCGACCCGCCCTTCGCCCTCGGTCACGAGTGTGTGGCACGGGTCGTCGAGACCGGCGACGCCGTCACCACCGTGGCCCCCGGCGACCTGGTGGTGGTCCCCTGGTCCGTCAACTGCGGCACTTGCGACCACTGCCGGGCCGGACTCACCGCGCACTGCACGGCCGTACCGCACATGGCCATGTACGGGGCGCCGATCGGCGGCAGTTGGGGCGGGCTCTTCTCCGACCTGGTCCGGGTGCCGTACGCGGAGGCCATGCTGGTGCCCCTGCCCGCCGGCCTGGACCCGGTCGCCATGGCCTCGGCGAGCGACAACTGGTCCCTTTCCTGGCGGCTGGTCGCCCCCCACCTCAGGAACCGGCCCGGCGCCCGCGTCCTGGTCGTCGCGCGGGGCAGCATCGGTCTGTACGTGTGCGACATCGCCCGCGCGCTCGGCGCCTCGGACGTGCTGTACGTCGACCCCGACCCCGGACACCGGGCGCTCGCCGAGGGCTTCGGCGCCCGTACCGCGGAGGTGTTCGAGCCCGTACCGCACGGCTTCGACCTCGCCGTCGAGGCCACCGGACGGGTCGACCAGCTGGCGCTGGCGGTCAGGTCCCTGGCCCCGGAGGGGGTGTGCGAGTCGGCCGGCAATCATTTCCGGCCGGGTGAACTGCCCCTGCTGGACATGTACCTCACCGGCGTCACCCTGCGGATCGCTCGCGACAACGTCCGGGCCCACCTCCCGGACGCTCTCGAACTGGCTCGCTCCGGAAAGGTGGACCCCGCCCGGGTCGTCTCCCACGTCCTCGACTGGGAGCAACTCCCGGACGCGCTCCCGGAGAAGCACCTCAAGCCGGTCTTCGTACGCCCCGCCGCCTGACCGTGGCCAGCGCCGGGCCACGGATCCCTCCGGCACCGAGAGCGACGAGAGCGACGAGAGCACCGGGGACGTCGAGGACGTCACCGGCCCGGCCTCCTGCACCCGCCCGCAGGGGGCCGGGCCGGTGGCCGGGCATCAGATCGTGGGGTCGAACCACGTGACCGTCTCGGACATCGCCTGCTTGATCCGGAACAGCGCGAACTCGTTGAGGTCCGGCAGGGCGTCCAGCGAGAACCAGCCGACGTCCAGCGACTCGTCGTCGTTGACCCGTGCCTCGCCGCCGACGGCCCGGCAGTAGAACGTGGTGTCCATGTACTGGCAGACGTCACCGTTGTCGTACCGCACCGGGTCCAGCGCTTGGACGAGGACGATCCGTTCGGCCACGCACCGCACCGCCGTCTCCTCGTAGACCTCCCGCACGGCGCAGGCCGCCGGCTGCTCCCCCGGGTCCGGGATGCCGCCGATCAGCGCCCACCTGCCGGTGTCGGACCGGCGGCCCAGCAGCACTCTGCCCTCGTCGTCGAAGACGAGGGCGGTGACTCCGGGGAGCCAGAGCAGCTGGTTGCCGGCGGAAGCACGGAGTGTGCGGATGAAGTCAGGGGTAGCCATGGAGCCGACCCTAACGGGCCGGTTCCCTCACCCCCGCCGTTCCGGCACGCGCACGCGCGGCGTACGGCTACACGCCACCGGCGCGCCTCCCGCGCACACCGGCTCCGATCGCCCAGCCGAGTCCACCGGCCGCGACCAGCACCAGAAGCATCTCGGGCGCGATGCCGAACCGGGTGGCGGGCGTCTGCGAGGAGCGCAGCGGCACCTTCTGGACCAGCGAGTCCGGGACGAACATGCCCGTCTTCTGGGTGATCCTGCCGTCCGGCATGATGATCGCGCTGACGCCGCTGGTCACCGGCACGGTGACGGTGCGGCTGTGCTCGACGGCACGGACCCGGGACATGGCGAGCTGCTGGTAGGTCATCTCGCTGCGGTCGAAGGTCGCGTTGTTGCTCGGCACCGAGATCAGCTGGGCGCCGTCGGTGACCTCGGAGCGCACGGCCCAGTCGAAGGCCGCCTCGTAGCAGGTGACGAGGCCGACCTCGGCGCCGTGCATGGTGAAGACACCCGGTTCGGTGCCCCGGCTGAAGTCCTTGCGGACCATGGAGGTCCACTCGCTGTTGATGGCTCCGATGAGCGACCGCAGCGGGAGGTACTCGCCGAACGGCTGGATCTGCCGCTTGTCGTAGGTGTCGACGGGGCCCTTCTCCGGGTCCCAGAGGATCTGCTCGTTGTAGAGCCTTCCGTCCCGCTCGACGACACCCCCGACGGAGATGGGGGCACCGATGGCGGTGGCCGCCCGCTCGATCACCGCGCGGGCGTCGGCGTTGGCGAAGGGGTCGATGTCGGAGGAGTTCTCCGGCCAGAGCACGAAGTCGGGCCTGGCGACCTTGCCCGCCCGGACGTCGGCGGCCAGCCGCTCGGTCTCCTTGGCGTGGTGGTCGAGCACGGCCCGCCGCTGGGCGTTGAAGTCGAGCCCCAGGCGCGGCACGTTGCCCTGGATGACCGCCACGGTCGCCGTGCCGTCCTCGGCCTCGTCGCTCACCAGGGCCCGGGACGCGAGGGCGCCGGCCAGGGGGACGGCCACGGAGAGCGCGGCCACGGCGGCGGTGCCCCGCCGTACGGCCTCGCCGGTGCGGCGGTTCGCGACGAGCAGCCGCACCGCCTCGCAGAGTCCGAAGCCGCACAGCACGACCGCGAAGCCCAGCACGGGTGTGCCGCCGAGCGCGGCCAGCGGCAGGAAGACGCCGTCCGCCTGACCGAAGGCGATCTTGCCCCAGGGGAAGCCGTGGAACGGGGCACGCGCGCGTGCCGCCTCACCGGCGACCCACACCGCGGCGGCCCACACGGGCCAGCCCGGCAGCTTCGAGACGACGGCGACGCCCGCGCCGACGAGCGCCACGAACACCGCCTCGATCAGGACGAGCGCGAGCCACGGCCCGGGGCCCACCTCCACGCCGGTCCACACCAGCAGCGGAAGCAGGAATCCGAGGCCGAAGAGATAGCCGAGACCGAGCCCCGCCTTCCAGCCGCGTCCGCGCAGCACCCAGCCGAGGACGGCGAAGGCCGGCAGGGCCAGCCACCACAGGGTCCGGGGCGGGAAGCTGACGTAGAGCAGCACCCCGGAGAGCGCCGCGGCGGCGGCCGGAAGGAGCCGGGCGGCCCATCGGGACACCCGGGAGACGGGCGTGGCCTGGGGTTCGAGCTGTTCCGGCTCGTCTACGGGAGTGGCGGTGACGGTCACTCGGGGAGTGTACGGCGCGTCACCCCGGCGCCGACAGCGCGGCCCGGGCGTCCGGCGTGAGGCTTTTGTCGCACCCCAGCCGCAACGTTCCTGCGCAACTCGTCCACAAACCGGCGCATCACCCGTTACGGTGTCCGCGAGCCTCTGACGTGCGGCCGGACGGAGTCCGGGCGGTCGAGGCCCGGCACAGGCGAGAGGCGTCGGGGGGCGACGGGTTGGGGTCCACGAGGACGCGGTCCGCGGCCGGTGCGCCGGCCGCACGCGAGAGACGGAACGTCTCCGATGTGACGGGTGTGCTGCTGCTCGGGGCGTGCGCGGCCTGGTCGCTCACCACGGCGGCGGTGCGGGGCGGCCGTCCCGAGGGGGTGCTGCTCGCGGTGCTCGCCGTGGCGGCCGGCTATGCGACGGGCCGGATCTGCGGGGCGCTGCTGCCGGTGCTGGCACCGTCCGCCGCGGCGCTGGCCGGATTCGGTCTGGCGGTCACGGCACCGCACACCGTGGCGGGCTCGCCGCTGATCTCGCCGCTCGGGCACACCGGGGCGACCGCCGCGCTCATGGCCCTGTCCGCGGGCGCCGCCTGCTGTGCCGCCTGGGCGACGCCGTCCCCCGGGCCGCGGCTGGCCCTGCGGCTGCTGGCCGGCGGCATCGCGGTGACGGCGGCGGTGCTCGGGTCCACCACCGGTGTCGCCGCGTGCGTCGCAGTGCTGTTGTGCTCGCTCGCGTCGGACCGGATGCGGCACCGTGGCCTGGGGCTGGCGGGGCTCGCGGCCGGCACGGTCCTGGTGACGGCGACGGTCTGGGCGATCGCCGAGGACGCGCTGCCGTCCGGACTGACCGACTCGCTGGAGGGGCAGCTCACCCCGCACCGGGTGCTGCTGTGGCACGACGCGCTCGGCCTGGCCCACGACGAGCCGCTGCTGGGTACGGGGCCGGGCCGTTTCGGGGAGCTGAGCCCGACGGTCGCCCTGTCGCTGCCGTCCGACGACCGGCCCCACTCGGCTCCGTTGCAGCTGGCGGCCGAGCAGGGGCTCGTCGGGGTCGCCCTGCTCGCCGCCGTGTTCGGCTGGATCCTGTACGTGCTGTGGCGGGCCCCGCGTTCCACTCCGGTCGTCCTCACCGCCGGCGCGGCCCTGACCGCGCTGGCCGCGATCGCCTCCGTCGGCAACGCGCTGAGCTTCACGACGGTGACGGCGGGCGCGGGGCTGCTGGCGGGCATGGCGACGGCCCGGCCCCTGACGGACGAGGACGACGGCGGCCCGGGGCCCGGCCCCGGGGACCGCTAGAACACAGGGGTGCCCGCGGAGCGGCAGGTCGTCAGCGTGCGGCGCCGGACGCCCTCGGGCTCAGCCGGGCGCGGATGACACGGACGGCCGTTTCCGCGTTGTCCACGGTGATCGTGAACGTGTGGCCGTCCCAGAGGCGCAGCACCACGGCCTCCCCCCGTCGTACGACGACGGCGGTGCCCTTCTCGGGCCGCCAGCGATAGCCCCAGCCGCCCCACTGGTGGGGAGTGACGCAGGCGGCGAAGTCGGCGTCGGCGACCTGGGACAGCGGGATACGGCGACGGGGTACGCCGATGTGGCCGCAGCGGACCTCCAGGCACTCGTCGTCGACCCGCACCGAGACATGGACGAACGCGAGGGTGCCGAAGAGGACGAGCAGTCCGGCCGCGATGCAGCCGACGACCGCCATGACGAGCGGAGCCGTACCGGACGTCCACGCGGAGTCGACCGCCAGTTCGATACCCAGTGCCATGAACGCGGCGCCGCCGAGCGCCAGCAGCCATTGACCGCGGTTGGTCGCGCGGCCGGTCCAGACCTCGGAGCCCGGGCCCTCAGGGGTACCCGTCTCGCCGTGGGGGTGGTCCCTCATGGCTCTGAGACTACTCAGATTCCGCAGCGCGGGCACCTGGTCGCGGAGCGTCACTGCTCCGGGTGGACGGCCGGTACGGGAGCGGTCGTCCGGAGCAGGGAGCCCTCCGCGTAGGCCAGCGCCGGGGCGGGCAGCGCCCCCTCGCGGCCGCTGAGGATGACGGTCAGCGTCGCCCCGGTCCAGTCGGCCTCGGGCTTGGGCAGCTCACCGATGCGGCGCAGCGCCTGGGCGGCCACGGCGCCGGCGGAACCGTGCAGCACGAGAGGCGGGCGGCCGGGCTGCTGGACGGCCGCGCGGATACGCTCGGCGACCAGTTCGTAGTGGGTGCAGCCGAGGACGACGGTCGTGACGTCCGCGGGGGTGAGGGCGGCGGCCGCGGCGATCGCGGCGTCGATCGCCGCGTCGTCCGCGTGCTCCACCGCTTCGGCCAGCCCCCAGCAGGGCACTTCGGTGACCGCGACGCCGTCGGCGAACTCCTCGATCAGGCCGCGCTGGTAGGGGCTGCCGGTGGTGGCGGGTGTGGCCCAGATGGTGAAGGGGCCGCCACCGGACGCGGCGGGCTTGATCGCCGGGACGGTCCCGATGACCGGCAGACCGGGTTCGAGGAGCGCTCGCAGGGCGGGCAGGGCGTGCACGGACGCGGTGTTGCAGCCGACGATCAGGGCGTCCGGCGCGTGGGCGGCGGCCGCCGCCGCGACGGCGAGGGCGCGCTCGGTGAGGTCCTGGGGCGTGCGCGGGCCCCAGGGCATGCCGTCTGGGTCGGAGGAGATCACCAGATCCGCGTCGGGCCGCAGCCGCCGTACCGCGGCGGCGGCGGGAAGCAGACCGATACCGGAGTCCATGAGCGCGATCTTCACCCGGCCACGATAGACGATGGCCTCGGCGGGGCCGCCGCCGTGGGGCAGACTGCGCACGTGAGCGCCATCGCGTGGACCGCCGCCGGATCACTCGCCGCCTGGTTGTGGCTGCTGCTCGGCCAGGGCTTCTTCTGGCGCACCGATGTGCGCCTGCCCCCGCGCCGGGATCCGGACCACTGGCCGTACGTCTGTGTCGTCGTCCCCGCCCGCGACGAGGCCGGCGTGCTGCCCGAGAGCCTGCCGTCGCTGCTGGCGCAGGACTATCCCGGCAGGGTGGAGATCTTCCTGGTCGACGACGGCAGCTCGGACGGCACCGGTGAGCTGGCCCGCGACCTGGCCCGACGGCACGGCGGACCGGCCCTGACGGTGTCCTCCCCCGGGGAGCCGCCCCCGGGCTGGACGGGCAAGCTGTGGGCCGTACGGCACGGGATCGAGCTGGCACGCGCGCGGGAACCGGAGTTCCTGCTGCTGACGGACGCGGACATCGCGCACCGGCCGGACAGCCTGCGCGCGCTGGTGGCGGCCGCGCGCACGGGCGGCTTCGACCTGGTCTCCCAGATGGCCCGGCTGCGTGCCGAGAGCCCGTGGGAGCGGCTCGTCGTGCCGGCCTTCGTCTACTTCTTCGCCCAGCTGTATCCGTTCCGGTGGATCGGCGTACCGGGTTCGCGCACGGCAGCAGCGGCGGGTGGCTGTGTGCTGCTGCGCACCGAGGCCGCCGAGCGGGCGCGGATCCCGGAGGCGATCCGGCAGGCGGTCATCGACGACGTGGCCCTGGCGAGGGCGGTGAAGAGGAGCGGTGGCCGGATCTGGCTGGGGCTGGCGGAGCGGGTCGACAGCGTGCGCCCCTACCCCCGGCTGCGCGACCTGTGGCACATGATCGCGCGCAGCGCCTACTCCCAGCTGCTGCACAGCCCGCTGTTGCTGGCCGGCACGGTCCTCGGCCTCACCCTGGTCTACCTCGTGCCGCCCGTCGCACTCCTGGCGGGACTGCTCGCCCGGGATCCGGCGACGGCGCTCCTGGGCGGCCTCGCCTGGCTGCTGATGACGGCGACGTACCTGCCGATGCTCCGCCACTACGGTCAGCCCCTCCGGCTCGCCCCGCTGCTGCCGTTCACCGCGTTCCTGTATCTGCTCATGACGGTGGATTCCGCGGTGCGGCACCACCGGGGGCGCGGTGCGGCCTGGAAGGGCCGCACCTACGCACGCCCGGAGCCGGTCCCCGACGAGGGGTAGCGCGGCTACTTCCGTCCGGGGGTCCAGTTCATCCCCCACCCGTAGGCGTAGTCGACCGTACGCTGCGGGCTCACTCCGCGTTCGGGCACCAGGTAGCGGGCCTCGCGCTGGACGATGAGGTCGCCGCCCTGGTTGGTGATGAGGGCGAGCGCGCAGACCGTGGAGGGGACGGTGCATTCGTCGAGGGAGAAGTCGATGGGCGCGCCGTGCTGCGGCTGGAGCGTGACCGTCGCGTGCAGGTCGGCGAAGGAGCGGGCGCCCTCGTAGATGGTGACGAAGATCAGGATGCGCCGGAAGTGCTGCGTGTGGTCGAGGTTGATGGTGAGGTTCTCGCCGCTGCTGACGGCGCCGGTGCGGTCGTCGCCGTCGAGGTGGATGAAGGGCGGCTGGCGCAGGGAGCCGAACGCGTTGCCGAGCGCCTGGACGACGCCCTTGCTGCCGTCGGAGAGTTCGAACAGGGCGCACAGGTCGAGGTCGAGGTCCGCGTGCATGGCGACGGCGCGGCCCAGCTTGCTGCCCCACCCCTTGAACTGCTTGCGCACCTCCCAGTTGAGGTTCACACGCATCCCGCCGGAGGTGCCGCCCTGCTTGGTGAGAGAGACCGCCGGGGCCTCCTTGGTGAGCGTCACCTTGGTGAGGCGGACCGGTGCGGGGGCCGTCGCGGGAGGGGCGGGCGGCGGGGGCGGGGCGTGGGTCACCGGCGGCGGCACGGTGACCGGAGGAGCGACGGGCGTGGGGGCCGTCGGCGTGGGCGCGGCCACGGGGGCGGGGGCCGCGGCCTGCTGCTGGGGTTCGTCCACGGTGATGCCGAAGTCGGTGGCGAGGCCCTCCAGTCCGCTGCTGTACCCCTGGCCGACGGCGCGGAACTTCCAGGCGCCCTGCCGGCGGTAGAACTCCCCGAGCACGAAGGCGGTTTCGACCCCGGCGTCCGCGCTGTCGTAGCGGGCGATCTCGGTGCCCGCCCGTTCGTCGAGCACGCGGATGTGCAGGCCGGGCACCTGCCCGAAGGTGCCGCCGTCCGCCGAGGCGGCCACGACCACGGTCTCGACGGCGGACTCCACGCGCGCGAGGTCGACGACGAGCGACTCGGTCACCTGGCCGCCAGCGTCCCGCTTGCCCTCGTGCCGGACGGCGCCGGAGGAGTGCGCGGGCTGGTTGTAGAAGACGAAGTCGGCGTCCGAGCGCACCTTCCCGCCGACGAGCAGCAGCGCCGAGGCGTCCGTGTCGGGCACACCGGGTCCGGAGCTTCGGCCCAGTTCCACGCGCAGCGCGGTCGTCGGCACCGCGGTGTTCGATCCTTTCGGCATTGACATGTCCGCCCCCATCAGAAGGTCATCCAGAAGGTCGTCGCCAGACCGCGTCCCACGCGGACCGTCGGATCCGGCCGGATCCGTTGTCGGCGCCAAACCTATTCCCCCGGGGCCCGGAACCCCCAGAACCCGTACCGAAAGATCGTGGCCGACCGTCGGTAACCCGCGGGGAACTCTGCCTTTACACGATCAGTACGCGTTTTGCTGCCCTTTTTCGCCGAGTTCGCTCGCATTGGGGGTCCAGCGTCACTGCCCACACGGAAAACAACCCTCTTATCGGTCTCCCCAACCAGCACATCGTGGGCTTAACTTATGTGCCATGACCTCCCCCCGCTCCACCTACGGCGGCGGTTACTACTCCGCCTCGTCCTTCGCGGACACCCCGATCTACGACTCTCTCGTCGCCGAGCGGGGAACCCCTCAGATCGCCCCGATCCGGGTACCCGCCCAGTACGACACCCCGGGCAGCAACCTGCCCGCGCTGCCGTCGGCGCTGCCCGCGCTGCCGTCGGGTCCCTCCCAGTCCGCCTACGGCTATCCGCAGGCGCAGCAGCCCTCGCCGTTGCAGCAGGCGCCCAACGCGTACATCCCGCAACAGGTCGCGGGCCCGCGCGGCTATCCGGGCGCCCAGCCTCAGCAACAGCAGCAACGGCCCATGGCCGGGTACGAAGCCATGCGTCCGGCGGCTCCGCGCCCTGCCCCGTCGGCCCCCTACCAGCAGGATCCGTACAACGGCCAGCAGTACCGCGGGTACTGAGGCACTCGGCACAATTCGCGTGGGGTTGTCACGATCTGCTGGCAGGATGACCCCATGGGGAATCCGTCGCTGCACTCGATCCACGTCCATCCGCTGAAGGCGGCCCGGGGCTTCGCCCCCGACGAGGCCGTCGTGGAGCCCTGGGGGCTGGCGGGCGACCGTCGTTGGGTGCTGGTCGACGACTCGGGCAAGGTCATCACTCAACGTCCGCATCCGCGTATGACGTTGGCCGCCGCCGGGCTGCTGCCCGGCGGCGGTCTGCTGCTGTCCGCGTCCGGCCGCGCGCCGCTGACCGTCCCCGTGCCCGAGCCCACCGGCACGGTCACCGTGGAGATCTGGCGGGACAAGGTGGAGGGGGTCCTCGCCGACGCCGCGGCGCACGCCTGGTTCAGCGACCACCTCGGCGTCTCCGTGCGGCTCGTGCACCTCGACGACCCGGCGACCCGCCGCCCGCTCGACCCCGAGTTCGCCCGCCCCGGCGAGACCGTCAGCTTCGCCGACGGCTATCCGCTGCTGCTGACCACACTCGCCTCGCTGGACGCGCTCAACGCGCTGGTCGCGCGGGGAGACCATCCCGAGGAGGGCCCGCTCCCCATGAGCCGCTTCCGGCCGAACCTGGTCGTCGACGGCACGGGCGCCTGGGCCGAGGACGACTGGCGGCGGGTCGTGATCGGCGAGGTGACCTTCCGAGTCGCGAAGATGTGCGGCCGGTGCGTGGTGACCACCACCGACCAGGAGACCGGCGAGCGCGGCCGCGAACCCCTGCGCACCCTCGCCCGCCACCGCCGGTTCGGCGACAAGCTGGTCTTCGGGCAGAACCTCGTCCCGGAATCCGGCGGCACGGTACGGATCGGCGATCCGGTGCGGATACTCGAATAACGAGTCCGAACCCGCCGCCGTACGAGCGTTCTCGACGCGGCCCGTATGCGGCCCGTATGCGGCCCATAAGCGACCCCCGTGCGCGTCCCCGGATTGCGAACTCCCGTTCCCCGCTTGAAAATTCAATCTCCTACGATTCGGTTCACGCGCTGGGAACACATGCTCAGGGTCCGGCCGTTGGCTGCTTGTGAGAAGTTCATGAGAAGGCCCGGTGGGAGAGTGACATCGCTCTCTCTTGACCGGGACCGCCTGTGGACGGCTCCGCCCCGGGTTATCACGGACGCGGAAGGGGGTGTGGCGCGATGCGGACCATCGGTGGACTGCGGGCGATCGGCGGGCTGTGGCGCTGGCGGCACAATCCGCTGCGACGGACGACCGATCTGGTCGAGGCATGGCTGGCGTTCGCCGCCCTGCTGCTGATCCTCGTCGCCGCGCCCCTCGTCGGCGCCGTCGCCGGCACCACCGCCCAGGGAGCCCTGCAGCAGTCCGTGCGCGACCAGCAGCAGAGCCGGCACCGGGTGACGGCCACCGTCGTCAAGAAGGTCGACGGCTCCCCGCTGGACCCCGATCCGGAGACCTCCACGACCCGCGGCCGGCAGAGCCGTGTGGTCGCCGACTGGACGGGCCCGGACGGCACCGAGCGCCGCGGCACGGTCCTGGCCGGTCTCAGAGCCCCGCGGCCCGGCGACCACTTCACGCTGTGGACGGACGGGCAGGGCCGCACGGTCGGCCGCCCCCTGGACTCCGCCACCGCGACGACCCACGCGGTGCTGGCCGGATTCGGCTCCACCGTGCTCGCCGCGGGGCTCGTCGAGGGCGTCAGACGCCTGATCGTCTGGCGCATGGTCCGCCGCCGGTACGCCCGCTGGGACCAGGCATGGGACAAGGCGGGGCCGGACTGGGGCAGGACGGGCACGGGCAGCTGACGGCCTTCGCACTCCGGTCAACTCCCCCTGCCCGCGCACGCTACGGTGGACCGACCAGCCGAACTGTTCGGCATCGACCCGCGTTCCACGAGGTGGGGGCACAGCAACGCCATGGCACAGGGCACGGTCCAGGTGACGCACACCGGTACATCGCGGTGGCGGCGCCGCACGGGTGAGTACGCATCGCTCGCCGCAGCCCTGGAGGCCGCGAGCGACGGCGACGTGCTCGTCGTCGCTCCCGGCACGTACCGGGAGAACCTCGTCGTGCAGCGCGGGGTCACGCTCCGCGGCCCGGAGGGCTCGCCCGGCTCGGTCCGCATCGCGCCCGTGGACGGGGTGCCGCTGACCGTGGCCGCCTCGGCCGTCGTCCAGGACCTGCATGTGGAGGGCCAGGACGCGGCGGCGCCCGCGCTTCTCGTCGAGGACGGCACACCCGAGCTGCTGGACCTGCGGATCGTCACCCGTTCCGCGGCCGGCATCGAGGTGCGCGGCGGCGCCCGGCCGACGGTCCGGCGCTGCACCGTGGACAACCCGGCCGGCATCGGCATCGCCGTGGTCGACGGCGGCGGCGGTGTGTTCGAGGAGTGCGAGGTCGTCGCCGCCGGTCAGGCCGGTGTCGCGGTGCGCGGCGGCGGCCATCCCCGACTGGAGCGCTGCCGGGTGCACCACACCTCGGGCTCGGGTCTGACGGTGACCGGGGAGAACTCCGCGCTGGAGGCGGTCGGTTGCGAGGTCTACGAGGTCCGCGGCAGCGGCGTGCAGATCACCAACCGGGCCACGGCCCATCTCACCGACTGCGACGTGCACCGTACGACGGCCGACGGGATCACCCTCGACACCGACGCCGTGCTCACCCTCGCGGACTGTCGTATCCATGACATCCCGGAGAATGCGGTGGACCTCCGCTCGCGCTCCGTCCTCACGCTGACGCGCACGTCGGTACGGCAGTTCGGGCGCAACGGGCTGTCGGTGTGGGACCCCGGCACCCGCGTGGACGCCAACCAGTGCGAGATCTTCGACAGCACCGGCGACTACCCGGCCGTCTGGGTCAGCGACGGCGCGACCGCGGTGCTGGAGTCCTGCCGCGTGCACGACGTGCCGGACGCGCTGTTCGTGCTGGACCGGGGCTCGCGCGCGGACGTCGTCGACAGCGACCTGTCGCAGGTGCGGAACACCGCGGTGTCGGTCAGCGACGGGGCGACCGCGCAGCTCGACGACTGCCGGATCAAGGACGCCGCCACCGGCGCCTGGTTCCGCGACCACGGCAGCGGCGGCACCCTCAACAACTGCACCGTCGACGGCACCCAGACCGGCGTGATCGTCACCAAGGGCGCCGACCCGACCATCGAGCGCTGCACCGTCACCTCGCCCGCCGAGGCCGGCTTCTACGTCTCCGCTGGAGGCCGCGGCAGCTTCCTCAACTGCCGGGTGACCGGCAGCGGCGGCTACGGCTTCCACGTCATCGACGGCTGCCGGGCCACTCTGCGCAAGTGCCGTACGGAGCGCTGCGCGCGCGGTGGCTACGAGTTCGCGGAGGGCGGTCCCGGTACCGCGGGCGGCGGTCCGGTGGTCGAGGACTGCGCCAGTGACGAGAGCGCGGGGGTCCGGCCCCCGGTCCCGCCGGAGACCGCCACGCAGACCACGACCGCGTCGTCCGGCCTGCTGGGCTCGATCCCCGGGCAGCGCACCACCGAGCACCCGGTGGCCGTCACCCCGTCCGTCGTGGAGCCCGAGACCCCGGCGCGGGCCTCCAAGGCGGTGCTGGGTGAACTCGACGCGCTGGTCGGCCTGGACAGCGTCAAGCGCGAGGTCCGTGCCCTCACCGACATGATCGAGGTGGGCCGCCGCCGTCAGCAGGCCGGCCTCAAGGCGGCCTCCGTCAAACGGCATCTGGTGTTCACGGGGTCCCCCGGCACCGGCAAGACGACGGTCGCCCGCCTCTACGGCGAGATCCTGGCCTCGCTCGACGTCCTGGAGAAGGGGCATCTCGTCGAGGTGTCCCGCGTGGACCTGGTCGGCGAACACATCGGCTCCACGGCGATCCGCACCCAGGAGGCATTCGAACGCGCCCGTGGCGGTGTGCTGTTCATCGACGAGGCCTACGCGCTGTCGCCGGAGGACTCGGGGCGGGACTTCGGCAAGGAGGCCATCGACACGCTGGTGAAGCTGATGGAGGACCACCGGGACGCGGTGGTGGTGATCGTCGCGGGCTACACGGCCGAGATGGAGCGCTTCCTCACGGTCAACCCCGGTGTGGCGTCCCGCTTCTCCCGCACCATCACCTTCGACGACTACGTCCCCGACGAACTGCTGCGCATCGTGGAGCAGCAGGCGGAGGAGCACGAGTACCGGCTGGCGCCGGGCGCGGGCGAGGCACTGCTGGACTACTTCACGGCGATCCCCAAGGGCCCGGCCTTCGGCAACGGCCGCACCGCGCGGCAGACGTTCGAAGCGATGGTCGAACGCCACGCGAGCCGGGTGGCGCAGGTCGACGAACCGGACAAGGACGACCTGACGCTGCTCTACGCGGAGGACCTGCCGGAGCTGCCGTAGCCCGACTCCCTGGGGTGAACCCCAGGGGGAGGACCCCACCACGGGGGTGTTGTCAGCCGGATGGGACCGGAACGGTCCGGCCGACAGTATGGCCGCATGAAGATGACCACCCGACGAGCCCTCGTCCTGGCCCTGTCCGTCTCGGCCGCCGCCACGCTGACCGTTCTTCCCGGTCCGGCGTCCGACGCGGCGGCCTCCGCCCCCGCCCTCGACTGGCGTCCCTGTTCCCAGCCCGGCGGCCCGGCCGGACAGCAGTGCGCCGAACTGGCGGTGCCGGTGGACTACCGCTCCCCCGACGGCCCCTTGCTGACCCTCGCGCTCTCCCGGCTGCCCAGTGAGCGCCCCGAGGCCCGGCGCGGCACACTGCTCGTGCTCCCGGGCGGGCCGGGCGGCTCCGGCACGGCGAAACTCACCCGGCAGGGCGAAGCGTTACGGCGGGAGACGGGGGCCGCGTACGACCTCGTGAGTTTCGACCCGCGCGGTGTGGGTGCCAGTACCCGTGCGTCCTGCGGACTTCCCGCGGCGGACCGGCATCTGGTGGCCCTGCGGCCCTGGCCCGCGCCGGACGGCGGCATCGCGGAGAACGTCGCCCGCTCCCGCCGCACCGCCGAGGCGTGCGCCCGCAACGGCGGTGCGGTGCTGCGCAGCTTCAGCACCGCCAACCAGGTGCGCGACATCGAACGTCTCCGGCAGGCCCTCGGCGAGGCGAAGCTGTCGGCGTACGGCGTCTCGTACGGGGCCTATGTCGGCGCCGTGTACGCGCAGAGGCATCCGGGACGGGTGGACCGGCTGGTGCTGGACAGCAGCGCAGACCCCGACCCCCGGCGGGTCGAGCGGGCCTGGCTGGCGAACATGGCGCGAGGGGCCGAGGACCGGTTCCCGGACTTCGCCGCCTGGGCCGCCGACCCGGCCCGGGAGGCGGAGGGCCTGCGACTGGCCCGGCGCCCCGAGGACGTCCGGCCGCTGTTCCTCTCCGTGGCGGCGGAACTGGACCGCGCGCCGAAGGAGTCGACGACACCGGGCGTGCCGCTGACCGGCAACCGGCTGCGGCAGGTCATGCACAACGCCCTGTACGACGACGCGGCCTTCCCCCGGCTCGCCCGGCTGGTGCGCGCGGCCCTGGTGCCCCAGGCGACTCCCGTGCTGCCGCCGGAGGTCGCCCTGCCCCTGAGCGACGAGGACGCCTCGGGCACGACGGCGGTGATCTGCAACGACGTGCGCTGGCCGAGGTCGGTGGCCGGGTACGAGCGGGCGGTGGCCGCGGACCGGGCGCGCCACCCGCTCACCGCCGGGCTGCCCGCGAGCATCCCGCCCTGCGCCTTCTGGAAGGACGCCCCCGCCGACAGGCCCACCCGGATCACCGACCGGGGCCCCTCGAACATCCTCATGATCCAGAACCGGCGTGACCCCACGACCCCGTATGTCGGCGCGCTGAAGATGCGGCAGGCCCTCGGCGACCGCGCGCGGCTCGTCACGGTCGAGCGCGGCGGCCATGGCGTGTACCTGGGCACGGGCAACGCCTGCGGCGACCGGGCCGTGACCCGGTTCCTCACCACGGGTGAGCGTCCCGCGCGGGATGTCTCCTGCCCCGACTAGGAAGTCCGCGGACCCGGCAGCCCTGCGTCGAGGCGGTCGAGCAACTGCCGCCGCTCCTCGACGAAGGCCGGGTCCGCCTGGTAGTCGGAGTGACCGAGGATCGGCGCGGGCAGGGGGTGCGCGGCGGTGCGGCCGTAGGCGAGCGGGTCGGTGAAGGGTTCGGCGTCGACCTGCGGCCCGTTCCGGCTCGTCAGACGTACGGGGCCGCCGATGGGGTCGGTGCGGCGGTACAGGTTGCGCCAGCAGTCGATCTCGCGGTGCAGGGAGGCGAGCGGCTCGGGGCCGAAGTGGGCGGGGAACCAGCGCCCGTACAGCCGCTCCAGCGGGGATCCGTAGGTGAGGAGCGCGACCCGTCTGCGGACCGACGGGGTCAGCTGCCAGGCGGCGGCCGCCGCGAGGACGCTGCCCTGGGAGTGCCCGGAGATGACGAGCCGGCCGCCCGTGGCGCGGGTCCAGGTGGCCATGCGCCAGGTCAGGTCGGGTACGGCCCGCTCGGCGTAGCAGGGCGGTGCGAACGGGTGTGCGGCGCGCGGCCAGAACGTGCCCACGTCCCAGAGGATGCCGATCGTGCGGCGCGCGGAGGCGTCCTTGTAGGCCCGGCGCCCCCAGGTGACGAACAGCAGGAAGCCCACGCCGATCAGCCAGGACCCCAGCGCCTGGGCGGCCTCGGCGGCGCCCGCGACGAAGGCGGACGAGCCGAGCGCCGCCCGCGCCGGTGTCTCGCGCGTCACCAGGGCACCGGTCAGGGCGGCCGCGCCCAGCAGCAGGGTCACGGTGGAGATGACGCCGACGAGGCGGGGCGCCCGGTCGGTGAGCGCGGCCATGGCCCGGGTGCGGGCGATCCGGCGGGTGCGGCCGACGTCCCGGGACTCGTGCTCCTCACCGGGGCGCTCCTCGTGGGGTCGCTCCCGTGTCAGGCCGTACTCCCCCTCGACCGCCGCCGTCTCCGACCGCCGCAGCGCCAGGGTGCGGCGGGCCAGCCAGCCGAGGAGGCCGAGGACGACCAGGAGGAAGGGCGGGATGACGGATGCCTGCCAGGTGAGCAGGACGGGGGGACCGGGCAGGGCGTCGTCCGTGCCGCCCAGCCAGTCGGCGACGCGCTGGGCGACCCCGGCGGACATCACGCCGCCGAGGGCGCAGGCGAGCATCGCGACGGCGGGACCGGCCAGACCGTACAGGGCGGTGCGCGGGTCGGGGCGGGAGCGGTACAGCAGGTGGGCGACCACGCCGAGCGCGAGGACCAGCACGCCCTGGACCAGGGTGATCCCGCCGAAGGTCATGTCCCCCGGCAGCCGCCCGGCCGACCGCCAGCCGGGGCGTGACCACCCGGCGTACAGCAGGGCGAGAACGAGCACGGCGATCGCGCAGGCCGGCAGACGGCGTGCCAGGTGGGCGTCCAGGTGCTTGTCGAGGCGCCACTCGCTGCGGCCCCGGCGGCACACCACCCACACCACGACCACGGCGAGCACGACCAGTGCCGCGTTCAGCAGCCAGCCGAGCAGTTCCAGGACGGCGGGGCCGCCCGCCCGGCGGTCCTGGCGGGCGGCGGGCGTGCCGACGGCCGCCGCCACGGTGAGGAAGCCCGCCGCCACATGGGCGGCACGCAGCCTGGCCACGAGGCGGCGCCCGTACCAGAAGCCGGGCCGGCCGAGGGCGACGTGTGCGGTGTCCTCGGTGTCGAGGGCACCGCGCGGCGCCTTCTCGTCCTCGGAGCAGGCGTCGCCGCGCTCCATGGGGCGCTGGGACTCGTACTCGCTCCAGGTGCGGTGGGAGAGGTACCACAGCAGGCCGGTCAGGGCGCTGGGGACCAGGGCCGCCAGGGCGAGACGGCGGCCGGGCAGGCTCCACCAGCCGTCGTCGGAGACGGCCGGGGAGAGAAAACCGAGCCAGGTGTGCGCCCGCGCACAGCCGCGTGCGCCCGCGCACTGCCAGGCGGTCAGGTCGAGCGCGACCTCGCAGGCAGCCGCGACGAGCAGCACGGTCAGGGTCAGGCCGGTCAGCCGGACCAGCAGGCCGTAGAGGCGTACGGTCCGACGGCGGCCGCGGACACCGGGCCGCATCCAGTGGGCGAGGTTGACGACCATGAACGGCAGCAGCACCAGCCACAGCGCGCGGGAGCCGTTGCCGGAGGTGAGGTTGCACCAGACGTAGGCCTCGGGGACGGGTCTGCCCCGGCGGTCCGCGGGCCGTTCCTCGGCGTCGTCGGCGCGGCGGAACACGGCGGCCGTGTCGTCGCCGGTGATCCGGACGGTGCGGGGATCGTCGAGCATGCGGTCGGGGCTGGTTCCGCCGACGCCGTGGACGAGGAGTTCGAGGGCGGGACCCCCCGGCCCCGATCGGGCGGATTCCGGGCGCTTCTCCGCCTCGGCGGGATCCCGATGTTCCCTGGGTTCGGTATGTGCCGTATGTTCCCTCGCACGATCCACTGTTCCGCTTCCCCCGTGACGCGCCGCAAGTCAGGTGATGTGCAGGCACTGATGATCGCCGCTGAGGGGGCCTCGTACACCTGTGGTCACCGAATCTCCTCGATCCGTGTGATAGTGACGGGCGCGGGAAACGGTGTGTGACGTGCGGGTGACCGCACAGGTAAGGGCCTTGCCCGTGGCGGGGCGTGCGAATATGGGACGTCCTCGGGACCGGGGACGGGGAAATGTCCTCGTCGGAGGGGTAGGGAAGGCGTGTCGGGCGTGATGGGGCGAGAGGACCGGAGCGGGCGTGAGTGAGAACCAGAACCTCCTCGCGGAGCAGCGCCGAGCCCTGATCCTCGACGAGGTGCGACGGCGGGGCGGGGTCCGGGTCAACGAGCTGACCCGCAGACTCGGGGTGTCGGACATGACGGTGCGCCGCGATCTGGACGCGCTCGCCCGCCAGGGCGCGGTGGAGAAGGTCCACGGCGGCGCGGTGCCGGTGGCCGAGGCGAGCACCCACGAGCCCGGTTTCGAGGCGAAGTCCGGCCTGGAGCTGAACGCCAAGGAGGACATCGCGCGGGCCGCCGCGGAGCTGGTCGCTCCGGGGTCGGCGATCGCCCTGTCGGGCGGTACGACGACGTACGCGCTGGCGCACCGGCTCGTGGATGTGCCGGACCTGACCGTGGTCACCAATTCGGTGCGGGTCGCCGATGTCTTCCACGCCGCGCAGCGCACGACGGGCCCCCGGCAGGGGGCGGCGACCGTGGTGCTCACCGGCGGGGTGCGCACGCCGTCCGACTCCCTGGTGGGGCCGGTGGCGGACCAGGCGATCGCGGCACTCCACTTCGACGTGCTGTTCCTCGGGGTGCACGGCATATCCGTCGAGGCGGGTCTGTCCACGCCGAACCTGGCGGAGGCCGAGACCAACCGGCGGCTGGTGCAGTCGGCGCGGCGGGTCGTGGTGGTGGCCGACCACACCAAGTGGGGGACGGTGGGCCTGAGTTCGTTCGCGGCGCTGGAGCAGGTCGACACACTGGTGACCGACGCGGGGCTGGCCGCGCAGGCGCGGGCCGAGATCGCGGAGCATCTGCGGCGGCTGGTGGTGGCCGGCGAGGACTCCGACGACGGCATGGACATCTGAGCGCGGCCGCACCGGGGGGCGCTGCGCGGGCCGCCGGCCGGCCGCGCCCACGCGGCGCAGCCGCGGGCCGACGAGGCCCCGCCCCTAGTGGGGAGCCGCCCACACCCCGGTGCGCAGGAGGGACTCGATGGCCGCCGTGTAGGGCGCGATGTCCAGGCCCTGCTCCCGCAGCCATCCGTCCGAGTAGTACTTGTCGAGGTAGCGGTCGCCCGGGTCGCAGAGCAGGGTCACGACGCTGCCGTGCCGGCCCTCCGCCACCATCTCGGCGGCGATCTTGAGGGCGCTCCACAGGCCCGTGCCCGTCGAGCCGCCGGCCTTGCGGCCGATGGCCTGTTCCAGGGCGCGTACGGCGGCGATGCTGGCGGCGTCGGGGACCTTCATCATGCGGTCGACCGCGCCGGGGACGAAGCTGGGCTCCATACGGGGCCGGCCGATGCCCTCGATGCGGGAGCCGCAGTCGCAGGTGACGTCGGGGTCGCCGGTCGTCCAGCCCTCGAAGAAACAGGAGTTCTCGGGGTCGGCGACACAGATCCGGGTGTCGTACTGCATGTAGTGCACGTACCGGGCGATGGTCGCCGAGGTGCCGCCGGTGCCGGCGGTGGCGACGATCCAGGCGGGCTCGGGGAAGCGCTCCAACTGGAGCTGACGGAAGACGGATTCGGCGATGTTGTTGTTGCCGCGCCAGTCCGTGGCCCGCTCGGCGTAGGTGAACTGGTCCATGTAGTGGCCGCCGGTCTCCCCCGCGAGGCGGGCCGACTCCTCGTACATCTTCCGTGAGTCGTCCACGAAGTGGCAGCGTCCGCCGTGGAACTCGATCAGACGGATCTTCTCGGCGCTGGTCGTGCGGGGCATGACGGCGATGAAGGGGACGCCGATCAGTTTGGCGAAGTACGCCTCCGATACGGCCGTGGAGCCGCTGGACGCCTCGATGACGGGGCGGCCCGGCCGGATCCAGCCGTTGCACAGGCCGTAGAGGAAGAGGGATCGGGCGAGGCGGTGCTTGAGGCTGCCGGTGGGGTGGGTCGACTCGTCCTTGAGATACAGGTCGATGCCCCATGTCTCGGGCAGCGGGAAGCGCAGCAGATGGGTGTCGGCGGAGCGGTTGGCGTCGGCCTGCACCTTGCGCACGGCTTCCTTGAGCCAGCCGCGGTACCCGGCGTCGCTGTGATCGACATCGAGGGTCGCGCCCGGACGAGTGGGGTGGGGGGTGCTCACGGCGTGCTCCTCACATTGCGCCGACGGCGGATCGCGGCGTCGGACACCCCGATGATAAACACCTTCCACACGCTTCTCACCTGCATAAACATGCCTTTGGGCACCTCAAAGGCACACCTGTGGCAGGGATGCGCGGGGCGCATGGGGGGGCGCATGCCGCGCATGCGCCGGAACCCCGCCCCCGGTCCACCGTGCGCACTGGTGCTCGACCCGGAGGACGTGCAGACTTCACCGCACGGGCCGAGTCGACGTCGCCGGGGCCGTTCGGGGGAGGCGGCCTCGGGCACACTGGATCACGGTCCGCGACGGATCACACGACACGGGGACAGTCGAGGCGCACTAGGGGGCGGGATACATGGCCGAGCCGGAGTTCAGGGCCACGGGCGTCCGGATCGGGAAGAGGCTGCGGCAGCTCACCCGGGCGGGGCAGGTCCGGATCGAGGACGGCCGGCTGCAGTTGCTGACCAGCTACGGCAGCGAGATCGACAGCGCGCCGGTGCAGGCGGTGCGCGCCTCGAAGCCCTGGTTCGCCCACGAGGACCGGGCGTTGGCCGACGTCAACGGCACCCGTTACACGCTCACGCTGAACGAGCACGACCCGGCTCCGGGGAAGCCCGGTCCACCGTCGGCGCGCCGGTTCATCGAGGCGGTGCGCCGGGCCGCCGGGCGGGGCTGACGAAGCGGGCCGCCGCGCCGCGAGTTGCGGGACCGGTCCCCCTGCGTCACTCTGGTCTCACGTCACTCTGGGTTTACCGGCGATAACGCTGCGAACCAGCCCGCCGGCCACGTCAGCGGGCGGCGGCCGTGCGCAGCCACCCCACGAGCAGGCGGCAGCTCCGGCTTCCGCCACCAGGCGGCAGTCATCGGCGGCCGCACCACAGCAGGCGGCGTTTTTCGCCCAGCCACCTCGCTGGATCCGTACTCCGATCTTCTTCCGGACTCAACTTCGGGGAGTCGCAGCCGTGATCAGCCAGCAAAGCAGGCACTGCACGGTGGAGCTCCAAGCCCTGCCGTCGCGGATCGGACAGGTCCGCAGAATCGTATCTGCGCAATTGCGCTACTGGCATCTCGATCCGTTGATAGAGCGGGCCGCACTCGGCGTGACCGAGCTGCTGTCCAACGTCCACCGGCACGCGGAGCCGGACAAGATGTGCACCGTGGAGATGGAGTTGCTCCTCGGCCGGCTCACGGTCTCGGTGCGCGACAACGACCCCCGCCTCCCCGTCGTCCAGGACGCGGAGCCCTTCGCCACCTGCGGCCGCGGTCTCGCGATGGTCGCCGCGGTGAGCGAGAGCTGGGGTGTGCGGCCCCACTCCGAGTCGGGGAAGGTCGTGTGGTTCACGCTGCCGGCGTCCTCGGCGGCGGTGCCGAAGATCTCGCCGTACGACGTCGGGCTGACGGTCGAGGCCGGACAGTCCTACGACACCGGACGCAGGCCCGCCGCGCGCGGGCGCAGGTCCGAACACGCTCCCGCCCGGTCGGCCGTCGCAGGCTGACCGGGCGGTGACCGTTCCGCCGCAGGCCGACGAGGGTTCGCACGCCGACGATTGGCGTGGCTGATGTCGGCCGATCCCGAACCCGGCGCGCTCTCGCCAGTCCGAGGACGGCGCCGGGCACCGTGCCGTCCGGTCCCCGCCACGCCTCATGGGTGGACCACCGTACGGGACGGTGCCCGCGGCGGCCACGGACAGGGGCCGGCCGCAGGCGAGGACACGCCGTGGCAGGATCGTGTGGCTCGGCCGCCCCCCGGCGGTTTCACGGCACCCCTGTGCCACGGCACCCGATCCGAGAAGAGGCCCACCCATGGCGCTGGAGATGCGTGACCGCTGCGAACGCTGCGCGACGGCCGTTCTGCCCGCCGACGCCCCGGCCCGCATCTGCTCGTACGAGTGCACGTTCTGCGTGCCCTGCGGCGAGGCCCTGGACGCGATCTGCCCCAACTGTGGCGGGGAGCTGGTGGCCAGGCCCCGGCGCCGGACGGGGGCGTAGCGCCGGGGGACAGCCTGTGGGGCGGTGCCGCAGGAGCGTTGACGGCGACGTGACCGGCGGATACGGCGTCCACGGCGTGATCGAGGCCGTCGGCACCCTGGACTCGTTAGCGGCCGCCGCACTCACCGACGGCGTGGGGACGCCGGGTTGTGTCACCATCGTCATGGCCGTCACCGCCCTCGCCGGGGTGGCTGGTGAAGGCGACCGATGGGGAGCAGACGGAGGAACACGCGGCGTGCGGCACGACCAAGGACCTCATACGCCGATGCGCACGGCGACGCGGACACCGACGCTCCCCGGGCCCCAGCCCCAGCCCCAGCCCCAGCCCCAGCCGTACGTAACCCCGGAACGCCGTATACCGGGTCAGATCATCGCCTTCGCCTTGGTCGGGGTGGTCAACACGGCGGTCTATTACGGCTTCTACCTGTTGTTCCTCCACTGGATCCCCTACCTGGGCGCGCATGTTCTCGCCTTCGCCCTGAGCATGACGGGCTCGTTCTTCCTGAACGCGAGATTCACCTACCGCACCCGCCCGACCTTGCGGAAGTTCCTGCTCTTCCCGCTGACGAACGCCACCAGCTTCCTGCTGACGACGACGGGTGTCTATGTGATCGTCGACGTCCTGCACGCCGGCAACCGGTTCGCTCCGCTGCTGGCGTCGGGGGCGGCGATCCCGGTGACGTTCGTGGTGTCCCGCTCGATCATGCTGCGGGGTGCGGGCACCCGCTGAGAGGCGTCAGACCAGCGCGCCCAGCGGATCGTCGAGCACCGGCTGCCATGCCAACTCGGCCGCACCGACCAGGCTGTTGTGGTCCAGGGTGCAGGCGAGGATCGGAGGCACCCCGCTCTGCCGTCCCCACAGGCTGCGGTCGGCGACGACGGCGCGCAGCCGGTCGGGGTCGGCGTCGAGCAGAGCGCGGTGCATGCCGCCGAGGATGATGCGGTCGGGGTTGAGGATGTTGACCAGGCCCGCGATCCCCAGGCCGAGGCGGTCGATGATGGCCTCGGCGGCCGTGCGGACACCCGGGTCGGCGTACTGGGTGCGGATCAGTTCGTTGGCCTGCTGCAGCAGGGAGCCCTCGGGGCCGGGGTCGCGGCCGACGGCCGTGAGCAGGGCCCGCGGGTCGGCCTCGACGTCGAGGCAGCCGCGGCTGCCGCAGTGACAGGGGCGGCCCTCGGGGTTGACGGTGAGGTGCCCGACTTCGAGGGCGAGGCCCGAACTGCCCGTGTGCAGACGGCCGTCGAGGACGAGCGCACCGCCGACGCCCCGGTGCCCGGTCGCCACGCACAGCAGTTCCCGGGAGCCCCGTCCGGCACCGTGCCGGTGTTCGGCGAGGGCGGCGAGGTTGACGTCGTTCGCCGCGAAGGCGGGCCCCTCGATACCGGCCGCACGGACCCGCTCGGCGAAGATCTCCCGGACGGGCGCCCCCGCCGGCCAGGCCAGGTGCAGCGGGTTCAGCGCCAGTCCCGCCGGTTCGGCGACCGCGGACGGCACGGCGAGGCCCGCGCCCACGCACCGCCGGCCCGTCTCGCGCAGCAGCGCGGCGCCCGCGTCGACGACCGAGCCGAGCACCTTCGCCGGATCGGCGTCGACGATCTCACAGGCGGGCGCGGTGGTGACGATCCGGCCGCCCAGGCCGACCAGGGCGACCCGCCAGCCGTCGGCGTGGATCTGGGCGGCGAGGGCGACGGGTCCCTCCTCGGCGATCTCCAGGCGGTGGGAGGGCCTGCCCTGCGAACCGGCGGCCGCGCCCGGGTGGGCGTCGACGCGGATCAGGCCGAGCGCCTCCAGTTCGGCGGCGACGGCGCCCGCCGTGGCCCGGGTGACCCCCAGTTCGGCGGTGAGCACGGCCCGGGTGGGCGCCCGCCCGGTGTGCACCAGCTCCAGTGCCGGACCGAGCGCGCCCCTCCCCCGCTCCAGTCGCGTGCGTGTCGTCGGTGTCCCTTCGCCCGCCGCCGTGGGGGCCGCCTTCCCGTCCATGAGGGGGAGTCTCCCATGATCCGCTCGGCGTCGGCTCCTCGCCCGGCGCCGCGCCTCAGACGTCGTCGAAGCCGCCGGCCCGCAGGGTGATGTTCAGCCGGCCGGTCAGGCCCAGTCCGGCCGGCGCGGTCCCCGCGTACACCCGGGGCACCCCGTGGTACGCCCGCCGCGCCGCCCCACCGAACACGAACAGGTCACCGCTGCGCAGCTCCACGTCCGTGTAGGGCCGGGTCCGGGTCCGCGGGTTGCCGAAGCGGAAGAGGCAGGTGTCGCCGATGCTCAGCGACACCACCGGCGCGTCCGACAACTCGTCGCTGTCGCGGTGCATGCCCATACGGGCGTCGGCGTCGTAGTAGTTGATCAGCGCGATGTCGTACGGGTCCGTCGCCCGCGCCGGGCCGAGTGTGTCCGCCACCGCGCGCCGGCCCAGTTCGCCCAGCCAGGCCGGGAAGGGCTTCACGGGCGCGCCGTCGCCGTCGACGACCGTACGGGAGTAGGCGTACGGGTACGTGTGCCGGCCGGGGCAGGCGGGGTTGTCCCGTACGGCACGGCCGCAGGCGGGACATGCCGGTACGACACCCCAGTGCCGGCCGAGGCAGACCTGCCGGGCGGTCATGGTGCCGCCGCCCGGGGTACGGACCGTGCGGAGCCCGGCGGGCGGCCGGGCCCATGCGCGGCAGGCGTCCAGGAGACGCCGCTGCTGTTCGGCGTCCAGCCGGTCCGGGACGTGGACCGCGCCGGGCACGATCTCGGTGCGGTCGCGGGGGAACAGCTCGGCGTTCATGGTGCCATCGTCCCGCACGGCCACTCGGGGAGGAGTCCTGAGCTGCGGCTCGGTTAGCCTGGGCGCACGATGAGCGACCGTATGACCGCGCCCTGGGGCGAGTACACCCTGACGCGCTTTCCCGAGGACCCCCGTGACCCGTTGCGCGCCTGGGACGCGTCCGACGCGTATCTGCTGCGCCATCTCGCGGAGAGCGGGACGCGGCTGGACGGGACGGTCGTGATCGTCGGGGACCGCTGGGGTGCGCTGACGACCGCGCTGGCCGGGTACGGGCCGACGCAGATCACCGACTCGTTCCTGAGCCGGGAGGCGACGCGGGCGAACCTGGAGCGCGGCGGAGTCGGGACGGACGCCGTACGGCTGCTCACCACGCGGGACACACCCCCGGACCGCGTCGACGTGCTGCTCGTCCGGGTCCCCAAGAGCCTCGCGCTCCTGGAGGACCAGCTGCACCGCCTCGCGCCCGCCGTGCACGAGGGTACGGTCGTGATCGGCACCGGCATGGTCAAGGAGATCCACACCTCCACGCTCCGGCTCTTCGAGCGGATCCTCGGCCCGACCCGCACCTCGCTGGCCCGGCAGAAGGCGCGGCTCGTCCTCTGCGCGCCGGACCCGGACGTTCTCGCCGCTCGGGGCGGCGATCCGTGGCCGTACATCTACCGACTGCCGGACGACACCGGCCCGTTGGCCGGGCGGACGGTCGTCAACCACGCGGGGGTGTTCTGCGCGGACCGTCTGGACATCGGCACCCGGTTCTTCCTGCGGCATCTGCCCGAGGCCCCGGCCGGTGGCCGGGTCGTCGACCTCGGCTGCGGCAACGGCGTGGTGGGCACGGCGGTCGCGCTGGCCGGTCCGGACGCCGAGGTGGTGTTCGTCGACGAGTCCTACCAGGCGGTGGCCTCGGCGCGGGCGACGTACGAGGCGAACCGGCCCGGCGCCGACGCCAGGGCCGAGTTCCGGGTGGGCGACGGGCTGGAGGAGTTCCCGCCGGGGAGCGTCGATCTCGTCCTCAACAACCCGCCGTTCCACTCCCATCAGGCCACCACCGACGCCACGGCCCGGCGGATGTTCACCGGGGCGCGGCGGGCGCTGCGGCCGGGCGGGGAGCTGTGGGTGGTCGGCAATCGCCATCTGGGCTATCACGTGACGCTGCGGCGGATCTTCGGCAACAGCGAAGTCGTCGCGAGCGACCCCAAGTTCGTGGTGCTGAGGGCGGTCAGGTCGGGCTGATCGGCCCCGACGGCGGGGCGCCTCGCAGCGCGCGGGGTGAGGCGCCCAGCTCCCGGCGGCATGCCTTGTTGAATGCCTGGAGGTCGGGGATGCCCACGGAGGCGGCCACGGCGGGGATGGAGAGGGTCGTGGCGCGGAGCAGATGGTGGGCGCGTTCGAGTCTGCGCCGGCGGATGTAGGCGACGACCGTGCCACCGGTCTCGGCGCGGAACAGACGGGTCAGGTGGTTGTGGGAGACGCCGGCCGCCCGGGCCACCTCCGGGACGGTGAGCGGCGCCGCCAGACGGGCCTCGATGTGGGCGATGGCGGCGGTCACCGCCGGGTGCGGGCCGGGACCCGCGGCGGCGGGCGGGGCCAGCGTGGCGACGCGCCACAGGGTGGTCCAGATCTCGGCCCGGGTGCGGTCCGGCTCGCTCGGAGCGGCGGCCACCGCCCGTAGCAACAGATCGGTGAGCGCGGGGAGTTCGGGTCCGGCGTCCTGCACGATCGGTACCGTGTGGGGCGGTCCGGACGGGGTGATGCGCAGATGGGCGAAGAGGTGTTCGGAGCGGCCCCGGTAGCGGTAGCGGACCGTGGTGCCGGGTGGTACGAGGCTCACCCGGCCGGGGCGGATGGGGTGGACGGTGCCGTCGACGGTCAGTTCGCCCTCGTACCGGTAGAGGTGCAGCTGCCACAGCTCCGGCAGCCGGAACACGTCCGTGGGGCTCGCGACGCCGTGCACGCCGACCCCGGTGAGGGCGACGACCGGCGGCTCACCGAGGTGGATCTCCGTCTCCCGCATGACCGGAAAATACCAGTGACGGGCGTCACATTCCGCCCCTGCCTCCGCCCCGCCCTACGCGGACGGGGCGGAGGGAACGGCAGGAGCGCTGGGGACCGTCCGCTCCGAGCGCAGGACGCGGATGAGGCGGGCCACGGTGTCCGCCATCGCCGACCGGCCCGCCGTGAGGTACCGGCGCGGGTCCACCGCCTCGGGGCTGGCGTCGAGGAACTCCCGGATCGCGCCGGTCAGGGCGATGTTGAGCGCGGTGCCGATGTTGACCTTTGCGATGCCGCCCGCGACGGCCTTCCGCAGCTCATCGTCCGGGACGCCGGAGGAACCGTGCAGGACGAGGGGAACGTCCAGGGCGCCGGCCAGTCGCCGCAGAAGGGCGTGGTCGAGGGCCGCGGTGCGGGTGGTCATCGCGTGCGAGCTGCCGATGGCGACGGCGAGCGCGTCCACACCCGAGTCGGCCACGAAGGCCCGCGCCTCCTCGGGGCCGGTACGGGCCCCCGGCGCGTGCGCGTCGAGCGGCTGCTCGCCGTTCTTGCCGCCCACCTGACCCAACTCGGCCTCGATCCAGAGCCCTTGGGCGTGTGCCCAGCGCACGGCGGCGTGGGTGGCGGCCAGGTTGTCCAGGTAGGGCAGATGCGAGGCGTCGTACATCACGGAGCTGAACCCGGCATCGGCGGCCCGGCGCAGCAGGTCGTCGCTCCGCACGTGGTCGAGGTGGAGCGCGACGGGCACGGCCGCCCGCTCGGCGGCGGCGGACGCGGCGCGGGCGAGCGGGAGCGGGTCGCCGTCGTGGAACCTGACCGCGTTCTCGCTGACCTGGAGGACGACGGGCGCGGCGGCGGTCTCGGCGCCCGCGACGACCGCCTCGACGTGCTCCAGGGTGATGACGTTGAACGACGCCACCGCGGCGTGCGTGGCGGCGGCCCCGGTGATCAGCGCTCCGGTCGTCGTGAGGGGCACGGCTCCTCCTGTTTCAGCGGTCGTTCGGGTCGAGGATCACCGAGCGCGTGAGATGGCGCGGCCGGTCGGGGTCGAGGCCGCGGGCGGCGGCCACGGCGACGGCCAGCCGCTGGGCGCGGACGAGTTCGGCGAGCGGATCGAGCCCGCCGGGCACCCAGGTCGCGCCGGTCGCCCGTACCTGGTCGGCGAGCCCCTCCGGTGCCTCGCCGAACATCCAGGTCGCCGTGGACCGGGTGGTGACGCTGATCGGGCCGTGCCGGTACTCCATCGCCGGATACGCCTCGCTCCACGCCAGCGCGGCCTCGCGCATCTTCAGCGCGGCCTCGTGGGCGAGGCCCACGGTCCAGCCCCGGCCCAGAAAGGTGAACTGGGCGCACCCGACGAGCCCTTCGGGCAGCGGCGCCTCGAGCGCGGTGCGGGCGTCGGCGACGGCCGCCTCGGTGTGCAGGCCGAAGTGGGCGCGCAGAAGGGTGAGCGCGGTGGTGGCGAAACGGGTCTGGACGACGGACTTCTCGTCGGCGAAGCCCAGGACGACGACGTCGTCCGCCGCGGCCATCACCGGGGTGGCCGGGTCGGCGGTGACCGCCGTCGTACGGGTACGGCCCCGCAGCGCGCCCAGCAGGTCCAGCACCTCGGTGGTGGTGCCGGAGCGGGTGAGGGCGACGACGCGGTCGTAGGTCCGCAGCCGGGGGAACTCCGAGGCCGCGTAGGCGTCCGTCTCCCCGTGTCCGGCCCGTTCACGCAGCGCCGCGGCGGCCTGCGCCATGAAGTACGACGTCCCGCAGCCGACGAGCGCCACCCGCTCCCCCGGCGCGGACAGGACCCCGGCGTGCTCCACCGCCTCGGCGGCGACGCGTGCCCAGCATGCGGGCTGGCTGTTCAGCTCGTCCTCGACGTGGGTCATGCGGTCACCCTCCCCAGGAGACACCGGGATCATGCTCGTTCCTGCACGATAGAGTCAGCTTTCGAGCAACTTCAAGCACCATGCGGCAACCGGACCAGCAGGAGGAGACCCCATGTCCCGCGACGCCCGCTGGCAAACGCTGTTGGAACTGCTCGCCGAGCGGAGGCGGCTGGACGTCGAGGAGGCGGCCGCCGAGCTGGGGGTGTCCGCCGCGACGATCCGCCGCGACCTCGACCGGCTCGCGGAGCAGCAGATGCTCGTCCGCACCCGGGGCGGAGCGGTCGTGCACGGCGTCTCGTACGAGCTGCCGCTCCGCTACAAGACGGCGCGTCGCGCCACCGAGAAGCAGCGGATCGCGCAGGCGGTGGCGGACCTCGTGGCCCCCGGCGAGGCGGTGGGCCTGACCGGCGGCACGACCACGACGGAGGTCGCGCGGGCCCTGGCCGTACGGGCAGACCTGACGTCCGGAACTCCCGCCCTGACCGTGGTCACCAACGCCCTCAACATCGCGGGCGAGCTGGCCGTGCGGCCCCAGTTCAAGATCGTGGTGACGGGCGGGGTGGCCCGCGCCCAGTCCTACGAGCTCGTCGGCCCGCTCGCCGACGGTGTGCTCGACCGGATCACCCTGGACGTGACCGTCCTCGGCGTGGTCGCCCTGGATGTGGCCCATGGCGCCGCCGCCCACGACGAGGCGGAGGCAGCCGTCAACCGGCTCCTCTGCGAGCGTGCCGAGCGGGTCGTCGTGGCAGCCGACTCCAGCAAGCTGGGACGGCGGGCCTTCGCCCGGATCTGCGGGACCGGCTCGGTGAACACGCTGGTCACGGACGCGGCGGCGGCACCGGAGACGGTTCGGCGCTTCGAGGAGACGGGGGTGCGGGTGGTCATCGCCTGAGGCCCGCGGGCGCGGTGAAGCCGTCAGTGCGCGTGGTCGGTCGCGGGCTTCTCCGGGTGCGTGGGCCCCGTGGCTTGTCCTGCGCCGACCGTGAACGCCGCCGTGTGGACCTCGCCCTCGTGCTTGAAGTCCAGGAAGAGGCGGTAGGTGCCGGTGCTGGGGGCGGTGGCCGTGAAGGAGATGCCGGGGCCGGGCCGGGTCCGTCCGTCGCCGGGCTCGCCGTTCGGGTGGACGTGCAGGTAGGCGAGGTCGCCGGAGCGCAGGGCGACCAGATGGCCGTACGCGCCCAGGTAGGGCTGGAGGTCGGTGACGGGCCGGCCGTCCCGGGAGACCTTGAGGGTGAGTTCGCTCGCTGCGCCCGGGCGCAGGCCGCCGTCCAGCTCGACCTCGTAGCCGTCGACCGCGGCGGTGGTCTTCGGCGCCGGGAGCTTTCGCGGCTCGTAGGTGCCCGAGGCCGCGAGGTCGGCGCCGAGGGTGAGGTTCTCGGCGTCCTTCCCGGCCGGCGTGAAGTCGGCGAACACGCGGTAGCCACCCGCCTCGGGCAGCTCGACGGGAGCGCTCCAGGTGCCGTCGGCCGTGCGGGTGGGGTGCAGATGGCGGTAGGTGACCAGATCGCGTGAGGCGACGATGAGGTGGAGTTCCTTGTCGTGCTCGCGCTGGTACGCGATGACGGCGCGGTCGTCCTCGTCCCGGATGACGAAGCGCAGGTCGGAGCGGTGGCCGGCGGCGACGCCCGGGGTGCGCAGGTCGAGGGTGTAGCCACCTTCGGAGATCTGGAGTCCGCCGGGCGGGGCGGTCTCGTGGCCGCCGTCGCCGTGCCCTGGATCCGGTGACTCCTCGATGTGGCTGTCGTGGCGGGCGGGCTCGTTCTCCGCGGCGCCGGAGACGACGGGTTCGATGCCCTTTCCCACGCCGTAGGCGGTGCCGAACGTGGCGGCCAGCGCGGCGGCGAACGCGGTGATCCTGAGTCCGGTGTTCATGGCCGTCTCCTTCGATGTACGGGTGCCCTCATCACGGCCCACGATACCCCTGGGGGGTATATAGTCAAGCCTGGTGAGCGACTCGCCACGGGTAACCCCAGGTCGGACGGTCCTGTCGGCCGTGCACCTCGCCGGCGGCACCGACACGGCCGGGGTCCTGCGACCGGTGGGCGCGTCGGAACACGCCTCGGAGCACCTGGCCGCCCGCGGCGTCGACGAGGCGGCGCTGACGCGGCTCGGCCCACTGCCCGCGCCTCGTGGCCGCCTGGGACGGTGAGGCCCCGCGCGGCCCTCGAAACCGCCGACGCGGTCAGGGCGGGCAGCGCGCAGGCGATCAGCCGCCTCGCGTGCGCTCGACCTCGCGCGCGATCCCGCCGACGGGGGACGCCGGAGTGCCGCGGCCGACACCGTCCACCTCACCCACCGGACACGCGGCACGACCCGGTCCGGCCTGCTCCGGTCTTCGCCTTCGCCTTTGCCTTCACCTTCGCCTTCGCCTTCGCCTTCGCCTTCGCCTTCGCCTACGACACGGCCACCCTGCCGCCCGCCGCGTCCGGCCATGGTGACCCCGGTGATCACCGGGGTCACCATGGCCTTTCCTCTGCCTTCGTCGTGGGCAACTCCCTGCGACTGACGGGTTCCGAGCGGAGGGATGACGCAACTGCCCTCATGAATACGGTCAGTTGTCTTCCGGTTACCGGCGACCGTTAGTGAAAGGGCCCGCCGGATCCGCGAGGAAAACGATTCGGCAGGGTGTCGCCCCGGCGGCGGAAATGGTGTCGAATTCTGGGTTCGATCCACCGTCACGGGCCCGCGCGGGACGGGACTCCTTTGCCCGGCAGCCCCCTTTCGCCCGCCCGGCACCCGGCGCCGCGCATTCCCCTCACCCGGACCCGCGAATTCCGTCCTACCGGCGAACGGGAGGTCGCCGTCGGTGAGCGGCCGGGAGGGCGAGCCGCTCACGGCGACGCGACCGGCACGACGTCCCTCGCGGGTGCGCGCCCAGCTTCGCCACTCGTCCCCGAACGAGCCGCTCACCGACGACCGACCTCCCCAGCAGCCCCGTTCCGCCCCCAGCCCCGTCCACGTACGGGCACCCCCGGTGGACCTTGCCCCGGCCCCGGCTCCCACCTAGCCTTATTTTGTGCCGCGAATAAACAAAACCCGAACGCACAGTGCCGTGCCGGGTCACGAGAGCGACTTCGCGCGCCTCGGCGACCTCCGCTCCCTCCGCGTCGCGATCACCGCCTTCTTCGCCCTCGACGGCTTCGTCTTCGCCGGCTGGGTGGTCAGGATCCCCGCGATCAAGGAGCAGACCGGCGCGTCGCCCGGCGCGCTGGGTCTCGCGCTGCTCGGCGTGTCCGCCGGAGCGGTGATCACGATGATGCTGACCGGCCGGCTCTGCCGCCGCTTCGGCAGCCACCCGGTGACGGCCGTCTGTGCCGTTCTGTTGTCCCTGAGCGTGGCCCTGCCCCCGCTCACCCACTCGGCGCTCGCCCTGGGCGCGGTCCTGCTGGTCTTCGGCGCGGCTTTCGGGGGCATCAACGTCGCCTTCAACAGCGCGGCCGTGGATCTGGTGGCCGCGCTGGGGCGGCCCGTCATGCCCGGTTTCCACGCCGCGTTCAGCCTCGGCGGCATGGTAGGTGCAGGGCTCGGCAGCCTGATCGCGGGCTCCCTGTCGCCCACCCGCCACCTGCTCGGCATCGCCGTGGCGGGCCTGCTGGTCACCGCCCTGGCCGCACCCACCCTGCTGCGCCACGAGCCTCCGGCACCACCGGCCCGCACCCCGGAGCAGGACACCCGAGAGGCCGGGCCGCGCGACGCACCCGGCGTGGACCACATCGGCGGCCGGACGCGCGGCCCGGTCGTCGTCCTCGGCCTGATCGCCGGGTGCACGGCGTACGGCGAGGGGGCACTGGCCGACTGGGGCGCCCTGCACCTGGAGGCGGACCTGGACGCCTCACCGGGAGTCGCGGCGCTCGGTTACTCGTGTTTCGCGCTGGCCATGACGATCGGCCGGCTCACCGGGACGCACCTGCTCGAACGCCTGGGCAGGACGACGGTGCTCGTCGCCGGTGGCGCGACCGCGACGGGCGGCATGCTGCTCGGCTCCCTCGCGCCCTCCGCGTGGGCCGCCCTGCTCGGCTTCGCCGTCACCGGTCTGGGCCTCGCCAACATCTTCCCCGTCGCCATCGAACGCGCGGGCGCGCTGGCCGGCCCGGGCGGGGTCGCCACGGCCTCCACGCTCGGCTATCTGGGCATGCTCCTCGGCCCGCCCGCGATCGGATTCATGGCCGAATTGCTCTCCCTGCCCGCCGCGCTCACGAGCGTCGCGGTACTGGCCGGGTTCGCCTCCGCCATCGCCTTCACCACCCGTGACTCGGCCGCGAAATGACCACTCACCGTTGCCCGATGACGCCTCGCGGTGCATGAAGTCAGCCCTCCGAGAACATGAGGCAACCATTCAGTCGTTCGATTCGTATAACTCCCTGGAGGCACTGCGACCCGGCCGAACAGAGAGCGGCCGGAGCGTCACCATCCGCTTTCCGGATGGTCCCGAACAAGGAGAAACGATGCGACTGTTCGTGCTCAACTACGCTCGCGCCGCTGAGCAGTTGGAGTTCAGCGCTCCGTACACCTACGACTCCGGGCTGCAGTTGAACGTGCTCGCCGACGGGCGGATAGCGGCACACGACCAGGGTCTTATGCGGGAATTGGGGGCGACTACCTCCACGGCGGGATCGAAGACCCATTTCGACGACTGAACGCGGATTCGCGACGATGACGGTGTTGATCCTCACCTCTGAACAGGATGTGACGGCGGACCTGGTGGTGGCCCGGCTCAACAGGACCGGCGTACCGGTGGTCCGGCTCGACCCCGCCGACCTGCCCGGCGCGGTGGCGCTCTCCGGCGAGTACGTGCACGGCTCGTTCCGCGGACATCTGTCCGCCGGCGGCCGCCTGGTGAGCATGCACGGGCTGCGGTCCATCTGGCTGCGCAGGCCCGGCGTTCCGGCCGCCGGGGTCCCCGAGCCGTCCCCGTGGCTCACCGAGGAGTCCTCTCAAGCCCTGTACGGCATGCTGCGCGGCACGGGCGCCCGCTGGATGAACGACCCGGACGCGGCCCGCCGAGCCAGGCACAAGCCGTGGCAGCTCCGGCACGCCCAGCGTTGTGGGCTCCCCGTACCGGCCACGCTGATCACCACGTTCCCGCAGGCCGCCCGCGACTTCGCCGAGCGCTTCCCGGACCTGGTGGTGAAGCCGGTCTCCGGCACCCACCCCCGGGAGCCCGCCGGCACCGTCCCCACCAGCCGCGTCGCACCCGGCACCGACTTCACCGCCGTCGCGTTCGGCCCGACACTGCTGCAGCGGCGCATCGCCAAGACCGCCGACATCCGGCTCACGGTCGTCGGCGACCGCATGCTGGCAGCCCGCAAGGCCGTCGCCCCGGACGCGCACCCCGACGAGGTGGACGTCCGCTTCGCCCCCTCCACCGCGCCCTGGCAGTCGGCCGAGGTGCCGGACCGCACCGCCACGGCCGTCCGCACCTACCTCCGCGACGCCGAACTCTCCTACGGGGCGTTCGACTTCGCGGAGGACGCGGACGGGATCTGGTGGTTCCTGGAGTGCAACCAGTCCGGCCAGTTCGGGTTCGTGGAGATGGACACCGGCCAGCCGATCGCGCACAGCGTCGCCGAGTGGCTGGCGCACGAGGAGCCAGGGGCGGGAGCCCGCCACGACGACCGGATCCGGGCGACCCCCTGACGCCTCTGACGTCCCTGACGACCCATCAGCGCGTCGAAGCGCCCGCCCGGGGCCGGGGCGGGCGCTTCGCGCGAGCGGCGTACTTCGCCGTCGTGCGCCGTACTTAGTGGTCGGCTCCGTAAGGTCCTTCGGGGGTTGACGTCGGAGGCAGTTCTGTATCTGGCGTCTGCTCAGATGTCGGGGGCGGCGAGGTGGAGATGGCAGGCACAGTCGAGTGCGTCTGTCCGGGCTGCCGGGGCCGCCGGTTCCGGAGCGAGGTCCTCGCGGTGCGCTACGACGGGTACGACATCGCGGAGGTGCTGGCCGCGACGGTGGACGAGGCGCTGACCGTCTTCCGGGGCGTACGGCAGACCGCGGCCCGGCTGCAACGGCTCTCGGACGTGGGCCTCGGCTATCTCCCGCTGGGCCAGCCCGCCACCACCATCTCCGGCGGCGAGGCCCAACGCCTCAAGCCGGCAAAGGAGTTGGGGCGCCGAGCGACCGGCCGCACCCTCTACCTCCTCGACGAGCCGACCACCGGCCTGCACGCCGCCGACACCGCCCGCCTGCTCGACGTACTCCAACGCTTCGTGGACGCGGGTCACTCGGTCGTCACGATCGAGCACAACCTCGACGTCATGCGCGCCTCGGACTGGATCATCGACCTCGGCCCGGCGGGCGGCGCCGGGCAGGGCGGGTGGTGGCCGAGGGGACACCGGAGCAGGTCTCGCGGGCGGCGGCGGAGGAGGACGGGGGCGGTTCCCGGACGGGTGGGTTTCTGCGCGAGTTGGAGCCCGATGTCTGAGGCCGATGTCTGAGCCCGACGTCTGAGTCCACACTGCTTCGATTCGACGGGACAATAAATGCCTGAAAGCCAGGGCCTGTTGCGGTCACAATGCTCCTGTGAAGCATGCCGATGTCCTGAGCGGGCTTGCCGCCAACGCCTCCCTTCCGCCCGAACTCGTCGACCGTTCTGATCGAACTCGCGGTCGCCGACACCGACGCCGACTTCACCGATGACCTCACCGAACGCCCCGACCTCACCCACGCGCAGGCGCTCGCGCTGTACGCACGCGTCCCGGAGAGCGGCCCACGGCTCGCGCGCGAGGGCCGGCTGACCGTCGCCGACGTCGATCCGGCAGCCGATCCGGACACCGCTCTCGCGCTGCTCGGCGAGGGGCGCGGCGATCCGGCGTGGGGCCGGGTCCTCGTGGCGGACCCGGATTCCTGGCGTCGGCAGCAGCTGGCCCGGTGTGTGGGCCTGCCGCCCGATGTCGTCGAGACGCTCGCCGCCGGTCCGGATGTGCGGGTGGTGAGGGAACTCGCCCTGTGGACGACGGATCGCCCGCTGGCCACGAGGCTCGCGGGGCATCCGAACGCCGAGGTCCGCAGGTATGCGGCCTGGAACGAGGCAACGCCACCGGCCGTACTGACGGCACTCCTCGACGACAAGGGACTGCCTCCCGTACAGCGGTGCTCGGTCTGCAGCGTCGAGGAGACCTTCTGCGAGGCGGATGCGTACGATGTCTGCGGCGGCACGCACGAGACCGCCGTGCACGACGTACGGCACGGGGCCCTGAGCAACCCCGCCACCCCCATCGAGGCCGCGATCCCCTTCGCCGACGACCCGTCGGAGCTCCTGCGCCGGGCCCTCGCCGAGCGCTCCGACCTGCCCCCGGAGGTGAGCCGACGGCTCGCCACGGACCCCGACGTGCACATCCGGGCCTGCATCGCCGAGAAGCTGGCCGGCGACTACGCCCTGATGCGCGTACTGGCCGAGGACGAATACCAGGACGTACGGCGCCGACTCGCGCACAACCCCAACGTGCCCCTCGGCGTCCTCGTTCGCCTCATCGCCACCACGAAAATCGGCCCCACCCTGCTACCCCGCGTCGAGGCCGCGTCCCCGGCCGAGGTCGGGAAACTGGCCCACTCGACCGACTCGACCGTGCGGATGCTCGTGGCCCTGCGCCGCGACCTGCCCGCCGAGATACGCGACGCCCTCGCCACCGACCCCGACGCGAAGGTACTCAAGAGCATCGCCCCGCACCCCGGCCTCTCCGAGGCGCGACTGCGGGCCATGGTCGACCGGCACGGAGTCCAGGTCCTGGCGGGGGTGGCGGCCAACCCGGACGCGTCCGGGGCACTCCTGGAACACCTCGCCCACCACCGTCCGCCGGTGCACGAGGCGTTCCGCGAAATCGCCGCCCACCCCCACGCGACCCCGCGGGCCCTGCTCGCCTGCCTGACGGACGGCCAGGCGAAGCCCATTGCCGCGGGCCATCCGGCCCTCCCGCCCCAGGTGATCGTGGAGTTGCTCGCCGACGATGACGGTCATGTGGCGAAGGCGGCGGCGGGCAATGCTTCGCTGCCGGGTGCGGTGATGCGAAATCTGGTGCCTTAGCGGTCGGCTCCGTAAGTCCTTCGGGGGTTGATCATGTAGCTGGCTCGGCGGAGGATTCTTCGTGGTGATCGGTGGTGTGCCGGTCGAGCCTGGCCAGCAGATCGTCCAGGTCGGAGGTGGTGAACTTCCACTGGAACGGCTGTGCTGTGGCGTTGTAGCGGTCTTCGAAGGCCCCAAGCCGGTCGGCGACCTGGGCGAGGTCGGTGAAGTCGTTGGGTGAGACGACCTTGCGCTGTACGACGGAGAAGTAGATCTCCACCTGGTTCAACCACGTAGCATGCACGGGGGTGCGGACCATCACCGCGTTGGGGAAGGCGGCGGCCAGGCGGTCGGCGGCCTTCTTGCCGCGGTGGGAGGAGCCGTTGTCCACGATCCAGAACACGCGCTTCGCGCTGGCGTAGGGCTCGGTGCTCATGACCTGGGCGACCAGGTTCATGAACGGGTCGATGCCGGTGCGTGGCTCGGTGCGGCCGGACACTTTCGCGGCGTGGACGTCGTAGGCGGCGAGGTAGGCCAGGGCGCCGCCGCGTCCGTAGGTGTGGTTGACGCGCATCGCGCGGGCCTGGCCGGGGGCGAGGGTGGGGTGGCAGCGGCAGCGGGCCTGGATGGAGGTCTTCTCGTCCGCGCTGATGACGTACTCGTCCTCGCCGAGCCGGACGCCTCGCCAGGTGCGGGCGTACAAGCCGAGCACCCGCTCGGCCTCGGTCCGGAAGCCGGGGTCGGTGATGAAGATCCAGGACTGGTGCTGCCAGGGCTTGAGCGCGTCGTCGGTGAGCCAGCGGCGCACGGTGGAGGCGGAGACCCAGCAGGCGATCGCCTGGGCGACGACCTCACGGGCCAGTTCCGGGCACGACCAGCGCGCCAGCGGCACGCCGCTCTCGGCTGGCAGCCGGCAGGCCAGGGCCTTGACCTGGGCCACCTGCAACGCGGTGAACGACGGAGGCCGCCCTGACCGCTCGCGGTCGGACAGACCGGCCGGACCGTGCTCGACGAACCGGCCGCGCCAGCAGCGGACCGTGTCCAGATGCAGCCCCGTCTCACGGGCGATGCGCGCGTTGGAGCGTTCGCGTGCGGCGTGCAGTACCACCTGCGCGCGCATCCGCAGCCGGTGCTCGGACTTGTGGCCGTAGGCCATCTTCTTCAGTCGCTCGCGCTCGGCGGCGCGCAGGACTATCGGGCGGGCGACGGTAACGGGCAAGGCAGGCAGGCCGATCGACAGAAGTGGATCATGAAAGGCCGAAGCCTGCCGCATCCGGCAACCGGCCCCTCGGGCAGGATGACCGACATGCCCACGCCTTCGGAACACACCCGGCTCTCGGTGGAGGCGCGCCTCGGTGAGCGCGCCCGCCCCGCCTGGCCGCAGCTGGAGCGGCTACACATCCGCCACCGGGGAGCCTTCGCCTATGTGGAGGCCGAACTGGCCGACGGCCAACGGGTCAAACTGATGCGACTGCGCTACACCGGCGCGGTCGGCAGGTGGGGCTTCGCCCTCTACCACGCCGGCGGTGACCACTACGAGGACTCCCTGCTGCCCAGCGGCAGCCACGGGCACCCCCGCAGACGCACTCGACTGTGCCTGCCATCTCCACCTCGCCGCCCCCGACATCTGAGCAGACGCCAGACACAGAACTGCCTCCGACGTCAACCCCCCGAAGGACTTACGGAGTCGACCACTTAGTGCGCCGCGCGACGCGCCTCGTGGCTCGCGCCTCGCGCGTCATGCGTCATGCGTCATGCGTCGGGCTTCCTGCTTCGTGCTTCGTGCTTCATGCTGATCCGAGGCCGGCGGATGCATCCGCCGCCTTGTCGGTCGCGTCCGGCGCCCCCACACTCGGGCCATGGGGAGACGAACGCAGGCCGAACGGGACGCGATGACACTCGAGATGCTCTACGCGCTCTTCGCGGGGGCGGCCCTGGCGGGCGCGGCCTACTTCGGCGTCACGGCGTTCCTGCCGAACGTCTTCGGCTCCCTGCGCGACCGGCAGAGCCTGCTCGGCCCCCTCGCCCTGGCCGTGACCGCGGTGGTGTTCATCGCGGTCGTCACGATCGTCCTGACACGCTTCCGGCGCGCCACGCGCCTGCGCCGGCAGGCCGCCGGCCCTCCCGGCGGGCACCGCGCCGCTCAGCCCAGCCAGCCCGGCCGCACCAGCCCCGACTCATAGGCCAGGACGACGAGTTGGGCGCGGTCGCGGGCGCCCAGCTTCACCATCGTCCGGCTCACGTGCGTCTTGGCGGTGAGCGGACTGACGACGAGCCGGCGGGCGATCTCGTCGTTGGTCAGGCCGAGGCCGACCAGCGCCATCACCTCCCGCTCCCGCTCGGTGAGCCCGGCGAGGGACGCGGCGGCCGCAGGTTCCCTGGAGCGGGCCGCGAACTCGGAGATCAGCCGCCGGGTCACCCCCGGAGACAGCAGCGCGTCGCCCTCCACCACCGCCCGTACCGCACGCAGGAGTTCATCCGGCTCGGTGTCCTTGACGAGGAACCCGGACGCGCCGGAACGGATCGCCTCGAAGACGTACTCGTCGAGTTCGAAGGTGGTCAGCATGACGACCCTGACGTGTGCGAGCCCCGGGTCGCCGGTGATGCGGCGGGTCGCGGCGAGCCCGTCGAGGAGGGGCATCCGGATGTCCATCAGGACCACGTCGGGGCGGAGTTCACGCACCCGACGCAGCGTCTCCTCGCCGTCGGCGGCCTCCCCGGCCACCTCGATGTCGGGCTGTGCGTCGAGCAGCGCCCTGAACCCGGCCCGTACCAGAGCCTGGTCGTCGGCGAGCAGTACGCGGATCACCGGTCCTCCTCGTTCTGGCGGGATGCCCGCAGCGGCAGTACGGCGAGCACCCGGAACCCTCCGTCTGCGCGTGGCCCCGCCTCGATCGTGCCACCGAGCCCGGCGGCGCGCTCGCGCATGCCCACGAGTCCGTTGCCGCCGCCGCCCGCGTCGGTGCCGGTGGCGGGTCCGTCGTCGTCGATCCGCAGCCGCAGTGCACCGCCGCCGTGCTCGATGCGCAGACGCGCCCGCCGCGATCCCGAGTGCCGTACGACGTTGGTGAGGGCCTCCTGGACGATGCGGAACGCGGCGAGATCGGTGCCCGGTGGCAGCTCCGGCGCCGTGCCCTCGACCTCGACGGCCAGGCCCGCGCCCGCCGCCTGTTCGACGAGTTCGGGAAGGCGGTCGAGACCCGGGGCGGGGGCGCGCGGGGCGTCGCCGGGCGTCCGCAGGGTGTCGAGGACCTGGCGGACCTCGCCCAGGGCTTCCTTCCCCGCGGTCTTGATCGTGATGAGTGCGGCGCGCGCCTGCTCCGGGTCGGAGTCGAGGAGCGCCAGGCCGACGCCCGCCTGGACGTTGATCACCGAGATGCTGTGCGCGAGGACGTCGTGCAGCTCGCGGGCGATCGTCAGCCGTTCCTCGTCGGCCCGCGCCCGCGCGGCCCGCGCCCGCTCCTCCCGCTCCCGGCCCCACTGCTCGCGCCGGATCCGGGCCAGCTCCGAGAGCGCCACGATCGCCACCCCCCACGCCACGACGACGAGTTCCTGGCCCCAGCTCGCGGCGTCGTCCCCGCCCGGCGGCAGCCACCGGAACAGCCAGTGCGCCACCAGCACATGGCCCGCCCACAGCGCCCCCATCGCCGTCCAGGCGGCCGTGCGATGCCCGGCGACGATCGCACTGAAGCAGCCGACGGCGACGGTCAGGAACACCGGCCCGTACGGATATCCGGCGCCCAGGTACACCATGGCCGTCGCCGCTGTCGCGAAGGCGACGAACACGGGCCACCGCCACCGCCCCAGCAGCAGGAGCGCGCCCCCGAGCAACAGGACACGGGCGAAGGCGTCGAGCGGGGCGCGCTCGTCCCGCTGGAACTCGGCGGCCGCGGCCGATCCGGCCATCACGAGGACGGCGACCGCCGCCGTGGAACGCCAGGGCAGACGCGGGCGCACCGCGTCGCCGTCCGGCCTGTTCCACCACGGGGGCCCGTCCCCGTACCACCGTCGCCGCGGCGGCCCGCCGCCCCTCGGGGGGCCACCCGCCTGTGCACCCTGCTCCGCCATGCCTGCCACGCTAGACGCCGGCCGGCGGGCCCGACGTCGTCCGAGCGGCGCCATCACCCCTGCTCCCGGCGGAGTACGCCCGCCGGTACCAGGGAGGTCAGCGCTCCGCCGACGCCGACTGCGGGAACACCAGACCGACGTGATGGGCGAGTTGACCGGCCGCGTGCCGGAAGAACACCCCCCGGTCCTCGATCATCCGGTTGAACTGCCCGAACACCTCGAAGCTGATCAGGCCGAACAGCTGCGCCCAGGCCCCGACGAGCACCGCGACGACCTCCGGGGGCAGGTCGGGTGCGAACTCCTCGGCGAGCCGCCGCGCCTCGGGACGCAGCTCGGGAGGGAGCTTCCGCTGGGCCACGCCCTTCGCACGGTAGGCGTCCCGCACGATCCGGATCATCACCTGCCCCACCCGAGAGGCGGCCGGGAGGGTCGCATCGGGGGCCTTGTAGCCGGGCACGGGCGAACCGAAGATCAACGCGTACTCGTGCGGCCCTGCCAGCGCCCACTCCCGCACCCCCTCGCACACCGCGACCCACTGCTCGGCCGGACTCTCCCCGGCGGCGCGTGCGTGCGCGGCCTCGGCGGCCTGGCCCACGGAGTCGTACGCGTCGATGATCAGCGCGGTGAGCAGCTCGTCACGGCTCGGGAAATAGCGGTAGAGCGCGGAGGAGACCATGCCGAGTTCGCGCGCCACGGCCCGCAGCGACAGCTTGGCGGCGCCCTCGGCGGCGAGCTGTCTGCGCGCCTCGTCCTTGATCGCGGTGGTGACCTCGGTCCGGGCTCGGGCACGGGCTCCCTGTGCAGTGCTCATGTGAGGCAGTGTGCCACAGAGGCAGATCACTGCACACGTTTCAGAGCATCGCTCTCGCTAGAGATCGCCGCCCACATATCGGAGCAGCAGGCACAAGCGAGAGCATCGCTCTTGCTTTGGAGCGTCGATCTCGTGCACACTGCTCTCCAGCGAGAGCAGTGCTCTCTGAAGCACCCGCCCCGCCCCCGGCCACGCCGCCGCACCACCACGGGAGGACCCCATGCCGTCGTCGACCCACTACATCAGGACCAACCCCTTCGACCGCGTACTCAACGGCTTCGTCGGCTGGCTCGCCCGCCGCGGCGTCAGCCTCCTCGGCACGGCCGAGCTCTCCGTGCGCGGTCGCAAGAGCGGCGAGTGGCGTCGGCTGCCGGTCAACCCGCTGCCGTACGAGGGCGGCCCCTACCTGGTCTCGGCACGCGGCCACTCCGAGTGGGTGCGCAACATGCGGGCGGCCGGCGGTGGGCGGCTCCAGGTGGGCCGCCGGGTGCAGGAGTTCACGGCGGTCGAGCTGAACGACGAGGAGAAGCCCGTCGTCCTGCGCACCTACCTCAAGAAGTGGGGCTGGGAGGTGGGCCGGTTCTTCGGCGACGTCAGCGCCGACTCCACCGACGAGGAGCTGCTCGCCGCCGCACCGAAGCACCCCGTCTTCCGGATCACCGTCCAGCGGTGACCGGGCGGGGCGCCGGCGGGCCGGCGCGTCGTGCCGGACGGGCCGGCCCACGGCCCTACTTGTCGAACGCCGTCAGCGCGCGCTGGGCGATCGGGTGGTTGCGGACGATCTCGCCCAGGGAGGTCGACCCGCGGGCGATGTCGACGAAGGCCCGCCAGGCGGGCCGGAACCCGGTCAGCGCCGCGTGGAAGAGACCCGGCCGCCGCTCGAAGGCGACCAGCAGCCGCTTGCCGACGCTCATCTCGACACCGAGGCCCGCCTTCACGGCGAACGCGTAGTTGAGGGCCTGGCGGCGGGTGTCGACCGCGTCGTGCGCCTCGGCGATCCGCACCGCCCACTCCCCCGCGAGGCGGCCCGACCGCAGCGCGAAGGAGATGCCCTCCCGCGTCCACGGCTCCAGCAGCCCGGCCGCGTCCCCGCAGACCAGCACCCGGCCCCGCGAGAGCGGTGAGTCGTCCGCACGGCAGCGCGTCAAGTGCCCGGAGGACACGCTCGGTTCGAAGCCGGCGAGGCCGAGCCGCCCGATGAAGTCCTCCAAGTACCGCTTGGTGGCGGCGCCTTCACCGCGCGCGGAGATCACGCCGACGGTCAGGGTGTCCCCCTTGGGGAAGACCCACCCGTAACTGCCGGGCATCGGGCCCCAGTCGATGAGGACGCGCCCCTTCCAGTCCTCGGCGACCGTCTCCGGCACGGGGATCTCCGCCTCCAGGCCGAGGTCGACCTGTTCGAGCTTCACCCCGACATGCGCCCCTATGCGGCTGGCGCTGCCGTCCGCCCCGACGACGGCCCGCGCGAACAGCGTCTCCCCGCCCTGCAGCACCACCGCGACCGTCCGCCGGTCCGGCACGGCCGAGCCGTGCTGCTCGACCCGGGTGACCGTGACGCCCGTACGCAGCTCGGCGCCCGCCTTCTGGGCGTGCTCGACGAGTTGCTGGTCGAACTCGGGCCGGTTGATCAGACCGAACAGCATCTGCCTGGACTTGCGCGTCCGGGCGTAACGTCCGTCGAGGGAGAAGGTGACCGCGTGCACCCGGTCCTTGAAGGGCAGTTCGAAGCCGGGCGGCAACGCGTCGCGCGAGGGGCCGATGATGCCGCCGCCGCACGTCTTGTACCGCGGCAGCTCCGCCTTCTCCAGCAACAGGACGCTGCGTCCCGCGACCGCCGCCGCGTAGGCGGCCGAAGCCCCTGCGGGGCCCGCGCCCACCACGACGACGTCCCACACCCGCTGCACGTCGTCCGCCGAAGAGTTCTCGCTGCTCACGATGGTCTACTGCTCCCGATCCAGCCGCCTGCCGCACCTGTCCCACGCATCCTACGGCGGGTGACGCCGAGGACCGCTGTGGGAGGATCGGCAGCGCGTGCGCCCTACACCGACACTCCGGGCAAGCGCGTACGCAGCCACATGCCCACCAGGACAACGTCGCACCCACGAGGAGCGTGCCCATGCCGTCGAACCAGGTCGCCGAGACCGTCGCCTCGCTGATTCCCCGGGCGAAGGAGGAGCTCGCCGAACTGGTGGCCTTCAAGTCGGTGGCGGACTTCGACCAGTACCCCCGCAGCGAGAGCGAGGGCGCCGCGAACTGGGTGGCCGACGCGCTGCGCGCCGAGGGTTTCCAGGACGTCGCCCTGCTCGACACCCCCGACGGCACCCAGTCCGTGTACGGGTTCCTGCCGGGGCCCGAGGGCGCGAGGACCGTGCTGCTCTACGCGCACTACGACGTGCAGCCGCCGCTGGACGAGGCAGCCTGGGGATCGCCTCCGTTCGAGCTGACCGAGCGCGACGGCCGCTGGTACGGGCGGGGCGCCGCCGACTGCAAGGGCGGTGTGATCATGCACCTGCTCGCGCTGCGGGCACTGAAGGCGAACGGCGGGGTGCCGGTCCACGTCAAGGTGATCGCCGAGGGCTCGGAGGAGATGGGCACGGGCGGACTCCAGCGGTACGCCGAGGCGCACCCCGAACTGCTCGCCGCCGACACCGTCGTCATCGGCGACGCAGGCAACTTCCGCGTCGGACTGCCGACGGTGACCGCCTCCCTGCGCGGCATGATCGCCATGCGCGTCCGGATCGACGCCCTCGAAGGCAACCTGCACTCGGGCCAGTTCGGCGGCGCGGCACCCGACGCGCTGGCCGCGCTGATCCGCGTGCTCGACTCGCTGCGCGCCGAGGACGGCACGACGACCGTCGACGGCCTCGCGGGCGAGGGGACGTGGGACGGACTGCAGTACCCCGAGGAGCGGTTCCGCGAGGACGCCCGGGTGCTCGACGGCGTGCGGCTGGTCGGCGACGGCACGGTCGCCGACCGCATCTGGGCGCGCCCGTCCGCCACCGTGCTCGGCATCGACGTACCGCCGGTGGTCGGCGCGACCCCGTCGATCCAGGCGAGCGCCCGCGCCCTGATCGGCCTGCGCGTCCCGCCGGGCGTCGACGTCCGGCAGGCGATCAAGCTGCTCGAAGCGCACCTGGTGGCGCACACCCCGTGGGGCGCCCGCGTGGAATGTGAACCGATCGGCCACGGCGAGGCGTTCCGCGCCGACACCGCCAGCCCCGCGTACGAGGCGATGGCCTCGGCCATGGCCGTCGCCTACCCGGGCCAGGAGATGCAGTACGCGGGCCACGGCGGTTCGATCCCCCTGTGCAACACCCTCGCCGCCCTCTACCCCGAGGCCGAGATCCTCCTCATCGGCCTCAGCGAGCCCGAGGCCCGGATCCACGCGGTCGACGAGAGCGTGTCCCCGCAGGAGCTGGAGCGCATGGCCGTGACGGAGGCGCTGTTCCTGCGCAACTACGCGGCGAGCTGAGGGTCCGGGACCGGCGGGGATCCGCGCCCGTCGGGGGCGCGGTGACCGCCGCGTGAGCCGCGCCGCGCCTGGGCTCCGCGAGCGACGCGAGAACGTCCGCGGCCGCTCCCTGGACGGCCCCGGAGTCCTAGCTCAGACACCAGCCGCAAGGTAACCGGCAGGTAGCTTTTGGGTCGTCAGACGGCCCGTTTCCCCGCTTCAGTCGTCTCGTTGGTCTGATCAAGTGATTTGGGGATCGGCCGGGAGGGGTGGGCGTGCGACAGGAGTGGTCGCCGGAAGAGCTGTTGGCGAGCTGGACGCTGGTGGACGGCGACTGGAAGTTGGTGGCCAACAAGACCGGGGCAACCCGGCTCGGCTTCTGCCTGATGCTGAAGTTCTTCGAGATCGAGGGTCGGTTCCCTGATCTGCTGGAGGAGATCCCGGCCGCGGCGGTGGAGTACGTCGCTGGCCTGGTGAAGGTCCCGGCTGCCGACTTCGCGAAGTACTCTCTGACCGGTCGAACCACCGAGTACCACCGTGCGCAGGTCCGGGAGGCTCTGGGGTTCCGGCCGGCGACGCTAAGGGACGAGGAACAGCTGGCGACGTGGTTGGCCGCGGAGGTGTGCGCGGTCGAGCTGGTGGAGGACCGGCAGCACGAGGCCCTGCTGGTCGAATGCCGGGCGAGGAAGATCGAGCCTCCGGGCCGGACCCGGATCGAGAAGGTCCTGGTCGCCGCGCGGGGCCGGTGGGAGAAGGCGTTCTGCACCCGGACCATCGAGCGCCTGGGCGACGCGGGCACGGCCCGGCTGCTGGCGCTGGTCGCGGAGGACAACGACGACGGCACCGCCCTGCTGGCCGCGCTCAAGCGCGACCCCGGCGCGGTCGGCCTGGACTCCCTGCTGACGGAGATCACCAAACTGAACGACGTACGTAAACTCGGCCTGCCCGATGGGCTGTTCGCGGACTGCTCGGAGAAACTGCTGGCCGCGTGGCGGGCGCGGGCGATCAAGATGTACCCCTCCGACTTCCGGGACACCGCCGAGGACGTCCGGATCACGCTGCTCGCGGCCCTGTGTTCCTCCCGGCAGGCAGAAATCACCGACGCCCTGGTGGACCTGCTGGTCGCCCTGGTGCAGAAGATCAACGCCCGTGCCGAGCGGCGCGTGGAGAAGCAGCTGACAGCGGAGCTGAAGAAGGTCCGCGGCAAGGAGGGCATCCTCTTCAAACTCGCCGACGCCGCGATCGGCCAGCCGGACGAGGTCGTGCGCACAGCCCTGTACCCGGTGGTGGGTGAGAAGACGCTGCGTGACCTGGTCGCCGAGGCGAAGGCGAACGCGAAGGTCTTCAAGGCCAAGGTCCGCACCACCCTGCGCGCCTCCTACAGCTCGTACTACCGGCAGATGCTGCCACCGCTGCTGAACACGCTGGGCTTCAGGTGTAACAACACCGCTTACCGGCCGGTGATGGACGCGCTGAAGCTGCTGGCCAAGTACGCCGACGTCGACGGCAAGATCCGCTTCTACGACGCCGCCGAGGCTGTGGCGATGGACGGCGTCGTACGCAGGGACTGGCGCGAGGCGGTCGTCGATGACAAGGGCAAGGTCGAGCGCATCCCGTACGAGCTGTGTGTCTTGGTCGCGCTGCGGGATGCGATCCGGCGCCGCGAGATCTACGTCGAGGGCGGGCTGCGCTGGCGCAACCCGGAGGACGACCTGCCTGGCGACTTCGAGGCCACCCGCACCGTGCACTACGCCGCGATTCGCCAGCCGATGGACCCGCAGGCGTTCATCACGGACCTGAAGCGGCGCATGACGGACGGCCTGGACCGGTTGTCGGCCGCGCTCGCGGACGGCTCGGCGGGCGGGGTGAAGGTCATCACCCGGCACGGCGAGCCGTGGATCACCGTGCCGAAGCTGGAGAAGCTGGACGAGCCCACCGGCCTTCAGGCGCTCAAGGACGAGGTCGTACGCCGCTGGGGCGTCCTCGACCTCCTGGACGTGCTGAAGAACGCCGACTTCGACACCGGCTTCACCGACGAGTTCGCCTCCGTCGCCGCCTACGAGCGTATAGACCGGGCCATCCTCCAGCGCCGCCTGTTGCTCGCCCTTCCGCTGGGACCTGATCGCCCAGCAGTACGACCAGATGGTCAAGTACGCCACCGCGCTGCGCTTGGGCACCGCGGAGGCCGAACAGGTCCTGCGGCGCTTCACCCGCGGCGGCCCCAAGCACCCCACCTACCAGGCCCTCGAAGAGCTCGGCCGGGCCGTACGCACGATCTTCGCGTGCGACTACCTCGCCAGCCCCGACCTACGCCGCGAGATCCACGGCGGGCTCCAGGTCGTGGAGAACTGGAACAGCGCGAACACCGTCCTGCACTACGGAAAAGACGGTGCCCTGACGGGTCCCGACAAGGAGCACGCCGAGACCTCGATGCTCGCTTTGCACCTGCTCCAATCCGCGCTCGTGCACGTCAACACGCTGCTGCTTCAACGTGTTCTTGCCGAACCGGCGTGGGCGAAGAAGCTCTCGGACGAGGACCGGCGCGGACTGACCGCGCTCTTCTGGTCGAACATCAACCCGTACGGCACGTTCCGGCTCGACATGGAAAAGCGCCTCGACCTGGGGTTTGCGGTCAATCTGCCCCGGCCGGCGCGCTCCGAGGCTGCCGTCAAAGAGCCCAGCTGAGCGCGTACTGGGTGAGGTCGTGATGGCTCGGCAGGGTGTCTGCCGGGCCACATTCCGCTTAGCGAGTGTCAGTGCGCCTTTCGAGGCGGGTGCCGTGGCGAAGGGTGATCGACATCAGGTCGCTGGGGGCGTCCAGCTCCAGCCGATGCCAGCGGCCGCGGGGGACGATCACGGCGGTGCCTGCCTGCAACTGGACCATGTGCTCGGCGCTGTCGGGCTCAGTGGGGCGGAAGTAGATGCGGACGCCGCCGGTCAGGCAGCACACCGCTTCCTCGGCCTCCGGGTGCATCTCCCAGTGATCGGCGTGAACGTCGGTGTCGGTCTCCACGTGGAACGTCGCGATCTGCCAGGCGCCGGAGTCACTGCTCGTCATCCGCCGTTCGGCAGCTTTGACGTCGCCGTCGGGGTGGATGTGCAGCGCTGAGGCGAACAGGTCGATGGGTGAGAGGGGTGTCGTCGTCATGACGGCGTTCCTTCCAGTCGGTTCTCTGCGGTGGTGGCAGGTCGTGGTGCAGGTGTTTCGGTCCGGCGGCGGGGCAGCACGCCGATCGCCACGGTCGCCGCGATCACGAAGAGGGCGGCGGCGATGGCCAAGCCCAGTGCGTAGCCGTCGTTGAGCGCGGCAGGGTCGGTGGCCGCGCCGGTGCGGTGTGCGGCGATGGTGGCCAGGGAGGCCAGGCCGATGCAGCCGCCGAGTTGGCGGGAGCTGTTCATGAGGCCGGAGACCATGCCAGCCTCACGGGGGGCGACGCCGGTGGTTGCGGCGGCGACGATCGGGGCGATGACCAGTCCGACGCCGACTCCGGTGATGATGCAGGGGCCGAGTACGTCCGTGAGGAAGCCGCCGTTGGGACTGATGAAGGCGAACCAGGCCAGGCCCGCGGCAGCGAGCAGGGCGCCGGGCACCAGGGACGTACGGGGGGTGCGTGCCGCGGTAACGCGGGTCGCGACGAGGCTGCCCGCGACCAGGCTCGCGGAGAAGGGCAGGAACGCGGTGCCGGTTGCTGCGGCACCCATGTCGAGCACCTGCTGCATGTACAGGGACACGAAGTAGAACGCCGCGAACTGCCCTGCCGTGGAGAAGAAGACCAGCACGTTGGCGCCAGCGACCCAGCGGCTGCGCAGCAGGCCGAGGCGCAACAGCGGTGCGGGAGCTCGGGATTCGGCGACGACGAAGGCGGCCAGGAGCGCGGCCGCGGCGCCGAGCACCGCCCATGTGGCGGGGGAACCCCACCCTTGGGTGTCGGTGCGGACCACCCCGAGCACCAGCAGCCCGGCTCCACCGGTTGCCAGGACGGCGCCGAGCACGTCCAACCTCTCGCGTCGGGCGGGGCGTTCTTCGGCGGGCACGCCTGCGAGAACCAGCGCGAGAGCCACTGCCACGATGGGCAGATTGATCAGCATCACCCAACGCCAGCCCGCGTACTGGGTCAGCAGGCCACCCGCCAGCACGCCCAGTGCTCCTCCTGCGGCGTTCACCCCGCTCCATACCCCGAGCGCGCGTACGCGCTGCGGGCCCTCGGGGAACGTGGTGGTGAGCATCGCCAGCGTGGCCGGGGTGGCCGCTGCGGCTCCCAGGCCCTGACCGGCGCGGGCGGCGATCAGTTGCCAAGGCGCCTGGGCCAGCCCGCCCGCCAGTGAGCACAGCCCAAAGACGGCCAGGCCCAGCACGAAGAGCCGGCGCCGGCCGTACAGGTCGCATGCGCGGCCACCCAGCAGCAGAAATCCGCCGAGCGTGAGCGCGTAGATGTGCACGACCCACGACAGGTCGAGTGGTGCGAACTCTAACGCGGTGCGCATTGCGGGCAGTGCGACGTTGACCACCGACAGGTCCAGGGCGACGGCGAACTGGGCGACGGCCACCGCCGCCAGCACCACTCCGGGCCGCCCTCGCATATTTTTATACATGTAAGGAAAGTAGCTCTGAGGGATCACCGCTGTCGACACCTGGGGGATGATGAGGGCATGCCGCAACCGTCCACACCGCGCAAAACGCTCGGCCGACCTCCCCGTATCTCCCGCGAGGAGGTCGTCACAACGGCCCGTCGGATCGTGGATGCGGAAGGCGTCGACCGGCTGACCATGCGGCGGCTGGCCGCGGAGGTCGGCAGCACGCCGATGGCGCTCTACCACCACGTCCGCAACAAGGAAGAATTGCTCGTCCTGCTGCTGGACGACTACGCCGCACAGGCGCTGCACCGGCCCGAACTGCCCACCCAGCCTCGCGAGCGGATCGTCGTCGCTGCTACCGCGATCCACGAGGCGCTCGCCGCCTGCCCCTGGATCGTGGAGGTGCTGACCGCCGACGACCTGATGTCCACATCCGCCCTGTGGTTCGTCGAGCAGATAGTCGACGGCCTGGTCGAATGCGGACTGACTCCCGAGCGGGCCGTGCACGGATACCGCGCCATCTGGTACTACACGGCCGGAGAAATCGTGGTCCGGGCGACGGCGGCCCGGAGGCGCACAGACGACGACCGCCCCATCTACCGGGAGCGGGTCTTCGCCGATCTCGACCCGAGCGAACTACCCCGCCTGGCACAGGTTGCGGACCACTGGGCACCGCTGACCGCCGAGGACACCTACCTCGATGGGCTCCGAGCCATGGTGGACGGCCTCCTCGCTGCCCGCTGACGAGTCTCCCCGGGGATCCGCGCCTGGCCGCCGGCCGGACGCTCCCATTGTGGATCCCCCGGGCTCTTGAGTGTCGGCAAACGACCGTCTGCCGACACTCGGGGTCACGATCACGAACCCGCAGGTGGGCAGTGTCGGCAACTCGCGTCGGGAATCAACGTCGGAGAACGGTCCTTCGGGTAGTTTCCGACAATGCTCATCGGCTACTGCCGCACATCGACGGCCGACCAGAATCCCGATCACCAGATCGACGCACTTCTCCGCCACGGCGTCGACCGCGACAACATCCACGTCGACGTCGCCAGCGGCGCGAAGGCGTCCCGCCCGAAGCTCGACCTCGTCATGCAGTTGCTCCGCGAGGGCGACACACTGAAGGTCACCCGGCTCGACCGGCTCTCCCGCTCCGTGCTGCACCTGGTGACGCTCGGCGCCAACCTGCGCGAGCGCGGCATCGGGCTCCACGTCATCGAGCAGGGCATCGACACCTCCACCATGGAGGGCCGGGCGATGTTTGGGATGCTGTCCGTGCTCGCCGAGCTCCAGCGCGAGCTGATCGTGGCGAACACCAACGATGGGCTCGCCTCCGCACGGGCCCGCGGCCGGGTCGGCGGGCGCCGGCCGAAGCTCACCGAGGATCAGGCCGCGCTCGCCCAACGGCTATACGACGAGCGGGAGAAGACCGTCCAGCAGATCGCCGACATGTTCGGCGTGCCGCGGTCGACGGTGTACGGGCACCTCGACAAGACCAAGACCGTGCCCCGCCAGCCCAAGAAGACCGGGGTCACGAAGTCCTGATCGCTACTTTGCGGCTGGTGTCTGAGCTAGGACTCCGGGGCCTGGACGGGCGGCGGCGGGCCTCTCACACCGGCACACCGGCCTCCAGGTACAGCGCGGCGCCCCGCTCCCGCGCCCGAAGCGCCCACCGCAGCCGTTCGTACCGCACCGGCGGCAGCAGTTCCGCGGCCTCCTCCTCGGTCACGAACCGCCAGTCGCGCAGCTCGGGACCGGGCAGGACCGGCCGCCGCGCACCGCTGACGTCGAGACGGCCCCCGTCGAACAACAGGCGCAGTCCGCCGTATCCGGGCGGGCGGGGCGCCTCCCAGTCCACCACCAGCAGCCGGGGTACCTCGTCCAGCCGTATCCCGATCTCCTCCAGGACCTCACGCACACCGGCCCGCGCCGGGGCCTCCCCGGACTCCACGACGCCGCCGGGAAACTCCCAGCCGGCCTTGTAGGTCGGGTCGACCAGCAGGACCCGGTCGTCCTCGTCGAACAGCAGGACCCCCGCGGCGACCGTCTCGGCGGTCGGCTCGGGGGTCTGCACGATGTCGCACGCGGGTACGTCGTCGGTGGCCACGGCGTCGGCGATGCGCCGCGCGGTCTCGTACGGGGTGAGGGCGCCGGTGTCGACGAGATGGGCGTCCGCGGTGAGCCAGCCACCCAGGGCCGCGCGGTAGGGCGCGATGTGGTCGTACGCCCATTGACGCAGCCGCATCTCGCCGTCGGGGAGGTCGGGAGGTATCTCCCGCCCGGCTATTCGCTCGCGCAGTATCGTTTCGGCCGGGGCCAGGAGCAGATGCCGTACGACGATACGGCGGGACGCGAGGCCGCCGAAGATCTCGTCGCGGTACTCCTGGCGGAGCAGCGTCATGGGGACCACGAGGGTGCCGCCCAGCTCGGCGAGGAGGGCGGCGGCGGTGTCGACCACAAGCCGTCGCCAGCTGGGCAGATCCTGGAAGTCGCCGACCTCGGCGAGGCGTTTGGCCGGCAGCATGTGGGTCAGTGCGCCGCCGATGACCTCGGGGTCGAAGAGCGTGCTGTTCGGGATCAGTTCGATCAGTTCCCGTGCGGTGGTGGTCTTCCCCGCACCGAACGCACCGTTGATCCAGACGATCACGGTTCCCCCTCTTCTGTTGACCCCCTGAGGCTTGCCCTCCACCCCGCCACGGAAACCAGCCGCTGATGAGGAGCCGAAAGTCGCCGATCCGCGGACGACGACGGCGGGCCCCACCGAGTGGGGCCCGCCGACCGCGATGCGAGGGGAGAGACGGAGAACCGGCGGATTCCACCGCCCTCCGTACAGGCGTCAGCCCTGCTTGCCGCCCTTGCCCCCCTGGTCCGCCAGGCCCCCCAGGGCGCCCTTGTCGACCGCCAGGCTCTCGCTGGAGACCGTCTTGCCGACCTTGCCGAGCGTGCCCTCGACGTCCAGTTTGCTCAGACCGTCCGTCTTCCCGAGCGCGTCGGCGGCTTCGAGGCCGTGCGACGGCGTGATGGCCGCGACGACGAAACCGGTGGCGAGGGAGGCGATGGCGAGCATGCTGCGCTTCTTCATGCCCTGCTCAACTACGGAACGCCCCGCGGGGTCACGGGCGACTTTCGGACCCGGCCCCGTCCGGACGACGGCGGCGACTATCCCACCCGGGCCGCCCCCGCGCCGGGGCGCCCCGCCAGGGCCGCGGCGGCGGCTCCGACGAGGCCCGCGTCCGTGCCCATCACGGCGGGGGCGACGGTGAGGTGCTGGACGAAGGAGAGGGTGGCGTAGTCCTTCAGGGCGGCGCGGAGGGGGGCGAAGAGGACGTCGCCGGCGTTCGCGACGCCGCCGCCGACGACCGCGATGTCGATCTCGACGAGGGTGGCGGTGGCGGCGATTCCCGCGGCGAGGGCCCGTGCGGCACGCTCGAAGGACGCCACCGCGACCGGGTCGCCCGCCCGCGCGGCGGCGGCGACCGCGGCGGCCGAGGTGTCCCCGTCGGGGCCGGGCCGCCAGCCGTGGTCCAGGGCGCGGCGGGCGATGTTGGGTCCGCTCGCGATGCGCTCGACGCAGCCGTGGGAGCCGCACGGGCAGGCGTCGCCGTCGAGGTCGACGCTGATGTGCCCGATGTGGCCGGCGTTGCCGGTGGGACCGGCGTGCAGTCTTCCGCCGAGGACCAGGCCGCCGCCGACGCCGGTCGACACGACCATGCACAGCGCGTTGTCGTGGCCGCGCGCCGCGCCCTGCCAGTGCTCGGCCGCCGTGATGGCCGCACCGTCACCGATCAGCTCGACGGGCAGCCCGCCGGTCGCCGCCCGGACCCGCTCGACGAGGGGGAAGCCGCGCCAGCCGTGGATGTTCACGGGGCTCACCGTGCCGGCCGAGGCGTCCACCGGCCCGGCGCTGCCGATGCCGAGGGCTGTCACCTCGCCCCACCGGGGCACGCCGCTCAGCTCGCCGAGCACGCCCTCGACGGCCCGCATGACGGTGTCGCCGTCCTCCCGCGCGGGCGTCGGGCGCTGGGCGCGGACCACTATCCGGCCGTGGCCGTCCACCAGCGCCCCGGCGATCTTGGTGCCGCCGATGTCGAGCGCGGCCACGAGGTCGGTCTGCATCAGTGTCAGTTCTCCCACTGCGAGTCTCCTGCCGGGCGCCCGGCAGAGCGGCGCCCGGATCTCCGGCCGGAAATCCGGCGGCACGACGCTCGCCTGGTGGGGGGCGCCGGCCGGAGAATGCGACAGACAGTCTCTCCTGGGCGTGACAACGTTGTCCAGGCTCTATGCTCGACGGCACATCCTCAACAGCCGCACCATTCCGACACGGCACCACCGACCACACCCGTGGACGACAGGACAGGACCGCGCACTGTGCCCGAGACCGCAGGCGGCATCGCCCGCCGCCCCGAGAGCCGCTACGGCAACCGTCCCACGATGAAGGACGTCGCGGCCCGGGCCGGAGTGGGTCTGAAGACGGTCTCCCGGGTGGTGAACGGCGAGCCGGGCGTCACTCCCGACACCGAGCGCCGCGTCCAGGAAGCGATCGAGGCACTCGGCTTCCGGCGCAACGACAGCGCCCGGGTGCTGCGCAAGGGCCGCACCGCCAGCATCGGCCTGGTCCTGGAGGATCTCGCCGACCCGTTCTACGGCCCCCTCAGCCGGGCGGTGGAGGAGGTGTCCCGCGCCCATGGCTCGCTGCTGATCAACGGGTCCAGCGCCGAGGACCCGGACCGTGAGCAGGAACTGGCGCTGGCACTGTGCGCCCGCCGCGTGGACGGGCTCGTGATCATTCCGGCCGGCGACGACCACCGCTACCTGGAGCCCGAGATCAGGGCGGGCGTCGCCACGGTGTTCGTGGACCGTCCGGCCGGGCGCATCGACGCCGACGTCGTGCTGTCGGACAGCTTCGGCGGGGCCCGCGACGGCGTCGCCCACCTCCTCGCCCACGGCCACCGCCGTGTCGGTTTCATCGGCGACATGCCCCGGATCCACACCGCCGCCGAACGGCTGCGCGGGTACCGGGCGGCCATGGAGGACGCGGGCATACCGGTCGAGGACGGGTGGATGTCGCTGGGCGTCACCGACCCCGAGCGGGTCCGCAGGGCGGCCGAGGGGATGCTGTCCGGCCCGTCCCCCGTCACGGCCGTCTTCGCGGGCAACAACCGGGTGACGGTGACGGTCGTTCGGGTCCTCGCCGAGCACCCGCGCCCGGTCGCCCTCGTCGGCTTCGACGACTTCGAGCTGGCCGATCTGCTCCGGCCGGGCATCACGGTCGTCGCCCAGGACCCCGCCCGGCTGGGCCGCACCGCCGCCGAGCGACTGTTCCGGCAGCTGGACGGTTCCCTCGTCGCCCCGGAACGCATCGAGCTGCCGACCAGGCTGATCGCCCGCGGTTCGGGCGAACTCCCGCCCGCGGACTGATCCTTGATGACCCCCGACCCCCGCACGCTGGAAGCGCTCGGTCTCGCCGTGGCGCCGCGCGAGGACCCGCTGAGCTACCCGGGCGTGTGGCCCGCCGAGTCCGGACTGCTCGACGGCAACCGGATGCTGCCCCTGGACACACTCCACTTCGAGGACCGCGCGCCCGTCCTCTCGGTCGGTTCCAACGCCTGCCCCGCGCAGCTCGTCCACAAGATGGCGGAGCACGGTGTGCCGTGCCGGATCCCCATGGTCAAGGCCCGGGTCGGCGGTATCGGGATCGGCGTCTCGGCGCACGTCAGCCTGCTCGGCTACGTGTCCGCGTCGCCGTTCCGCTCCCCCGGCTCCACCACCGAGCTGTTCCTCACCTGGCTCGACGAGGCGCAGCTCGCCGTGGTCGACGCGAGCGAGGGTGCCGACTCGCCGACCGGCAACTTCCGGCGGGCCCTCCTGCCCGCCGCCGACTTCCGCGTCGAGCTGGAGTCGGGCGAGGTCCTCGACCACGCCTGGATCTACGTCAACCGGTGGGGCGTCCTGCGCGACGGCGGCCCCGGGCCGCGTCGCCATCCGGGCCGGCAGCGGCCGCTCATCGGCGAACTCCTCGCCGCGTCCGCCGAGTTGCGTGAACTGTTCGGCACCACCCCGGACGAGTTCTGCGCCCGCGCACGGGGCGACCGGGGCCGGTGCGTGCGGGGCAGGGAGCTGTTCGCCGAGCGGCGGTGGACGACGGTGTCGGGCCTGGAGCGGTACGTGACGCCGCACCCGGGGGCGTAGGGACGCCGTACCCGGACCCGGCTCTCAGCAGAGCGGGAGGCCGGGCACCGGGGCGTCGTTGTCGCCGCCCTGGATGTAGACGTCACTGACGAAGACGTTCCTGTTGCCGCTGTCGTCGTCGGTCCTGGCCCACCACACGTTGGTCCACCTGCCGGAGGTCTCCCGACGGCCCAGGTTCTGCTGGCAGTAGAAGTAGTTGGTGCCCTGCTTCAGGATGCCGACCTCGGTGCCGGCGGCGTCGTAGGACTTGGCGGTCGTCCAGACCGTGCAGTTGTACTTGCCGCCGCCGATCGCGTGGCAGACCGGCGCCTCCTCGGTCGCCCCTCCGGTGGTCCCCCCGGTCGTGCCCCCGCCGGTGGAGCCGCCCGAGGTCTCCGCACCGCCGGAGCCGCCGGTGGTGGTGCCGCTGCCGTTCTTCGGCGGGGTGGCGGACGCGTCGGGCTCCTCGTCGTCCACCTGCTCGTCCTTCCCGCCGGGGCTCGGGGTCGCCTTGACGTCCTTGTCGTCGTTGGCCCTGCCCTTGTCCTTGGCGGCTTCGTCGTCGGAGAGGTCGACCGTGCCCCGGCTGCGGCCCGGCGAGGGGGTGGCGCCGCCCGGCGCGTCGGCGGAGGTACGGGCGCCCTTCTTCGCTTCCTCACCGTTGAGAAGGACGACGGTGACGCCGGAGGCGGCGAGGACGACGGCGACGGCCACGGCGGCGAGGAGGGCGCGTCCCTTGCCCTTGCGGGCGCTCCGGCCGCCGGCCGGGGAGACGGTGGTGACAGGTCCCGAGGGTGGTGCGGGCGTCTGCGGGGCGACCGCACCGGGCGTGGCGGCCTCCGCCGGTGATCCGGTGGCGGGCCCTGGGACGACCGGCTGCGGGGGACCGAAGCCGGGGGTGGGGCCCGTCGCGCCGGCCGCGGCACCCGCGCCGGCCGTCGGCGGTCCGAAGCCCGGGGGCACCGACGGCACGCTCCGCTGGGTCTCCGCCCTCGGCTGGGGTGCCGGGTCGCCGCCCGCCCCCGTGGCAGCCGGGGAGTCGGGGGCGCCTCCGGCGGCCACGGCCTCCAGCAGGGCGCGGGCGGCGTCGGCGTCCGGGCGCCGCTCCGGACGCTTGTCCATCAGCTGCCGCAGGACGGCTCCGAGCGGTCCGGACCGCCGGGGTTCGGGCAGCTCGTCGCTAACGATCGCGGTGAGCGTCGACCAGGTGGACGTACGCCGGAACGGGGAGGTGCCCTCCACGGCCGCGTACAGGGTGGCGCCGAGGGCCCAGACGTCGGAGGCGGGGCCGGGGTCGTGGCCCTGGGCGCGTTCGGGGGCGAGGTAGTCGAGGGAGCCGACGAGTTCGCCGCTGCGGGTGAGGTGGGTGGCGGAGCCGTCGCCCGGGTCCTCCATGGTGGCGATGCCGAAGTCGGTGAGGACGACGCGGCCCGAGCGGTCCAGGAGGATGTTGCCGGGCTTGACGTCGCGGTGCAGTACGCCGACCCGGTGGGCGGCGGCCAGGGCGTCCATGACCTTGGCGCCGACGGCGGCCGCCTCGCGCGGGTCGAGGAGCCCCCGGTCGCGCAGGACGTCGTCCAGGGACGGCCCGTCGACCAGCTCCATGACGATCAGCGGGCGTCCGTCGACCTCGGCCACGTCGTGCACGGCGACGACCCCGGGGTGCCGGACGCGGGCGGCGGCCCGTGCCTCGCGCTGCATCCGCAGCCCGAGGTCGGCCAGTTCGGGAGCGCCCGCGTCCGTGAAGGTGCGCAGTTCCTTGACGGCGACCTCGCGGTGGAGCACCTCGTCCACGGCCCGCCAGACCACGCCCATGCCGCCGCGTCCGAGTTGCCCCACGATCCGGTACCGCCCGGCGAGCATCCGCCCGATACCGTCCGTCTGTTCGTTCGCCCCCGAAGACACCCGCGCCTCGCTCCTGTGACACACCGATGAGTGGCGTACAGCCTAAGCGGTGGACGGGGGCGCGTCGGACCGGCGCCAACGGCTGTCACAGGACCGCTACTTGTCCGCCGGCCGCCCCACCCCTACCGGCCGGACGAGACCGTCAGATCGGCCCGTCGGGGCGCCGCGAAGCCCTCCAGGTCGGCGCGCGCCAGACCGGTCGCCCCGGACACCTCGTCGAGGTCGAGGGCGCCGCAGTCCAGTCCCCGCAGCAGGTAGCCGCTGAGGGCCTTGGCGGTCGCGGGCTCGTCCATCACGTCGCCGCCGGCCCGGTGGGCGTACCGGGCGAGGCGGGCGGCGGCCTGCGCGTAGCCCTCGCGGTAGAAGGCGAAGACGGCCGCGTAGCGGGTGGGGAGGTGGCCGGGGTGCATGTCCCAGCCCTGGTAGTACGCGCGGGCCAGGGCGCGGCGGGTGAGTCCGTAGTGCAGGCGCCAGGCGTCGTGGACCTGCTCGGTGGGGCCGACCGGCAGGACGTTGGTGGAGCCGTCGCAGACGCGTACGCCGGTGCCGGCGGCCGCGACCTGCATGACCGCCTTGGCGTGGTCGGCGGCGGGGTGGTCGCTGGCCTGGTGGGCGGCGGAGACGCCGAGGCAGGCGCTGTAGTCGAAGGTGCCGTAGTGCAGGCCCGTGGCCCGGCCCTCGGCGGCGTCGATCATCCGGGCGACGGTGGCGGTGCCGTCGGCGGCGAGGACGGCCTGGCTGGTCTCGATCTGGATCTCGAAGCCGATCCGGCCGGGCTCCAGGCCGCGCGCCTTCTCGAAGGCTTCGAGCAGGCGGACCATGGCGGTGACCTGCTCGGCGTACGTCACCTTGGGCAGGGTGAGGACCAGCCCGTCGGGCAGGCCCCCGGCCGCCAGCAGTCCGGTGAGGAAGATGTCGAGGGTGCGGATGCCCCGGTCGCGCACCGGCGCTTCCATGCACTTCATGCGGATGCCCATGTACGGGGCGGCCGTGCCCTCGGCGTACGCCCGCGCGACGAGCCGGGCGGCGCGGGCGGCGGCCTCGTCCTCCTCGGCGTCCGGGCGCGGTCCGTAGCCGTCCTCGAAGTCGACGCGCAGGTCCTCCACCGGCTCGCGCTCCAGCTTGGCGCGGACGCGGTCGTACACGGGCTGCGCGAGGTCGTCGCCGAGGCCGAGGACGGCGGCGAAGGAGGCGGCGTCGGGGGCGTGCTCGTCGAGGGCGGCGAGGGCCCGGCCACCCCAGTCGCGGAGGGTGCCGGCGGCGAAGACGTCACCGGGTACGTAGACGGTGTGCACGGGCTGGCGGGTGCCCGGGTCGCCCGGGTAGCGGCGCTCCAGCTCCGCGTCGACGGGGGCGAGGGAGGCGCTGATCTCCTCGCTGACGGCGCCCGCGAGACTCGTCGCCACGTTCTCCTGCCGGCCCTGCCCCATTCCAAACCCTCCATTTTCCGCACTGCGGAATCAGAAATCCGTATACCGAAGCTAACGGTCGATCTTCACCCCGGTCAACAGCGTCTCGACGTGTGATTCCCCATGTCGTCCCCCTGGTCACTGCCGACGCGGCCGCTTCTTCCGTATTCATCGGGCAAGGTTCATCCTGACCCCAAGGGGAGGAGATCGCGTTGCCGAAAGAGGTCGGAGTGACGCGCCGCCAAGGACTCAGGTCCGCGGCGGCCGCCGCCATCGCCGTACCGCTGCTGACCACAGCGGGCTCGTCACTGCCGGCGTCCGCCGGCGAGTACGCGGGCGCCCTGAACGTCATGACGTTCAACGTGCGCTTCGCGACCGTCGTCGACAGGACGCCGCGCTGGACCGTGCGCCGCCCGGTGATGCGGGAGCTGCTGCGCCGCGAGCGACCGCACGTCATCGGCACCCAGGAGGGGCTCTACCAGCAGCTGCGCACGATCGAGAAGGATCTCGGCGGCCACTACGACTGGATCGGCACCGGACGAGGGGGTGGCAGCAAGGACGAGTTCATGGCGATCTTCTACGACACCCGCAGACTCGACCCGATCGAGTTCGACCACTTCTGGCTGTCCGACACCCCGTACACGATCGCCTCCAACACCTGGGGCGCGGACTGGCTGCGCATGGTGACCTGGGTGAAGTTCGCCGATCTCGCGGACGGGGGGCGGGAGTTCTACGTCCTCAACACCCATCTGGACAGCGTCAGCCAGTACGCCCGGGAGCGTTCCGCGAAGCTGGTCGGCGAGACGATCGCCGGATGGGACCGCTCGGCCCCGGTGGTCGTCACCGGCGACTTCAACGCGGCCGCTCACCGCAACCGGGTGTACGACCTGATGCTGGGCAACGGACTCGTGGACGCCTGGGACGCGGCGGCCTCACGCAGTCCGGCGTACGGGACCTACCACGGCTACCGGGCGCTCGAGCCCGACGGCCGCCGCATCGACTGGATCCTGACCTCGCCGGGGGTGACCACGCACTGGGCCGCGATGAACACCTTCTCCGTCGACGGGCTGTACCCGAGCGACCATCTGCCGGTGCAGGCCTCACTGACCTTGGGATGAGCCGAGGCCCCCGTGACCGTGTCTGCGGTCGCGGGGGCCTCGGCCGACGGGATCAGCCCTTGCGGGTGTTGATCTCCTCGGTGAGCTGGGGGACGACGTCGAACAGGTCGCCGACGACGCCGTAGTCGACGAGGTCGAAGATGGGGGCCTCGGCGTCCTTGTTGACGGCGACGATGGTCTTCGAGGTCTGCATGCCGGCGCGGTGCTGGATGGCGCCGGAGATGCCGTTGGCGATGTACAGCTGCGGGGAGACGGACTTGCCGGTCTGGCCGACCTGGTTGGTGTGGGGGTACCAGCCGGCGTCCACGGCGGCGCGGGAGGCGCCCACGGCCGCGCCGAGGGAGTCGGCGAGGGCCTCGATGAGCGCGAAGTTCTCGGTGCCGTTGACGCCGCGGCCGCCGGAGACGACGATCGCGGCCTCGGTCAGCTCCGGACGCCCGGTCGACTCGCGCGGGGTGCGGCCGGTGACCTTGGTGCCGGTGGCCAGCGCCCCGAAGGTGACCGCGAGGGCCTCGACGCTGCCGGCGGCCGGAGCGGCCTCGACGGCGGCGGAGTTCGGCTTGACGGTGATGACCGGGGTGCCCTTGGCGACCCGGGACTTGGTGGTGAAGGAGGCGGCGAACACCGACTGCGTGGCCACCGGGCCCTCGTCGCCGGCTTCGAGGTCGACGGCGTCGGTGATGATGCCGGAGCCGATGCGCAGCGCCAGACGGGCGGCGATCTCCTTGCCCTCGGCGGAGGAGGGCACGAGGACGGCGGCCGGGGAGACGGCCTCGTAGGCGGCCTGCAGCGCGTCGACCTTGGGGACGACGAGGTAGTCGGCGTACTCGGCGGCGTCGTGGATGAGGACCTTGACCGCGCCGTGCTCGGCGAGGGCGGCGGCGGTGTCGGCGGCACCGGCACCGAGGGCGACGGCGACGGGCTCGCCGATGCGGCGGGCCAGGGTCAGCAGCTCCAGGGTGGGCTTGCGGACGGCACCGTCCACGTGGTCGACGTAGACGAGAACTTCAGCCATGGGATTGCTCTCCTGCGGATTGCGAAGGCGTGAGGGAAGGGGCGGGGCGGGCCTCGGCCGGGCCGGGGACCCGGGGCGGAGCCGCGGGGGCTAGATGAACTTCTGGCCCGCGAGGAACTCGGCGAGCTGCTTGCCGCCCTCGCCCTCGTCCTTGACGATCGTGCCGGCGGTGCGCGCCGGGCGGGCGGCCGCGGAGTCCACAGCCGTCCAGGCACCCTCCAGACCGACTTCCTCGGCCTCGATGTCGAGGTCGGACAGGTCCCAGGACTGAACCGGCTTCTTCTTCGCCGCCATGATGCCCTTGAAGGAGGGGTAACGCGCCTCGCCCGACTGGTCGGTGACGGAGACGACGGCCGGCAGGGACGCCTGCAGCTGCTCGCTCGCGGCGTCGCCGTCCCGGCGCCCCGTGACCGTGCCGTCCTCGACAGAGATCTCGGACAGCAACGTGACCTGCGGGACACCCAGACGCTCGGCCAGCAGCGCCGGGACGACACCCATCGTGCCGTCGGTGGAGGCCATGCCGGAGATCACCAGGTCGTAGCCGGCCTTCTCGATCGCCTTCGCCAGCACCAGCGAGGTGCCGAGGGCGTCGGTGCCGTGCAGGTCGTCGTCCTCGACGTGGATCGCCTTGTCCGCACCCATCGACAGCGCCTTGCGCAGCGCGTCCTTGGCGTCCTCCGGACCCACGGTCAGCACGGTGATCTCGGCGTCGTCGGCCTCGTCGGCGATCTGCAGCGCCTGCTCCACCGCGTACTCGTCCAGCTCGGAGAGCAGACCGTCCACGTCGTCACGGTCGACGGTCAGGTCATCGGCGAAGTGCCGGTCGCCAGTGGCGTCGGGCACGTACTTCACAGTGACAACGATCCTCAAGCTCACGCCGGCTCTCCTACTGCATCGTCATTTCTGGGCTGCCTTCTGCAAGGCAGCATAGGCGCCTGAAGCGGCCGATCCCGATCGGGGCGACCTGCGCTCCGAACAGAATATTACTCACCAGTACGACGCCTACGCTCCCGCATGTCGTGCCCGCTAAGCAAGCGCTTTGAACTGTGAGTTAGGCAACCCTGCGTAATCGCGCGGGGATCAGTCCCGCAGACCGCCGAAGCGGCCCTGGTGGTACAGCAGCGGCCGGCCGGCGCCCGACGGATCACCCACGACCACCTCGGCGAGGACGATCCGGTGATCGCCCGCCGGGACCCGCGCCACCACCCGGCAGACCAGCCAGGCGAGCACGTCGTCGAGGACGGGAACTCCCTCCGGGCCGCTACGCCATCCGGTGGGCGCGCCGAAGCGGTCGGCGCCGCTGCGGGCGAAGGTGGCGGCCAGCTCCCGCTGGTGCTCCCCGAGTATGTGCACGCCGACATGGGCCGCCTCGGAGATCACCGGCCAGCTGGAGGCTCCGGTGCCGATGCCGAACGAGAGCAGCGGAGGCTCGGCGGAGACCGAGGTGAGCGAGGTGGCGGTGAAGCCGACCGGACCGCCGCCGCCCTGAGCGGTGATCACGGCGACGCCCGCGGCGTGCCGACGGAAGACGGAGCGCAGGAGGTCGGGGGAGGCAAGGCGGGGCGAACGGAGGCCGGAGGTGGCCGTCATGGAGTTGTCCTTCTGCCGGGGTCGACGGGATCGCGCGGGGCTGCTCACGGTCCCGGACAGCGCGAACTGGCCGTGCGGACCAGGTCCACGTGCACGCGCGCGAAGAGAAGGAGTTCTCGGGGCATTCGGCCAGGCTGACGACGGATGGGGCCTACCGTCAAGTGCGTCCCGGTGTGCGGCTTCACACGGCCTCACCGAGCGCGGCGATCACATCGGCCCTGCGCGGCTGGCCGCTCGCCCTGCGCACGATCCGGCCGTCCGCGTCGAGGACGAGGACGGTCGGCGTCTTGAGGATGTCCAGCCGGCGTACGAGATCGAGGTGTTCCTCCGCGTCGATCTCCACATGAGCGACGCCGGGGACCATGGTGGCCACCTCGGCGAGCACCCTGCGGGTCGCCCGGCAGGGGGCGCAGAAGGCGCTGGAGAACTGGACGAGTGTGGCCCGTTCGCCGAGCCCCTCCCCCAACTCCGCCGCGTCGAGCCGCTTGTCGCCGTCCCGCCCGCGCACTCTCACCCTCCCGCTCCGCCGCCGATGCAGCACTCCGTAGGCGCTCGCCAGCGCGAGCACCAGCCCACACACCACAAGTCCGGTCACAGCGTGCTTCAGCGTTCACGAGACTGCAAAGATTCCCGGCTCCCCGCGGAGATTGGCCTGAGGAATGCTTGACGCATGGACATCGATGTGAGGGGACCGCGCTTCGGGGCGGCCGTGACGACCGTGGTACTGGCGGTCGTGCTGATCACCGGGAACGCCTGGCTGCTGGCGTGGCAGACGCTCGCCTTCGCGCTGGGCGCGGCGGGCGGGGTGGGGCGTTCGCCGTACGGCTGGGTGTTCCGCACGCTGCTGCGGCCGCGGATCGGTGCGCCGACGCAGTTCGAGGCGCCGCAGCCGCCGCGGTTCGCGCAGGCGGTCGGGCTGGTCTTCGCGGCGGTGGGTCTGATCGGTCTCACGGTGGGGCCCGCGTGGCTGGGACTGGCGGCGACCGGCGCGGCGCTCGCGGCGGCCTTCCTCAACGCGGTGTTCGGATACTGCCTGGGGTGCGAGATGTATCTGCTCGTCCGACGGGTGACGGTACGCGCGGGGTGAAGACCGGGTGTGCGCCCGATGGTCGATCATGCGTCCGACGTGACGAGAATCTCGCGTCGGGCGAGCGCCAAGACTGGCTACTCGTGCGTTCTTGGGGCACGATCTGCGGGATGCCGTAAACCTACGGCTGCGTAACTTCCCGCCGGGAGACCCCGTCCAGGCAGAGAGAAGGGTCCACTCCGCCCATGGCAGAGCTTGTCTACCGCCCCGCGATCGGTCTCGCCCAAACCCTGTTCAAGGTCTGGGACCTGAAGATCGACCTCAAGGGCACGGAGAACATTCCGCGCTCGGGCGGCGCGGTGCTGGTGAGCAATCACATCGGCTACCTGGACTTCATCTTCGACGGCCTGGCGGCACTGCCACAGAAGCGTCTGGTGCGTTTCATGGCCAAGGAGTCGGTGTTCCGGCACAAGGTCTCCGGTCCGCTGATGCGCAACATGCGGCACATCCCGGTGGACCGCAAGCAGGGCGAGGCGGCCTACGCGCACGCCCTGGACTCGCTGCGTTCCGGTGAGATCATCGGCGTCTTCCCCGAGGCCACCATCTCGCAGTCGTTCACGCTGAAGAGCTTCAAGTCGGGCGCCGCCCGGCTGGCCCAGGAGGCGGGCGTCCCGCTGATCCCGATGGCCGTCTGGGGCACCCAGCGGCTGTGGACCAAGGGGCACCCGCGCAACTTCAAGCGCAGCCACATCCCGATCACCATCCGGGTCGGCGAGGCGATAGAGGCATCCAAGGACAAGTACGCGGGCGCCATCACCCGCCAACTCCGCGAGCGTGTGCAGGAGTTGCTGGAGGCCGCCCAGCGCGCCTACCCCGTCCGCCCCAAGGGCCCGGACGACACCTGGTGGATGCCGGCCCACCTCGGCGGCACGGCCCCGACCCCGGAGCAGGTCCGCGAGGCCGAGGCCCGCTGACCCGCGGTCACAGCGCCTCGGGGAGCGTCGCCCACAGCCGTGCCCGGTCGGGGGCGGCCCGCAGGGCGCGGAGCACGGCCGGATGCGGGGCGGCGTAGAGCGTCGGGTGGTCCGACTCGCCCGCCCCGGCGTCCGGGAGGAAGGCCAGGCGCTCCCCGTCGAGCGAGAACCGAGCGTCCACGCCGGGCTTGTTGCCCCGGGGGTCCTGGCGGTGCCAGGCGCCGTGGAAGCGCACGGCGACCAGGCCGTGGATCACGTGCCCGTCGCCGTCGTCGTGCGCCAGCCGCTGGTAGCAGAGGGCGGTGGGGATGTCCTCGGCGCGCAACAGCGCGGCCAGGGCATGGGCTTTGGCGTAGCAGATCCCGGTGCGCTGTTCGAGGACGTCGGACGCGCGCCAGGTGACGCGCGGATCGCCGGCGTCCTGGGAGTGCGTAATGGCGTCGCGGACGAAGTCGAACGCCGCCCTCGCATAGCCATACGAGTCCTCCACGCCCTTGGCGAGCTGCGCGGCCGTCCGTCGTACGCCGGGACGGTGGTGGTCGATCGCCTCGTCGGCGGCCAGATAGGCGGACAGGTCCGGGTTCTGCTGGATCAGTTCCATGCCCGTGGAGCATAGGAAAACGATCACCCGAGAGTCAATGACTTTTCGGGTGACCGTATATGTATGCAGACCTCGGCGGGCCTCAGCGAGCCATCTCCTCCTTGAGCGCCGCCACGAACCGGTCCACGTCCTCCTCGGTGGTGTCGTAGGAGCACATCCAGCGGACGTCACCCGCGGCCTCGTCCCAGAAGTAGAAGCGGAAGCGCTTGTGCAGGCGTTCGCTCACGTCGTGGGGGAGCCGGGCGAAGACGGCGTTGACCTGCACCGGGTACAGGATCTCGACCCCGTGGACGGCGCGGACGCCCTCGGCCAGCCGCTGGGCCATCTCGTTGGCGTGACGGGCGTTGCGCAGCCAGAGGTCCTTCGCCAGCAGGGCCTCCAACTGCACCGACACGAAACGCATCTTGGAGGCGAGCTGCATGGACAGCTTGCGCAGATGCTTCATGTGGCGGACGGCGTCCTGGTTGATCACGACGACCGCCTCGCCGAACATCGCGCCGTTCTTGGTGCCGCCCAGCGAGAGCAGGTCGACGCCGGCCGCGTTGGTGAAAGTCCGCATCGGCACGTCCAGGGCTGCCGCGGCGTTGGCTATCCGGGAGCCGTCCAGGTGCACCTTCATCCCGTGCGCGTGGGCGTGCTCGCAGATCGCGCGGATCTCCTCGGGCGTGTAGAGGGTACCGAGTTCGGTGCTCTGGGTGATCGAGACGACCTGCGGCATCGCCCGGTGCTCGTCGTCCCAGCCGTACGCCTGCCGGTCGATCAGCTCGGGGGTGAGCTTGCCGTCGGGCGTGGGCACGGTGAGGAGCTTCAGGCCCCCGACCCGTTCCGGCGCCCCGCACTCGTCGACGTTGATGTGCGCGCTCTCGGCGCAGATCACCGCGCCCCAGCGGTCGGTGACCGCCTGGAGCGCGACGACGTTGGCCCCGGTGCCGTTGAAGACCGGAAACGCCTCGGCGGTGGCACCGAAGTGGCTGCGGACGATCCGCTGGAGATTCTCGGTGTACTCGTCCTCGCCGTACGCGACCTGGTGTCCGCCGTTGGCCAGGGCCAGGGCGGCGAGCACCTCGGGGTGGACCCCCGCGTAGTTGTCACTGGCGAAGCCGCGGATCTCAGGGTCGTGATGGCGCCGGGCGTCGGTCTTCGGAGGGTTCACGGCTTGTCGGTCAGCCACAGACGGTTTCCGTTCACTTCGGCGGCGGACTTCTCCCAGACGCCGGCGATGGCGTCGGCCAGCTCCTTGACGTCGGTGAAGCCCGCGAACTTCGCGTTGGGGCGGTCGGCGCGCATCGCGTCGTGCACCAGCGCCTTCACCACCAGGATCGCAGCCGCCGAGGTCGGCCCGTCCGGACCTCCCGCCTTGCGGAAGAAGTCGGCCGTGGCCAGCGTCCACGCCTCGGCGGCGGCCTTGGCGGCGGCGTAGGCGGCGTTGCCCGCCGTGGGCTTGCTGGCGCCGGCCGCGCTGATCAGGACGTACCGGCCGCGCTCGCTGCGCTGGAGGGCCTCGTGGAAGGCGAGGGAGGTGTGCTGCACCGTGCGGATCAGCAGCATCTCCAGGAAGTCCCAGTCGTCGAGGCTGGTCCGGGTGAAGGTCTCGCTGCCGCGCCAGCCGCCGACGAGGTGGACGAGGCCGTCCACCCGCCCGAAGTCCTTCTCGATGCGGTTGGCCCAGTCACGGGTCGACTGGAGGTCCAGCAGGTCGACCGTGTCGCCGACGACGGTGGCGCCGCCGTGCGCGTAGCGGGCCGCGTCGACGGCCTCGGAGAGCCGTTCGGGGTCGTTGTCGGAGCCGACGACGATCGCGCCCGCGTCGGCCAGCCGCAGCAGGGCCGCCCGGCCGGCGGGTCCGCCCGCGCCGGCCACCGCGATCACCGCGCCACTCAGTGCACCGTTGCCGTTCTGCATGGTCCTCGCCTCCTGAGCGGCGTCCGAGACGCCCGCGGGTCCGGCGCTCACGCGGCGATCCGCTCGGCGTTCGCCGCGGTGATGCCCTTGGTGGAGGCGATCACGGACTTCAGCTTCTTGGCGAGCGCCTCATAGAACATGCTGAGCGGAAACTCGTCCGGAAGCACGTCGTCGACGAGTTTCCGCGGCGGCTGCGTCAGATCCAGGGCGTCGGGACCCTTGGCCCAGCGGGAGCCGGGGTGCGGGGCGAGGTACTCGGCGACCAGCTCGTACCCGGCGAACCAGTGGACGAGCTTCGGGCGGTCGATGCCGTCCCGGTAGAGCTGCTCGATGTCGGCGCAGAGCTGGTTGGTGACCTGCGGGGCGCGCTGCCAGTCGATGTGCAGCTTGTTGTCGGTCCAGCGGACGACGTCGTGCTTGTGCAGGTAGGCGAAGAGCAGCTGGCCGCCGAGTCCGTCGTAGTTGCGGACTCGCTCGCCGGTGACCGGGAAGCGGAACATGCGGTCGAAGAGCACGGCGTACTGCACGTCACGGGCCTGCGGGACGCCGTCGGCCTCCAGCTTCACGGCCTCCTTGAAGGCGGTGAGGTCGCAGCGCAGCTCCTCGAGGCCGTACATCCAGAACGGCTGGCGCTGCTTGATCATGAAGGGGTCGAAGGGCAGGTCGCCGTGGCTGTGGGTGCGGTCGTGGACCATGTCCCACAGGACGAATGCCTCCTCGCAGCGCTTCTGGTCGTGGACCATCGCGGCGACGTCCTCGGGCAGTTCGAGGCCGAGGATGTCGACGGCGGCGTCGGTGACCCGGCGGAAGCGGGCGGCCTCGCGGTCGCAGAAGATGCCGCCCCAGGAGAAGCGGGCCGGGGCCTCGCGCACGGCGATGGTCTCCGGGAAGAGGACGGCCGAGTTGGTGTCGTAACCGGCGGTGAAGTCCTCGAAGGTGATGCCGCAGAACAGCGGGTTGTCGTAGCGGGTGCGCTCCAGCTCGGCCAGCCACTGGGGCCACACCATGCGCAGCACGACCGCTTCGAGATTGCGGTCGGGATTGCCGTTCTGCGTGTACATCGGGAACACCACGAGGTGCTGGAGGCCGTCCGCGCGGTTGGCGGCGGGCTGGAAGGCCAGCAGCGAGTCCAGGAAGTCGGGGACCCCGAAGCCGTCGTCGGCCCAGCGCCGCAGGTCCTTGACGAGCGCCTCGTGGTAGGCGGCGTCGTGCGGCAGCAGCGGCGACAGCGCCTCGACGGCCCCGACGACCTCCCGGACCGCCTGCTCGGCGTCGCCGGCGGCGGGGGCGTCCCCGGCGCCGAAGTCGATCGAGCCGTCCTTGGACTGCCAGGGCCGGATGCGCTCCACGGCATCCTTGAGCACGGGCCAGGCCGGGTGCTCCACCACCCTACCGACCGAAGGAACAACGCCCTCCGCAGCCGTCTGCGCAAGAATTTCCGTCATGACCCATCCTTCACGGGAGAACCTTTCGTAGTGACACCGTACGTAGCGAGGGTTCCTCACCGCAAGACCGATCTTGCGTGATCCAGCCGGAAATCTTCCCGCCACTCCCTGCGCCTAACCGCTGAATCTCCTGTCACACGAGTCATGGATCACAGTTCGTGCGTCACGCTCTCCGAGCGGAGGCACCCAGGGTCAACACGCGCCGGACTCGCCCACTCAGGGATGACCCGCTCGGCGCGGCACAGCTGCCGAAACGGTCCTCTTCCGGGGCGTGACACGGGGTGACACGCCCCGGAAGGGCTCGTGCACATGCGGATGCATCGCACGGCGGGAGGACTACGCTGCGCCCCAGCCGCGTGCCGCCCCTCCCCCGGTCACGCGGGCCGAGCCGCCGTCGACGGAAGCGAGTCAACCTTGAACTTCCTCACCATCGGTCACCGCGGAGTCATGGGTGTCGAACCCGAGAACACCCTCCGTTCCTTCGTGGCCGCCGATCGCGCGGGCCTCGACGTCATCGAACTCGATCTGCATCTGAGCAAGGACGGCGCGCTCGTCGTCATGCACGACGCGGACGTGGACCGGACGACGGACGGCACGGGCCCGATCGCCGACAAGACCCTCGCCGAACTGCGCGCCCTCGACGCGGGCCGCGGCGAGCGCGTCCCCACCTTCGAGGAGGTACTGGACGCGGTGCGGGCACCGCTGCAGGCCGAGATCAAGGACACGGCGGCGGCCCGCGCCCTCGCCGAGGTCATGCACCGCCGCGACCTGGTGGGGCGGGTCGAGGTGCTGTCCTTCCACGACGAGGCGGTCGCCGAGATCGCCCGCCTCGTGCCCGGCGTGCGCACCGCGCTGGTCGCCAGCCGCTACGGCCCCGACGTGGTGGACCGGGCGCTGGCGGTGGGCGCCGCCACGCTCGTGCTGAACATCCGGCGGCTGACCCTGGAGGTCGTCGAGAAGGCCCGCAAGGCGAACCTGCGGATCATCGGCTGGGTGGTGAACACGCAGGACCACCTGCGGCTGGTCCGCGCGCTCCAGCTGGACGGGGCGACGACCGACTACCCGGACATCAAACGCACCGGCCGCTTCACGGCCTGACGCTCATCCGAGCGGCTTGACCAGCAGCTCGAACTGCAGGTCCGTGCGCAGCGGCACACCGAACCGCTCGTCGCCGTACGGGAACGGGGTCATGCGTCCCGTACGGCGGTAGCCGCGCCGCTCGTACCAGGCGATGAGGTCGTTCCGTACGGAGATCACGGTCATGTGCATCTCCCGGGCGCCCCAGGTCTCGCGGGCGATGCGCTCGGCCTCGGCGATGATCACCTTGCCGAGGCCGCCGCCCTGGAGGGCCGGGCTCACCGCGAACATCCCGAAGTAGGCGTGCGAGCCGCGGTGTTCGACCTGACAGCAGGCGACGACCGTGCCGTCCCGCTCCACGGTGAGCAGCCGGCTGTCGGGCGACTTGATGACCTGCAGCACGCCCTCGGGGTCGGTGCGCTGCCCGTCGAGGATGTCCGCCTCCGTGGTCCACCCGGCCCGGCTGGAGTCCCCCCGGTACGCCGACTCGATCAGAGCGACGAGGGCGTCCACGTCGCCGTCGGTGGCGTCACGGAAGGTCAGACCGGTGGCGGTGGCGTCCATGAGCTGCTCCTGGCGGATGTCTGCGGACTCGAACACGCACGAGGGTAACGGCAGGCGGTCCCCGCCAGGGGCGCGGGGAAGGGTGCGGGAAGCGGCCCCCGCCCGTACCCGTGCGTGCCGCCGGACACCTACCCTCGATCGCATGATCCACGTACTCAGCAGCCGCACCCTCCTGCGCCCCACCGACCCCGAGCGGTCCCGCGCGTTCTACGGCGAACAGCTCGGCCTCCCCGTGTACCGCGAGTTCGGTACGGGCGACCACCGGGGCGTCGTGTACTTCCTCGGCGGCGGTTTCCTGGAGGTCGCGGGCCGCTCCGAGACCCCGCCCTCGCCCGCGGTGAAACTGTGGCTGCAGGTGGCGGACGTGACCGCGGCGCACGAGGAGCTGCTGGCGGCGGGGGTGGAGGTGCGGCGGCCGCCGGTGAAGGAGCCCTGGGGCCTGATCGAGATGTGGATCGCCGACCCGGACGGCACCGAGATCGTGCTGGTGGAGATCCCGGCGGACCATCCGCTGCGCTACCGGCCGGGCATCTGACGCTCCGCACAGCGGTGGCCGGGCCCGGGGGGCGGGCATAGCGTGCTGGCAGGGGCCCGGGATCGTTGCGGGAGGAACGCCATGAAGCTCGACGAGCCCGTCATCGGCGGGCCTTGCTGGACCGAGCTGGGGACCAGCGACCTGGACGCGGCGAAACGGTTCTACACCGAGCTGTTCGGCTGGCGTCCACGCACCGATCCGCGCCAGGAGGCCGGCGGCTACAGCGTCGCGCACCTCGGTGACGCGGCGGTGGCCGCCCTCGCCCCGCTGTACCAGGAGTCGCAGCCGGTGGCATGGAACGTGTCGTTCGCCGTGAGCGACGCGGACGCGGCGGTCGGGGCCGTGCGGGCGGCGGGCGGGACCGTGGTGCTGGAGCCGATGGACGTCTTCGACATCGGGCGGTTCGCGGTGGTCTACGACCCGGGAGGCGCCGCCTTCCAACTGTGGCAGGCGCGCTCCTTCCCAGGTGCCGGGCTGTTCAACGCGCCCGGCGCACTCGGCTGGGTCGAGCTGCTGACCCGTGCGCCGGAGCGGGCCAGGTCCTTCTACACGACGGTGTTCGGCTGGAGCGTGAGCGTCGGCGGGCACTACACGCAGTGGGGCCTCGACGGCGCCGACTTCGGCGGCATGGTCACGATGGACGACAAGTTCCCGCCAGAGATCCCCTCGCACTGGCTGCCGTACTTCGCGGTGGAGGACGTCGACGACACGGCCCGCATCGCCGTCGAGGCGGGCGGCACCCTGCTCATGGAGCCCACGACCGTGCCGGAGGGACCGCGCATCGCGGTCCTGCGGGACCCCCAGGGCGCCGCCTTCGGGGTGTACCCGGCCGGCGCCGAAGGCTGACCGAAGAGTGCCGGGCGGGCGGCGGGCCCGGCTCGGCGCTCCCGCTGGTGCGGCGACCCGCCCGGCAGCGCGCGGAGTTCGCGGCGGCCGCTGCGGCGGTCGGGGCCCGTGCGGCGCGTCGCCCGGAGGCCGTGACCACGGGTGCCGCACCCCCACGCGCTCCCCCGCGTACACCCTTGCGCTCGTATGCGCGCCACCGCGTCCGGGCATGCCCTGACCGACTGTCCGACCTCGCTCTCAGCGCTGACCGACGTCGTCGAACGGGGAGGTGCGTGGTGCACGGACCGGTGTCGTCCGGCTGGCTGCTGGTCGCGCTGTGCGCGGTGACCGGTGGGTACTGTCTGCTGCGGATGCGCAGTGCCGTGGAGGAGCAGCGTCTGGCCGCGGGGGGCGAGGCGTTGATGGGGTTCGGCATGGCCGTGATGGCCGTGCCCGCCGCGGCCGTCGCACCGCCGCGCTGGGCCTGGCTGGCCTATGCGGTCGTGTTCGGCACGGCGGCGGTGCGCGCACTGTGGTCGGCTCGTACGAGCGCGCACCATCTCCACCATCTGGTGGGCGCGCTGGCGATGGTCCACATGGCCGCGGCGATGGCCGCCGGACCGGGCGGGGGTCACGGCGGCGCGGGTCTGCCCCTGGTGACCGGGGTGCTGCTGGCGTACTTCGCCGGCTACGTCCTGTGGGCAGGGCTCCGGCTCCTGCCCGTCCCGGTGGCGGCGGGCGCACGGGGCGCGGCTTCGGGGGCGACGGGCTGGGGCGACCGGCCGGAACTGGCCCGGGCCTGCCGACTGTCCATGGGCATCGGGATGTTCGCGATGCTGCTGACGGTCTGAACGAGGTCGACGGCCCGCGCCGCCGGCCGCGGCGGGCAACCGGTTCGTCCGGTCGTGGGCCGTGTCCGGCCGTGGGCTGCGTCACTTCGGCGGCGCCGCCCGTGTCGCCGCGCACCGGGCCGCTCATAGGCTGCGCCTCATGATGGTCCCCGCGGCGTTGTTGCTGCTCGGCGCCCTGACCGCCGTCGTCGCCCCGCGGCTGCTGGCCCGCGCCGACTGGCCGGACCGTGAACCGGTGGTCGCCCTGTGGGTGTGGCAGTGCGTGGTGGCGGCCGTGCTGCTGTGCTGCGTGCTGTCGATGGCCCTGAGCGCGGCGGCCGCCTGGGCCGCGGTGCGCGGGCCGGTGTTCGCGCCCGCGCCGGACGCGGTCGTGGAGGCGTACGCGCTGGGCGGCGGGGGTTCCTGGGCCGTGGCCACGGCCGTGGCGCTCGCCTGCGGAGGGCTGTGGACCGGGGCGATGCTGGCCCGTGAGATCGTCCGGGCCCGGCGGCAGCGGCAGCGGCGCCATGCCGAACTGCGCCTGCGCGCCCCGCTGTTGCCCGGCGAGGAGCCGGACGGCGACCGGCTCGTGGTGGTGGAGGGCGAGCGGCCGGACGCCTGGTGGCTGCCCGGTCCCGCGCCCCGACTGGTCATCACCACGGCCGCGTTGCGCCGGCTGGAGGAACGGCAGGTGGACGCGGTGGTGGCCCATGAGCAGGGGCACGCGCGGGCGCGGCACCACTGGCTGCTGCACTGTTCGGCGGCGCTCGCGGACGGTTTCCCGCGGGTGCCGGTGTTCGCGGCGTTCCGGGACGAGATGCACCGGCTGGTCGAACTCGCCGCCGACGACACCGCCTCCCGCCGCCACGGCCGTCTCACCATCGCCCTCGCGCTCGTCGGCCTCAACGAGGACCGGGGCGTGTTCGGGCCCTGCCCGACCCCGGAGGACCATGTGCCGCAGCGGGTCGACCGGTTGCTCGCACCCCCGCGGCGCCTCAGCCCGGCACGGCGGCTGCGGCTGACCGCGTACGCCGCCCTGGTGCCGGCCGTGCCGGTCCTGGTGGCTTTCGTTCCCGCTTTGCGGGCACTCGGTAGGTCGTGACATGGCAAAGAGGGGATAAAGAGCAGCCCAAGGACAACGTGCGACGCGACGGCTTTGCTCCGGACGCGCCGCGTGACAGTGATCTCACGCCCCGGCGTTGGCCTGAGACCCCACGAGTCGGTCAGGATCGCTGTATGCACACCCCCACCGTCGACGCGCCGCCCCACCGGCCGCCGGCCACCCGCACCGTCCGCGCCGCCGTGGCCTTCGCGGCCCCGTCCGTCCTGCTGCTGGTCCTGGTCGCGATCTCCTGGGCGCCGCTCATGTCGCTGGACGGGAGCATCGCGGACACCACCCATGGCTGGGCCGTCGCCGATCCCGGTCTCACCCACGCCTTCCGCATCCTCACGGACTGGGTCTGGGACCCGGTGACGATGCGTCTGCTGGCCGCGGCCGCCGCGGGCTGGCTGGTGTGGCGCCACCGGGAGTGGTGGCTCGCCCTCTGGCTGGGCGTCACCTGCGCGGTGGGGACGGCGGTGCAGCAGGGGCTGAAGGCGGCGGTCGGGCGGGAGCGGCCGGCGTGGCCCGACCCCGTGGACTCCGCCCACTACGCGGCGTACCCGTCGGGCCACGCCATGACGGCCACGGTCGTCCTCGGGCTGCTGGTGTGGCTCCTGCACCGGTACGGCGCCGGCCAGGTCGTCGTGCGGACCGCCCTGGCGGTGGCCGTCGTCTCCGTCCTCGGGGTCGGCCTGACCCGGATCTGGCTGGGCGTGCACTGGGCGTCGGACGTACTGGGGGGCTGGCTGCTGGGCGGACTGACGATCGCGCTGGCGGTGCTGACCTACGAGAAGTGGCGTTCCCCGGGGCGTACTTGACCTGCCGGAGGCGGGCGCGAAAGATCGACGGCATGACGGTCGAAGGGGTGCTGTTCGACTTCTCCGGAACCCTCTTCCGGGTGGAGTCCACCGAGTCCTGGTTCCGTGCGGTCCTGAGGGACGCCGGTCTCGTCCTGCCCGAGCCGGAGTCGCTCCGGGTGGCCGAGGCCCTGGAACGGGCCGGCGCGCTGCCCGGCGGGGCGTGTCCGCAGGAGCCGCCGACGGGCGCGTCGGGTGAGCTGTGGGCGACGCGGGACCGCAGCTCCGACCGGCACCGGGCCGCCTATACGGCTCTCTCCCGCCGGGTGAGCCTGCCCGACCCCGCACTCCACGACGCGCTCTACGACCGCCATATGACGCCGTCGGCGTGGAGCCCCTACCCGGACGCCGCCGAGGTGCTCGCCGCCCTGCGGGATCGCGGGGTGGCCGTCGGGGTGGTGAGCAACATCGGCTGGGATCTGCGGCCCGTCTTCCGGGCGCACGGCCTCGACGCGTACGTCGGCGTGTACGCGCTGTCGTACGAGCACGGCATCCAGAAGCCGGATCCGCGGCTGTTCGCCCTCGCCTGCGAGGCACTGGGCGTCGACGCGCGCAGGACGCTGATGGTCGGCGACGACCGGCGTGCCGACGGCGGAGCGGCGGCTCTGGGGTGCGCGGTGCACTTCGTCGACCATCTGCCCGCCGCCGAACGGCCCGACGGGCTGCGGCCGGTGCTGGATCTGGTGGGCTGAGACGCCGTCGGACCCTGTCGCCGGGCTGTCGGGCCGTTCACTGCTCGGCCGTCGACCACCGCCGGTCGTCCGTCCGTCCCGGACCGTCCCCCGTGCGGCCCGGGACGAACGACGGCCGCCGACGGCACGCCGGGCCTCCACCCGGAGGCGCCGAGTACAGTTCGCCGGCGGTGGGCCGACGCGGGAGTTGCGGGACCCGCGCTGCACCCCGGTCGGCCGGACCCGTCGCACGCACGGTCCCGCCGGACCCCGAAGGGCCCGGCGGGACGGGTGACGCGGATCCCGCTCGATACCTCTAGTCGAGGTCGAAGTAGTCCGGCTGCGTCTGCACGTTGAGCTCGGACATGCCGACCTGCTGGGCAGGGTTCGTCCGCGGGTCGTCGAGCTTCAGGACGTCGAAGCCCTTCACCAGGTCGTTCGAGTAGATGTAACCGTTGTAGTAGTACGCCGACCAGGAGCCGCCGCCCACCAGGGTGCTGGTGGAGATCGGGCCGCGCTCGAAGTAGGCGATCTCCTCGGGCTTGGTGGAGTCGGTGAAGTCCCAGACGGAGACACCGCCCTGGTACCACGCCTGGACCATGATGTCCTTGCCCTCGACCGGGATCAGCGAGCCGTTGTGGGCGACGCAGTTCTCGGTGTCCGCCTGGTGGCGGGGGATCTTGTAGTAGCTCTTGAAGACCAGCTTGCGCTTGTCGCCCTTGCCGGTGATCTCGTAGATGCCGTCGGCACCGCGGTTCGGCCCGATGGCCGCGTTGCAGGTGGCCGCGCCACCGCCGCCCAGCTCGTCGGTGAAGACGACCTTGTCGGCGTCCTGGTTGAAGGTGGCCGAGTGCCAGAACGCGAAGTTCACGTTGTCCTGGACGCGGTCGATGACCTCCGGCTTCTTCGGGTTCTTGATGGAGAACAGGATGCCGTCACCCATGCACGCGCCGGCCGCCAGATCCTTCGACGGCAGCACCGTGATGTCGTGGCAGCCGGTGGTCTTGGAGACACCGGGGTTCGTGGGCGAACCGGGGTTGCCGCCGCCGTCCGGGCCCTCACCGGGGAACAGGACCGGGAAGCCCACGACCTTCGCCCGCTCCGGGTGCTTGCGGGACACCTTGATGACCGAGATGCCGTCGTGCGGAGGCTTGCAGTCGGGGAACATGGCACTCGGCGAGTACGAGGAGACGTAGACGTAGACGTTCTTGCCGTCCGGCACCAGCGTGTGGGTGTGCGAGCCGCAGGCGGTCTCGACGGCGGCGACGTACTTCGGGTGTGCCTTGTCGCTGATGTCGAAGATCTTCATGCCCTCCCACGACGACTTCTCGGTCGCGGGCTGCGTGGTGCTGTTGCAGGAGTTGTCGCTGCGCGAGGAGTCGGTGGACAGGAACAGCAGGTCGCCGGAGACCGAGATGTCGTTCTGCGAGCCCGGGCAGAGCACCTGGGCGACGGTCCTGGGCGCCTTCGGGTCGCTGATGTCGAAGATCCGGAAGCCGTCGTAGTTGCCGGCGAAGGCGTACTTGCCCTGGAAGGCGAGGTCCGAGTTGGTGCCCGGCAGCGCCTCCTTGGGGATGTTGGTCAGGTGCTGCATGTTGGCGGAGTGGACGATCTCGTCCTGGCCGGGTATCTCGCCGGCGGCTATCGCCGCCCGCGCCTCGGCGGCGTCGCTCTTGGAGACCTTCTCCCGAACGGCGGGCGCGTCCCCGGGGTCAGGAGTCGCGGCCGCCGGTCCGGCGGTGAGCAAGGCGGCCAGGAGACCGGCCGCCGTCGCGGCGACCCCCAGACGTCTGCGCCGCGTCCGAAGGTTGTTCAACAGGGTCACTGTGTCCTCCCGTGTAGCCGTTCGCGGTGGAACGGTTCAGGCTCCTCCGAAGTATCGTCTTCATCATGCACAGATCAACAGGCGGCAATGTACTTGTAACGAACAAATTTGATCACCGATCAGTGAAAGCGTGTTAGGAAAGTTCGTCAACACTCATGAGGTGTACGCCCGTTGCCGTGTCCCAGGAGGTCACTGTGCTCGTTCGCCGCACAACCCGCGCGCCGCTGGTCACGGCCTCACTGACGGCCGTCCTCCTGGCGCTCGCGGGCTGCGACTCGGGGTCCGGCGCGGACCCCGACGGCGGTTCCGCCAAGTCGGGCGGACCGGCGGTGATCGCCCCCGGAAAACCGGGTGAGGCGGCTCAAACCCTTTCGCCGGAAGAAGTTCAGGAACAGCGCGCGGAGGACGACGCTCCGAACTCCGCGGACTACGACTACGCCCGCATGATGATCGTGCACCACACCCAGGCGCTCGAGATGACCGAACTCGCCCCCGATCACGCCAAGTCGACCCAGGTGAAGCGGATCGCCGAGCGCATCTCGGCCGCCCAGAAGCCCGAGATCGAGGCCATGGAGGGCTGGCTGAAGGTCAACGACGCCGACAAGCACGGGTCTTCGCACGACCACGAGGCGATGCCCGGCATGGCGACCGAGGCCCAGATGAAGGAACTGGGCTCGCTGGACGGGGCGAAGTTCGACCAGCTGTTCCTGAAGCTGATGATCACCCACCACGAGGGTGCGATCACCATGGCCACGGACGTGAAGGCACAGGGCAACAACATCCTGGTCGAGGAGATGGCCGACGACGTGATCGCCCAGCAGGCGACGGAGATCAGCCGGATGCGTGACCTGACGACCTGACAGGTGCCCCTTCCCCGGCGGGGAGAGGGCTCAGCGCCGGGCGTGCCGGGGGCCGAGCAGGCCCTCGTCGCGCGCCCCGGCGATGAGCCGGAGCGACTTGCGGCGGCTGTGCCCGGTCGCGCACATCACGGCGAGGACCGGGTCGTGGCCGGACCGCTGCGCCGCGAGGTACTCCTCGGCCACCAGCCGCCGCCCCTCCACCCCGCGCGGCCATGCGGGCCTGGCGCGGCGCCCGGGTCCGTACGGGGTCTCCGGCCGCTCCTCGTCGAGGTACACGGGCGCGGTTCCGCAGGCCTCGAACAGCGGGCCCTCGATCCAGTCGGCCAGCTCCGTCAGGTCCTCCAGGGACAGCGGCGGCTGGGCGCGCACGTCCTCCAGGGACAGCCGGCCCTCGCAGACCACGGCGAGCATCTCGACCGCGGCGCCGTCCGGGAAGGCCAGCCGCGCGTCGAACCAGGCCGTGGCGCCGTCGTGCTCCTGCACCTCCCAGGCGGGCCACACGCTCACGGCGCCGTCCTGCCAGTGGCGGTCGGAAAGATTGAGAAAGGACGCTTCCAGCACATACGCAACGTAAGCGCATGATCACATTCACTGCGAATAGGCACGCATACCGGGGGCGCAGGGCACTCCGACGGCGCAGCACCCCCGCCCCGCCTCCGCGCCCCTCCCCCGGCGGGCCCGGTGGTGCGATCCTGGAGGCATCAGCGATCTCCTCGCGTAAGGAGTTCCGCCGTGCTGCGAGTCGCCGTCGTCGGTTCGGGGCCGAGCGGGTGCTACACCGCCCAGAGCCTCGTCCAGCAGGACCCGGGGGTGCTCGTCGACGTACTGGACCGGCTGCCCTGCCCGTACGGCCTGGTGCGCTACGGGGTCGCGCCCGACCACGAGAAGATCAAGTCGCTGCAGAACACCCTGCGTGCCGTGCTGGAGCACGAGCGGGTGCGCTTCCTCGGCGGTGTCCGGGTGGGCGCGGACGGGGTCCCGGCCGCCCGGCTGCGGGAGCTGTACCACGCGGTCGTGTACTGCGTGGGCGCCGCCGCCGACCGCCGGCTCGGCATCCCGGGCGAGGAGCTGCGCGGCAGCTGGTCGGCGACCGAGTTCGTCTCCTGGTACAGCGCCCACCCGGACGCGACGGGCCGCGCCTTCGGCGAACCCGTCCTCGGCGCGCGCACGGCGGTGGTCATCGGCGTCGGGAACGTCGCGGTGGACGTCACCCGCATGCTCGCGCGCGGCGCGAGCGAGCTGAGCCCCACCGACATGCCCCAGGCCGCCCTCGCCTCCCTCGCCGCGAGCGAGGTCACCCGGATCCACATGGTGGGCCGCAGGGGCCCCTCGCAGGCCCGCTTCACCACCAAGGAGCTGCGCGAGCTGAGCGCCCTGCCCGACACCCGGGTCGGCGTCAACCCGGCCGAGCTGGAGCTGGACCCGGACTACGTCGACCCGTCGTCCCTCCCCGCCGCACGGCGCCGCAATGTCGAGGTCCTGCGCGGCTGGGCCACGGCGCCCGCGCCGTCCGGCCGTCGCCGCATCCGGCTGCGCTTCTTCCTGCGCCCCGTCGAACTCCTCGCCGACGGCGACCGGGTCTGCGGCGTGCGCCTGGAGCGCACCGCACCCGACGCGCACGGCGGTGTGACCGGCACCGGCCGCTACGAGGAGATCGAGGCCCAGCTCGTCCTGCGCTCCGTCGGCTACCGGGGCGTCCCCCTCGACGGCCTCCCGTTCGACCCGGTCCACGGCACGGTCCCGCACGGCGCCGGGCGCGTGCTCCGCGACGGCGCGCCCTCGCCCGGCGAGTACGTGGCCGGCTGGATCAAACGCGGCCCGACCGGAGTGATCGGCACCAACCGCCCCTGCGCCAAGGAGACGGCGGCCTCGCTGCTGGAGGACGCGCCGGGGCTGGCGGTCCGGCAGGTGCCGGACGACCCGGTGGCGGCCCTGCGGGCCGAGGGGTGCGAGCCGGTCGAGTGGCGGGGCTGGCAGGCGATAGAGCGGGCCGAGGCGGCGCTCGGGGCCTCGCTGGGCAGAGGCGTGGTCAAGCTCCCCGACTGGGACTCGCTCATGACGGCTGCCCGCACCGGCCCACCCTGAGACGGGGCGGAGTCCACGGGGGCGTCGAGGAGCCCCGCCCCGAGACCGGCCCCCAGGTCGCCGCGGCGGCGGCCGTTCGCTCGGCCGTCCCGCCCGTGGGCCCGTCGGATGACCCCGCTGCCGCGCACGACGCACGTGCCGCACGGACCGCAGAGCCCGTGCGGCACAGTCCTGCCCGGCCGGGACCGCCGCGGCCCACGCGGCCCTCACGCGGGAACGAGACCGACGGGGCCGGGGGCCGAAACCGCCCGGTGACCGGGCGGTTTCGCCGGTGGGTCCAGGCGGGAGTGCCCTTCGGCGGCGAGGCCGTGCCGTTCACCCCCGCCGGAGCAGGCGGGCCGGGACCGCCTGGGCCAGGATCCGGTAGCCCTCCGGGTTGAGGTGCAGCCAGTCGCCGTCGTGGAGGCCGGGCTGGAGGCGGCCGGGGTTCTCCGGGTCGCGGACCGCGCGGTCGAAGTCGAGGACGGCGTCGAAGCGGCCGCTCGTGCGGATCCAGGTGTTGACCGCCTGCCGCGCCGCCTCACGGTGTCCGGCGGCGTCGTCGTACGGGCTGTTGCCGCCGAAGGGCAGGAGGGTCGCGCCGTAGACGCGGATGCCCTGGGCGTGGGCGCGGACGATGATCTGCTCGTAGGCGGCGACGAGGTCGGCGGTGACGCGCTGCTGTGCGGCGGGGGTGGCCTCGGCGGTGCCGAGGTCGTTGACGCCCTCGAAGACGATCAGCTGCTCCACGCCGCTGTGCGCCAGGATGTCGCGGTCCAGGCGGGCCAGGGCGTTGGGGCCGAGGCCGTCGTTGAGGACGCGGTTGCCGCCGGCGGCCAGGTTCACCACGGCCAGATGCCGGGTGCCGGGCCGCTGCTGGAGGCGGTCGAAGAGCTGGTCGGGCCAGCGGTTGTTGCCGTTGGTGGTGGAGCCCCGGCCGTCGGTGAGCGAGTCGCCGAGGACCGCGACCGAGGTCGTGGCACGCCGGGACAGCACCTCGATGTCGCTGAGCAGGTACCAGTGGTTGGTCGGGGTCGCGCCGGGGAGGTCCGTATCCTCGGTTCCGTCGCCGTGCCGGAGGTAGGAGGTGGTGCGGGAACCGGGGTGCGAGGTGAGGGCGAGCGACGCCTGGCCCTCGGCCAGGTACGCGGTCACGGTCAGGACGGTGGCCGGCGGCAGGGCGAAGTCCAGGGGGTCCGAGACCACCTGGGCGCCGACGGGTACGGTCGTGGACCTCCGGCCGCCGAACGTCACGGTCCGGGAGGTGCCCGGTTCGATCGCCGCGACGCCGGCCCGCCCGTCCAGCGGGAGGGCGACCGTCACGGCGGTCAGCGGCAGCGCGCTTCCGCCGAAGGCGTTGGAGAAGCGCAGGCGGACGCGGTCGCCGCCGGTGGTGACACGTACGGTCTGCCGCAGGGTGGTGTCGACCAGTACGGCCCGTTCCCCGGTGAACGGCGCCGGGGGCATGTTGCCCGGCTCGGTCAGCTGCGGCATGGCGGACCAGGTGTTCACCCAGTGCCGGGTGGAGGACGCCGTGCCGCCCGTGCCGGTCCCGCCCGTCCGCCGCGGGCTCTCGACCAGGGCGACCACGGCGGACGACGCCACCACCAGGGCCAGGGCGAGGACGCAGGTGGTGAGCACGATCGCGAGCGTCGACCGGTTCGACGGCCTGACGGGTCGTGGGGTGCTGAGCGGTCGCAAGGGCGGTGCCTTTCTCGGAGGTCGGGCAGGACGGACCGTCCCCGGGGCGCGCGCCGCGTCGGCGCGCGCCCCGGAACCAGCCGGCCGGTCGGTCGGTCGGCTGGTTCCGGGGCGTCAGGGCACGTCAACCATTCGTGCACGCCGTCCCGTTGAGCGTGTACGCCGAGGGCGCGGCGCTGTTGCCGGTGTGGTTGGCCTGGTAGCCGATGCTGACGCTCGCGCCGGGGGCGATCGCGGCGTTGTACGAGGCGTTGGTCGCGGTCACGGCGCCGCTCGCCGGGCTGTACGTGGCCCCCCAGCCGTTGGTGACGGTCTGTCCGGCGGGCAGGGTGAAGCCGAGCTTCCAGCCGTTGACGGCTGTCGTGCCGGTGTTGGTGAGGGTCACGGACGCGGTCAGGCCGGTGCTCCAGGCCTGGGTGGTGACGGTCACCTTGCAGGGTCCGGCCGGGGGCTGGGGCGCGGGGCCGGAGCCGTTCAGGCCGAAGAAGGTCAGGACACGCTCGGCCATGCCCCGGGCGTAGACGTTGTGGCCGGTGCCCTGGAGGCTGATGGCCTCGACGGGGGCGCGGTCACCGGTGCCGCCGTAGCGGGTGCGGGTCCAGCCGGACTGGGGCGAGTCGGTGGCCGCCGGTGTCTGGCCGACACCGTGCACATTGGTCCACTGCTTGATCTCCTCACCGAAGTTCGGGTAGCGCAGCACGTCGTCCGTGGTGCCGTGCCACAGCTGCATGCGCGGACGGGGTCCGGTGTAGCCGGGGTGGGCGCCGCGGACGAGGTCGCCCCAGGCCTGCGGGGTGCGGATGACGGTGCCGTTCGCACAGTCGCTGTTCCACTCGGAGCCGTTGGTGGTGGCGAAGCAGGCGAAGGGCACGCCCGCGAAGGCGGCGCCGGCGGCGAACACGTCGGGGTAGTCGCCGAGGAGTACGTTGGTCATCATCGCGCCGGAGGAGATGCCGGTGGCGAAGATCCTGCCGGTGTCGGCGCCGTAGGTGCGGACGGTCCAGTCGACCATCGACTTGATGCCCACGGGGTCGCTTCCGCCGCCGCGGGTCAGCGCCTGCGGGGAGGCGACGTCGAAGCACTTGCTGCTGCGGGTGACGGACGGGTACACGACGATGAACCCGAGGCGGTCGGCCAGCGAGGCGTACTCGGTGCCGTTGTACATCGCCGGTCCCGAGCCGGTGCAGTAGTGCACGGCCACCACGATCGCCGGCTTCGCGGTCACGTTCTCCGGCACGTACAGGTACATCTGCAGATTGCTGGGGTTGGCGCCGAAGCCGGTGATCTCGGTGAGTGCCGCCCGGGGAGCGGCCTCGGCCCCGGTGTCCGACGCGGCGGCCGCGGGCGCGGTGAGCAGCGTGGCCGCGAGCAGTGGCACCAGGGCCGCCAGCAGCGTGAGCAACGCCGAGCGCAGCGGTCCGCGCGCCCGGTCGTGGGGGGTGGGGGTCACGTCGTCGTGCCTTCCTGTGACGGGATCTGCGGGTGCGACAGAAGGGGGAACTCGGTTCAGGTCGGCGGCGGGAGCAGCATCGTGACATGGGCATGGCGGCCATGGAAGCGCTCCCACATGTCGAAAGAATTCGCTCCCGCCGCTCCGGCCGGGCGCCGGGCCCGACTCGCCGGAGACCGCCCACCGCGCCACCAGGACCGACCCGATGTCTTTTGCGCAAAGCGTTGACTAGAAAGCGCTTGCCCTCTACGTTCCGTTCAACAGTGTGAACCAGCGGCCGCCACCCCACCCCAGGGTTCAGGCGTGCCGGGACCCCACGCTCCCCGGGAAATCGCTCCACCTGCACGATCGAGGTCCAGGCCGCAGCCGCTCCACCCATGCGCATTGATCAGAAGAGTGAACTTCGTTCATTTACATGGCCCATCAGTGTCTTCCTGAAGGGACGCACCCGCATGCGTACCGTCCCCCCACGTGCACAGCCGCAAAGATTCGCCGCCCTGGTGGCCGCGGCCGCTGCCCTGGCGACCGCCGCCGTCCTCGTCCTGCCGCACGCGGCGACAGCGGCGGAGACCTCCCCGGTCGGCTTCGGCGCCGGGACCACCGGCGGCGGCAGCGCCGGCCCCGTCACCGTCTCGACGCTCGCCGCGTTCAGGACCGCCGTCGCCGGCGACAGCGCCAAGGTCGTCCGGGTGAGCGGCCTGATCCCGCTGAGCGGCCAGGTGGACCTCGGCTCCAACACCACGGTGCTCGGCGTGGGTCCGTCGTCCGGGTTCTCCGGCGGCGGCCTGCGGATCAAGGAGCGGACCAACGTCGTCGTCCGCAACCTGGACATCAGCAAGCCGGTCGCGCCCGCCGACGGGATCACGGTCCAGGAGTCCACGAAGGTGTGGATCGACCACAACTCCTTCTCCGCGGACCGCACGCACGACAAGGACCACTACGACGGCCTGTTGGACATCAACCACGGCTCGGACCACGTGACGGTGTCCTGGAACACCTTCAAGGAGCACTTCAAGGGCTCCCTGGTCGGTCACAGCGACAACAACGCCTCCGAGGACACCGGCCACCTGAGGGTGACGTACCACCACAACCACTTCAGCAACGTGTACTCGCGCGTCCCCAGCCTGCGCTTCGGCACCGGGCACTTCTACAACAACTTCGTCGACGGCGCCGAGACCGCCTGCCACTCGCGCATGGGCGCCCAGATGCTCGTGGAGAACAACGTCTTCCGCAACACGGGAGTCGCCGTCACCACGAACCGCAGCAGCGACGTGGACGGCTTCGCGAACCTGCGCGGCAACGACCTCGGTGGGGCCGCCACCGAGATCTCCCGGGTGGGCACCTTCACCGCCCCGCCCTACGGATACACCGCCGAGTCCGCCTCCTCCGTCGTCTCCTCGGTGACGTCGGGCGCGGGCGCCGGGAAGCTCTGAGAACCGCCACCCCCATCCGCTCGGACAACAGAAGGAACCGGGACATGACTTCTGCAGTACGTCCGCGTGTCCGCACACGCGCGCTGACCGGCACGCTCGCCGCGTTCAGCCTCTCGTTTGGCATGATCATGACTAGTGGGGCCACTCCGGCGAGCGCCGCCACCTGGCCGTCCGCCAACGGCAGCCAGCCGGTGTCCTCGACCATCTCGGTGTCCGGCACCCGGGACGGCGGAATGGTCCGCTACTACGGCAGCGGCGAGCTGGCCGGCGACGGCCAGGAGGAGGGCCAGGACCCGATCTTCAAGCTCGCGGCCGGCGCGACGCTGAAGAACGTCATCATCGGCGCGCCCGGCGCCGACGGCATCCACTGCGAGGGCAACTGCACCCTGCAGAACGTCTGGTGGGAGGACGTCGGCGAGGACGCGGCGACCTTCCGCGGCGGCTCCACCTACACGGTGACCGGCGGCGGCGCCCGGAAGGCGGCGGACAAGGTCTTCCAGCACAACGGGCCCGGCACCCTGAACATCTCCAACTTCGCGGTCAGCGAGTTCAAGACGCTGTACCGCTCGTGCGGCGACTGCTCCACGCAGTACACCCGCAAGGTGAACCTCAACAACATCGAGGTGACGGGGACGGGCTCCACCGCGCGGCTCGTCGGCATCAACGTCAACCGGGGCGACGTGGCGACCCTGCGGAGGATCACGATCCTCAACGACAGCGGCCGCAAGGTCGTCCCGTGCCAGAAGTACAACAACAACACCGCCGTCGGTACGGGCCCCGACAGCACCAACTGCCTGTACTCCTCCTCGGACATCACCTACAGGTGAGCCCGCTCCTCACCCACCGGTGAGTCCTGCGGCGGCCGGACGACGCCTCCCCCCACGGGCGTCGTCCGGCCGTCGGCCGTACGCGGGGCGGCGGTCACACCCTGACGCGCCGCCCCGACCGCGTTCACCAGATCTTGCGCTCCCAGAGCGGGCCGATCCGTGCCCACTCCACGTCCCACTGGTCCATCCGCCGCCGTTCCATCCGGCTCCGGACGAGCCGGCCGCCCACCAGGGGCACCGCGGCCGCGAACACACCCGCGAGACCGCCGACGAGCGTGGCGCGCAGCCGGGCCTGGGCCTTGCCGGCGGGCTTGGTGACCAGAAGGCCCTCGGCGTCCGTCCAGACGGTGACCCGGGCACCCATCAGGACGGCGGGGTCGACCCGGGCCTGTCCCGTGTGGGCGGAACCGTCCGGGGCCGTCCAGCGGACCTTCGCCCACACCTTCGCGGTTCCCGTGCCGGCGCCGTCGGGGGCGGACGGCTCCGGCGCGTCCTCGGTGAGCACCGCCTCGACCGGACGCCACTCGGCGCGCTGCCGGGCGAGACCGGACTCCACGGAGCCGGCGGCCACGAGGCCCATGGCCACCCCGCCGAACAGCGTCAGGGCCCAGGTGATCAGCACGACCCAGGACTCCAGTCGGTCGGCGCGTCTTCTGAGCGGATTGCGCCGCCATCGCCACAGCCACACCTTCGGACCACGGAATGCCACCATCGGAGGCACCCTCCCTCGCACGCACAGGACTGCCGGACCGCTCTCCCATACGGCGGCGGCCCGCCCTCTGCTCATGCGACGTGGGTCACCCCGCCCTCGCCGGACGGCCGCCGGACCGCCCTTCGCATCCCTCCACGCCCGCTGAGCTGCGGCGAAGCCGTGTCGGGGGGTGACTGTCAGTGCTGGGGTGCAGACTGACCCATGGCTGAGACGACGATGTCCAGGAGGTGGCCGGCATGGCCGAGGTACTGCTCACCGTAGGCACACGCAAGGGGCTGTTCATCGGCCGGCGGCGCGGAGGCACCTGGCAGTTCGACGAGGCTCCGTACTTCAACGCGCAGGCGGTCTACGCGATCGCCGTCGACACCCGTACGGACACCCCCCGGCTCCTCGTCGGCGGCGACAGCGCGCACTGGGGCCCCTCCGTCTTCCACTCCGACGACCTCGGCCGCACCTGGACCGAGCCGACCCGGCCGGCCGTCAAGTTCCCCCAGGACACCGGGGCCTCGCTGGAGCGCGTGTGGCAACTGCACCCGTCGGCCGCGGAGCCGGACGTGGTGTACGCGGGCACGGAACCGGCCGCGCTCTACCGTTCCGAGGACCGGGGGGTGAGCTTCGCACTGGTGCGGCCGCTGTGGGAGCACCCGACGCGCGACAGGTGGGTGCCGGGCGGCGGTGGCGAGGGGCTGCACACGATCCTGACCGACCGGCGCGACGCGCGAGCGATGACCGTGGCCGTCTCCACCGCCGGGGTGTTCCGCACCGAGGACGGCGGTGCGAGCTGGTCGCCCTCCAACTCCGGTGTCTCGGCGGTGTTCCTGCCGGACCCGAACCCGGAGTTCGGCCAGTGCGTGCACAAGGTCACCCGGGACGCGGTGAACCCCGACCGGCTGTACCTGCAGAACCACTGGGGGGTGTACCGCAGCGACGACGGGGGCGGGCAGTGGGAGGACATCGGGGCGGGCCTGCCCTCCACGTTCGGGTTCGCGGCCGTCGCCCATCCGCACCGCGGGGACACGGCCTACGTGTTCCCGATCAACGCCGACGCCGACCGCGTCCCGGCCGACCGCCGCTGCCGGGTCTACCGCACCACGGACGCCGGCAAGAGCTGGGAGCCGCTGTCGGCGGGGCTGCCGGCCGGGAACCACTACGGCACGGTCCTGCGCGACGCGATGTGCACGGACGACGCGGACCCGGCGGGCGTGTACTTCGGCAACCGCAACGGCGAGGTGTACGCGTCGGCCGACGACGGCGACACCTGGCACCAGTTGATGTCGCACCTGCCGGACGTGCTGTGCGTGCGCGCGGCGGTCGTCGGCTGAGTCGGGGAGCACCGGAAGAAGAAGGAAGAAGAGGGCAGAAGAAGGGGGAGGCCGGTTGTCCACGCCGTCACCAAGTCGGGCCGCGGGCAGTCGTGTTCGGGTGCAGAACGGTCGTCATCGATCAGCCGTCGGCCACCGGTTGATCGTCACGGCCATCACGGCAGTAGGGTGACGCCGTGGCACCACGACCGTTGCATGAGATCGTCGAATCCGGCTGGGCGAAGGCCCTCGAACCCGTGGCCGGGAGGATCGCCGAGATGGGCGACTTCCTGCGCGGTGAGATCGCCGCGGGACGCACCTACCTCCCCGCCGGAGCCCACGTCCTGCGGGCGTTCCAACAGCCTTTCGACGACGTCCGCGTCCTCATCGTGGGACAGGACCCCTACCCGACCCCGGGTCACGCGGTGGGACTGTCCTTCTCGGTCGCGCCGGAGGTACGGCCGCTGCCGGGCAGCCTGCTCAACATCTACCGGGAGCTGAACACCGACCTCGGCCTCTCCCAGCCCTCCAACGGCGATCTGACGCCGTGGACGCGGCAAGGGGTACTGCTGCTCAACAGGGCGCTCACCACGGCCCCCCGTAAGCCGGCCGCGCACCGGGGCAAGGGCTGGGAGGAGGTCACCGAGCAGGCGATACGGGCACTGGCCGGGCGGGGGAAGCCGCTGGTGTCCATCCTGTGGGGCCGGGACGCCCGCAACCTCCGCCCGCTCCTCGGCGACCTGCCGTCCATCGAGTCCGCCCACCCCTCCCCCATGTCGGCCGACCGGGGCTTCTTCGGCTCGCGCCCCTTCAGCCGGGCGAACGACCTGCTGGCCCGCCAGGGCGGCACTCCCGTGGACTGGCGTCTGCCGTGACCGGCGGCGAGCCCCCCGTCGTGCTCGCCGTGGACTCGGGCGGCTCCGGGCTCCGGGCGGTACTGGCCCGGGGCACGCGGAGGCTGGGCGAGCCGATGTCCTCCCGGGAGCCGGTGGGGACCGGGGCACGCGGTATCGACGCCGGGGAGTTGCTGGAGCGGTTGCTGCCCATGGTGCGGCGCCTGACCGACGAGGCGGGGTGCGGCGGGCCGGTCGCCGTGGCCGTCGGGGCCGCCGGGTTCGCGACGCTCGGCGAGCAGCTGCGTGCCGAACTGCCGTCGGCGCTGACCCGCGAGCTGGGCGTGCGGCGGATGGCGCTGGCCGCAGACGCGGTCACCGCGTACACCGGTGCCCTCGGCCTGCGCCCGGGTGCGGTGGTCGCGGCCGGCACGGGGCTGATCGCGGTCGGCACGGACCTGGAGCGCTGGCATCGGGCGGACGGCTGGGGCCATCTGCTCGGGGACTGCGGCGGCGGGGCGTGGATCGGGCGGGCGGGACTGGAGGCGGCGCTGCGGGCGTACGACGGACGGAGCGGCGGCTCGGCCCGGCTGCTGGCGCGCGCCGAAGCGTCGTTCGGCCCGATGGACGGGCTGCCCGGCCGGCTCTACCCGCGGCACGACCGCCCGGCGGTCCTGGCGTCCTTCGCGCCCGAGGTGGGCGCCTGCGCCGTGGACGACCCGGTGGCGGCGGAGATCCTGCGCGAGGCGGCCCGGCACATGGCCGACGCCGCGGCTGCCGTCTGCCCCGCCTCGGGCGAACCACGAGTGGCCCTGACCGGCGGTCTGTTCAAGCTGGGCGCGCCCCTGCTCGACCCGCTGGAGGCGGAGGTGGCGAAGCTGCTGCCGCACGCGCCGCTGGTGCCGGCCGAGGGTGATCCGCTGGACGGTGCCGTGCGTATCGCGGCCGCACTGGCCGGTGACGGCCCCGGGTTGCCGTACGACGAGCGGATGTTGTACGTGGTGACCGAAAAGCAGTCCCCGCAAAAGGGAACAATCAAGCCTGTCGGACAAGACCCGCCGTTCACCCCCAAGAACACCCCTCGATAGATATATGCGGGAGTGATCGACCCTGATCGGCCCGTAACTCATCAGACAAATCAGGACGGATACCGCTCACCTGCACCCTCCCCGAACAGGGGAGCCCAAGAAGCCAGTAACATGCGGCGCCATGAGCTCCCCCACTGGGCCCGCGTCCGGCCTGCCAGTACGAATGCCGCGACCCCGCCAGCCCGGGCGGCACCGCCGCCCGGAGCCCCTGGCGGCTCCCGAGGGCGCGCCCGCGCTCGTCCTCGCGGTGCCCGGCACGCCCAGCGCCGCCACGCGCGGCCTCGCCGAGGAGGTCGTGAGCATCGCGCGCTCCGAGCTGCCCGGCCTCGACGCCCGCATCGGCTATGTCGACGGTGGCGCCGACGAGTTCCCCACGCTGCAGTCGGTGCTCGCGCGCGCCGCCGAGGAGCGCACCGCCCGCTACGAGCAGGCGCGCGCCGCCGGACTGGACGTCAAGGAGCCGGAGGGCCTCGTCGCCGTCGTCGTTCCCCTGCTGGCCGGCCCGGACAGCGCCACTCTGCGGCAGGTGCGTCAGGCCGTGATGGAGAGCCGTATCGCGGCCGAGCTGACCGATGTGCTCGGCCCGCACCCGCTGCTCGCCGAAGCGCTGCACGTCCGCCTGTCCGAGGCCGGTCTGGCGCGTGCCGACCGGGCCCGGCTGTTCACCGTGGCCACCGCCGCCGACGGCATCGTCCTCGCCACCGTGGGCGGCGAGGAGGCCGTGCAGGCCGCCGGGATCACGGGCATGCTGCTGGCCGCGCGTCTCGCGGTGCCGGTGATGGCCGCCGCCCTCGATCAGGAGGGCTCGATCACCTCCGTGGCCGAGCAGCTGCGTTCCTCGGGCTCCCAGCAACTTGCGCTCGCCCCGTACCTGATAGGGCCGGAGATCGACGCCGGTCTGATCGAGGCGGCCGCGAAGGAGGCGGGCTGCTCCGCCGCCGAGGCGCTCGGCCCCTACCCGGCGATCGGCAAGCTGGCGCTCGGCAAGTACACCACCGCGCTCGGCATCGCGCCGCAGCAGCCGCAGGGCATGCCGGTCCGCTGAGCCCGGTTCTTCGATCCGGACCGCGACCCGTACGGCCGAGGGCCCGCTCCTCTCGCAGGAGCGGGCCCTCGGCCGTGTCCGCGTCCGGGTCGTCCTCGGACGCCCAGGACGCGGACGCCCAGGACGGGGAGGCGCAGGACCCGGACATGCAGGACCCGGACATGCAGGACCCGGACATGCAGGACCCGGACATGCAGGACCCGGACGTGCAGGACTCGGACGTGCAGGACTCGGACGTGCAGGACTCAGACGTCCAGGACGACGCACGAGGCCGCCGGCGCCTGGATCGAGCCGCCTCGCACCGGTACGCCCGTCTCCGGGTCCACCGTGAACCAGGTGACGTCGCCCGACCGCTCGTTGGCCACGTACAGCGTTCCGGCCGCGTGGGCGAGGGCACGCGGCCAGTGGCCGCCGCAGGGCACGGTCGCGACCAGGCGCAGCCCGGCGTCCTCGACGGCGAGCACCGAGAGGACGTCCGTGCCGCGGGTGGCCGTCCACACGAAACGCCCGTCGGGTGACGTGACGATGCCCGAGGGGTACGCGTCGCCCTCGGGTGCCTCCGGAAGCACCGAGGTCTCTCCGAGCGCCTCCAGCGGGCCGTCAGGGGCGTTCCAGCGGCACACCGTGACCGTGGCGGCGAGTTCGTTCAGCACATGCACGAACAGCTCGTGCGGCCCGTGCGGGTGGAGAGCGAGGTGGCGGGGCCCCGAGCCCGGCCGCAGGGCCGTCTCGTGGAGCACGACGGGGACGCCGTCCTCCAGCGCGCACACCCGCACCGAGTCCGTGCCGAGGTCGACGCCGAGGAAATGGCGGCCTCCCGGGGCGGGCACCACCTGGTGGGCGTGCGGGTCCCGGCGACGGGGGCCGGCACCCGAGCCGGTGTGCCGGAGCGTTCCGGACGCGGAGGCGGCGAGGGTGCCGTCGGGGCGCAGGGGAACGGCGGTGACGCTGCCGGAGCCGTGGTCAGCGGTCAGTACGTGGCCGGCGTGCAGACACAGGTGCGTGGGGCCGCCGCCCACGGCCACGGGGGGCCCGGTCAACTCGGGCCTGTCGCCGGTCACCCGGTAGGCGGCCACCGCTCCCTCGGGTCGCTCGCTGACCGCGTAGAGGGTCTCGCCGTCCGGGGAGAGGGCGAGGTAGGACGGGTCGGGGACGTCGTCCGCGCCGCCGAGGACGGTCAGCGCTCCGCTGTCCTCGTCCACGGCGGCGGTGAGGACGCCGAGACCGCCCGCCGAGGTGAACGATCCGATGTAGGCCCGTCGCGGCCGCCGTCCGCCCTTGGCCCGAGGCGTTGTCGTCACTGCCGTCCCCTCCCGCTCGCCCGGTGTGCGGGCGAACAGTAGCAGCAGGTCTAGACCAAAGTCTGTACGAGGGAGGAGCCGCGCAGCGGAGGGGCCAGGTCCGCGAGGGCGCGTTCCAGGCCGTGGAGGTGTGCGAGAGCCTGTTCCGCGCCGGGGTGACGGCCGGTGTGTGGTGCGCCGGCATGCACCGGGGCGGGGCACTCGGGAAGCGCGCCGACCAGCGACTCGACGGCCGACTCGACGCGGCGGCAGGCGGCGTCGAGGCGGGCCGCGTGGGAGGCGTCCGGGTCGGCGCCGACGGCCCAGGGGCCGGGCGTGCGAGGTCCACCGTGGGAGGCCCGCACCACCTCCCCGAGTCCCCGGGCCTCGCGGGCGCACTCGTCGAGCAGGGCGAGCACCCGACGGGCCCTCTCCTTGCGTGGGCGCAGCGGGTTCAGCGGGTGGACCAGGGGCCCGAGGGACAGCCGTACCCGCCCGAGGAGCGCCTCCAGTTCCGCCACGTGCGGCGCCGGGTCCGCGTCGGGGTCCCCCGCCAGGCGCCGGGCCGCCGTCGCGGTGCAGTCGCGCACCGCGTGCAGGGCCCGCCCCACCCACCGGTCGGTGACCGCGTGCGTGGTGACGGGGAGGATCAGCGCCACGGCGAGCGCGGCGCCGAGCGCGCCGACCCCGGTCTGTGCCAGACGGAGGCCGAGGAGGGCGGGGTCGAGGACGCCGAGGAGACCGTAGAGCAGGGCCGCCATGACGGTGACGCACAGCATCATCCAGGAGTACGACACGGCGGCGGTGTAGAAGATGCCGAACACGCACACGGCCACCAGTGCGGCGGTCGGGGCCGGGGCGCCGTGCAGGGGGACGGCGACCAGGAGGCCGACGAGGATGCCGGTGACCGTGCCGAGGAGGCGCCGGAAGCCCCGGACCAGGGTCTCGCCGCGCGAGGTGGTGTTCACGAAGATCCACCAGGCGGTGCCGACGGCCCAGTACCAGCGCTCCTGCGAGAGGACCTGCCCGACGGCCATCGCGAAGGCGCAGGCGGCGCTCGCCTGGAAGGCCTGGCGGGTGGTGGACCGTGCGAGTCCCCGGCCGTCGCCGGGGGCGGGGGCCGCCGGCGGCGGGAAGCGCCGCTCGACGCACCAGACGCCGAAGCGCACGGCCGAGGTCGCCGCCAGCGCGAGGGTCATCGCCGCGTACAGCTCCGGCAGCTGGCCGGGGACGGCGTGCAGGAACTGGGTGACGAAGAAGGTCATGAAGGCGAAGATGCCGAGCGCGTGGCCGCGTGGCCCCCAGCGGCGGGCATGGACGCCGCAGAAGATCACCACGAGCCAGACCGTGTCGCGCAGTGCCGGCACGTCGTGCAGCACCGTCGCGAGGGCCAGGACCGGGAAGCCCGCGGCGGGCAGCAGTGCGGTGGTGAGCGCCTGGCCGCGCACGGTGGGGTCGGCGACGGTGAAGAGGGCCAGGAGCGCCGCGAGCCCGCCCGTGATCGAGGCCGTCAGGGACAGCCCGGCCGCCTCCGCCGAGGCCACCGCGAGACCGATGCCGAGCACCGCCCGCAGCGCGACCCGCAGCCTCAGCAGCCCCGGGTCCGGAGCCATGAACATCCTCTTCACCGTCGGCCGCCCGCCCTCTCCCGTTCGCTTCGGCCCGTGCGGGCCCCCGAGGCCCGCCCACTGGAGCCCTGCCACGCCGTCACGGCATGGAAATGGCGCCGCGGGCACGGACCGGCCTCATTGCCGTCCTGCGCTGCGCGGCGCCATCGATGGTCATCAGGAAAGCACCGGAGGCCCGATGGCTCAACCGGCACGCTTTTCACTGGGCCATTGGTACAGTCAGCCCCGGTCGACGGACGACAGAGGGAGGCCAACGGACCATGGCCGTGGACGAGCTCGACACGCGCATCCTGCGGCTGCTGCTGGACCAGCCGCGCACCAGCGTGCGGGAGTACGCCCGCATCCTCGGCGTCGCCCGGGGCACGCTGCAGGCCCGCCTCGACCGGCTGGAACGCGAGGGCGTGATCACGGGGACCGGGCCGTCCCTCTCCCCCGCCGCGCTCGGCCACCCCGTGCTGGCGTTCGTGCACATCGAGGTGACACAGGGACACCTGGACGACGTGGGGGACGCGCTGGCGGCCGTACCGGAGATCATCGAAGCCTTCTCGATCACCGGCGGCGGCGATCTCCTGACCCGGGTCGTGGCCCGGGACAACGCGCATCTGGAGGACGTCATCCAGGCGCTGATCAGCCTTCCGGGGGTCGTGCGCACGCGCACGGAGGTCGCGCTCAGGGAGCGGGTGCCCCACCGGCTGTCGCCGCTGGTGGAGTCGATCGGCGCGGCGGCGGGCCGGGCGGCGACGCGGAACTGAGCGGCCGCGGGCGGGGGTGAGGGGTGGTGGGTTCGTTCGTTCGGGTGCGGGTCCGGTGGGGGCTGGTCGCGCAGTTCCCCGCGCCCCTGAAAAGCAGGGGCTGCGCCCCGTGTCTTTCGGGGCCCGTAGGGCCGTGTCTTCCAGGCCCGCAGGGGCCTGGGCTTCCAGGCCCGCAGGGGCTGATGCTTTTAGGGGCGCGGGGAACTGCGCGAGAAGCCCCACCGGACCCGCACCCGAACCACGACCGGATCCACCACCACCGACCCGACCCGCCCCGCCCCCGCCCCCGACCCCGCCCCACCCTCACGTGTCGAAGTCGACCGTCAGCGTCTCCGACACCGGGTACGACTGACAGGTCAGGACATACCCCGCCGCCACCTCCGCCGGTTCGAGCGCGAAGTTGCGGCGCATGTCGGCCTTCCCGTCGGTGACCAGCGCCCGGCAGGTTCCGCAGACGCCGCCCTTGCAGGCGAACGGCAGGTCGGGGCGGGTGCGTTGGGCGCCTTCCAGGATGCTCCGCTCGCGGGGCAGCGCGGCGGTGGTGGAGCGGCCGTCGAGGGTGACCGTGACCTCGCTGACGGGCCCCTCTACGGCGGCCTCCTCGTGCCGGGCCTCCCGTACGGGCTCGTCGTCGGCGTAGAACAGCTCCTGGTGGACACGGTCGTCCGGCACTCCGAGTCCGGCCAGGACCTCCTGGGCGTCACGGACCATGCCGTGCGGACCGCACAGCCACCAGTGGTCGGCGGTGCCGACGTCGACCAGGGAGCCGATCAGCGCCGAGAGCCGGTCGGCGTCCAGGCGGCCGGAGAGCACCTCGGCCTCACGGGGTTCACGGGACAGGACGTGCGCGAGCTGGAAACGGGCCGGGTACAGGTCCTTCAGGTCGGCCAGCTCGTCGGCGAACATCACCGTGCCGCTGCGGCGGTTGCCGTAGAAGAGGGTGACGGCCGAGGAGGGGTCGGCGGCCAGCACGGACTCGGCGATGGAGACCATGGGCGTGATGCCGGAGCCCGCCGCGATCAGTACATGGTGGCCCGGGGTGGCGAGGTCGGGGGTGAAGGACCCGGTGGGGCCCATGACCTCGACGGTGTCGCCGGGCCGTACGTCGCCGACGAGCCACGACGAGAACAGCCCGCCCGGCACGACCCGTACACCGATGCGCGGCGTCGTACCGGCCGGCGAACAGATCGAGTACGAGCGGCGTTCGTCGCGTCCGTCGATCTCGCGCCGCAGGGTCAGCGACTGTCCGGGCGCGAACGCGAACTCCTGCGCCAGTTCCGCCGGGATCGCGAACCCGACGGCCACGGCGTCCTCGCAGAGCGGCTCCACGGAGGCGACCCGCAGGGCGTGGAAGGCCGGACGGCGGCGGGTGCGTACCGCCGGGGTGACGGAACCGGCCGGCACCGGCGCGGAGGGAACGGCCGGGGCGGGCGCCCCGGCCCGCGGGCCTCCCGTCGGTTCTTCCTTGAGGCCTTCCATCAGATCTCCTTGACGTGCTCGAACGGCTCGCGGCAGGCGCGGCAGCGCCACAGGGACTTGCAGGACGTGGCGGCGAAACGGGAGGTCTCCTCGGTGTCCGCCGAGCCGCAGAGCGGGCAGGCCACCGACCGCCGGGTGGGTGACAGCAGGAGGGGGACCGGGCCCCGGGGTGCCGCGCCGGGTGGGGCGATGCCGTGTTCGGTGAGTTTGCGGCGGCCCGTGTCGGTGATCCAGTCGGTGGTCCACGGGGGGTTCAGGACCGTGCGGATCTCCACCCGCGCGTACCCGGCGGCGCTCAGCCGGGCCGCCACGTCGGCGCGCATCTCGGCCATGGCCGGGCAGCCGGAGTAGGTCGGGGTCAGACTCGCGACCACCGTGCCGTCCTCCGTCAGCTCGACGTCCCGCAGGACGCCGAGGTCGGCGAGGGTCAGCATGGGCAGCTCGGGGTCCGGCACCTGCTCGGCGATGTGCCGGGCGCGCCGTGCCTCGGTCGGCGTGGTCACCATGTCGCCTCCGGATGGGCGCGGGCCACGCTCTGCAACTCGGCCAGCAGCGGCGCCAGATGCTCGGTGTGGTCGCCGGCGCGTCCCGCGCCCGACAGCGGCCGGTACACCGGCATGGGCAGCCCGGCCGCCTCGGTGACCTGGCGGAGCACGTCGACGACCTCGTCCCGTACGTCGTGGGCGGTGAACAGCTCGCCGAAGTACGGGGCGGCCTGCTCCATAGCCCGGCGCATCCGCCGGTGCGACTCCTGCGTGCCGTCGCCCAGGCGAACGGCCCATTCGGCGGCGTACTGGCGGTGGTAGGTCAGCTCCTTCACGCCCTTCGCCGCGATCGCCGCGAGCACCGGGTCGGGGTGCTCCGCCAGTTGCTCGAAGTGCGCGAGGCGCCAGCTGGACAGCACGAGCAGCCGGACGATCGAGAACGCGAAGTCACCGCAGGGGAGTTCGGCGAGGCGGACATTGCGGAAGTCGCCGGCGTCCCGGAAGTAGGCGTACGCGTCCTCGTCGCGGCCGGTGCCGTCGACCTGGCCCGCGCGGGAGTACAGCAGACGGGCCTGGCCGAGGAGGTCGAGGCCGATGTTGGCGAGGGCGACCTCCTCCTCCAGTTCGGGCGCGCGGGTGGTCCACTCGGCGAGCCGCTGGGCGCTGACCAGCGCGTCGTCGGCCAACGACACACAGAGCGCGGCCAGTTCCCCGGCGTCCACGCCCTCGGGCACCGTGGTGTCCACGCCGTGCAGCGGGTCCTCGAAACCGGTCCCGTACGCCCAGCGGGCGTCGTCCTCGTGTCCCTCGGCGAGGGACAGGTAGACGTGGTCGTCACTCATACCCTGCTCCTCAGATGTGCGGGACGTCGTCGGGGATGTCGTAGAACGTGGGATGGCGGTACACCTTGTCGGCGCTGGGCTCGAAGAAGGGATCCTTCTCGTCGCGGGTGGAGGCGGCGATGTGCTCGGAGCGCACCACCCACAGGGAGACGCCCTCGTTGCGGCGGGTGTAGAGGTCGCGGGCGTGGGTGAGGGCCATCTGGTCGTCGGCGGCGTGCAGCGAGCCGACATGGACGTGGTTGAGGCCGCGCTTGCCGCGCACGAAGACCTCGTACAGCGGCCAGTCGCCCTTGTCCGGGCCGGCCGCGCCCGCGTCGTTCGCGGGGGCTGTGCCACCGTCGCCCGTACGGGCCGCGCCTTCGCCGCTCGTACCGGTCGTGCCGCCGTTCATGCCGCCGTCCCCTTCCGGGCTCGTTCGTTCTGCCGGGCCGCGTGGGCGGTTGCCGCCTCGCGGACCCAGGCACCTTCCTCGTGGGCGGTCCGCCGCCGTTCCACCCGCCGCTCGTTGCACGGCCCGTCACCGGTGATCACGCGCTTCAGCTCCTCCCAGTCGGGGGTGCCGAAGTCGTGCCGGCCGCGCTCCTCGTTCCAGCGCAGTGCGGGGTCGGGCAGGGTCACGCCGAGCTTCTCCGCCTGCGGGACGGTCATGTCGACGAAGCGCTGGCGCAGCTCGTCGTTGCTGTGCCGCTTGATCTTCCAGGCCATGCTCCGGGCGGAGTTGGGCGAGGCGTCGTCGGGCGGGCCGAACATCATCAGCGAGGGCCACCACCAGCGGTTCACCGCGTCCTGGACCATCTCCCGCTGGGCGTCGGTGCCGCGCATCATCGTCAGCAGCAGCTCGTACCCCTGCCGCTGGTGGAACGACTCCTCCTTGCAGATCCGCACCATCGCACGCGCGTAGGGTCCGTACGAACTCCGGCACAGCGGCACCTGGTTGCAGATCGCCGCGCCGTCCACGAACCAGCCGATCACGCCCACGTCGGCGAAGCTCGCCGTCGGGTAGTTGAAGATCGACGAGTACTTCTGGCGGCCCTCGATCAGCCGCCGGGTCAGGTCCGCACGGTCCGCGCCCAGGGTCTCGGCCGCCGAGTACAGGTACAGCCCGTGGCCCGCCTCGTCCTGGACCTTGGCGAAGAGGATCGCCTTGCGGCGCAGTGAGGGCGCCCGGGTGATCCACTCGCCCTCCGGCTGCATGCCGATGATCTCCGAGTGGGCGTGCTGGGCGATCTGCCGGACGAGCGTCCTGCGGTAGCCGTCGGGCATCCAGTCGCGCGGCTCGATCCGCTGATCCCGCGCGATCGTCGCCTCGAAGTGCTCCAGCAGCGCGTCCTGGGCGTCCGGGGCTCCCTCGGCGTCCTGGGACGTCGCCCCGATGGAGTCTGTCGTCGTCATCGATACCAGCTTCCCAACCGACCATTCGTTCGGGAACAGTGTGACGTGATTCGAGCGGGCAGGCAAGACCCGTCCGCCTCTCGCCCGCGATCAGTGCCCTTCTTGACAGGCCCCGGCGCCCCTGGATTACATGACCGTGACGCACAGCAACCGAATGGTCGGTCGGCTCACGGGGCGGTGGGCACGAAGGAGTCGCGATGAGCAGCAGCCTGGGCGAACCACTCCCCCGCGACCTGCTGGACGAAGGCGAGCGCCTCACCCCCGAGCAACTGCGGGAACTCCAGCTCGACCGCCTGCGGGCGACCCTGCGGCACGCCTACGACAACGTCGAGCTGTACCGGAAGAAGTTCGACGCGGCCGGGGTCGGCCCCGACGACTGCCGGTCGCTCGACGACCTCGCCCGCTTCCCCTTCACCACGAAGGCCGATCTGCGGGACACCTACCCCTTCGGCATGTTCGCGGTGCCCATGTCCGAGGTACGGCGCGTGCACGCCTCCAGCGGCACCACCGGGCGCCCCACGGTCGTCGGCTACACGGAGAACGACCTCTCCTGCTGGGCGGACGTGGTCGCCCGCTCGATCCGGGCCGCCGGCGGGCGCCGGGGGCACAAGGTGCACGTCTCCTACGGCTACGGCCTGTTCACCGGGGGGCTGGGTGCGCACTACGGGGCCGAGCGCGCCGGCTGCACGGTGATCCCGGCCTCCGGCGGCATGACCGCCCGCCAGGTCCAGCTCGTCCAGGACTTCCAGCCCGAGATCATCATGGTGACCCCGTCCTACATGCTCACGCTGCTGGACGAGTTCGAGAAGCAGGGTGTCGACCCGCGCTCCACCTCCCTGGAGGTGGGCATCTTCGGGGCCGAGCCGTGGACGGAGGAGATGCGCCGGGAGATCGAGGAGCGGGCGGGTCTGCACGCGGTCGACATATACGGCCTGTCGGAGGTGATGGGCCCGGGTGTCGCGCAGGAGTGCGTGGAGACCAAGGACGGTCTGCACATCTGGGAGGACCACTTCTACCCCGAGGTGGTCGACCCGCTCACGGACGCCGTCCTGCCTGAGGGCGAGGAGGGCGAGATCGTCTTCACCTCCCTCACCAAGGAGGCCCTGCCGATCATCCGGTACCGCACCCGCGACCTGACCCGGCTGCTGCCCGGCACCGCCCGCCCCGCGTTCCGCCGGATGCGCAAGGTCACCGGCCGCTGCGACGACATGATCATCCTGCGGGGGGTGAACGTGTTCCCCAGCCAGATCGAGGAGATCGTGCTGCGCACACCCGACGTGGCCCCGCACTTCCAGGTCCTGCTGACCCGGCGGGGCCGTATGGACCACATGACGGTCCGGGTCGAGGCACGGCCGGGCACGGGCGCCGACGGCCGGGATGCCGCGGCCGCGGCGATCGGCCGGGCGGTCAAGGACGGGGTGGGCGTGACGGTGGAGGTGACGATCGTGGACCCGGAGACCCTGGAACGCTCGGTCGGCAAGATCAAACGGGTGAAGGACCTCCGCGACGTCCCCGGCTCGCCTGGCTGACGACTCCGGGCCGGGGGTGAGGGGCGACGGGTCGTTCGTTCGAGTGCGGGTCCGGTGGGGGCTGGTCGCGCAGTTTCCCCAGGCCCTGGAAGCCCAGGCCCGGCGAGCCTGGAAGCCCAGGCCCTGCGGGCCTGAAGGACACGGCCCTTCGGGGCCTGACAAGACAGCGGCCCTTCAGGCCCGGAAGACGACGGCCTTCAGGCCCGGAGGACGACGGCCTTCACGCCCGGAGGACGACGGCCTTCGGGCCTGAGAAGCACGGGGCGCAGCCCGCGCTTTTCAGGGGCGCGGGGAACCGCGCGACCAGCCCTCACCGACCCGCACCCGACCCGCACCCGACCCGCGACCGGATCCGCCCCCGCCCCGCCCGACCCCGCCCGCCCCCTCGCTCAGAGCCCCCGGTGCACCACATGCCCGCCCGTCACGGTCAGCAGCACGGGCGCCTCCCCGACCTCGTCGGCCGGCGCCTCCACGGGGTCGACCCCCAGCGCGGTGAGGTCGGCCCGGAAGCCCACGGCGATCCGGCCGGCGACATCGGCCTCCCCCGCGGCCAGCGCCGCGTGACTCGTGCAACCTTCCAGCGCCTGCATCCCGGTGAGCCCCGCCGCGGAGGACGCCGCGCCCCGCGGCTCGCGGGCCGTCGCCAGCACGGCCCGCGCGTCGTAGTGGGCGATGGGCCAGTCCGACCCGAGGGCGACGACCGCGCCCGCGTCCCGCAGATCCCGCAGCCGCCACGCCCGCACCGCGCGTTCCTCACCGAGCCGCAGGGACCACTCGTCGCTCAGGTCGGCCCGCGTGTAGTCCGTGTGCGGGGGCTGCATGGAAGCGATGACCCCCACCTCCGCGAAGCGCGGCACCAGTTCGTCCGGCACCGACTCGATGTGCTCCACCCGGTGTGCGAGCCGCCCGCTCGGTCCCAGGGAGGCGACGGTGTCGAGGACGTGCCGCACGGCGGCGTCCCCGATCGCGTGGGTCGCCGTGCGGACCCCGGCACGGTGCAGTTGCCGTACCGCGTCGCTGTAGGCGGCCGGGTCGGGCCAGAACGCGTCGGTGCCCTGGCCGTGGCAGTCGGGGTGGTCCAGCCAGGCGGTGCCGCCCTCCACGGTGCCGTCCATGAAGAACTTCACGCCGCCGACCTGCCAGTGCCGTCCGCCCCTGCCCTGGAGCCCGACGAGTTCCGCGAGGTCGTCCGCGTCGGCGCCGGGCATGCACCAGGGTGCGAACCGCAGCCGGAGCGGCAGCACCGACTCCTCTGCGACCGCGGCCACCAGGTCGAGGTCGCCGAGATCCATGACATGGGCGCCGGTGAGGCCGGTGGCGGCCATCGCGCCGAGCAGCTCGGCCAGCCGGGCGCGTCGCTCGGCGTAGGAGGGCCGGGGCATGACGGGCTGGAGGAGTTCCATCGCGGCGTGCTCGACGAGGTGGCCGGTGAGCCGTCCGTCGGCGTCGACGACGATGTGCGAGCGCTGCTCGAAGGCGCGCGGCCCGGTGATGCCGGCGGCCTTGAGGGCGGCCTCGCTGACGAGGGCGGAGTGCCCGTCGTACAGGCGCAGGAACGCGGGGGCGCCGTCAAGGACGTCCTCGACGAGGGCGCGGTCGACGCTGCGGCCGCCGAAGACGTTGTGGTCCAGGCCGTGGCCGATCACCCAGCCGTCGAAGCGTTCTCCCGAGGCGAGCGCGGCGCGCAGTCCGTCGAGGTCGCGTACGGCGGTGAGGTCGATGCCGGTGGCCATGTCCAGGCCCCACACGGGGTGGCTGTGGCTGTCCACCAGACCCGGCACCAGCCGGGCGCCGCCCAGGTCCACGATCTCGGTGCCCGGTCCGTGCCAGTCCCGCAGGTCCGTCTCCTCGCCGACGGCGGCGATCAGTCCGTCGCGCACGGCCAGCGCGGTGGCGTGGGGCCGCCGGGGGTCGAGGGTTCGGATTCGGGCGCCGGTGATGACGAGGTCGGCGGTGGGCATGGAGAGGTTCTCCTCCGATGGTGGTGGCGAAGGTGGCGGCGGTCGGCTCGGGCGTGGTCAGGGCCCGGTGTCGGCCGGGGGTTCGGCGGCGAAGTTCGCGTAGACCTCGGGGCGGGCCCGGCGCAGCCACCGGGCGAGGACGAGGCCGATGACGAGGACCGCGGGGACGAGGGCCGCCAGGACGGTGTTGACCGTGGCGGAGGCGCCGGTGAACTGGTCGAGGTGGCTGACGACGAGGGCGATGGCGCCCGCCAGGAGCACCGCCGCGACCACGGGGGCGACGACCGTGCGCAGGACGCCCTCGGAGTGGGTGATCCGCCGGAAGTAGAAGGGCACGGCGAGCGCGGCGAGCAGTTGCAGCAGCATCAGGGCGAGCATCCCGGGGGTGTTCACCCACAGGAGCAGCTGCATGTACGGGTCGGCGCCGGCCGCGGCGAAGGCCAGGACGACGATCGCGCCGAGCACGGTCTGGGCGATGCCCGCGACGTACGGGGAGCGGTGGCGCGGGTGGACGCGGGCCAGGGCCTTGGGCAGGATCCCTTCCTCGGCGAGGGCGAGTCCGTAGCGGTTGATGGCGTTGTGGAAGGCGAGCAGGGAGGCGAGGACGCTGGTGACGATGAGGATCCGCATCAGGTCCGCCGCCCAGGGGCCGACGTAGGTCGTGATGGCGGAGAAGAACAGGGCCGCCGGATTGGTGCCGGCCGCCGCGATGACCTGGGCGTCGCCGAACGCCTGGATCACGGTCCAGACGATGAAGGCGTAGAACAGGCCGAGGAAGCCGATGGCGAGGTAGGTGGCGCGGGGCACCGTGCGGGCCGGCTCGCGGGCCTCGCGGCGGTAGATGACGGTGGACTCGAAGCCGGTGAACGCGGCGAACGCGAAGGCCAGGACGGCCACCATGCCCGGGACCATGACGTTGTCCGGCGCGAAGGAGGCCACGGAGAGGCCGCCGGCGCCGCCCTTGACCAGCACCGCCCCGGCGAGCAGGACGAGGATGCCGGTCTCGGCGACGAGCAGGACTCCGAGGAGTTTGGCGCCGAAGTCGATGGACCGGTATCCGGCCCAGCCGATGAGCACCAGGCCGACGAGGGAGACGGGGAGCCACGGGACGCGCGCGCCGAACAGGGCGTCCGCGGTGTCCCGGGCGGCGGTGCCGAGGAGGCCGTAGACGCCGATCTCCATGCCGTTGTAGCCGACGAGCGCGAGGAGCGCGGCGCCGATGCCGGCCCGGCGGCCGAGGCCCCGGGTGATGTACGCGTAGAAGGCGCCGGCGCTGCGGACGTGGCGGCTCATCGTGGTGAAGCCGACGGCGAAGACGGCGAGCGTGAGGCCGGCGACGAGATAGCCGACCGGAGCGCCGATGCCGCCCATCAGGATGGCGAGCGGGGCCACGCCGGCCATCACCGTGAGCGGGGCGGCGGCCGAGACGACGAAGAAGGCGATGTCGGTGGTGCCGAGCGAGCCGGAGCGCAGGGACGGCGCCGGGGAGTCCGCGCCTGCGGCCGAGGCGACGGTCGCGTCGGGGGCGGTCGCGTCGGGGGTGACGGTCATGGGAAAGCCCTTCTGCTGCGGGCGGGGGCGGGATGGCGGGCCGTGCGGGATGACCTGGACCCGTAAACCTAAAGGCTTTCGGTTTTTGCAATGTAGCCTTCACATGGACCGCTGGGAAGACCTCGGAGGGGACGGACGACATGGGACGGCCGCGCACACCCCTGCTCGACAGGGAGCGCATCACCACCACCGCGCTGGAACTTCTCGCCGCGCAGGGCGAATTCAGCGTTCCGCAGATCGCACGACGGCTCGGGGTGCAGACCGGCTCGGTGTATCACCATGTGGACGGCCGGGACGGCATCGTGGAACTGCTGCGCGAGCGGGTCGCGGAGGGCATCGACGCCGCCGCCCTCGACCTCCGGCCCTGGGACCGCGCCCTGGAGACCTGGGCCCGCTCCTACCGCGCCGCCTTCGCGGCCCACCCCCGGGCCATCCCTCTGCTGACGACCTCGCCGGTACGGGCTCCGCACGTCCTCGAACAGTACGAGCGGGCCGTCACCCTGCTCCTCGACGCGGGCTTCCCCCTCCCGGACGTGATGCCGGTACTGGTCGCGCTGGAGAACGTGGTCCTGGGCTCGGCACTGGACCTCGCCGCCCCCGTGGCCATGTGGGAGATCACCGACGAGTCCGCGGCTCCGCGCCTGGCGCGGGCCCTGGACGCGGTGGGCGACGGCCGCGCGGACGCCGCCTTCGAGTTCGCCCTCGACGGCTTCCTCGCCCACGCACGGAGAAGGCTGGAGGCGGCCGCACAGGTCTGACGGGACCCGTTGCGGGCCGGGCGGCGCACGGCGAAACTCCGGTGCGCCGATTCGCACACCTCTGCGATCATCCCGCAATGACGCAGAGTCTCGCATCGCTGGTCATCCGGCACACCCACCGCCTGCCCGCCCCCGAAGGGTCCGCCGGCGACGGCACCGCGGCCGCGCGGCAGTTCGACGCCGCCCTCATGGGCGTGGGCTTCAAGCTCTCGGCGGAGCTGCTGGAGCGGCTGTCGGGACTGTCCGAGGCGGCCGTCCTGCACACCGCGCGGCGGACGCTGCGGACCGTGCGGGAGATGGTGGGCGACCACGTCCGCCACAACTCCTACTTCATCGACTTCCCGGCGAACGTGCCGGACACCGAGGAGTTCTGGACGCGGTGCGTCGCGCAGGCCCTCGGCGACGAGAAGTCGCGCGAGAACGTGCTGACCCAGCTGGCGAACGGGGTGCTCGACCTGCTGAGCCTGCCCACGTACGGCCGCTACCAGCACACCTACGAGGAGATGCTGGCCTCCCAGGACGAGCTGATCGCCTCGGCCGGCGACCGGGTGACCGTCCTGCACGCCGGCCGGGCCCTGGACGACGAGCTCACCGACCTGTACCTGGCCCTGGCGGGCAGCACCACCCCGCTGGGCGAGGAGCACCTGGCCGACCTCCGGCTGCTCGCGGAGCGGTGCGCGCCCGGCCCCCAGCCCGAGAGGATCCCGGTGCGGGAGAACCGGGCGGTCGTCAACACGGCCCGGCTCGGCGTCGGCGCGGACCTCCTCCTCGACACCGTCACCGACGTGCTGCGGCTGGCCTGCGCGCTGTCCGGCGGTGACGTGACGCTGCAGGAGCCGACCCGGTTCCGGCCGCTCGCGCGTCCGGTGCGCCGGGCCCTGCTCGCGGGCCTGGACGCCGTGGTCGCGGCGAACCCCGCGAAGCTCGCCGACGTGCATGCGCACCGGGAGCCCTTCAAGCGGCTCGGTGAGCGCCTGCACCCGCACGAGTACCCGCGCTGGCCGCACGCCGCCGACGTGTTCGCCGTCGCGCGGGGCGAGAAGGAGGCACGGTCCTTCGGCAGCCGGTTCGAGCAGCTGCTCGACAGGTCCGACGTGCTCGGCGCGGTGAGTCTGCTGGAGTCCGCTCCCGGCAGGCTGTTCCGCGCCCTGGACCTGCTGCTGCGCGCCGCCGCCGACCAGACGGAGCGGGACGCGGTGGTGGACGCCGCGGTGCGGGCGGCGCCCGGGGTCTCCGCCCGGGTCGTGCTGTCGGTGCGCGAGCACCTCCACAACCGCGAGCGGGAGAGCGACCGGCCGCGCATCTTCGTCAACCGCCGGGGCCGCGCCTGGGTGACTCCGGACCTGCGGCCGCCCGTCCCGGCCGCGGACCGCGACCGGCTGATCGACGCGCTCGACGCCGAGATCCGGCGCCGGCTGCCGGTGCCCGGCCGGCTGCTGGTCGACCCCGACGTCGTCGATGTCGCGCTGCCGCTCAGCGGCCGGGCGACCTCGGCCGGGCTCGGGGTGCTGCCGCGCGGGTCGGTCTCGGCGGTCGAGGGCGAACTGCTGCGTTTCTTCGTGTACTGGAAGGAGACCGAGCGGCGGACCGACTACGACCTCTCGGCCCTGCTCCTCCGGGCCGACTACAGCACCGACTCCTGGCTCTCCTACACCTCCCTCACCGCCGTCGGGGGCGAGCACTCGGGCGATGTCACCGAGGCGCCCGACGGGGCCTCGGAGTTCATCAACCTCTCCCTGGACCGGGTGCGCACCCCCTTCGTCGTTCCGCAGGTCAACATCTACGCGGGTGAGGGGTTCGAGGAGGCCGAGGAGTCGTTCTTCGGGTTCATGCTCCGCGACGGCGAGCAGAAGGGCCGGCCCTTCGAGCCGCGCACGGTGCGGATGAAGTCGGAACTGCGCGGAGTGGGCCGGGTGGCGCTGCCGCTGGTGTTCCGGCGCGGGGACGACGGCCGGTGGCGCGCCAAGTGGCTGCACCTGTATCTGAAGGGCATCACGGAGGCCAACCGGGTCGAGGAGAACCAGGTGTCGGTGTCCAAGGTGGTGCGGGCCGTCGTGGAGCGCGAGCAGCTGACGGTGGCGTATCTGATCGACCTGATGTCCGACGGCGACACGGTCGTGGACCTCTGGGACGGCCGGTCGGTCCCGGACGAGCCCGTGACCTACCTCGGTCTCGAACGGCCCGAGGGGCTGCACCCGGACTCCCGGATCATCACCCTCGAAAATCTGCGCGACCTGATCCCGGACTGAGTGCTAGCGTTGGCCGCGGCGAGGCCATGGAGGGGCTTCCTTCTCATTCACTCCAAATGACTCAAGTCCTTCCGCTCTCCTCGCCACCGACGTCGGACCGGGCGGCGCCCGCGCTCATCGCGCGAGCGCCGCCCGTGCCGTTGCCAGGGCCTGTTCCGCGTAGCCGCGGCCGAACAGCACCGCGTGCACCAGCAGCGGGAAGAGCTGGTGCAGGCCGACGCGCTGCCGCCAGCCGTCGGCGAGGGGCGCGGCCCGCTCGTAGCCCTCCAGCACCCGGTCCAGGTGGGGGCAGCCGAAGAGGGCGAGCATCGCCAGGTCGGTCTCGCGGTGGCCGCCGTGCGCGGCCGGGTCGATGAGCCGGGCCCGTCCGTCGGCGCCCCACAGCACGTTGCCGTTCCAGAGATCGCCGTGCAGCCGTGCGGGCGGCTCGGCCGGGCCCGCGAGGGCGGGCAGCCGCGCGCAGACCTCCTCGACGGCAGCGGCCTCGGCCGCGCGGATCGTGCCGTCGTCGACCGCGCGGCGCAGATACGGCAGCACCCGGTGCTCGGCGTACCAGGCCGGCCATGCGGTGCCGGGAACGTTCCGCATGGGGGCGCGCCCGATGTACGCCTCCCGAGGGCCGCCGGGGGGCGGCGCGCCGAAGGAGGGCGCGCCGCAGGCGTGCAGGGCGGCCAGATCGGCGCCGAGACGGGTCGCCGCCGCACCACTCGGTGCCCCCTGTTCCACCCGGCCGATCACCAGCCGGTCCTCGTCGTGGCCGTACACGGCCGGCACGCGGACCGTGTCCGTCGCGGCGAGCCAGCGCAGTCCGGCCGCCTCGGCGCGGGCCGCGCCGGGGCCCTCACCCAGCTTGACCACCACCAGCCGGCCGTCGTCGAGGGTGACCTCGACGAGCGTCCCGGAGAGCCGGCGCTCACCGGTCGCCGAGCGGCCCGTGAGCCGCGCCGCCAGGGCGCCGGGTGCCGTCCGTTCGGTCACGGCGCATCACCTCCGGATCTCGGGTCCTCGGCCGGCCGGCAGCATGCCTACCCTGCCGGCCCCACCATCCTGCACACCTGCCCGGAGACCGGCCGGGGCCGGGTGCGCCGGTCAGGGCCGGGTACGCCGGCCGGGGCACGGTACGCCGGCCGGGTGCGCCTCGTTGGTGCGCGGGGCCTCGGGCGCGCGCCGTTCAGCCGACCGAGGGCGCCCGGCCGGTGAAGGCGCCGAGGATGCCGCGTCGGCGCGCCGAGCGCACGCGTGGCACCGGTGAGCCGTCGGGGAGCGGAGCGCCGGTGCGTCTGGCGAGAGCGCGGCTGCCTGCCGGCCCACGGCCGCGAGCAGGGTGCCGCGCTTGCGCAGAGACCGTCGCCGGGCGGGCGCCGCCGATGAGCAGAGACCACCGCCGGGTCGGCGCCGTTCCGTTCGCGTCGGGTCGCGCGCGCCCTGCACGCCGGTCGCGCGGGACGGACGACCGGCGCGGAAGCACGCGACAGCCGATGGCCCGCCCCGGTCGACGGTTCGCGCATCCCGGGGCCGCGAAGCCGCCCCCTCCGCGCGGTACCCGAGGGGCCGTCCCACCTGCTTGGCTTGGACCTCGACGCGCCGCCCCTCGTACGCGCCGCCACCTCGTCGCCGCACGTGCCGCCTCGCGTCACCGTTCCGGCGTCCACGCCTCGGAATCCGCCCACGACCAAGTCGTCAGCGCGCCGACCGAGTTCCGCGCCACCCCAGTTCCGCGCCACCCCAGTTCCGCGCCACCCCAGTTCCGCGCCATCCGCGTTCCGCCGCCTCAGCGTTCGACGTCACCGGATATTTCTCGTCTCGACAGCACCAGCCGCACGCCCGTGTCCGGGCGCGCCCACGCACATCCGCTCACCCCTCGGGAGGAAATGTGACCGCCCCCGTAAGCTCCTCCGAAAGCGCACCCGAACCCGCCGACGAACACCGGTTCACCAGCCTCAGCACCCGGGCCGCGCGGCAGCTCGCGACGACCACCAAGTCCGAACCGCAGATGCAGGCCATCACCTCGCGGTGGCTGCTCAAGGCCCTGCCGTGGGTGGACGTCAAGGGCGGCACCTACCGGGTCAACCGCCGTCTGCAGCTGCGGATCGGCCGGGGCCGGGTGCAGTTCGACCAGAACGGCGCCGACGACGTCAGGGTCATCCCGGAGACACTCACCGAACTCCCCGCGCTGCGCGGCTACACCGATCTCGCGGCCCTGCGCGAGATCTCCACCCGGTTCCGGGTGCGTGAGGTACGCGCCGGCCAGGTGCTGGTGGACGCCGGCCAGCCGGTGACCGAGGCGTATCTCGTGGTGCACGGCCGGTTCACGCGCTACACCACCGGCAAGTACGGCGAGGAGGAGGTCCTCGGCGTCATCAGCGACGGCGACGGGCTGGGCGACGAGGCGATCGGCCACGTCGACCCGCTGTGGCTCAGCTCGGTGCGGGCCGACACGGCGGGGGTGGTGCTGGCGCTCAACTGGGACGTGCTGACGGCGTTCGTGGAGCGTTCGCCGTCCCTCGCGGCCCAGTTCGCGGCGTTCGCCGAACGGCAGAGCATGCCCATGAACCGCAAGGGCGAGGCCGATGTGCCCCTGGAGGCCGGGCACGTGGGCGAGCTGACCCTGCCGGAAGGCTTCGTCGACTACGACCTCGCGCCACGCGAGTACGAACTCTCCCTCACCCAGACGGTGTTGCGCGTCCACACCCGGGTCGCGGACCTCTACAACCACCCGATGAACCAGACGGAGCAGCAACTGCGCCTGACCATCGAGGAGATCCGTGAGCGCCAGGAGTGGGAGCTGGTCAACAACCGCGAGTTCGGTCTGCTGCACAACATCGACTACGGGCAGCGCGTCAGCACCTTCTCCGGCCCGCCCACCCCGGACGACATGGACGAGCTGCTGTCCATGCGCCGCAGGACCAGGCTCTTCCTGGCCCATCCGAAGGCGATCGCGGCCTTCTTCCGGCAGTGCAACCGGCGCGGACTGGTACCCGGGACCGTGAACGTCGACGGACACGAGGTGCCCGCGTGGCGCGGGGTGCCGCTCTTCCCGTGCAGCAAGATCCCGATCACCCCGGAGCACACCACCAGCATCATCGCGCTGCGCACCGGAGAGAAGGACCAGGGTGTGGTCGGGCTCCACCGGACAGGGCTTCCGGAGGAGTTCGAGCCGTCGCTGAACGTGCGGTTCATGGGCATCGACACCACCGCGATCATGAGCTATCTGGTCACCGCGTACTACTCGTTGGCGGTCCTGGTGCCCGACGCGGCCGGGATCCTGGAGAACGTGCAGGTCGGGTGGACGGCGGAATGAGCGAGCCGTCAGTGGCCGACGCGCCGCCCCGCACCCGGCTGCCGGGGCCGCCGAGTCCGGCCCGTTCGCGGCGGGCACGTGAGGGGGGCGCGGTCCCCGGGCTGCGGCACCGCCCCGCCGTGCCCGCCGATCCGGCCAAGGCCGCGGAGGTCGACCGGAGGCTGGAGGCATGGGCCGAGCGGCTGGACCTGTTCCCGCGGGAGTGGCAGGGGCAGTTCGCGCGCTTCGCACTGGGCCGGGCGATCGTCCTCGCGCATCCGGGCGGCGTCGGCCTCGAACACCTCACCGCCGCCGGGAAGTTGCTGCTCGCCGAGCACCTGGTCGACAACCTGTACTGCGAGGTCGACGAGGGCAAGGGCGGATCGCCGCGCGGCCTCGGGGCCCGGCTGCTGATGGCGCAGTCGGCACTCGACCCGTTGCACAGCACCCCCGAGACGGAGGAGGGGTGGAGGCGCGGCGTACGGGCCGACGGGCCGCTGCGCTCGTACCACCACGCGCTGCGCGACTACGCCGTCCTCGCCACCCCCAGTCAGACCGACCGGCTCGTGCACGATCTCGCCCGACTGCATCTGGGGTATCTCGGCGAGGCCGCCTGGGCCGAGACCGGTCACGTCCCGCAGGTCTGGGAGTACCTGGTGATGCGGCAGTTCAACAACTTCCGGCCCTGTCTGGCGGTCGTCGACGCCGTGGACGGCTGGGAGCTGCCGGCGGCCGTCCACGCCCGGCCCGAGGTCCAGCGGATCACCGCGCTGGCCGGGAACGCGGCCACGATCGTCAACGACCTGTACTCCTTCACCAGGGAGATGGCGAACGACCCCGGCCACCTCAATCTGCCCATGGTGATCGCCGCCAACGAACGGTGCGGGCTGAAGGCGGCCTATCTGGAGGCCGTGGAGATCCACAACCGGATCATGGACTCGTTCGAGGAGGAGTCCGCGGCCCTGTCCGCCACCTCCCCGCTGATCGGGCGCTACGCCACCGGTCTCGCCGCCTGGATGGCCGGCAACCACGAGTGGCACGCCACGCACACCGACCGCTACAGCCTGCCCGACTACTGGTGAGCCCCCGCCCCGAGGCCCGGAATTGCCGCCGCGGTGTTCCGGGCGCACGCTGGAACGAGGAGGGGGTGGCGGACAGCGGGCGCCGGCAGAAGGGCGCGTGGTCATGCCCTCGTTCAAGCATCTCGTCCGGGAGACCGGCCGTGTCGTCCGGGCCTGGCCACCGGCGGGAGCCCGTCGGGGTCGGCGGATCGCGGGACTCCTCAGAGCGGCGCTCAGTGCCAACGCGGCGTTCCTGCCGATCGCCGCCGCACTGATCGCGCTCGCCGTGACGGGCGTGGTCCACGACCTGTCCGGGAAGTGGTCCCTGGCGGAGTGGGTCACGCTCGTCCTGGCCCTGGTCCTCGTCCTGCTGGCGGTCAGCCGCAGGAGGTCACGGCCGGTGCGGATCCTCTCGTTCAAGAACCTGGTCGCCGAGGACGACGTCGGTGAGCTGGACCGGGTGGCGGCGGGCTTCGCCGAGTTGCTGCACAGCGAGATCGAGCGGATCTCGGAGCTGGTCAGACAGGAACCGTTCATCACCCCCGCCGACGTGCTCAATCCGGCCGGGGAGCGCGGCGAGATGGTGCTGCGGTCGTCGACGCGGGTGCCGTTCAAGTCCGGTGTCGCGGCGACCGGGCTGCACGGGGACATCAAGGTGACGGAGATCGGCACGGTCGCCCTCGGACCGCTCCAGCTCCAGGTCGGCACCCTGCTGACGCTCGTGGAACGCACCTTCGGCCGCACGCTCCAGGGTTCGCTGGTGGAGGCCGAAGGGGTCCTGCGGGTCGTCGCCTCCCAGTCCGGGCACGGCGGCCGCACCTGGTCCGCGCAGACGGACATCGTCTCCGGCGACGTACGCCGGGCCAGCGCGTCGCTCGCCCGCGAGCTGGCCCACCGCATCGAACTGGAGCGGCCGGGGGCCGCGGAGTCGGGGGCGGACGTCGACAGTTTCCAGCGTCTGGTGGACGGTCTGGAGAGCTATCAGCGCTTCCAGCGGGAAGGGCTCCTGCATCATCTCGACGCGGCGGAGGAGCACTTCCGCGCGGCCCTCTCGCACAGCCCCGGTTACGCGGCCGCCTATCACAACCTCGGCCTCGTCTACCGGGAGCAGCGCCGGATCCGCACCGACATCGGGCTCCGGGCGTCCACCGTGGTGCGCAGCGCGGCCACCCTGATGTGGCAGAAGGCGGTCGCCCTCGATCCGGCCCTCGCCCCGGCCCGGGTCCAACTCGCCCGGGCGGCCCTCGAACAGGCGGAGCATCCGGACGTCGACGCGGCGAAACGCGCCGAACTCCTCGACCAGGCCGCCCAGTCGGCCCGTAGTGCCCTGCGGCACGCCTGCGGCGGTCATCCCATGGACGGCGCGCTCGCCGCGTACTGGCTCGGGGTGGCGTTGCTGCGGCAGGAGGCGGAGACGGGCCGCACGGCGGAACGGGGCCGGAGGCCGGAGCCGTTGCGCGGGGCGGAGCCGGGCCGGCGGCCCGGGCCGGAGCCGGGAGGCGGGGCGGGAAGCGAGGCGACCCGCGGGGCCGAAGGAAGACGGGCCGACAGCAAGGTCCGGGAAGCCCTTCGTCTCTTCCAGCGCGCCGAGCGGGACCTGATCGACGAACGGGCCCGCCGGCTGGTCGAGGAGGGCGACGAGGCCGCGGTACGGCCGTTGACGGAGCGGATCGCCCATGTGGTCGCCATGCGGTCCGAGTGCTGGTTCCGGCTGGCCAGGGACGCGGACGACCGCCCGGGGCGCCGCGCCCGCGCGAAGGCGGACCGATGCCTGCGTACGGCCATCCGCTGGGCCCCCGACATGGCCGAACTGCACGCGCTGCGGGGCCGCATGCTGCAGCGGCACAACCGTGAGGGCGCGCTCTTCGCCTGTCTGGAGGCGATCCAGCGGGACCCGCAGAACCATCATGTCGCCGTCCGTGACGTCGGCCTGTTCGCGGTGGGTTCGCCGGAGTCCGGGGACACGCACGAGCTGGCCACCGCCCTGTTCACCGTCGCCGCGCACCAGCATCCCGACGACGCCGAGGCCTGGCTCCTGCTGGCCGTCAACCAGATGTTCTGGCGGGGGAACAGGACGGCCGCCCGGGCTCTCGCGGGCATGGCACTGACCCTTGAACCCGGCCGGGAGGACGTGCGCCGGATCGTCGACGCGTACTGGCCGTCGCCCAACGGCTCCGGCGGCGCGGACAGCAGGCCCTTCGTCCTGCGCTGGGCCCGCGCCTGGGTCCATGCCCGGGAGGCGCAGCAGCATTTCGACGAGGTCGGGCTGCGGGAGGCGTTGTCGGAGATCGACTCGCTGCGGGGCTCGCCGGGGGCGTGCGCCTCCGAGGTCTCCCTGGCCGCGCGGGAGATCGGTCTGCTGCACGGGGCGCTCGCCGGTCTGATCCTGCCCTCGGACCGGCAGCGCCGGCACTGGGCGGCGGCGGTCGAGGAGCTGACCCGAGCGGTGCGCGCAGGGCTGCCCGCCGGGCTGGAGAGCCCACCGCAGTGGAACGTCGAGCTGGGTGACGCGCACGCGGCCCTCGGCGACTCCCTGGCCGAGGCGGATCACCGCGGTCCGGCCGGGCCGAGCTACCGGGACGCGGTGGCACAGTACGACCTCGTTCTCGACCGGCCGCCGAAGACGGTCTGTCCTCGGTACCGTTCGGGGCGGCGTGGCCAGGAGCGGCTGACGGTGCTGTCCGCCGAGCCGCCGGACCTGCCCACGCGGGCCCGGGCCCTGGCGGGGCGCGCGGCGGTGTACCTACGGCAGGGGCGGACGAGCGACGCGGTGCGGGACTGCCGGGACGCGTTGAAGCTCGCGCCCCTGTACGCGTATCCCCGCTTCACCCTGGCCCGGCTGTACCGCGACCACCGGGCGCAGTACGACCTCGCCGAGCAGACGCTGTTGCGGTTGATCGAACTGCTCCCGGCCGGGGAGCAGCGGGACCTGGCACGTCTGGAGCTGGCCGTCACTCACCGCGAGCAGGCGGAGACCGCGCAGGGCGACGAGCGCGCGGGGCTGCTGGAGCGGACCCGGGAGGAGTTGGTGGACGCCACGCGGGAGGCCTCGCTGAGCGCGGATCTGGAGGCCCGGATGCACGAGGAGCTGGCCAACGTCCTGGATCTGCTGGGCCGTTCGGACGACGCGGTCGTCGCGCTGCGCTCGATCGGCGGCTCGGTCCGGCAGCCGGGCGCCGGACGGCACCATGAATGGATCGCCCATCTGATCGCCGGGCGTGAGCAGCCGTGGGAGGTGGAACAGGAGCTTCTGGAGGCCCAGGACGCCTGCGCGGCCCGGCTGACGACGTTCCGCGGCACGGACGAGGAGACTCCCCTGCGGGCCGCGCTGGTCATCCTCACGGCACGGCTCGCCATGTTCTACGCGGAGCAGGGCATCCGGCTCGACGAGGCGCGTCTGCTGGCGGAGGGCGCGCTGAAGAGTGCACGCCGGGTGCTGGAGCCGAGCCGGATGGCCGTGTGCGAGGACGCCTGCGGCTGGGTCGCCTTCCGGCAGGGCCGCCTGGACGAGGCCGTCGACCTCCTGGAGGACGCCGTCGAGCACTCCGGCGGCCATGCCCAGCAGTGGGCCCACCTCGCGCAGGCCCTGGAGGCCCGCGACGATCCCGAGGGCACCGACCACGCCCGCGACATCTGGCAGCAGATCGCCGAGCAGTTCCCCCACAGCAAGACGGCGGAACAGGCTCACCGCCATCTCGGCCTGCTCGCACAGGACTGAGCCTCCGCACAGCGCGGTGCCGTCCGGCGCGGGGCGGGCGACGGGCCCGGGGCCCGCGAGGTCAGGGGGAGGGTTCCGAGGTCTCGGATTCGAGCGAGGCGCGGGTCGCCTCGCCGTAGACGCCCGACTCGTCCTCCAGGAGGACGCGGGTCAGCTGGTAGCCGCGGACCGCGCTCTGGACCTCGCGGTCGTAGTCGCCGTCGGCGTCACCGTTGTAGAAGCCCACCTGGTTCAGGCGGAGTTGGAGTTCGGTCACCTCCGCTCCCCGGTCGCCGAGGCCGAGGACGGGCGGCGCCGTGTCGGACGGGGTCGGCGCGGGGGCACCGGTGACGGTGGCGTCGCTGCCGGACGAGGTCCTGCTCGGGGTTCCGGAGCCGGTGGGGGTGGCCCGGCTCTCGGTCGGGGTCGCCTCCGGCGAGGTGGACTCACTCGCGGACGGGGACGCCGAGGACGTCGTACGGGAGGGGGCCACCGACGAAGGGACCGTGCCGGCCGCCGCCTGCGGGAGGTCGGCCCTGATGTCGCCGGGGCCCGAGCCGTCCCGCGAGGGGGCCTCGTACGAGAAGAGGCCGCCGATGACCCCCGCCGTCACGAGGACGGCAGCCGCCGCGACGCCCGCCCCGGCTGCCAGCAGCACCCGTCGCCGCCTGCGGCCGCCCCGGGCGGGGGCGGCGGGAGGCTCGTCACCGGGAAGGGGCTCGTCGTCGTGCAGGAACTCGCCGGCCAGGGGCTCGTCGTCGAGAGGGGGCTCGTCGAACGGGGCGGTCCGCGTGTGGCGCGGCTCGGTGGAGGCGGGCGGCTGCGGTGTGTCGCCGTCCGCCGAAGGGCCCGGCGGCGGTCCGTCCTCGCCGACCTTCACGAACGGCCGAATACGTACCGGGTCGAAGTCCTCCGCGGCCTCCGCCTGCGCGGTACGAATGTCTCGGTGAGCTTCCGACGCGAGCCGGCCGCAGGAGCAGGCCGGGGTGCCGTCCGTCGCCCGGGGCGTACCGCACTGCGGGCAGGCAGGGGCTGTCGGTTCACTCACGCGTGGTCCTCTTCGAACGGATTCCAGAATTCAAACAGGTCTTCTGCACAGAATCCCCAAGACTTGCTTGAATCTCAAACTTTTGTCGGCCAAGTCCCGTGGTGTGCGTGCGAGTTCGGACAGGTCTTCATGCGACAGGGCTGGTGCGCGACCCGGCGCTCGGTGTGTCATGCCTCTGACATCAATCCGGTGTGCCGGAGTGGAAGGAACCCCGTGAGCCTGTCCCGTCCCCATCCCCGTCCCCGTACGCGCCCTCGCGCCCGCGCCCGTGCTCTGGGCACGGTCGCCGCGCTCGCCCTGGGCGTGCCCTTCGCGATGCCGGGGACCGCCACCGCGGCGGCCCCCACGCACTCGGTCTATCTGCAGAACTCCGTGACCGGGCTCAACGCGGCGGACAGCGGCGGTACGGTCGCCGCGCACGATCCCAAGGGCAACGAGGACCACCAGCAGTGGACGCCGGTCGCCGTCGGCGGCGGCCACCAGCTGCGCAACGCCGACGAGCCGGGGATCTGCCTGGGCCGAAACGGCGCCTCGGCGGTGACGGCGGCCTGCGGCGCGGACGGCACCACGTGGACGGTCACCGAGGCGGCGAACAGCACGTACACGATCGGCGTGCCCGGCACGGCGCAGTACCTGACGGGCGTCTCCTCGGACTCCTCCCTCGTACGGATCGGGTCGAACGGGGACCAGGCCCGCTGGTACCTCACGCCGGTCGCCCACGCCACGACGGCCATGCCGTCCCCCGGCACCCGGACCCTCGACCAGGTCTCGTTCCTCACCTCGCACAACGCCTTCGCCAACGGCGCCGACGGGAACTTCGCCTCGTTCCCCGTCAGCCTCTTCCCCAACCAGTCACGAGGCGTCAGCCGTCAACTGGCCGACGGCGTCCGGGGGTTCATGCTCGACGCGTACACCGTCTCGGGTCAGGCCGTCCTGTGCCACAACAGCTGTGACGGGGTCGGCAGCCCGGTACCGCTCGCCACCGACCTGCAGCGCATGGTCGATTTCCTGAAAGCCAACCCGGGCCAGTTCGCCACCGTCTTCCTGGAGGACTACACCTCCTCCGACGTGCTGAAGGCGTCCCTGGCCTCCGTCCGCGGCCTCTCCGACGTGCTGTACCGGCCCGACCAGGAAGGCGTGGCCACGAACGGCTGGCCGACCATGGCCGACCTCGCCGCCCGCGGAAAGCAGTTGCTGGTCTTCAGCGACCGCACCCGCGCGAGCGACACCTCCGCCGGCCAGGCCACCCGGAACACCTTCGGGGTGATGTACCAGCGCGAGTGGACCGTGGAGAACTACTGGTCCATGGGCGGCGGGCTCGGCGGCTCCGACTGGTCCTGCTACAGCCGCTGGGGCACGAGCAGACCCCTCACCACGGACTCGGCCGCCTTCCACCCGCTGTTCGTCATGAACCACTTCCGCGACTACACGATCAGCGGAACCGCCGAGACGGACAACGCCAAGCTGGGCAACCGGGCGCAGAACTTCTGCACCCCGGCCGCCCGCAAGAAGCCCAACTACCTCGCCGTCGACCGCTACGAGCTGGGCTCGCCGTCACCGCTGACGACCGTCGCCAACCTCAACACGTACGTCCTCTCGGCGGGTCAGTAGCCGCCGACCCCACCTGCGGGGCACCGTAGGGATGCCCCGCAGGACGGGCAGATGGCTCCGGGACAGCTTCGCCCGCTCCCCGCCGCCCGCGATCAGGGCGTTGACCGACGCCATCGGGTCACCGCCGGCCGACCGCGCCACCAGCGCGCCGACCACCAGTGGCAGCAGCACCACCGCGAGGGCCGAACCGGTGGCGGTGGCCGTTGCGGTGACGTTGCGGAGGGGGCGCGGGCGCGAGGAGTGCGTGTCCATGAAGACAGTGCACCAGCGAGCGGCGGGACCCGGCATCGGACCGGGTACTCAGTCACCCCGGCCGACGTACTCAGACCCGCGTGCACACGGACCTGGGGATGCCCGGCCCCGTGCGTCCCGCCCGCCCGCGCGTGGTCAGGCCGCCGCCACGGCCCCCCGCTCCCCCGCCTCGCGATGGATCGGCGTCCCCGACCCGGTCAGCGGTACACCCGTGCCGCCGCGGCGGGCCGCGACGATCTCCGCCGCGATGGACAGGGCCGTCTCCTCGGGCGTACGGGCGCCGAGGTCGAGCCCGATCGGGGACCTGAGCCGGGCCAGCTCCCGTTCGGTGAGGCCGGCTTCGCGCAGGCGCCGTTCGCGGTCGGCGTGGGTACGGCGCGAGCCCATCGCCCCCACGAACGCGACCGGCATCCGCAGAGCCGCCGTCAGCAGCGGGATGTCGAACTTGGCGTCGTGGGTGAGCACGCACAGGACCGTACGCCGGTCGGTCCCGGTGCGCCGCAGATGGCGGTGCGGCCAGTCCACCACGATGTCGTCGGCCTCGGGAAAGCGGGCCCGCGTGGCGAAGACGGGACGGGCGTCGCACACGGTGACGTGGTAGCCGAGGAACTTGCCCGCGCGGACCAGCGCCGCCGCGAAGTCGATCGCCCCGAACACGATCATGCGGGGCGGCGGCACCCTCGTCTCCACGAGAAGCGTGAGACCGCCGGGGCAATGCGATCCGTCCGCCGACAGCTCGACGGTGCCCGTGCGTCCGCCGTCCAGCATGGCCCGCGCCTCGGCGGCCGCCGTCCGGTCCAGGTCGGGGTGCCCGCCGAGCCCGCCCTCGTGGCCCGCCTCGGCCGTCCCGTCGTACGCCTCGCCGACGGGCCCGTCCCCGGCCCCGTCGGCCCGTACGAGCAGGGCCTGCCCGAGGAGTTCGGCCGGGCCCCGGACGACGCGGGCGACGGCCGTCGGTTCGTCCCGGGCGGCCGCCGCGAGCGCGGCGCGCAGGACGGCCCGGGCCGGTGACGCGGCGGTGACGGGCGTGACCAGGATGTCGATGACGCCGCCGCAGGTCAGGCCGACGGCGAAGGCGTCCTCGTCGCTGTAGCCGAAGCGCCGCAGCACGGTCTCGCCGTCCGCCAGGGCCTGTCGGCACAACTCGTACACCTCGCCCTCGACACAGCCGCCGGAGACCGAGCCCACGGCCGTGCCCCCGCTGTCGACGGCGAGGGCCGCGCCGGGTCCGCGCGGGGCGCTGCCGCTCACCGCCACGACGGTGGCGACGGCGAAGTCGCGGCCCTCCTCGGCCCACGCGCTCAGCTCGGTGGCCGCGTCAAGCATCCCGGCCCGCCGTCAGGACGCGATCGGGCCTGATGGGCAGATGGCGGTGGCGTACGCCGGTGGCGTGCCAGACCGCGTTGGCCACGGCGGCCGCCGCGCCCACGATGCCGATCTCGCCGATGCCCTTGATGCCGACGGGGTCGTCGGGGTCGAGGTCGTCGACCCAGTCGGCCTCGACGGCGGGCACGTCGGCGTGCGCGGCCACGTGGTAGCCGGCGAGGTCGGCGCCGTAGTGGCCGCCGGACGCCCGGTCGCGTACCGCCTCCTCGTGCAGGGCCATGGAGATGCCCCAGATCATGCCGCCGACGAGCTGGCCTCGGGCGGTGAGCGGGTTGACGATCCGGCCCGCCGCGAAGATGCCGAGCATGCGCCGTACGCGGACCTCGCCGGTGGCGGGGTCCACGGCCACCTCGGCGAACTGGGCGCCGTAGGAGTGGCGTTCCTTCTGGGCGAGGGCGCCGATGGCGGCGGTGGTGTCGGAGCGGACGGTGATGCCCTCCGGCGGGATGTCGGCGCCGAGGGCGAGCCTCTCCCGCACATCGCGGGCGGCGAGGGTGACGGCCCAGGCCCAGGAGCGGGTGCCCATCGAGCCGCCGGCGATCATGGCGGGCCCGAAGTCGCTGTCGCCGATCCGTACCCGGACCTGATCCGGTGCCACCTCCAGCGCGTCGGCGGCCACCAGGGTGAGCGCGGTGCGGGCGCCGGTGCCGATGTCCGCCGCGTTGATCCGCACGGTGAAGGTGCCGTCGGCCTCGGCGGTCACGGCCGCCGTGGACGGCGCGGCGCCCGCGCCGAAGGAGGCGGCGGCCGTGCCGGTGCCGAGCAGCCAGCGGCCGTCCCGGCGCAGGCCCGGGCGCGGGTCGCGGTCGGCCCAGCCGAACCGGCGCGCGCCCTCACGGAAGCAGGCGTGCAGGTTGCGGCCGGCGAACGGCAGCCCGGAGACGGGACCCCGCTCGGGTTCGTTGCGGACCCGCAGCTCGATCGGGTCGATGCCCAGTTTCTCGGCGAGTTCGTCGACCGCCGACTCCAGCGCGAAGGAGCCCGGCGCCTCGCCGGGCGCGCGCATCCAGGTCGGGGTCGGGACGTCGAGCCGTACGATCCTGCTGGCCGTGTGGTGGGCGTCGGCGGCGTACATCACACGGGCGGGGCCCGCGGCCGGCTCGATGAACTCGTGGACGGTCGAGGTGAGGCTCTGCGAGCGGTGCTCCAGGGCGCGCAGCCGTCCGTCGGCGTCGGCACCGAGCCGCACCCGCTGGGCGGTGGGGCTGCGGTAGCCGGCGAGGGAGAACATCTGACGCCGGGTCATGACCACGCGGACCGGGCGCTGCAGGACGGTCGCGGCCATGACGGCGGCGACCTGGTGCGCGCGGACTCCCTTGCTGCCGAAGCCGCCGCCGACGTGCTCGGAGCGGACGCGCACCGAGGCCGGGTCGAGGGAGAACAGGTTGGCCAGTTCGCCCGCGACCCACATGGTGCCCTGGTTGGAGTCGAGGACGTCGAGCCGGCCGCCGTCCCAGCGGGCCGTCACCGCGTGCGGCTCCATCGGGTTGTGGTGTTCCTCGGGGGTGGAGTACTCGGCGTCCACGACGACGGCGGAGGCGGCGAGTTCGGCCTCAAGGTCGCCCTTCTCGATCACCGCGGGCCCGAAGGCGTCCAGCGCGTACGCGTCCGGGTCCCCGGCGGTGAAGGCGATGTCGTGCGTCTGCTGTTCGTAGTGCACGACCAGCGCCTCCGCGGCCTCCCTGGCCTGCTCGGAGGTCTCGGCGACGACCAGCGCCACCGGCCAGCCCCGGTGCGGCACCCGGTCGTGCTGGAAGACGGCGGTGGTGGGGTCGGGCTTCGTCCCCATGAGACCCGCGTAGTCGGTGTCGACGCGCGGGGCGTTCTCATGGGTCAGGACGGCGAGCACGCCGGGCATCCCGAGCGCGTCGGCGGTCTCGATCGCGCGGATCCGGCCGCGGGCCACCGTGGACAGCGCGAGCCAGCCGTGGACGAGTCCCGTGAAGGGGATCTCCCCGGCGTAGCGGGCGGCGCCGGTGACCTTGTCGCGGCCCTCGATGCGGGTGTGCGCGGTGCCGACGGCGCCCTGGCGCGCCGTGGGGGCGGTGGTCATCGGGTGGCCTCCTCGGCCAGTTCGGACAGGACGGCCACGACGAGGTTGCGCATGAGGGTCACCTTGTATCCGTTGTGCGGCAGCGGCTCGGCGGCGGCCAGTTCGGCGTCGGCGGCGGCCGCGAAGGTCTGTGCGTCGGCCGGGGCACCGGTCAGCGCGCGCTCCGCCGCGTGGGCCCGCCACGGCCGGGACGCGACCGCCCCGAAGGCCAGCCGTACCTCGTGCACGAGGCCGTCGCGGACGTCGAGCGCGGCGGCGATCGAACCGATGGCGAAGGCGTACGAGGCGCGTTCGCGGACCTTGCGGTAGCGGGAGTGCGCGGCGACGGGGGCGGGCGGCAGGACGACGCCGGTGATCAGGGCGCCCGGCGGCAGGGCCGTCTCGACGTGCGGGGTGTCGCCCACCGGCAGGTAGAGGTCGGCCAGGGGTGACTCGCCGCGCCCGTCGGCCGTCTCGTAGGTCACCACCGCGTCGAAAGCGGCCAGCGCCACGCCCATGTCGGAGGGATGGGTGGCCACGCAGTGCCCCGACGCGCCGAGGATCGCGTGGTTGTGGTGCTCGCCCTCGATCGCGGGGCAGCCGCTGCCGGGCAGGCGCTTGTTGCAGGGCTGGGTGACGTCGGTGAAGTAGCCGCAGCGGGTGCGCTGCAGGAGGTTGCCGCCGACGGTGGCCATGTTGCGCAGCTGACCGGAGGCGCCGGCCAGCACGGCCTGGGTCAGGGCGGGGTAGCGGCGGCGGATCTCGGGGTGGGCCGCGAGGTCGCTGTTGGTGACGGTCGCGCCGATGCGCAGTCCGCCGTCCTCGGTGGACTCGATCTCGTCGAGGGGGAGTTCACGGACGTCGACGAGCCGGGCGGGCCGCTCGACGCCGGTCTTCATCAGGTCGACGAGGTTGGTGCCGCCGCCGAGGAAACGGGCCTCGGGGTCGGCGCCGAGCAGGGCGACCGCGCCGGAGACGTCGTACGCCCGCTGGTAGTCGAACTCCTTCACGCCACGCTCTCCTCGGTCCTCGCGGTGCTGCCGGCGGCGGCGCGGGCGACGGCCTCGACGATCGACACGTAGGCGCCGCAGCGGCACAGGTTGCCGCTCATCCGCTCGCGGATCTCCTCGGGGCCGAGCGGTGGCGCTCCCGCCTCGGGGCGTACGTCATCGGTGGCGGCGCTGGGCCAGCCCGCCGCGTGTTCCTCGATGACCGCGATGGCCGAACAGATCTGGCCCGGGGTGCAGTAGCCGCACTGGAAGCCGTCGAGGTCGAGGAACGCCTGCTGTACGGGGTGCAGTTCGTCGCCGTCGGCGACGCCCTCGATGGTGGTGATCTCGCGCCCCTCGGCCGCGACGGCCAGTTGCAGGCAGGAGACGGCCCGGCGTCCGTCGACGAGGACGGTGCAGGCGCCGCACTGTCCCTGGTCACAGCCCTTCTTGGTGCCGGTCATGTCGAGCCGCTCGCGCAGGGCGTCGAGCAGGGTGGTGCGGTGGTCGACGGAGAGCGTGTGCTTCTCGCCGTTGACGTTCAGGGTGATGGCGCTGTACGTCGAGGAGGTGGCTGGGGACATGATCAGCCTTCTTTCGCGTATCCGGAGCATGTCGAAGAGACTCGCTCCGGCCGGCGGTCTGGTCAGGTATGTGGACAGCAGAGGTTGCCTTCGCCGGCCGGGCCGACGCTACGATGACACAACCGGACAGCTGTCCCCTCCGGAAAACCTAATGGACACCTGTCCGCTTAACAAGCACGGGTTTCGGCCAGGGACCCGCGAGGAGGACCCGTGGAACGGAAGAAGGACGCCTCCCTGCGCTCGGACGCCCAACGCAACCGAGAGCGCATCCTGGCGGTCGCACTGACCGAACTGACGCGCTGCGCGGACGCACCGTTGAGCGGGATCGCCAGGAAGGCGTGCGTCGGGCAGGGCACGTTCTACCGCCATTTCCCCACCCGGGAGGACCTGGTCATGGAGGTCTACCGGCACGAGATGCGGCAGGTCGCCGACTCCGCTGTCGAACTGCTCGCCACGCGCGAGCCGGACCGGGCGCTGCGCGAGTGGATGGACCGCCTCGCCCGGTTCGCCATGACCAAGGCTGGTCTCGCGGACGCGATCCGCCAGGCCACCTGCCGCCCCGACGGCCCCGACCGGCCGGCGCACACCCCGGTGACCGAAGCCGCCGAACTCCTGCTCCGCGCGGGCGAGAAGGCCGGCACCCTCCAGCCCGGAGTCACCGCGGACGACTTCTTCCTCGCGATCGCCGGCCTCTGGCAACTGGCCGCCCAGCCCGACTGGCGACCCCGCGCCACCCGCCTCCTCGACCTCGTCATGGACGGGCTGCGCGCGGGGGCTGCGGGGGCGGAGGGGTAGGGGGCGGTCGGGTGGGCGGGGCGACGGACGGGGGTTGCGCCGGGCGGCCTCGGCCGGATCTGCGGGACTGCATTCCCGAGTGCGGGTGTTACGGCGCGGGCTTCCGCGAGCACCTCGAAGCCGTCCTTCACGCGCTGCCCAGGAGAAGCGCGCGTGAGTTGCGCGCCCCTGTGCGGGCCCTGGACGAGAAGATCCTGACAAGGGCCAAGGTCATACCGGCCGACAGCATGGACGAGCCCTGGTGGCGAGGTCGGTTCTAGGACCACGAACGGCGGAGGAATGCTCGTGGTGTCCCGCCGGGACACCACGCTCCCTCAGAACCGAGCCCCCGCATCCGCCCCGCTCGCAGGCCGAAGGAACACCGACGTCGGGATCGAGCCGTTCGCCGTCCTCGCCCCCGTGATCGAGGTCGCGTCCGTGCTCGCGAAGGTCCAGGTGCCGCCGAGGTTCCAGGAGTTGCCGCTGCCGCCCGAGTTCGAGCCCAGCGAGACGTTCGTACCGTTGGCCACCGAGAGGTTCTTCGTCAGCGTGCCGTCGGCGTCGGCGAAGTCGAAACCGGCGCCCTTGTTGCGCCAGGCCGTGCAGCGCTCGGCCACCAGCGCGCCGGGGTTGGCGTTGTCGATGAAACCGCCGGCCGAGTTGTCCCACGCCATGCTGCCGCGCACCACGTGCGCCGCGGGCCGGTCCTCGTCGCCGCCACCGAGCTTGTAGCCGTTGCCGTCACCGGTGTAGTCCGGCAGGTTCCAGCGGTTGTAGCCGTTCCCGTAGGCGACGCTCCCCTCGATCGTCACCGGCGAGAGGAACTCCCAGAAGTCCAGCCCGTCGTCGGCGTTGTTCCACAGCCGCGCCCCGCGAACGACGTTGCCCGTCCCGGAGCCCTCCTTGATCGCCAGACCGTCGGCGCTCTCGCCGTTCTTGCGCGGGTCCCGGTTGCCGTAACTGTCCAGGTCGATGATCTGGTTGGCGCCGGACGCGCCCTGGAGGTGCACCCCCGACTCGTAGTTGTTCCGTGTGACCAGCCGCTCGAAGACATTGCCGCTGGTGTCCACGCCGAAGATCCCGTACGGCCCGTTGACGATCTCCAGCCCGCTCAGCCGCCAGTACTCACCCTCGATGTGGATCGCGCCCCGCTGCGCCCGCGGAATGCTGGAGCCGACCGCGCCGGGGGTGTACGGCATTCCCTCGCCGTCGATGACGACACGCTCGCCGTTGTAGTTGCCGAGCCGGATGGGCTGACTCGCCGTACCGCTCTTCAGCAGCTGGATGTTCGCGGTCGGCGCGTAGGTCCCGCCCCGGATCAGGATCGAGTCGCCCGCCCGCGCGAGGTCGACGGCCCGCTGGATGGTCCGCAACGGGGCCGCCAGGGTGCCGGGGTTGCCGTCGTCGCCGTTGGTCGAGACATGGAGGGTGCCGGCGGCGTGCGCGGCGGGGGCGGACAGGGCGATGAGGCCGCCGGCGAGGACGCTCAACAGGCTTACGCACGCGGTGAATCGCTGTGGACGCATGGTTCGTCTCCCGGACACCGAGGGGGAAAGCGCTTTCCATGACGGAAGCTAGAGGTGCTGTCCCGAGCACGTCAATAACCATGCACGTGATTGCTGTTCTCGTTCATGAATCATCGCGGAGTGGGGAGCGAGGGACGGGCTGGGGCATGAGGGGGCAGGTGGGGACGTGGGGACGGAAGCTCGATCACGGTCCTGCGCGCACGGTCGCAGACACGCAACCCCGCGGAAGATGTGCACGCAGCCATCTTGACGTGTAAATGACAACGATGGCATGTTCACCTGGGAGCGCTCCCATCTCACTCAGGGAAGGGACCATCCATGCGCAACACCCACCACTCCCCCTTACCACCTCTGCCGCTTCTCGGCCTGGTGGCAGCCCTGTTCGTCTCCCTCGCACTGACACTCGCGGCGCCCGCGCCACCCGCTGCGGCGGCAGCGTCGGCGGACGCCGCCGCCACCGCGGCCCCCGTACGCGTCATGCCGCTCGGCGACTCGATCACCGGTTCGCCCGGCTGCTGGCGGGCGGTGCTGTGGAACGGCCTGCGGAACGCCGGGTACACGGACCTCGACTTCGTCGGCACGCTCCCCACCCAGGGGTGCGGGCAGGAGCACGACGGCGACAACGAGGGCCACGGCGGCGAACTCGTGACCAATGTCGCCGCCCAGAACCTGTTGCCCGCCCGACTGTCGGCGACCCGCCCCGACATCGTTGTCATGCACTTCGGTACGAACGACGTGTGGAGCAGCATCTCCCCGGACCGCATTCTCGCCGCGTACACCAAGCTGGTCGGCCAGATGCGCGCGTCCGACCCGCACATGCGGATTCTCGTGGCACAGCTCATCCCCATGAACCCCGGCAGTTGCACGGGTTGCGCGCAGCGTGTCGTGGACTTCAACGCACGGATCCCCGCCTGGGCCCGGGCGACGAGCACCGGCGACTCGCCGGTGACCGTGGTCGACCAGTGGACGGGGTTCAGCACGGCGACCGACACCTACGACGGGGTGCACCCGAACGCCGCCGGCGACGACAAGATCGCCGCCCGCTGGTATCCGGCACTGAGGGCGGTGCTGGACGCGGGGGTACCGGGTGATCCGGGAGGCCCGGGCGATCCGGGTGGCGGTCAGCCCACGTGCAGCGCGGTCTTCCGGGCCACCAACGTCTGGCAGGGCGGCTACCAGGGCGAGGTGACGGTGACGAACACGTCGTCGTCCGCCGTGGCGGGCTGGACCGTGACGGTCGTACCGGCCGGCGGGGCCCGTCTCACCCAGGTCTGGAACGGGACCTCGGCCACGGCGGCCGACGGCACGGTCACGGTCACCGACGCCTCGTGGAACGGCACGCTCGCACCGGGCGCGAGCGCCACGTTCGGGTTCGTCGCCGCGGCCCCGACGACGGCCGGGACGCCGTCGGCGACGGTCGGCTGCACGGCACGGACGTCGGCCGCCTCCTCGTAATCGACGGCTCATCACCGGGCCGTGGCATCGGCCCGGCCGACTCGTCGGCACCGGCCCTCAGCGGTCGGCACCGGTCGGCACCGGTCGGTGCGGGCCGGTCGACAAGAGCTCTCCCCTGCCCCATTGCCCCGCTCCCCTCTCCCTCTCCCCCTCGCTGGAGCCGCCATGAGAGCCCCCACGCACACGACAGCCCCCACCCGCGCACCTCGTACGACCCGTAGGCGCCGAGCGTCGCGAACCGCCACCCTCGCCGCCGCCCTCCTGGGCCTGCTGCTCCCCTTGTTCGCCTTCGGCACGCCGGCGCACGCGGCGCCGCCCGGTTTCCGGATCGAGAAGGGCCGGCTGCTGGAGCGCTCCGGCAACGACTTCGTGATGCGCGGGGTGAACCATGCCCACACCTGGTACGCGGACCGGATCGGCTCGCTCGCCCACATCAAGGCCAAGGGCGCCAACACCGTGCGCGTGGTCCTCTCCAGCGGTGACCGGTGGACCCGTAACGACACCGCCGACGTGGCGAACGTCGTGACGCAGTGCAAGCGGAACCGGCTCATCTGTGTCCTGGAGGTGCACGACACCACGGGGTACGGCGAGCAGAGCGGGGCGGTGACGCTCTCCCGGGCCGCCGACTACTGGATCGATGTGCAGAGCGCGCTGACGGGCCAGGAGGACCACGTCGTCGTCAACATCGGCAACGAGCCGTACGGAAACAACAACTACGCGGGCTGGACGGCCGACACCAAGGCGGCGATCCAGAAGCTGCGTGCCGCCGGATTCGACCACACGATCATGGTCGACGCCCCCAACTGGGGCCAGGACTGGGCGTTCACGATGCGCGACAACGCGGCCTCCGTCTTCTCCGCCGACCCGGACGCCAACACGATCTTCTCCATCCACATGTACGGCGTCTTCGACACGGCGGCGGAGGTGAACGACTACCTCAACCGGTTCGTGCAGGCCGAACTGCCCATCGTGATCGGCGAGTTCGGGCACGACCACTCGGACGGCAACCCCGACGAGGACGCCATCCTCGCCACCGCTCAGCGACTCGGCCTCGGTTACCTCGGCTGGTCCTGGAGCGGCAACGGCGGCGGCGTCGAGTACCTGGACATGGTCACCGGCTTCGACCCGAACCGGCTGACGAGCTGGGGGCAGCGCCTCTTCAACGGCGCGAACGGCATCGCCGCCACGTCCAAGGAGGCCGCGATCTACGCCCCCTCCGGCGGCGACACCACTCCCCCGACGGCCCCCGGCACCCCGACCGCCTCCGCGGTGACCTCCTCGTCCGCCACCCTGACCTGGGCCGCCGCCACCGACGCGACGGGCGTCACCGGCTACGACGTGGTCCGTCTCAGCGGCACCACCGAGACCGCCGCGACCACCACGACGGGCACCTCCGCGACGCTCACCGGGCTGACTCCCGCCACCTCGTACACCTTCGCGGTGTACGCGCGGGACGCGGCCGGCAACCGCTCGGCACGCTCGGGAACGGTGAACGTCACGACCGCCTCCGGCGGCTCCACGGCGGCCTGCGCCGTCGCTTACCGGGTGACGGGCGAGTGGTCCGGCGGGTTCCAGGGCGAGATCGTCATCCGCAACACCGGCACCTCGGCCGTCGACGGCTGGACCCTGCGCTGGACGTTCCCCGGCAGCCAGCGCGTCTCCAGCCTCTGGGGCGGTACGGCGGCCCAGTCCGGCGCGGCCGTCACCGTCACCGCCGCCTCGTACACCGCGAAGATCCCGGCCGCGGGTTCGGTCACCCTCGGGTTCACGGCGAGCCGTGGCACCACCAACCCGGCGCCGACCGCGTTCACCCTCGACGGGGCCTCCTGCACGACGACGTGACCCTCTGTGCCCCGCCTGGCTCTCGGCAGCTCAGCCCGGGCCCGGCCCGACCCCGCCGCCCTTCAGCCGCTCCAGGTCGGAGGGCCGCACCTGGATGGCCAGGACGGCGATCAGGGCGGCGACGACGGTGAAGATCGCGGCCATGACGAAGGCGGCCGAGACGCCTGCGGTGAGCACCTCGTCGGACCAGGGCGGCGGGAGCTGCCCGGTCTGTTCGAACCGCAGGCGCTCGGCCGGCGTCGCCTGGGAGAGGAAGTCCGGGACCTGCTCGGCCGCCTCGTCGGTGCTGGCCGTGCCGTACATCGTGACGAGGATGGAGAGGCCGAGCGAACCGCCGACCTGCTGGGTGGCGTTGAGGAGCCCGGAGGCGGCGCCGGTCTCCGGGGTCGGGACGTCGGAGAGGGCCATCAGGGTCAGCGAGACGAACTCCATCCCCATGCCGAGGCTGAAGACGAGCATCGGGCCGAGGACACTGCCGGCGTAGGTGGAGTGGACGTCGGTCAGGGTCAGCCAGCCCAGGCCGGCGGCCGCGAGGATCGCGCCGCCCACCATGAACGGTTTGGGCCCGTACACGGGCAGGAACCGCGAGGCCAGCCCGGCACCGACCGCGATGACGGCGCTGACCGGCAGGAACGCCAGCCCGGTGGCCAGCGGGCTGAAGTCCAGCACGTTCTGGGTGAACAGCGTCAGGAAGAAGAACATGCCGAAGATCGCGGCCGCCAGGCACAGCATGATGCCGTAGGTCCCGGCGCGGTTGCGGTCGGCGAACATGTGAAGGGGAGTGATCGGCTGGCGGGAGCGCTTCTCCACCAGCACGAACGCCACCAGCAGCACGACGGCCCCGGCGAACGAGGCCAGCGTGAGCGCGTCCCGCCAGCCCTCCTGCGCGGCCCTGATGAAGCCGTACACCAGGAAGACCATGCCCAGGGTGGAGGTCAGGGCGCCGGTGACGTCGAAGTGCCCGGGTGTGCGCGCGGACTCCCTGATCCAGCGCGGTGTCGCCAGCACGATCAGCAGTCCGATCGGCACGTTGACGAACAGCACCCACCGCCAGTTCAGCCACTCCACGAGGACGCCGCCGGCGAGCAGCCCGATCGCGCCGCCGCCCGCCGAGACCGCCGCGAAGACACCGAACGCCCGGTTGCGTTCGGGTCCTTCACGGAACGTCGTACTGATCAGGGCGAGGGAGGTCGGCGAGGCGATGGCTCCGCCGACGCCCTGGAGGGCGCGGGCGGCGAGGAGTTGGGGCTCGTTCTGGGCGAGGCCGCCGAGGAGCGAGGCCAGGACGAACAGCAGCACACCGAAGACGAAGACGCGCCGCCGGCCGAGGATGTCCCCGGCCCGGCCGCCCAGCAGCAACAGCCCGCCGAAGGTCAACGTGTAGGCGTTGACCACCCAGGCGAGGCTCGTGGTGGAGAAGTCCAGTGAACGCTGGATGTCCGGCAGGGCGATGTTCACGATGGTGATGTCCAGCACCACCATCAGCTGGCACGAGGCGATGACGAACAGCGCCATCCCGTTGCCACCACCGCCCGTTTCCCGGGTGGTGGTGAGTTCTGGGGAGGCCGGCCGAGGATCGCTCATGGCATGTCGCAAGCTCCGGGTCCGGCGAACGGTTCCGTCCGCCGCCGCGTTCCACTGTTCGACGGTACGCCGGTGACCTGGGCGTCACCACTCGGGCTCGATCGGCATGCGTCGCACGCACCGGATCGGAAATACAGGTGCGGGATCGCGGGGGGTGGCGCTACGGTCGCCGCGATGACTACTCACTCCCTCGGCAGAATGGGGGTCCCGTCCGAGCAAGGTGAGCGCTGATGCTCACTGACGCCGCGAACGGGGATCCCCGCCTTTCCTTCTGGTTGCGCGTGCGCGAGTTCGCCGTGCCACCCTCCATGGTCGAGACCGCGACCGCCCGCCGCTCCGTCGGCGACTGGGCCGGTGCGTGCGCCGCCGCAGGCGTCGACATCGACCTCGACATGCGTTCCGTGGCACACGGGTACGGCCGGGAACTCCAGGCCCGGATCCGGGCCGATCTCCGCCATCTGGCTCCGGACCTGTTGCGCTGGCACATGCCGAGGATCGCCCCCGACGGACTGCTGCGGCCCGGCCTGACCCTCACGCTGGCCCGGTACCGAACGGACGGGCGCGACGGCCCGGGTGCCGTGCACCTCGTGGTCCGGACTCCGCCGGCCTGGGCGGACGCCGGGCAACGGATCAGCCTCGCCCTGTGGGACGGCTCCCGCTCCGGCCCCGGTGCACACGCTCATCCGCACCCGCGCCCCAGCCGTCGGTACCGACTCGATCTGCACCGCCACCTGTGGGACGCGCGCAGGGCGGGCGAGCTGCGCGGCCGTTGCGGAGCGGACCTGCCGCCGGGGCCGCGTCCGCCCGGGCCGGACGTGTGGGGGACGCCGGCCGCGGAACTCGGCTGTGCCGTCGAGCGGTGGGCGGACGAGGCGGCGATCGTGCTCCGCGCCGAGGGGCGGTCCACGGGGACCGTGCTCGTACGATGCGGCGTCCGACGCCGTCTGCTCCTGGACCTGGGCGCGGGCCGGGAACCGGCGGCGGGCCAGGGCCGGGGTGCGGACACTCACCGAGGTCACTGCGGCGACGGCGGTGGATCACCCACGCTGCGGATCACGAACGCACCCGGCGACGACGGGGCTTTCACCTCCCTGCCGGTCCTCCCCGACGCGGCGACCTGGGCGCAGCCCGATCTGGAGCTGATCCGTGCCGGTGCGCTCGACGCCGAGCGGCTGCATCCGCTGGTCGCGTCGGCGCTCGTACCGGATCACGAACGGTCCGGGTCCGGGCCCCACGATGCCCCGGACCGCGCGGGCCGGCCGCGCATCGTGGAGTGCCGGGGGGAGCGGCACCGGATCGGCATGGTCGACGGGACTCTGACGGCCCTCGACCATGACCCGGCCGAGCTGCGGCGCGAGGAGCTGCTGGTCCACCTGACCGGTACTCCCCTCCCCTGCCTACGGGCCATCGACGAGGCGCACCGCCGTCCGGACTGCCTGTCCGGTGTGCGCGAACGCCTGGACCACGGGGACGTCGCCGGTGCGCTGGCCGTCGTCGAGGGGCTCCTCGGGCCCGAGGCGGTGCTGCGCGACGGCCCTCTGCGGGACGAACTGGAGTCGGCCGCGCGCCGGCGGATCGTCTACGGCCTGTACCGCGCCGGTATCGCCGAACCGCTCCCCGGACGGGTCCGCTCCGACGTCGGCCGCCGCCCTCCGCGCCACCGCCGCCCCCGCGACGCGACCTTCTTCTGACGGAGGCCGGGGCCGGGGACTCCAGCCTCTGGCTCCTGGCTCCTGGCTCCTGGCCACATCTGCACCTACATCTACACCCACCAGGTCTTGACCCCCTACACCCAAAGGTGACCCCAGATGCCCACATGCACCCCGTTCGCCCTGCCCACCGCGCACTCCGAGCCCGGACTCGTCTCCCAACTCGACGTAGCTGCCGACCTGTTGAACCTGTTGCGCACGACGACCACCGAACTCCGTCCCGACGCCCAGCTGGAGGCGCTGACGCTTGCCGTCGCCGCCGACCTGCCCGTGCTGCTCTGGGGTGAGCCCGGGATCGGCAAGACCGCGGCGCTGACACAGCTCGCGGCCGCCCTGGACCTTCCGCTGACGACCGTGATCGCCAGCGTGCACGAGCCGTCCGACTTCTCGGGGCTGCCGATCGTGGGAGACGACCCGGCCGAGCAGGGAGTGCCGATGGCCCCGCCGGACTGGGCGGTGCGGCTGGTGCGCGCGGGCCGGGGGCTGCTGTTCCTGGACGAGCTGTCGACGGCGCCGCCCGCGGTTCAGGCCGCGTTGCTGCGCCTGGTGCTGGAGCGGAGGATCGGCGCTCTGCGACTGCCGCCCGGCGTGCGGATCGTGGCCGCCGCCAATCCCCGTTCCTCGGCGGCGGACGGCTGGGAGCTGAGCCCACCGCTGGCCAACCGGTTCGTGCATCTGCAGTGGACGCACGACCACGAGGTCGTCGTACGGGGTCTCGGCGGGACCTGGCCGCGGGCCACCCTGCCGCGGCTCGCGCCGGAGCGGTTGCCGGAGGCGGTGGACTTCGCCCGGCGCGCGGTGTGCGCGCTGCTGGCAGCGCGGCCCAAGCTCGTGCATCAGCTGCCGAACAGCGAGAGCCGCCGGGGCGGGCCGTGGCCGTCCCCCAGGAGCTGGGAGATGACGCTGCATCTGATCGCCTTCGCGACCGCCGCCGACGTCTCGCGCGATGTGCTCTCCCAGTTGGTACGAGGCACCGTGGGCGACGGTCCGGGGCTGGAGCTGCTGGCCTCCCTGGACCGGCTCGACCTGCCGGATCCCGAGACGCTGCTCGCCGACCCGGCGGGGGCGGACCTGCCCCGGCGGGGGGATCTGCGGCAGGCGGTGCTCGACGGTGTGGTGGCGGCGGTCCGGGCACGGCCGGAGAAGGACCGCTGGGACGCGGCGTGGGCGCTGCTGGTGCGTGCGCTGGAGACGGGGGCCCCGGATCTGGTGGTCGTCCCCGCGACCACGCTCGCGTCACTGCGCCGCGACGACTGGGACGTACCGGCCGCGATCGAGAGCCTCGCCGGAGTGGTGACCCTGTCCCGGCGCGCGGACGAGGCGGCGTCCCGCGCCGAGCGGGCGACGAGGACCCGCCGATGAGAGGCGGATCGAGCGACCGGGAGGCCGCGGCGACGGGTGCGACGGCCACCGGGACGGGTGCGCGCGGCGCCGACACGCGCGCGGGGGCGAGCCTCGACAACGACGCGCGCGGGCTCGACTTCGACAAGCTGTACACCGCCCGGCTGCAGGCGGCGCGGGCCCGCCCCTATCTGGCGACGGCGCTGTTCGCGCTGCACGTCGTCGAGTCCCGGCGGGTGCCCACCATGGGTGTCGACCGGTACTGGCGGTGTTACGTCTCCCCGGACTTCGTGCACCGCACGCCGGTGGAGGAGCTGGCAGGGGTGTGGGTGCACGAGGTGTCGCATCTCCTGCGCGACCATCACGGGCGCAGTGACCGGGTCGCCAGGGAGCGCGGTCTGACCGGGCCCGGGGAGCGGCTGCGGATGAACATCGCCGCCGACTGCGAGATCAACGACGACGCCTTCGGCGACGGCCTGGTCAAGCCGGAGGGCGTCGTCGATCCGGCGTTCCTGCGGCTGCCCGAGGGACAGCTGATGGAGGACTATCTGCGCCAGTTCCAACTGGGGGCGCAGACCGGCGAGTTCGCGTGGCTGGACTGTGGCAGCGGCGCCGACGGTCTGGAACGGGAGTGGGAGCTGGGGGCGGACGGGGCGCACGCCCTGAGCGAGCAGGAACGGGACGCGGTCCGGTTCCGGGTGGCGCAGGGCATCACCGGCCGTCCGGGGTCGGCGTCCGCGGGCTGGAAGCGCTGGGCGGAGGAGGCGTTCCATCCGCCCCAGGCGTGGCGCGAGCTGCTGGGCGCGGCGGTCCGGTCGGCGGCGTCCGCGCCCGGCGCGGGCGAGGACTACAGTTACGGTCGGCCGTCGCGGCGTTCGGCCGGTGTGCCGGGAACCGTGTTGCCGAGTCTGCGGCGCCGGCCGCCCCACGTCTCGGTGATCATCGACACCTCCGGGTCGGTGAGTGACGCGGAACTGGGCAGTGCGCTCCTGGAGGTCGCGGCGATCTCCCGTGCCGTGGGCGGCCGACGGGACCTCGTCACCGTCGTCCCCTGCGACGCGGCGGCCCGGATCGCCCACCCGCTGTGCAAGGCCGAGGGCATCCCCCTGGTGGGCGGCGGCGGGACGAACCTGCGCGCCGGCTTCACCCGGGCGCTGCGCGGCCACCCCAGGCCCGACGTGATCGTGGCCCTCACCGACGGACAGACCCCCTGGCCCGCCTCCCGGCCGCCGTGCCGGACCGTGGTCGGCCTGTTCCCCCGGCACTCCCGACGCAACACGTGGAGCGAGGACGACCCCGACCACGTACCCCACTCACCCCCGGACTGGGCCCGCGTGGTCCAGATCGGATGAGCCCCGTCGATCTCCCGGAACCCACACATGACAATGAAAACGATTATCGATAAGGTGAGCATGTCAAGCCGGGCGCCCCCTCCGCAGGGGGCGTCGTCGGGCTGCCCCTACGCCGATACGCACCGCACGAAAAGGGGAGCTGTGGCTCATCTGTTGGTGGTCGAGAGCTGGGTCGGATCGATGAGCAGACTGCTGCCACGAGCCGTCCTGGAAGGCGGGCACGAGTTCACGTTCCTCACCCGCGACCTGCACCACTACCTGCGCTCCGCCCCCGAGGGCGCGGCCCATCCGCTCCTCGGCGCGCGGAACGTGGTCACGGCCGACACCAACGACCTCGACACGCTCCTGCCGGAGGCGGAGCGCCTGCACGGAGTGTTCGGCTTCGACGGGGTGATCTCCTCCTGCGACTACTACCTGCCGGCGGTCGCCCGCATCGCCGGCCGCCTCGGCCTCCCGGGGCCGGGTCCGCAGGCCGTCGAGGACGCCTGCCGCAAGGACGCCACCCGTCGCGTCCTCGCCGACGCCGACGTGCCCGGCCCCCGTTTCGCCCTGCACGAGGAGTGGGCCGATCTCGCCCGCGCGGCGCGCGGGATCGGCTACCCGCTGGTCGTGAAGCCGGTCGACCTGTGCGCGGGCATGCTCGTACGGCGCGTGGACAACGAGACCGAACTTGCCGCCGCCGTGCGGTCGTTGGCCGACTTCCCGCTGAACGCGCGCGGGCAGCGACGGGTGCCGGCCGTGCTGCTCGAAGAGCTGCTGACCGGTCCCGAGGTGAGCGTCGAGACCGTGTCGCACGCGGGGGCCGTGCACGTCGTGGGCGTGACCGACAAGAGCGTCGGCGGGGCGCCCGCGTTCATCGAGACCGGGCACATGTTCCCCGCCGCCCTGACCGGCGCCGACACCGAGGCCGCCGAACAGACCGCGCTGAGCGCGCTCAAGGCACTGGGACTGACCGACGGCCTCGTGGCCCACACCGAGATCAAGCTGACCCCGGCCGGTCCGCGTGTGGTCGAGGTCAACCCCCGGCCCGCCGGGAACCGCATCACCGAGCTGATCCGTCATGTCACCGGCATCGACCTCGCCGCGGCCGCCGTGGAGGTCGCCCTCGGCCGTGAGCCCGATCTGCGCCGCCGGGAGACCGGGCTGCGCAGCGCCGCCGTCGGCTTCCTCGTGCCGGAGACGTCGGGCACGCTGGAGGCGCTGGACGGCGGCCGGCTCACCGACGCCGCCGGAGTGCTGGAGGTGCAGCTCGCCGAGCCGGGCCGTCAGGTCAGGTCGGCCGGCAGCAACAACGAGTACCTCGGTCATGTCATGGTGGGCGACCCGGCCGGGCCGGGCGCGCGCGAACAGGTCGAGGCACTGCTGTCCGGGCTGCGCGCCGGGCTGGTGATCCGGTGACCGCCGTGGCGCGGGCGGACGGTGCCGCCACCACGTACGAGAACCTGCTGGAGCGTGCTCTGGAGGGCGAACTCGGCCCGGATCCACGGACGTTGCGCATCGCGGTGGCATTCGTGACGCGGCAGGCGGTGCGGCACGACGGACGGGGCACCGGCTATCGCAACGAGGTGCTCAGTCTGCGCCTCGCCGGTGCCGTGGGGTCCTGTGCGGTCGAACCCGGCGCCCTGCCGGACTCGGCGGTCGACGACTGCGCCGGCGCCGACGTCGCCCGGCTCCTCGCGCATCCGCTCCTCCCCGTGCGGGTGGCCACGCTCGACGCCTATCTGATGCACGCCGGCCCGCACACGCCGGAACACGGGGCACACCCCTTCCCGCTGCCGGCCGGTACCTCGCTGGAGAAGTCACGGGCGCGGGCGCAGGCCGTCGTCGAACTGCTCGATCTGCCGCAGGGCGCCACCGTGCTCGTGGTGGGGGTCGTCAACTCCCTTCTGGAAGCGCTGCGTTCGCGTGGACTCCGCTATGTGCCGTGCGATCTCAAGGGAGGCGTCACGGAGTGGGGGGAGCCGGTCGTCACCGACGCGCTCGGGGCCGCGGAGTCGTGTGACGCGCTGCTGGTCTCCGGGATGACCCTGGGCAACGGCAGCTTCGAGCCGCTGCGGCGGCACGCGGTGGCGCGGGTCAAGCAGTTGGTGATGTTCGCACAGACCGGCAGTGCGGTGCTGCCCCGGTTCCTCGGTCATGGGGTGAGCGCGGTGTGCGCGGAGCCGTACCCCTTCTTCTGGCTGGACGCGGGACCGGGCACCCTGCACCGCTACCGCTCGGACGGAACGGCCCCCGGCCGTGGTGCCTGTCCGCAGGCGGGAGAGCACCGGTGACGTCGACGACCGTCTCGCGCACCGTCGTCGCGCGCCCGGAGTTGCTGTCCCTGGTGGGGCGGACACCACTGGCGCGCATCACCGCCGACCTGCCCGGCCCGCAGCCCGGGTTCTGGGCCAAGCTGGAAGGGCTCGCGGCCGGCGGTATGAAGGCGCGGGCCGCCGTGTCCATGCTGCTGGGCGCCCGGGAGCGGGGTGAACTGCGGCCCGGCGCGCCCGTGGTGGAATCGACCTCCGGCACGCTGGGCATCGGGCTGGCCTTCGCCGGACAGGCGCTCGGCCATCCGGTCGTCCTGGTCGGCGACAACGAACTGGAGCCGTCCATGCGGCAGTTGCTGCGCTCCCACGGCGTCCGGCTGGAGCTGGTGGACCGCCCGGCGGCCCTCGGCGGCTGGCAGGCGGCCCGCCTCGCGCGACTGCGGGAACTGCTCGCCGTGCTGCCCGGGGCGTACTGGCCCGACCAGTACAACAACCCCGACAACACCGCCGGCTACGCCTCGCTCGCCGCCGAACTCGCCGTGCAGCTCGACCACATGGACGTCCTGGTGTGCAGCGTCGGCACCGGCGGGCACAGCGCGGGGATCATCGGCCCGCTGCGGCGGCACTGGCCCGCGCTGCGCCTCGTCGGCGTCGACTCCACCGGCTCGACGATCTTCGGCCAGCCGGCCCGGCCGAGGCTGATGCGCGGCCTGGGCAGCAGCATCCACCCGCGCAACGTCGCCTACGACGCCTTCGACGAGGTGCACTGGGTCGGCCCGGCCGAGGCCGTCGACAGCTGCCGTCGCCTCGCGCGGGGCAGCTTCGTCAGCGGCGGCTGGAGCACCGGCGCGGTCGCGCTCGTCGCCGCCTGGGCGGCCCGCGTCCACCCCGGTGCCGTCGTCGCCACCGTCTTCCCGGACGGCCCGCACCGCTACCTCGGCAGCGTCTACGACGACGACTTCGCCGCCGCCCACGGCATCGACCCGGCCTCCGCCGCCGTCCGCCCGGTCGAGATCCCCCATCCCGGCGCGACCGAGGCCGTCGGCTGGGTCCGGTGCGGCAGGGTCCGCGACCCGCTCCAGGTCCCCCGTCCGGAAGAGAGACTGTGAAGGTCACCCGGCGCACCGTACGCCTCGCCCTCGCCGAGCCGTTGCGCATCTCCCGCTCCACCATGTCCGCGCGTGACGCGGTCTGGCTGACCGTCGAGGACGCCGACGGGCGGCACGGCCACGGTGAGGCCGTCACCAGCGTGTACTACGGCCTCGACGCCGGCACCCTGGACCGGCTGTTCGCGGACGTGGCCGTGGACCTCGGCCGCTTCCGCGATCCGGAGAGCGCCCTGGAGGCCCTGTGCGGTGGCGAGTGGGCAGGCGCCCCGCAGACCCCACCGGCCGTGACCGCCGCCGTCGGCGCCGCGCTCCTCGATCTGGTGGGCAAGCGGTCGGACAGCCCCGTCCACCGTCTGCTGGGCGCCCCGTCCGCTCCGGTGGCCGCGACCGCCCGGACCATCGGCATCACCTCACCGGCCCGCGCCGCGGCCGAGGCGCGCCGCCTGGCCGCGCGTGGCTTCGGCGTCGTCAAGGTGAAGGCCGGGGCCCCGGACCCGGAGGAGGACGTCGAGCGCGTACGGGCCGTCCGTGCCGCCGCGCCCCGCGCCCGGCTGCTCCTGGACCCCAACGGCGCCTGGACGACGGCCCGGGCCGAGGCCCTGCTGCCGCGCTTCGCGGAACTCGGGGTGGAGGCCGTCGAACAGCCCCTCGGCCCCGGTGACCCGGAGGCGCTGGCGGCTCTCGCGGAGCGTTCGCCGCTGCCCGTCATCGCCGACGAGGACGCGGTGGGGCTGGAGGACGTACGGCGGCTGGCGGGACGGGTGCACGGTGTCAACGTGAAGCTCGCCAAGTGCGGCGGCGTCCACGCGGCCCTGCGGATCGCCGAGTCGATCGAGGGCAGCGGCACCGAGCTGATGCTCGGCTGCCTCACCGCCAGCAGCCTCGGTCTCGCCCCCGCCGTCCATCTCGTCGACCGGGCCCGCTGGGTCGACCTCGACGGGCATCTCCTGCTCGCCGCCGACCCATGGACCGGAATCGGCGGCACCGACGGATACGTACGGACAACCGGGCGCCCCGGGCTGGGAGTTCGGCGCCGCCCGACCGGCGGGCACGACGAGGACGAAGCCCGCACCGACGGGAGCCGGCCGCTCGACACCGCAGCCGCGGCGAACGGACCGCTCGGCGCAACGGAGGAGACACGCCGTGCAGACATGGCATGAGATACGCACCTTCCCGTTCGCCGTCCGCCTCCTCCTGGTCAACCAACTCGGCGTCAACATCGGCTTCTATCTGCTGATCCCCTACCTCGCCACCCACCTCACCGAGAACCTGGGCATGTCGGCGGCCGTCGTCGGCGTCGTCCTGGGCGTCCGGAACCTGAGCCAGCAGGGCCTGTTCATCATCGGCGGCTCCGCCTCGGACCGGCTCGGCGCGCGGGGCGTGATCATCGCCGGCTGTGCGCTGCGGACCGTCGGGTTCGCGCTGTTCGCGCTCGGCGACGGGCTGCCGGTGCTGCTCGCCGCGTCGGTGCTCAGCGGGCTCGCCGGGGCGCTGTTCAACCCGGCGGTGCGGGCGTACCTGTCGCAGGAGTCCGGGGAGCGCAAGGCGGAGGCGTTCGCGCTGTTCAACGTCTTCGCGACGACGGGGGCGCTGATCGGACCGCTGCTGGGCAGCGCGCTGCTGCTCGTGGACTTCCGTACGTCGGCTTTGACCGCCGCCGGGATCTTCGCGGTCCTCACCGTGGCGCAGGCCCTGGTCCTGCCCGCGCGGAAGGTCGAGCCGAGCGGCGGCGGTGTCCTCGGGGACTGGCGGGAGGTGCTCGGCAACCGTGCCTTCCTGGCGTTCGCGCTGGCCATGGTCGGCATGTTCACCCTGGAGAACCAGCTGTACCTGCTGCTGCCCACGGGGGCCAGGGAGGCCACCGGCTGGGACGGCGCGGCCGGCCTCGTCCTCCTCGTCGGCACGCTCGCCAACCTCGCGCTGCAGCTGCGCATCACCCGATCGCTCGCGTCACGCGGGGACAGGCCCCGCTGGATCGGTGTGGGGCTCGCCGTGACGGGCCTGGCCTTCCTGCCACCGGCCGTGGCGGCGGGTCTCGGGGTCCCGGGACGGCTCGCCGTCGTGCCCGTCCTGCTCGGGGCGCTGCTCCTCCACCTCGGCCTCATGATCGCCTCGCCGTTCGTGATGGAGCTGATCCCCCGTTTCGGGCGCGAGGAGCTGACCGGCACGTACTTCGGCATCTTCTACGTCGTCTCGGGCGTCGCGGCGGCCGTGGGCAACACCGTCGTCGGGTGGGCCATGGACGCCGGAGGGCGGGGCGGCCACCCCTGGCTGCCCTGGGTGTGCTGCGCCGTGTTCGGGCTTCTCTCGGCGGCCGGCGTCCGATGGCTGCACCGGCTGGGGGCGCTACCCACGCGCCCTGCCACGGCCGCCCCCACCCCGGCCGGTGAGCGGAGCAGCGCATGACCGGCGCCAACCTCCTCACCGACAACCCCGCGCTGTACGAGGCCCGCTTCCCCGATCCCGGGCGGCTGGCCGGGCGTTGGGCCGAGGACTGCCTGCGGCGTCACGGGACCGGCCCCCGCGTCCTGGACATGGGCTGCGGCACCGGGCGCGACGCCGCCCATCTGCACCGCGCCGGCCGTACGGTGACCGGCGCCGACGTCTCCGAGGCGATGCTGGCCCACGCCCGCGCCCGGCACCCGGGACCGGAGTACGTACGGGCCGATCTGCACGGCTTCGACCTGGGCCGGGCCGCCTTCGACGCGGTGGTCTGCCTGGACAGCTCGCTGCTGTACTGCCACACCGCCGCCCAGCTCGACGGCTTCCTCTCCTCCTGCCGCCGGGCGCTCACCGTCGGCGGGCTGCTGGTCGCGGAGATGCGCAACGGGGCCTACTTCCTGGGCCGCACCGACCTGCTCGACACCCCGGCCGTGCACGCCTTCACCTGGCAGGGCACCGCCTACCGGTCCACCACCACCCTCACCGTGGACCGCACCGCCCAACTGCTGCGCCGGGTCCGCGTCTGGACCTCGGACGACGGCACACCGCAGGCCGAACAGCGGTCCGCCTGGCGGCTGTTGTTCCCGCAGGAGCTGCGCCACGTCCTGTCCGCGCACGGCTTCGAGGTGCTCGAACTGCACGACGGGCCCGGCCCGCGCACCGAACCGCCCTGGCAGGAAGGCCGGTTGCCCGGCAACACGGCCGAAGCGGACCGTCTGCACGTCGTCGCCCGCCTCGCCTGACGCTCAACTCGCTTCTCGTCTCCTCACACCCAAGGAACCCTCATGCACGACGAACGTCTCCCCGGTCTGCGCCGACGCGGCTTCCTCGCCGCCACCGGTGCCGTCGCACTCGGCTCGCTCGCCCTGACGGGATGCGGCGACGACGGCGGCACGGACGCCGAGGCGGGCGGCGGTGAGGGCGGACCGAAGCGCGGCGGACGGCTGCGCGCCGCGTTCGCGGGCGGCGGCGCCAGTGAGACCCTCGACCCGCATCTGGCCAGTCTCTTCGCCGATGTCGCCAGGGCCAAGGCCCTGTTCGACAAGCTCGCCGACTACGGCGCCGACCTGTCGGCTCAGCCGCGTCTCGCGGTGAAGTGGGAGTCCAACAAGGCCCTGGACCGCTGGCAGGTCACCCTGCGCGAGGCCACCTTCCACGACGGCAGCCCGGTCACCGCGAAGGACGTGCTGTACAGCTACCGCCGTATCGCCGACCCGAAGAAGGCGTTCCGCGCGAAGGCGTCCCTGGAGCCCATCGACCTCGACGCCAGCCGGGCCACCGGGGAGCGGGCCGTCGAGTTCGTCCTCAAGCGGCCCACCGCCGAGTTCCCCAACGTGCTGGCCGCGTTCGGCGCCTACATCGTCCCCGAGGACACCGCCGACAACGACTTCGACAGGAAGCCGATCGGCTCCGGCCCGTTCCGCTTCGTGTCCTTCGCCCCGGGCCGCTCGGCCGTCTTCCGCCGCTACGACGCCTACTGGGACGGCGCCCCGCACCTGGACGAGGTCGAATTCGTCGTCGCCAACGAGGAGTCGGCCCGGGTGAACGCGCTCCTCGGCGGCCAGGTCGAGTACGCCCACGAACTGAACCCCGCCACCGCCCGCGCCCACGAGGGCAAGGGACAGATCGAGATCGTCCGGCTGCGCAACAGCGCCATGCAGGCGTTCTGCATGAAGACCGACCGGCCGCCCTTCGACGACAAGCGGGTGCGGGAGGCGTTCTTCCTGATCGCCGACCGTCAGGAACTCGTCGACGGGGCCCTGTCGGGGGCGGGCGTCGTCGGCAACGACCTGTTCGGCAAGGGCTACGAGTACTACGCCGCCGGCCTCCCGCAGCGCGAACAGGACCTCGACCGGGCCCGAGCCCTGCTGAAGCGGGCCGGCGCCGAGAAGCTGAAGGTCACCCTGGACACCTCGGCCGTGGCCGCCGGATTCACCGAGGCGGCCGGCATCTTCCGCGACCAGGCAGCGAAGGCGGGCGTCACCGTCGACGTCAGGATGGGCAGCAAGGACTCCTACTGGAGCGACATCCTCGACTCCGGGACCCTCTCCTGCTACCGCTCCGGCGCCATGCCCATCGAGGCGCACTTCTCGCAGCGGCTGCTCACCGACTCCACCACCAACGCCACCCACTGGCGCCACAGGGACTTCGACGCGCTGTACCGGCAGGCGCAGTCCACCCGGGACAAGGCGGAGCGCGGGGCGGTCTACGAGCGGATGCAGCGTCGGCTGTACGCCGAGGGTGGCTTCCTGATCTGGGGATTCGCCGACTGGATCATCGGAACGGGCCAGAGGGTGAAGGGAGTCCGGACCGAGGCGCCCGCCAACACCCTCGACTGGGCACGCTTCGACAGGGTGTGGCTGGCGTGACGACGAGCGCCCCGAAGGGGCGCGGGGAACTGCGCGACCAGCCACGACGGCGCAGCCCTCGCCCGGCGGCCCTTCTCCCCTTCGTGGCCCGGCGCCTCCTGCTCGGCGCGGCTCAGATCGTGGCCGTCGTGCTGCTGGTCTTCGCGCTCACCGAGGCGTTGCCGGGCGACGCCGCGGTCGCCCTGGCCGGTGACCAGCCCGACCCGGCGCGCGTCGCCGCCATCCGCGAGGCGATGCACCTGGACCGGCCCGTGCACGAGCGGCTGGCCGACTGGGTGCTCGGCCTGCCGCACGGCGACTTCGGGACCTCCCTCACCTCCGGCCGCCCGGTCGGCGGGTACATCGCCGACGGCTTCGGCCCGACCCTGCTGCTCGCCGCGCTCACCGTGGCCCTGCTCGTGCCGATCGGCTTCGGGCTGGGCGTCCTGGCCGCGCGGCAGGAGGGCGGGCCGGTCGACCGTCTGGTCAGCTCCGTGACGCTCGCCGTGTACGCGGTGCCCGAGTTCGCCCTCGGGGTGCTGCTGGTGACCGTGTTCGCGCTGCGGCTCGGCTGGCTGCCGCCGACCGCCGTCGGCTACGGCAGCGACCTGCTCGCCCATCCGGCCGCGCTCGTCCTGCCCGTCCTCGTCCTGCTCTCCCGGCCGGTCTGCTCCCTCGCCCGCCTGGTCCGCGCGGGCATGGTCGACGCTCTCGCCTCCCCGTTCGTCGCGCATGCCCGCCGGTACGGCATCCCGGGCGCGCGCGTCCGCTACGCCCACGCGCTCCCCCACGCGCTCGCCCCCGCCGCCCAGCAACTCGCCCGCACGGTGGACTGGCTGTTGTGCGGCGTCGTGGTGGTGGAGGCCCTCTTCGTCATCCCCGGACTCGGTACCGTCCTCCTCAACGCCGTCGCCGAACGTGATGTCCCCGTCGTCCAGGGACTCGCGGTGGTCTTCGGTGTCCTGACCGTCGTCCTCAACCTGGGCGCCGACGTGGTCGCCCGGCGTCTGGCCCCCCGGGCGGGGGTGGCCGCGTGAGGCGGGGCACCGATCCCGGCGCGGGCGCCGTCGCCCGTGCCCGGGGGCGTGCGGGACGCTTCGCGCTCGGCGTCGCGGTCATCGCCGTTCCCGTTCTCCTGGCCCTCCTGGGACCGGTGTTCGCGGGGGAGCCGGGGGCGCGGGCCACCTCCTTCACGCTCGGCGACGGGCACTGGCTCGGCACGGACTTCGTGGGCCGGGACGTGTGGCAGCAGGTGCTGCACGGCGGCCGGCCGGTCGTGCTGACCGCGCTCGGCGCCGGAGCGCTCGCCTATCTGGTCGCCCTCCCGGTCGGCCTGCTCGCGGCGCTGACGCACCGCCGGTGGCTGGAGGAGCTGCTCATGCGGCCCCTTGACGTGCTGATCTCCGTCCCGTCACTGCTGCTGATCCTGCTGGTGGCGTCCGTGTTCACCCCCGGAGCCGTGGGCCTCGCCCTCCTCGTCGCGCTGGTCAACGTGCCGGACGCCGCCCGCCTCGTGCGCGCCGCCGCCACGGCGGCCGCCGCCCGGCCGGTCGTCGAGGCGCTCCGTCTCCAGGGCGAGACGTGGTGGCGTACCGCCGTGGGTCATGTGGGCCGCAGCATCCTGCGCACCCTCGGAGCGGACGCCGGCACGCGGCTCACCGGCGTCCTGTACCTGGTCGCCACGGCCGCGTTCCTCGGTGTCGGGGTGGCCCCGGACGCCGCCGACTGGGCGGTCATGGTGGACCGCAACCGTACGGGTCTGTTCGTGCAGCCCTGGGCCGTGGTCGTCCCCGCGCTGCTGATCGTCGCGCTGACCACGGGCACGAACCTCCTCTTCGACGCGGCGCTGGAGAACCCGGGTGGGGGCGCCGGGCACCGCGTCCGGGGTGCGGCACGGGTGCGAGTACGGAAGGAACCACGTTCGTGACGCGGTACGACGACGGAACCGGCCGGGCCGCCCCGGCCCCCTTGGCCGAGATCACCGGCCTGCGGGTCGAGGTGGGCGGCCGGGCGATCGTGGACGGGGTGGACCTGCGGGTGCTGCCGGGCCGGATCACCGCACTGGTGGGTGCCTCCGGCAGCGGGAAGACGACCACCGGGCTGGCGCTGCTCGGCGAGTACCCGGCGGGGGCGCGCGTCACCGGCGAGGTCCGTCTCACGACGGAGGGCCCGGTCGGGTACGTGCCCCAGCATCCGGCGGCCGTGCTCAACCCCGCCCGCCGGATCAGCGCCCTGCTCACCGACATCGCCCGCGCCCAGGTACGCCCTCTCCCCCGGCGTGCCCGCCGCACGGCCGCCCGGGAACGTGTACTGCGTGCCCTGGCTCAGGCACAACTCCCGGGCGGGAAAGCTCTGTTGCGGCGCCACCCGCACCAGCTCTCCGGCGGTCAGCAGCAACGGGTGGTCCTCGCCCAGGCCCTCCTGCTCGGGGCCCGGGTCGTCGTCGCCGACGAACCGACCACCGGCCAGGACACGTTGACCAAGCGTCTCGTCGTCGAACAACTGGCGGCTGTCGCGGCGCGCGGCATCGCGGTCGTCCTGCTCAGCCACGACCTCGACGTCGTCCGCGCGCTCGCCGACGAGGTCCACGTCATGCGGGCGGGGCGGGTCGTGGAGTCGGGTCCCACCGCACGGGTGTGGGAGGCGCCCCGGCACGAGTGGACCCGGCAACTCCTGTCCGCGCGACCGTGTTTCCCGGGGACAGGGCCGGCGCCCCGGGCGAGCGAGGGCACCGCCCCGGGCACGGGACCCCACGCCCGGGGCGCACGGACCGCCACCGCGCCCGTCCTGCGGGTCCGCGATCTCACCGCCCGTCACCGCGACGGCTCGCGCGGCACGGCGGTGACCGTGCACGCCGACGAACTCGCCCTGCACGCGGGTGAGTTGCTGGCCGTTGTCGGACGGTCCGGCAGCGGCAAGACCACGCTCGCCCGATGTCTCGCCGGGCTCCACCGGGACCTCGACGGCGAGATCCTCCTCGACGGCACCCCGCTGCCGCGCAGCCTGCGCGATCGCGACCGGCGACAGTTGGCGGCGGTGCAGTACGTCTTCCAGGACGCCCGCGCCGCCTTCGACGAGCACCGGCCGGTACTGCCCCAGATCGCCCGCACGGCGGTCCGGCTGCGCGGGCTGGACGCGGGGGCGGCCGAAGCGGAGGCACTGACGACCGCGGCGCGCCTCGGTCTGCCACCGGAACTGGTGCGCCGTCGCCCCGCCCGGCTCTCGGGCGGGGAACTCCAGCGCGCCGCCCTGGCCCGCGCCCTCCTCGCCCGTCCTCGCGTCCTGCTCTGCGACGAGATCACCTCGGGCCTGGACACCGTCACCCGGCGCGGCATCCTCGATGTCCTCACCGACCTGCTCGGCGACACCGAGCGTGCCGGACCGGCTCTCGTCCTGATCACCCACGACCTGGACACCGCCGCCGTCGCCCACCGCATCGCGGTCATGGACGCCGGGCACCTGGTCGAACAGGGCCCCGCCCACCGGCTCCTCACCGCCCCGCAGCACGCCTTCACGGCTCAACTGGTGTCGACGACGCGATGGTCGGCCGAGGCGGCGCACTGAGGGGAGGGCCCTGACGGTGCGGCGCGCCGGGGCGCCGCCGGGGCGGGCGGGCGCCGTTCCGGTGGGACCGGGCCCCGTCGCAACGACGGGGCCGGGGTCCGGTCGACCGGGACGGTGTCCGCCCTCGCGCGGAGGTCAGACGATCTCGACCAGCAGGTCGCCGCCCTCTACCTGCTGGATCTTGTTGATGGCCAGGCGGGAGACCCGGCCGGCCTTCGAGACGGTGATGGTGGCCTCCATCTTCATCGCCTCGATGGTGGCGACGGTCGCGCCCGCCGCGACCTCGTCGCCCTCGGCGACCGCGAGGGTGACCACCCCGGCGAACGGGGCCGCGACGTGCCCCGGGTCGGAGCGGTCGGCCTTCTCGGTGACGGGGATGTCCGAGGAGGCGGCCTTGTCACGGATCTGGATCGGCCGCAGCTGGCCGTTCAGGGTGGACATCACCGTGCGCATTCCGCGCTCGTCGGCCTCGCCGACGGCTTCCAGGCCGATGAGGAGCCGCACACCGGGCTCCAGGTCGACGGCGTACTCCTTGCCGGGGCCGAGGCCGTAGAAGAAGTCCTTGCTGTCGAGGACGCTGGTGTCGCCGTAGGTCTGGCGGTGGGTCTCGAACTCACGCGTCGGGCCGGGGAACAGCAGCCGGTTGAGGGTGGCGCGGCGGTCCTTCTGCAGCCCCTCACGGTCCTCGGCGTTCAGGTCCTGGACGGGCTTGGCGTCCGCGCGGCCCTGGAGGGCCTTGCTGCGGAACGGCTCGGGCCAGCCGCCGGGCGGGGTGCCCAGCTCGCCGCGCAGGAAGCCGATGACGGAGTCGGGGATGTCGAACCGGTCCGGGGTGGCCTCGAAGTCGGCGGGCGCCACACCGGCGCCGACGAGGTGCAGTGCGAGGTCGCCGACCACCTTGGAGGAGGGGGTGACCTTCACCAGGTGGCCGAGGATGCGGTCCGCGGCGGTGTACATCGCCTCGATGTCCTCGAAGCGGTCGCCGAGACCGAGCGCGACGGCCTGAGTGCGCAGGTTGGAGAGCTGGCCGCCGGGGATCTCGTGGTCGTAGACCCGGCCGGTCGGGGAGGCGAGTCCGGCCTCGAAGGGGGCGTAGATCCGGCGGACGCTCTCCCAGTAGGGCTCCAGGTCGCCGACGGCCTGGAGGTCGAGGCCGGTGGGGCGGTCGGAGTAGTCGGTCGCGGCGACGATCGCCGACAGTGACGGCTGCGAGGTGGTGCCCGCCATGGACGCCACGGCCCCGTCGACGGCGTCGGCACCGGCCTGGATCGCGGCGAGGTAGGTGGCGAGCTGGCCGCCGGCCGTGTCGTGGGTGTGGATGTGCACCGGGAGGTCGAACTCGCGGCGCAGGGCGCTCACCAGCTTGGTGGCGGCCGGGGCGCGCAGCAGGCCCGCCATGTCCTTGACGGCCAGGACGTGGGCGCCCGCCTCGACGATCTGCTCGGCGAGCCGGAGGTAGTAGTCGAGGGTGTAGAGCTGCTCGGCGGGGTCGGAGAGGTCGGAGGTGTAGCAGAGGGCGACCTCGGCGACGGCCGTGCCGGTGGCGCGTACGGCGTCGATGGCGGGCCGCATCTGGCCCACGTCGTTGAGCGCGTCGAAGATCCGGAAGATGTCGATGCCGGTCTCGGTGGCCTCCTGGACGAAGGCGTCGGTCACCTCGGTCGGGTACGGCGTGTAGCCGACGGTGTTGCGGCCGCGCAGCAGCATCTGGAGGCAGATGTTGGGGGCGGCGGCACGGAAAGCGGCCAGGCGCTCCCAGGGGTCCTCGGCGAGGAAGCGCAGGGCGACGTCGTAGGTGGCGCCACCCCAGCACTCCAGGGAGAGCAGCTGCGGGAGGGTCCGGGCGACCACGGGGGCGACGGCGAGCATGTCCTTGGTACGGACCCGGGTGGCGAGCAGCGACTGGTGGGCGTCCCGGAAGGTGGTGTCGGTGACGCCGATGGTCGGCGACTCGCGCAGCCAGCGGGCGAAGCCCTCCGGGCCGAGTTCGACGAGCTTCTGCTTCGAACCGGCCGAGGGCTCGGCCGCGGCGGGCGTGGGCCTCGGCAGCTTGGTCGCCGGGTCGACGAGGTCGGGGCGCGGGCCGTTCGGCTTGTTCACGGTCACGTCGGCCAGATAGGTGAGCAGCTTCGTGCCCCGGTCGGCCGAGTGGTGGGAGGTGAGCAGGTGCGGGCGCTGCTCGATGAACGAGGTGGTGACGTTGCCGGACTGGAAGTCGGGGTCGTCGAGTACGGCCTGCAGGAAGGGGATGTTGGTGGAGACGCCCCGGATGCGGAACTCGGCGACCGCGCGGCGGGCCCGGTTGACGGCGGTGGTGAAGTCCCGGCCCCGGCAGGTCAGCTTGACCAGCATGGAGTCGAAGTGGGCGCTGATCTCCGTACCGGCGTGGGTGGTGCCGCCGTCGAGGCGGATGCCGGAGCCGCCGGGCGAGCGGTAGGCGCTGATGCGGCCGGTGTCGGGACGGAAGCCGTTGGCGGGGTCCTCGGTGGTGATACGGCACTGGAGGGCGGCGCCGCGCAGGGTGACGGTCTCCTGGGAGAGCCCGAGGTCGGCCAGGGTTGCCCCGGCGGCGATCCGCAGCTGGGACTGGACGAGGTCGACGTCGGTGACCTCCTCGGTGACCGTGTGCTCGACCTGGATGCGGGGGTTCATCTCGATGAAGACGTGGTTGCCGTCGCGGTCGAGGAGGAACTCGACGGTGCCCGCGTTGCGGTAGCCGATCTCGCGGGCGAACCGGACGGCATCGGCGCAGATGCGGTCGCGCAGGGCCGGGTCGAGGTTCGGGGCGGGCGCCAGCTCGATGACCTTCTGGTGGCGGCGCTGCACCGAACAGTCGCGTTCGAAGAGGTGGATGACGTCGCCGTGGCCGTCGGCGAGGATCTGCACCTCGATGTGGCGGGGCTCGACGACGGCCTTCTCCAGGAAGACGGTGGGATCGCCGAACGCGGAGGCGGCCTCGCGGGACGCCGCCTCGATGGCGTCGCGCAGCGCGGCGGGGTCCTCGACACGGCGCATGCCGCGTCCGCCGCCGCCGGCGACGGCCTTGACGAACACGGGGAAGCCGATGCCGTCGGCGGCGCGGACCAGTTCGTCGACGTCGGTGGAGGGCTCGGAGGAGCCGAGGACCGGTACGCCGGCGGCGCGGGCGGCTGCCACCGCGCGCGCCTTGTTGCCCGTCAGCTCCAGGATGTGCGCGCTGGGGCCGACGAACGTGATGCCGGCCTCCTCGCACGCCCGGGCCAGTTCAGGGTTCTCGGACAGGAACCCGTAGCCCGGGTAGACGGCGTCGGCGCCCGCCAGGCGGGCGGCGCGCATGATCTCCTCGACGGAGAGATAGGCCCGCACGGGGTGGCCCGGTTCGCCGATCTCGTAGGCCTCGTCGGCCTTGAGCCGGTGCAGCGAGTTGCGATCCTCGTGGGGGAAGACGGCGACCGTCCGCGCGCCCACTTCATAGCCTGCGCGGAACGCGCGGATCGCGATCTCGCCGCGGTTGGCGACCAGTACCTTGCGGAGCATTCCGGATCCCTTCGGCCTGCCTGGTGAGGAACACCATGGTCGCGGCAATGCGGCCGACGTGCCATGAGAGTCCCGTCACTGACAGGTGATCGGAGGTCTGCCGCACGTGACAGGGCCATGGTCAGCTTGTCACCGCGAACTGGCTCCCCGTCTTCTCACCGTCGTCCGTGACCGCCGCGGCCACACAGCGGAAGACCCGCAGGCCCTTGTCCCACTGCGCCGTCGACGGCGGGACGATGTCGATGTTCCACTCCTTCGCGACATCACGGCCGCCTGCGGTCATGGTCGCGGCCATGACCTTCTGCGAGCACAGCGCCTTGACGTCCGGATGCCTGATCAGGTCGCGCGCGTTGTTCGTCGTGCCGTCCTTGGGCAGCGGGGCGATCGCGAAGGTCTCCCACACGTGCTTGGTCTGACAGTCGGCACGGCTGACGGTGACGATGCCGGAGATGTCGACGATGCCGCTCCAGCACTCCGGGGTGGCGACGCACCGGCCGCCCACTGCGGCGATCTCGGTGGCGGGGCAGTTCTCCGCCGTGGTCGCCACCTCGAAGCCCGAGGCCCCCGCGCCCTCGGCGGTGCCTCCGGCGGACGGCGAGGCGGAGGCGGAGGCGGAGGAGCCGCCCGCCCCGGTGCCGGCGCTGTCGTCACTCCCGTACTTCACGACGGTCACCGAGACGCTCACGGAGACGGCCACGGCCGCGAACCCGGCGATCACCACAGGCCGCCGCCGCGCCGCCTTCCGCCCGCCGCCGTCGGGCCCGGGCACCACGGTCGTGCCGCCACCCGGCGGCACGACCCCGTACGGCGGCACGGTCGTGGGCGGGACGCCCTGGTACGGCGGTGCGGTCGTGGGCGTCGCACCCGGGTGCGACGGGACCGTCGTCATGGCGGGCGCCGGGCCGAACGCTCCCCCGCCGCCCTCTCCTCCGCCCCCGCGCAGGTCCACGGTGTCGAGGTCGACCGCGGCGAGGGCGTCGCGGAACGCGCCCGCGTCGGACAGCCGCCCGGCGGGGTCGGCCACGAGGGCGTGCCGGAGCGCCGCGTTGAGGGCGGGCGGCACCCCGGGAAGGTCGGCGTAGGGCCAGGTGTGACGCACGATCAGTTCGGCGAGGCTGAGCTGGGTGCCGTCCTCGGGGTGGTGCGGCGGGCGGCCGCACAGCAGGGCGTGGACGGTCGCGGCCAGGGAGTACACGTCGCCGGCCGGGCTGGGCTCCGCCATGTGGAACGCCTCGGGCGGCGCGTACGCGGGGGTCAACGCCTCCCGGGTCACGGACAGTTCGCGTCCCGGCCGGGGCATGGCGGCGAGGCCGAAGTCGGTGAGGGCGACGCCTCCGTACCGGTTGACCATGACGTTGCCGGGCTTGATGTCGCGGTGCAGCACTCCGGCGGCGTGCGCGGCGGCCACCGCGTCGGCCAGGCCCACGCCGATGTCGCGTGCCTCCTTGACCGGGAACGCGCCCTGCCGGTGCAACCGGTCGCCGAGCGAGCCGCCGGGGCACAGCTCCAGCACCATGTAGGGGCGGTCGTCGGCGAGGACCCCGGCGTCGTACACCGGGACCACGTGGGGGTGGCCGGACAGCTGCCCGGCGGCCGTGACCTCGCGCAGGAAACGTTGCCGGTCGCGTGGTGTGGACAGCACCCGGCTGTCCACCTTCAGCGCGACCTCGCGGCCCACGGCCAGTTGCCGGGCCCGGTAGACCGTGGCGAATCCGCCTCGGCCCAGGACCTCCTGGATCTCGTAACCGGGCAGGTCCGTTCGTTCGGGCCCCATGGTGCCGTACCCCCAGCGCACAGCCCCGGCCAGGACGTCCGACCGAGGTGAGGCGAGACTCTAGCCGAGCCCGGTGACACCGGAACGCCGGGTTCGTCCGCCCGGTCCGGGTTCCGCGGCGGGGCCGGGGGTGAGCAGCGGAGTACGGCAGGACCGCCGCGGAGAGGGCCACCACGAACGCGATGTCGGCGACACCGGCCTGGGTGAGCGCGCTGTGGACACGCGAGGCCCTGCGCGTCGTCGGCCCGTAGGACCCGTAGGACCCGCAACAGCGTTCCCGGGGTGGCGAATTCGCGCAGCGGGGACGGCACGGGTGGCCTCCGGCGTTTCCGGCGAACGTGGCGAAGTGACGGCCACCAGGGGATCGCGTCCTGACCGGCACCGGCACCGGCCCCGGCCGCGCCGCCGCCGTCGTCCTCCCGCCGTTCAGGCCCGGTGGAGCGGTACGCGAGAGCTGGATTAAAACGTTTCATTCCTCAGGAACTCACTTGCGACCCACTATTGACCGGATTCGGCGCGGAACTCTAACCTCCGGGAAATCATATTGAAACCTTTCATGACGCGACCCTCAGCCCCGGCCCCTCGACCGAAGGTATGCACCATGGCGCAGGACTCCTCACGGCGAAGACTCCTCCGGTTCAGCGGCATCGCGGCGGCCTCGGTCGTCCTGTCCGCGCCCCGGACCTTCGCCGGCTCGGGACCGGTGGGGATGGCCGCGGCCGCTGAGGAGGCCCTCGTGCCCACCGGGATGCTCACGGACCTGCTGCCGCGGGCGCTCGGTACGGACGCCGGACGCGCCCCCCGCTTCAGCTGGCAGGTGCCGGACTTCCGCGAGGGCACCGTGCAGCGCGCCTATCAGCTCCAGGTGGCGACCACCCCGAGCGGCTTCGAGGACGACGACCTGCTGCTGTGGGACTCCGGCAAGCGGGACTCCGCCGACTCCACGGCCGTACCGTACGGCGGACCGGCGCTGAAGCCCCGCACGGCCTACTGGTGGCGGGTCAGGAGCTGGAGCAACAAGCGCTCGGCCTGGTCGGAGCCCGTCCTGCTGGCCACGTCGGTCGAGGACGAGTGGGAGGCGAAGCCGGTCTGGGCGCCCGCCGGACCGGTGATGACCGACGGCACCCTCACGGTCCGCGTGAAGATCACCGCCGTGGCGGCCGGGCTGTGGTTCCGGGCCGCGAACACCTCCGACAACTACATGTGGCAGCTGCGCACGGGCACCACCGGAGTGCTGCGCAAGCACGTCTGCGTGAACGGCACGTACACCGTGCTCGGCGAGGTGCGGCTGCCGTTCGCGGTCACCGCCGGGGAGTGGGTGGACCTCCGCGTCACCATGACGGGCGCCACCTTCATCACCACCGTGAACGGCACCGTCGTGGACACCACCACCGACAGCCGCTACGCCTCGGGCAACGTCGGCCTGCGCAACGGCAGCACCGAGTCGCAGACCTACGACCGCGTCACCTTCACGGCCGCCGACGGCACGGTCCTCCTCGACGACGACTTCGCCTCCGACAAGGGCACCTTCGCCACCGGCACGGTCTCCGGCGGCGTCCTCACCTTCCCCACCGGCGCCTCCTCGCTCTCCTCCTACGGCGCCGACGACACCTGGGCGCTGCTGCGCCACGAGTACGACACGAAGGCCGGCAAGGAGACGGCCGCCGCGATCCTGTACGTCGCGGCCACCTCCCCCGACCCGGCCCGGCAGTACGTCGCGAAGGTGTGGAGCAACGGCACGACGGTCGGCTACGCCTCCGTCCGCTCCGGCACCGGCACCGCCTACCAGGCCTTCGACGTGACCTCCACGCTGCGGGCGGACGGGAAGGCCAACGCGCTGGCCGCGCTGTGCTGGACCACCTCGCAGCAGAAGTTCCTGGCCCAGCTGGAGATCACGTACACGGACGGCAGCCGCTCCACCGTCGCCTCCGGGGACCACTGGAAGGCCCGCCGCCAGGCCGGTCTGCTGCCCTCCAAGGGGAGCGCGGGCAGCAGCTACTTCACCGTTCCGCAGGAGTACTGGGACCTGCGCCGGGAGCCGGTGGGCTGGACGCGTCCCGGATTCGACGACGGCGACTGGCTCAAGCCGGCGGTCCGCACCGCGATCGGCGATCTCGTGCCCGCCCTGATCGAGGCGATCCGCCCGCACGACGTCACCCCGGCCTCCGTCACCGAGGTCGCGGACGGCCGCTGGCTGGTCGACCTCGGCCGCGAGATCGTCGGCGGACTGGCCCTGGAGGTCACCGGCGACGCGGGCGACACCGTCGAGGTGCGGCTCGGCGAGGAGCTGAACCCCGACGGCACGGTCAGGTACCAGCTGCGCGCCACCAACACCTACCGCGAGGTGTGGACCCTGCGCGACGGCGAGCAGCGCTTCGAGCACTGGGGCTACCGCGGCTTCCGCTGGGCCGAGCTGCGCACCTCGCTCGACCTGTCGAAGGCGGTGGTCACCGGTCGTGCCTGGAGGCTCGACTGGGACGACGCGCAGGCCACGTTCCGCAGCTCCGACGCCGACCTGGACCGGGTCTGGGAGCTGTGCCGCTACTCCATCGAGGCCACCCGCGGCGACCTCTACACCGACACACCCACCCGTGAGCGCGGCCCGTACGAGGGCGACGCGCTGATCAACCAGCTCTCCGAGTACGGCGTCCAGCGCTCCTACGCCCTCGCCCGCTGGTCGAACGACTACCTGGTCCGCAAGGGCACCTGGCCCACCGAGTACCGGCTGATGTGCGCGATCTCCGCCTGGGAGGACTATCTCGCCACCGGCGACGACCGGCAGCTCGCCAAGGACTACGACCTGCTGACCGCGAAGAACCTCACCTCGTACCTGGACTCCGCGGGGCTGGTCCGCAAGGCGCCCGGCAACACCAGCCAGGACCTCGGCGACCTGGTCGACTGGCCCGCCGCCAGCCGGGACGGCTATGTGTTCACCAACGTCAACACGGTCGTCAACGCCTTCCAGTACGCGGCCTTCGCCGCCCTTGCCGAGTGCGCGGCGGCCCTCGGCAAGGACACGGAGGCGACCGCCCTGCGCGGCCGGGCCGACACCCTCGCCAAGGCGATGCGCACGACCCTCCTCGACAGCGCGGGCGGGCGCTTCCTCGACGGTGTCGGCACCACCCACAGCGCCCAGCACGCGACCGCCTTCCCGGTGGCCCTGGGTGTCGCGGACGGGCTGGACAGGGCGGTGCTGGCGAGGCTGGGCGACACCCTCGCGGCCGGCGGCATGAAGGTCAGCGTGTACGGGGCGCAGTTCCTGCTGGACGCGCTGTTCCGGCTCGGCCGCTCCGACGCCGCCCTCGCACTGCTCACGTCCGCGGCGACCAACTCGTGGCTGCACATGCTGGACGCGCTGAAGGCGACCATCGTCACCGAGGCGTGGGACCCCGCGCTCAAGTCCAACATGACGCTCTCCCACGCGTGGGCCTCCGCACCCGCCAACGCCGTGGCCCGGCACATCCTCGGCGTGCAGGTCGGCGAGCCCGGCGCGGCGGCCTTCCGGATCCGGCCCCGGACCGGTTCGCTGACGGAGGTGGAGGGCACGGTGCCTTCGCTGCGCGGGCCGGTGTCGGTCCAGGTGCGCCGCTCCGCGGACACGCACACCACCCTGGTGACGCTGCCGCCCAACTCCCAGGCCGTGCTGGAGGTCGAGATCGGGGACGCCTCTCCCCAGGCGTACCGGGTGAAGGCGGCCACGCCACACGGGGAGGGAAGCGCGAAGGTCGAGTCGTTCACCGATCTCACGGGCACGGTGCTGCGGATCGGCCTGATCGGTTCGGGGACGACAGAGGTGCGGCGCAAGTCCTCCTGAACAGGCCCCTGAGCAGACCGCCTCACGGCTTTTTCGTGGGCCGGAAGTGACCGATAACCCGGAACGCGAGCCGCCGCTGAGCTAGCCTCAGCATTCTGGGGGCGAACTGACGTACGTCAAAAGTGATTTCGGGGGTGTTGTGTCAGACCAGCGGCCGGTGCCGCCATCATCCACGGCGGACAGGGCTCCGGCGCTGCGGCAGGCGGGTGCCCTGCCGCTGCGCCCCGGCGACCCGGACCGGATCGGTCCCTATGTGCCGCTCGGACTTCTCGGCAGCGGCGGGATGGGGCGCGTCTATCTGGCGCGCCCCACGGACGGCGGGCCCGACCTGGTCGCGGTGAAGGTGATCAGGCCCGAGTACGCGGAGGACGTCCGGTTCCGCCGCCGCTTCGAGCAGGAGGCGGCGGTGCACAGCCGGATCCGCACGCCCCGCATGCCGCGCCTGGCCGGCACGGGCTTCCGGGACGAGATGCTGTGGATGGCCACGGAGTATCTGCCGGGGCTCGACCTGTCGGCCGCCGTGGACGAGGACGGGCCCCTGACGGCTCCCGCCGTGCGGCGGCTGGTGGCGGAGCTGGGGCAGGCTCTCGCCGACCTCTCCGCCGCGGGGATCGTGCACCGGGACCTCAAGCCGTCCAACGTCCTGCTGTCCGCGCAGGGCGCGCACGTCATCGACTTCGGCATCGCGAAGGCCGCCGACGCCAGCGCGATCACCGGCACCGGCAACCGGGTCGGCACACCGGCCTACATGTCACCGGAGTACCTGCGGACCGGCGAGTGCGACACGGCCTCGGACGTGTTCTCCCTGGCCTGCACGCTGGTGTTCGCGACGATCGGCAGAGCCCCGTTCGGCGACGGCACCGGCGTCGACGTCATGCACCGGGTGGCGTTCGAGGAACCCAATCCGGACGTGCTCGCCGAGATCGCGGACGCCGACCCCGGTCTCGCCGCCCTGCTCGCCGCCTGTCTGGCCAAGGAGCCGGGCCGGCGGCCCACGCCCGGGCAACTGATCGAAGCGGCCGCCTCGGACTCGTGGGGCGCCTGGGGTTCCGAAGCGGTCGCGTACGACTTCCCCGAAGCCGAGGGGGCCGGGGCCACGGCCCGGGACACCGGGGCGGACGGACCGTCCGGGACGTTCGAGTGGCCCGAGCCGCTGGCCGGTCGCGTGCTCGCCCGGCAGCGGGCCTGCGAGACCCTGCGCCGTGTCCCCCTCGACCAGCCCGGTCCCCGGCCGGCGGCGAAGGCGGCGGCCGGGGTTGACGCGTCGCCGGGACCGTCCGCCGACGCATCGGCCCAGCCCTTACCTCCGACGGCGCCCGGCGGCCGGGCCCGCCGCAAGCGGGTGCTGATCGGCGCCGCCGGCCTGACCGCCTGCCTGGCGGCGGCCGGGGTCGTGCTCACCCTGCTGAGCCCCTCCACGACCGAGGCCTCGCCGCGCAAGGGGACGACGGACTCCGCCGACGCCCGGCCCGGCGACTCCGTCTCGTTGCCGGCGTCCAAGTCCGCCGACCGGGCGGGCGCCGCCCCCGACGGCGGATCGGGTGCCTCGGAGGTGTCCGACAAGGAGGAGGGAGCCTCGGGCGACGGCGACACCCCGGGCCCCGGCGCGTCCACGTCCGGCTCCGGAAGCGGGAAGGGCGCCGGAAGCGGCTCCGACGACCCCTCGCCCACCGATCCCTCCGTGCCCGACCCGGAAACCAGCGAGCCCTCCGATCCTTCGCCGACCCCGCCCGACGACCCCACCGAACCCGGAAGCCCGGCCTGGCTCACGGACTGCACGTACTACTACGGCAGCGGAGTCACCCGCCCCGGGGACAGCGGCGACCGCGTCCGGCAGGTGCAGTGCATGCTGTCCAAGCGCGGCTACAGCCTCGGACCCGGCGGTGTGAGCGGCGAGTTCGACGCCGGGACGAAGGCCGCGGTGCAGAGCTTCCAGCGGGCCAGGCAGCTGGTGGTCAAGGACGGCACCGTGCGCCCGCGCGTCTGGAAGGCGCTGCGCTCGACGGACTGAGGGGGCGGGACGGCGGGACGGCCGGTGCCGGGCCGCTCAGTCGACGAACAGACCGCGGGCCGCGGCCCGTACGTCGAACTCCTCCAGCTGGGCCTGGGCCGAGGGGAGGGCGTCGCACATCGCCTCCAGCAGGACCTGGCCCAGCAGCATGGGCGCGGCGACGGTGTCGAAGACCAGACCGGTGCCCACGGCGGCGGGGAGCAGCACGTCGCTGTGGGCGGCGACCGGCGCGAAGGTGCCGTCGGCGACGGTCACCACCGTGAGCCCGGCGGCCCGGGCGTGGGCGAGGGCGTCGAGGAGTTCACGCGGATGGCGGGGCAGCGCAAAGCACAGCAGCGCGCTCGCCCCGGCCTGCCGGGCCGCGTCGACACGGTCCCCGAGCAGGGAGCCGCCCTCGTCGAGCAGCCGGACGTCGGGGTGGACCTTCGCCGCGAAGTAGGCGAAGCCGCGGGCCTGCGCGGCGGAGGCTCGCAGGCCGAGCACCGGCAGCGGCCGGGAGGCGGCCAGCAGACGGCCCACGCGCTCCACGGGTGCGGGGTCGGTCAGCAGGGACGCCAGCTGCCGCAGATTGTCGATCTCGGCCTGTACGGCCCGCTGGTAGGGGTTGGCGGGCCGGTCGTCGGGTCCGTGGCCAAGAGACGCGACCGCCCGCAGGTGGGCGCGCAGGGCCGGATAGCCGTCGAAGCCGAGGACCGCCGCGAAACGGGTCACCGACGGCTGGCTGACACCCGCCAGCCGGGCCAGTTCCACGCTCGACAGGAAGGGCGCGTCGGCCGCCTGCCGGACCAGGAAGTGCGCGACGCGGCGCTGGGTCGGGGTGAGCCGGCGCCCTTCGAAGAGCTGCTGCAGCCGCGCGGCGGCGCCGGCTCCCGCGGGTTCGCCGGTGCCGCCGGGTCCGGCGGTGCCGGACGCCTCGGTGCCGCTCGCGCCGCACCGGTCGCTGTCGGCGGCGTCCGTCATCTGGTCTCCCGGCCGGTGGTGTGCGGTCCCCGGCGCCCCTGCTCGGCGCGTACTGCCGGGCAGGGGCGGGGGCGGTCGGTGGGGGTGTGGCCGCGTACCGTCAGCCGACGAGACCCGCGGAGGTCAGCCAGTCCTTGGCGACGGTGTCGGAGTCCTCCTTGTCGTTGCTGAGCCTCTTCATCATCTCCAGCAGGTCCCCGGTGGTGAGCTTGGCGGAGACGGCGTCGAGCGCGTCCTTGGCCTTGTCGTTCACCGCGTCCTTGTAGACCAGGGGCGTGACGTTCTGCGAGGCGAAGAGGTTCTTCGGGTCCTCCAGGACCACCAGTTTGTCCGCGACGATGGCGGGGTCGGTGGTGTACAGGTTGGCGGCCTGCACCTTGCCGTCCTTGAGCAGCTTCACCAGGGTGGTCTGGGCGCCCGCGTCGAGCGGCTGGAACTTGCCGAACTCGACGCCGTACACCTTCTTCAGGCCCACGCCGCCCTGGACGCGGGTCTTGAACTCCGACCCGGCCCCGAGGGTCATGTCCCCGGCGACCGGCTTGAGGTCGGCGAGGGTCTTGAGCTTGTACTTGGCCGCGGTCTCGGCGGTGACCGTCACCGAGTCCTTGTCCTCGGCCGAGGCGGAGTCGAGGATCTCCACCGACGAGGGGAGCTTCTCCTTCAGCTCGGCGTTGATGTCGTCGGTGCTGGTCGCGGTGCTGTTCTTGTCGACCGCCACCGTCAGCAGGGCGCCGTTGTACTCGGGGAGGACGTCGATGCCGCCCTTGACCACCTGGTCGTAGTAGACCTCGCGGGCGCCGATGTCGAACTTCCGGGTCACCTTCAGGCCCTTGTCCTCCAGGGCCTGTGAGTAGATCTCGGCGAGCAGCTGGTTCTCGGGGAAGTTCGCCGAGCCGACGACGATGGTGTTGCCTCCGCCGCCGCTGCCGCCCGCCAGCGGATCGTCGTCGCTGCCGCCACCGCCGCAGGCGGTCAGCGTGAGCGCGGTGATGAGGCCGAACGCGGCGCCTCGGTACATGCCTCGCATGGGTCTTGTCCTCTCTCGGAGCCCGGAAGCTCGGAAAATCAATAAGGCCGGGATCAGGAATCTGTGTGCGGGGTCGGGGTGCGGGTCAGGATGCGGGGTGCGGGTTCGGCCCGCGGTTCGGGTACGCGCTCGGTCAGGACATCGTGTACGCGCTCGGTCAGGACTTCGACGCCGTGGTCCTCAGGCCCGGCGAGACGACGACGCGTCGCAGCGCGGTGAACACGAGCTGCACGACGAGCGCGAGGGTGACGACGACCGCTGAGCCTCCGATGACCAGCTCGTAGTCGTTGCGGGAGAGTCCGTCGACGATGTAGCGGCCGAGGCCGCCGAGGCCCGGGTAGGCGGCGACGGTCGCGGTGGCCACCACCTGGATCGCGGCGACCCGCAGTCCGAGGAGGATCAGCGGCAGCGCCATCGGCACCTCGACCCGGGTCAGGACCTCCCACTCGGTCATGCCGACCCCGCGCGCGGCGTCACGGGTGGCGGGGTCGACGCCTCGTACCCCCTCGAAGGTGTTGATGAGGATCGGCGGCACCGCGAGCGCGATCAGGGCGACCAGGACGGGTGCGGTGCTGAGCCCGGCGAGCGTGACCACCAGGACGACCAGGCCGAAGGTCGGGATCGCGCGGGCGAGGTTCGCCACCGTGGCCACCGCGAAGGCGCCCCGGCCGGTGTGCCCGACGAGCAGGCCGAACGTCAGCCCGATGACGGCGGCGAGGAGCAAGGACAGTCCGCTGTAGGTGAGATGCTCCAGCAGCCGGCTCGGGATGCCCTCGTCGCCGTGCCACTGGGCCGAGGACGTCAGCCAGTCCCCCACGAGCCGCATCTGGTTCAGGAAGTCTTTCATGCCGACGTCACCTTGTTCCGGGACCACGGGGTGAGCAGCCGCTGCGCCAGGACCAGCAACGCGTCGGTCGCGAGTGCCAGCAGCATGATCAGGACGATCGCGGTGACGATCGGGGTGGGGAAGTCGAGCTGGAGGCCGCGGGTGATGTAGTAGCCGAGGCCGCCCTGCCCGATCAGCTGTCCGACGGCGACGAGGCTGATGGAGGAGACGGCGGCGACGCGTACGCCGGCGATGACGACGGGCACGGCGATCGGCAGCTCGACCTGGACGACCCGGCGTACGGCGCCGAATCCCATCGCGGTGGCCGCGAGCCGTACGGGTTCGGGCACGGAGGCGAGGCCGTCGACGACGTTGGGGACCAGCACGGACAGGGTGTACAGCGTCAGCGGGATCATCACCGTCTGCTCCGTCAGCCCGGTGTACCGGACGAAGATCATGAACAGGGCGAGGGACGGGATCGAGTACAGGATGTTGGCCACGGTCAGCACCGGCGGGTAGAGCCGGCGGAAGCGGTGGCACAGGATGCCGAGCGGCACGGAGATGATCAGCCCGAACAGCACCGGCAGCAGGCCGAGTCTGAGGTGGACGCCGGTGTACTCGGCGAGTTCGGCGGTGTGATCGGCGATCCACCCCCACCGGACCAGGGGTTCGCCGTCACTCATCGGTCACCGCCTCGCGGGTGTCGGCGGGGGCCGCCCCGCCGACGGACGCCGTGGGCGCGGCGGCTCCGGCCGGCCCCTTGGCCGGCGGCGCGGCCGGAGCGGGCTCCGCCGGCGGGGACCCGGCCGCCCGCCCGGCGGTGACCGCGCCGGCGGACAGTTCGTAGGCGTCCGCGACTCCGGCGACCGCGCCGCCGGCGTCGACGGCCACCGCGAGGCGGGCGGGTGACAGGAGGGCCGAGTCGAGTGCGGCGCGGGCCGAGTCGCCGACGAGGCTGAAGGTGTGGCCGAGTGGGGCGAGGGCCGCGTCCGCGAGGGTGCCGGTGGCCGGCAGCGTGTCGGTCGCGGCCCAGCCGAGCGGCCGTCGGGCGTCGTCGACGACGAGCACCCAGGGGACGTCCTTCGTCCGGGCCTCGGTCACGGACGAGGTGACCGGCAGCACCGGGCCGTCGCGCAGGGGCAGTTCGGCCGCGTCGACGAAGGAGAGCCGGCGGATGCCGCGGTCCTGCCCCACGAAGTCGGCCACGAAGTCGTCGGCGGGACGGGCCAGCAGCCGCTCGGGGGTGTCGAACTGGGCCAGCAGGCCGCCGGTGCGGAACACGGCGATGTTGTCACCGAGTCGGATCGCCTCGTCGATGTCATGGGTGACGAACACGATCGTCTTGTGCAGCTCCTTCTGCAGCCGGACGAACTCGGCCTGCAGCTCCGCCCGCACGATCGGGTCGACCGCGCTGAACGGTTCGTCCATCAGCAGCACCGGCGGATCGGCGCCCAGCGCCCTGGCCACCCCGACACGCTGCTGCTGCCCGCCGGAGAGCTGGTTCGGGTAGCGCTTGGCCATCTCGGCGGGCAGACCGACGAGTTCGAGCAGTCCCGCCGCCCGGGCCCGCGCCTTCTTCCGGCCCCACCCCAGCAGCAGCGGAACGGTGGCTATGTTGTCCAGGATGGTGCGGTGCGGGAACAGTCCCGCGTGCTGGATCACATACCCGATGCCCCGGCGCAGCTCCGGCGCGTTGACCTCACGGATGTCCCGGCCGCGCAGGCTCACCGTTCCCGAGGTCGGCTCCACCATACGGTTGATCATGCGGAGGGTGGTGGTCTTGCCGCAGCCGGAAGGACCGACCAGGACCGTGATGCCACCCTCGGCCAGCTCCAGGGACAGGTCGTCCACCGCTGTCGTGCCGTTCGGATATTTTTTGCTCACCGCGTCGAATCTGATCAAGACTGCCCCTTACCCGACTGCATATGGTCATGCAGAGTTGTCGGTGACTGAATGACAGTCAATGGAATTCCGTGAACGGCACGTTACGTTCACACCAAGACCCATCCAAGGTGCCCCGGTTTCGACTGTATGAGAGCTTTGGTCCTCTTGAAGATGAGGCGGTACGGAGGAAGGGAAGACACCGGATGGGGTGCCTGAGGGGGAGGCGGCCGGGCGCGGCCCCGGAGTTCCCGGGGGACACGATCGGGGAAGTTCTTCCCCGCCCGGACGACGTCCGGAGCGGCCCGCGCGCCCCGACCGGGGAAGCGCCGACCTCGGTGGGAGGAGCGGCATGACCAACTGCGACGTGCACCAGCATCTGTGGACCCCCTCGCTGGTGACGGCCCTGCGGTCACGCCGCGAACCGCCGTACCTGGACGGCTGGACCCTGTTCCTGGACGGCGAGCCGCCCTACGCCGTCCCGCCCGCCGACCACGACATCGCCCGACGGACGGAACTCGCCCGCGCCGACGGCCTCGGCCGGACGCTGGTCTCGCTCTCCTCCCCCATCGGCGTGGAGTGGCTGCCCGCGACCGAGGCACGCCCCCTGCTCGACGCCTACCACGAAGGCTCGGCCGTACTCCCCGAACCGTTCGGCGCCTGGGCCGCCGCCTGCGTACGCGACGTCGACGCGAAGGCCACGGCCCAGGACCTCGACCGGGGCTTCGCCGGCCTCCAGCTGCCGGCGAACGCCCTGGGCGACGCGGACGGCTACGCGCGCTGCGCCCCGCTCCTCGACCTCCTCGAAGAACGCGGCCTCCCGCTGTTCGTCCACCCGGGGCCCGCGCCCGGCGGCGCCGAAGGGCCCGGCTGGTGGCCCGCGATGGTCCCCTACGTCCAGCAGATGCACTCCGCCTGGTTCGCCTTCCGCGCCTTCGGCCGCCCCCGCCACCCCCGGCTGCGGGTGTGCTTCGCCCTGCTGGCCGGGCTCGCCCCGCTGCACGGCGAGCGTTTCGACGCGCGGAGCGGCGGGGGCGAGGCGGCGGCGGACCCGGACGTCTTCGTGGAGACGTCCTCCTACGGTCCGACCGCCGTCGAGGCCGTGGTCCGCGCCCTCGGCGTGGACGCCGTCGTCCAGGGCTCCGACCGCCCCTACGCCGGACTCCCGCGGCAGCCCGGCTTCGGCCTGGGCGGGGCGGCGGCGTACGCGATGCGCGTCGCCAATCCGCACCGGCTGCTCACCGGCAAGGCCGGCTGACCGGTGGGCGTCCGTCAGCGGCCGGAGCGGATCAGCCCCGTGAGATAGCGCCACAGCGAGGAACGCTGCCGGGCGGACACGTCCCGCGCCGGCGTGCCCACGGGGGCCTCCGCGTCGGCTCCGGACTCCGCAGGATCCAGCGCCGGCGGCTGCTGGTCCGTCGGCGCCAGTTCGTAGCGCACGGGCAGCGAGCGCAGGCCCCGCATGAAGGGCGAGGAGCGCCAGGGCAGCTGGTCGACGGGGAGCGCGAGGTCCAGGTGGGCGAACCGCTCGAACAGCCGCCCCACACCCACGGCGGCGACCGTCGAGGCCAGTTCGCGTGCCGGGCACTGGCGCGGGCCCGCGCCCCAGGACAGGTGTGCCCGGGTGCTGACCGTGGTGGTGGGTGCGACGTGGTCGGCGAAGAGGGGGTCGGCGTGCGCCGCGGCCGAGGAGACCCAGACCGGGTCGCCCGCGCGGATCGTGTACTCGCCGAGCCGGGAGTCCGCGGCCGCGAACCTCGGCACGAAGTTCACCAGCGGGGGCTTGCGCATGACGACCCGGTTCATGGCCTCCCGGACCATGCCGGCGGACAGGCTCGCCCGCACGCTGTCCTCGCCCGAGAGGACCTCGACGACCGTGTTGGAGATGAGAATTCCGACGTGGTCGGACGTCATGCCCAGCAGCATGAACAGTTCGCGGGCCAGCTGGTCCAGCGAGAGGTCGGGGTGGGCGGCCAGCAGATAGGAGGGGAAGTCCTCGCCCGGCGTCCTCAGCTTCAGCTCCGCCAGTTCCGCCAGCGCGCCCAGCAGCCGGTCCAGGGCGGGCCCCGCGTCGGGGCCCGCGTCCAGGACCCGCCACATGTCCATCAGGGCGTCGTCGCCCTGGGAGCCGGGGAAGCCGAGCAGATGGCTTGCCACCATCAGCGGCAGGGGCCGCGAGAACTGCGCGGACAGGTCCGCCAGTCCCGTACCGCCCGCCTCGCCCATCAGGGTGATCAGCTCGTCGGCGTAGGCCGTCACGGCCGCCTTCAGCCGCTTCGTCTGGGGGTTGCGCGGGTCCTGGAAGGGCTTGAGCGCCTGGTCCCACGCCGTCCGCAGCGACCGGTAGCCGGGGCCGCCCTGGATCAGGACGTGGTTGACCTCCAGGGAGGGCCCGAGCGGCCAGTCGGCGGGCACCCGGCCCTCGGTCCTGGCCCGCCAGTTCTCCAGCCCCTTGGGCCATCCCGCGTCGTCCTGGAGCACCTGGAGCGACTCGCGGTAGCCGAGCACCAGCCAGGCGGGTACGCCCAGCAGGTCGACCGGCGCGACCGCGCCGTGCCGCTGCCGCAGCCGCTCGTACACGAGCGAGGGGCGTGTCTCGTAGTCCCGGGTCAGCAATGGCTGGGGAGACAACTCCTCCAGCCTCGCGCCGCCCAGGTCCACGGACACACCCTCGTCCGACCGGATTTCCCTCACCATGCCGCCCGCCCCTCCGACACTCCCCGTACCGGCCCACCTTCAGCCGGTAGCCGGAACGTGGGGACCCTACCCCAGGGTCACTTCCGGGGGAACGCCGGGCGTCGCCATGCGCGGCCCCGCGTCCGTCACGTACGGGCCGCGGCACGGCAGTCCGTCACCTCCCGGCGCGGGCCGCCTGGACGAACTCCCTGATCAGACCGGGGTCCTTGACGCCCCGGCGCTGTTCCACACCGCTGGAGACATCGACCCCGAACGGGTTGGTCGCGGCGACGGCGTCGCGCACGTTCTCCGGGGTGAGGCCGCCGGCGAGCAGCCACCTCTCCCCGGCCGCCGCCTGCGGCCCGCGCGCCCAGTCCCAGGCGATGCCGGAGCCGGGGACGGGCGCGTCGAGGAGGAGCATGTCCTCGCCGAACTCCCCGCAGCGCGGCACCGAGTCGCGGAACGCGGCGGCGCGGATCAGCGTCCGGCCGCCGGCCGCCAGGGCGTCGTAGTAGGCGCGGTCGTCGGGGCCGTGCAGCTGGATCGCCCGGATGCCCGACTCCTCGGCCAGGGCCCGCACGTCGTCGAGGGGTTCCTGGCGGAAGACGCCGACCCTCAGGACGTGCTCCGGCACGCGCCGGCCCAGCCGGGCGGCGGTGGCGGCGTCGATCCGGCGGGGGCTCTCGGAGAAGACGAAGCCGATGGCGTCGGCGCCCGCCTCGACGGCGGTGTCGACGTCCTGCTCGGTCTTCAGGCCGCAGATCTTGATGAAGAGGGAGTCACTGGAGTTGCTCACGGCGACAGCCTGCCGCATCGGCGGCGGCGCGGGCACCTCGGCCACCCGGTCCGGTGCCCCGGCCCGGAACGGCCCGGCCCCGTCAGTCCCAGGCTCCCGACAGGCGCCGGGCGACGACCGCGCTGAGCGCGCGCACGCCCCGGGTGGAGCCCGGGTCGATGCCGGTGAGTTCCCGCACCCGGCGCAGCCGGTAGTCCAGGGTGCGGGAGTGGACGGTGAGGGCGGCCGCGGTGGAGCCGCGGTGCATGTCGTGGCGGTAGTACGCGTCGAGGGTGGTCAGCAGGTCCGGCCCGGAGTCCAGCCGGCGGGCCAGCGAGCGCAGCCACGCGTCGGCGAACGGCACGTCCGCCACGGCGAGTTCGACGAAGACGTCGGCCAGGGTATGGGGCCGTGACCGGGCGGAGGCGGGCCGCAGCGGGGCCGCCCGGCTGATCCGCCGGGCCCGGTCCAGGGCGTCGGCCGACTCGGCCGTCCGTGCGACGGCGGTGCCGACGGCGCAGGGGCTGCCGAGGGCGAGGGCGAAGTCCCGTACGAGATCCGGCAGACGGTCGGGGACGAGATCGGGGACGGGATCGGGCAGGAGGCCGGGAGCGGGGTACGAGGGCACGTTCTCCGCCGTCGCGCCCGTCGGCAGGGGCACCAGGGCGATCAGTTCGACACTGCCGTCGCCGCTGCCCGGGCCCCACATGACGGGTGTGCGGTGTGCCTTCACCAGGGTGTCGATCTCGTTTTCCAGAAATCGGTCGAGAAGGGGAGGGTCCGGCAGCCGGAACACCGTCACGGCGTGGTATTCGGGCAGTTCCATGTCGACGGCCGCAGCGAGTTCCGCCGCTATCGGGTCCCCGTTCAGCAATGACCGGGCCAGCAGGGACACCTGCTCGGAGTACGGCATTCGGTGGCGCAGCACGCGGACGAATCCCTCGCGGTAGGCGCGGATTCCCCGCTCTCCCTGCGGGGCGAACCAGGTCATCATCCGCATGAGTTCGTCGACACCGGCGCCGCGCTGGGCGTCGGTCGCCTCGTTGATCTCGCGCAGCATGAGCGCGGTGTGCACCCGCAGTACCTGCTGACGTGCGTCGAGCGACATGCCGGCGCTCGCCCGCGACTCTCCCATCGACGCGATCCAACCGAGATCGTCATCCGTCAACTCGCTTAGCTCGGGCGAGAGTTCGACCGTGCGCCGACGCAACCACAGCGCGTGTTCCAGTGTCTCGCCGCGCGCCCGGCGGTCCCTGTCCAGGAACCCGAGTTCCGGGATCTCGCGGGTGTACGTCTCGACCTCCCGGCGGGCGTTGGCCGACGCCCGGCGGGCCAGTTCGGCGAAGAGGCTCCCCATGCAGGCGAGCATGTCATTGCGCGCGAACGGGCCGACAGACGACTTCCGGACGGCATTCATCACTTCGCATAAACAGCGGCAAGTATGTCCGAAGGGGTTTTGTCACCCTGCGCAAAATTCCCGGATCGGGGCGTTCCCGTCCCGCCTTCCGCTTGTGGAGGAGTCGTAATGCGGCCTTAATGAGAACCGCCCACGGGCCCGTGGGGGAACAGCGGGACGGATTTCCGGCGCGACTACGGAAGTCTCCGTCGATCAGTACGGGCACGGGTACGCATTTTCTGAGCCGGGCGCCACGCGACGGCGCTCGCCCGAACGGGAGGGAACCCCGATGACAGCAGGCACGAGAAGGAGAATCACGGCGGCGCTGGCGGTCGTGGTCACGTCGGCGTCGCTCATGCTCGGCGTGCCGGGCACCGCTTCGGCCGCTCCGGCCGCCGTCCCCAGCCTGCGCGCGTTCGGGATCAGCGGCGACGGCACCCTCATGGCCACGTTCACCACGGACCGGCCGGACGTGCTCAACTGGGTGCGGGCCGTCACCGGGCTCAGCGGCGACACGGCCCTGGTCGGCATCGACTTCCGGGTGCAGGACGGTCTGCTGTACGGAGTCGGCAACAAGGGCGGTATCTACACCATCAAGATCCCGACGGGCACCCAGGACGTCGTGGTCACCAAGGTGTCGCAGCTCCAGTACGCGCTGAACGGCTCGCAGTTCGGCGTGGACTTCAACCCGGCCGCCGACCGCCTCCGCGTGATCAGCGACAACGGACAGAACCTGCGCCACAACCTGGGCGACCACTCGACCATCCAGGACGTCAACCTCACCACCCCGCCGGTCGAGGGCACGACCAAGGGGGTCACGGCCGCCGCGTACACGAACAACGACCTCAGCGGGGCGACGGCGACCACGCTGTTCGACATCAACACCACCAGCAACCAGGTCGTCATCCAGTCCCCGGCCAACAACGGCACGCTCGCCCCGACCGGCAGCCTCGGCCTCGACGCCCAGCTCAAGGCCGGCATGGACATCTACAGCACACTGAGCGGCGGCAGGACGGTCGACAACGCCGCCTTCGCCTCCCTCACCCCGAGCGGCGCGAGCTTCCCCTCGCTCTACAGCGTCAACGTGTTCACCGGCGAGGCGACCGTCGTCAAGCAGTTCCCGCTGAACATCACCGACCTGGCCATCAGCCTCACCGGCTCCTGAGCCCCGCACCGCTCCCACCCTCGCCGCGGCCCGGCCATCACCGGACCGCGGCGCGTCCATGTCCCGGACTCTCCTATGCTTCTACACGCCTGTAGAGGGAAATGGCTCTCAACTGCACGCGCACGTACGGAATTTAAGGAGTGAACGCCACGATGGTGTTCAAACGACTGCTTGGTTCGCTCGGCGTGGGCGGCCCCACGGTCGACGCGGTTCTCGACCCCGGGGCGGTCCGCCCGGGCGCCACCCTGACCGGTCGGGTCCATCTCAAGGGCGGTGACGCCGACTTCGAGATCGAGCACCTCACCCTGGAGCTGGTGGCACGGTCGAGGCCTAGCACGAGGAGGGCGAGAGCGAGGGGGTCGTCGCCTTCGACCGGACCACGGTCGGCGGCGGCTTCCGGCTCGCCGCGGGCGAGCTGCGCGAGGTCCCGTTCGCGCTGATCCTGCCGTGGGAGACCCCGATCACGGAGCTGTACGGCCAGGCCCTCGGCGTCGTGCTCGGCGTCCGCACCGAACTGGCCGTCGCCGGCGCGAAGGACAAGGGTTGCCTCGACCAGCTGAGCGTCACCCCGCTGCCCGCCCAGGAGGCGGTCCTCGAAGCGCTCGGGCAGCTCGGTTTCGGCTTCCGGTCCGCCGACCTCGAACTCGGCCGGATCCACGGCACCGGCCAGCAGCTCCCCTTCTATCAGGAGATCGAGCTGACCCCCTCCCCCCGGTACGCCCACCTGGTCGACGAGATCGAGCTGACCTTCCTCGCCGGCCCCGGCGGCATGGACGTCGTCCTGGAGGCCGACCGACGCGGCGGGCGGCACTCCCAGGGGCACGACGCCCTCTCCCGCTTCGCCGTCTCCCACGACGAGGTCGCCCATCAGGACTGGAACGCTCTGGTCGGGGGCTGGATCGAGCAGTGGCCGGGCACCGGACCGCGCCAGGCTCCGACTCCCCCTACGGGTACGCGAGTTCCCGGGGCGGGAAGCACGCGGCGCACCACGGCGACGAGGGTCACCGCTCCGGCCCCGGGATCGGCACGGCCGTCGCCGCCGGCGCGGCCGGGCTCGCCGTCGCAGTCGTCGGGGGGATGGTCGCCGCCGAAGTCGTGGACGAGGTGGGGGACTTCTTCGAGGGCGAGGAGGAGGACGAAGCGGAGGAGGGCTGACCGGTCCACGGACCGGTCAGCGCATCTTCTCCGGATCGAGGTCCGATCCGACGATCAGGGTCACCTCTCCGGCGGCGGCGTCCGCGGACCGGGCGGCCCTGGCGTCGGGCAGCCGTGAGGCGAGGACCTTCGCCTGCTCGGTGAGGCCGTCCGGGTGGGCGACCGTGGTGGTGTCGGTGTTCTCGGGCGCGTTGCCCGTGCCGACGACCGTGAAGCCGGCCTCGCGCAGCTTCTCGGCCACGGCGGCCGCTCGCCCGGAGACCCCGGTGCCGTTGAGGACCCGCACGCGCACGGTCGACGCGTAGATCAGGCCCTTCTTGGCCCGGGCCTGGAACCCCTTCTTGTCGACCTCCTTGTCGTTGGCCAGGGAGGTGAACAGGTCGGCGGCCTGCGGGTACTGCCAGACGACATTGGCCTTGTCGGCGGGAACGTCCGCCTCGCGCGGGTAGTTGGGGACGGTCAGGAAGGTCAGCCGGTCGCTCGGGATGCCCTTCAGCTCGGAGGCGAGGTCGTAGATCGGGTCGATACCGTCGAGTTCCTCGTCCGTGGTCAGGGACTTGGTCGCGGACTGCAGGAAGTCGTAGAGCGCCGTGGGGCTGGTCAGCTTGGACTTGGCCTTCGCGGCCAGCGTCTCCATGAACTCCTGCTGGCGGCCGATGCGTCCGATGTCGGAGCCGTCGCCCACCGCGTAGCGGGTCCGCACATAGCCGAGCGCCTTCTCGCCGCCGACGGTCTGGCAGCCGGCGTCCATGTCGAGGCGGGCGTCCTCGTCGTGGATGGCCTGCTCGGGGCAGACCTCGATGCCGTCCAGGGCGTCCACCATCCCCTTGAAGCCCTGGAAGTCGATGGACATGAAGTTGTCGATGCGCAGGCCCGTGTTGTCCTCGACCGTCTTGATCGAGCAGGCGGCCGCACCGGCCACCTCACCGCCCGAACCGCCGATCGCGAACGCCTCGTTGATCTTCGCCAGATGCGGACCGGACGTGCCGCCGTCGCCCTTCTCGCACGCCGATATCTCGACCCACGAGTCACGCGGGAAGGACACCACGGTCGCCCACTCCCGGTTCGCGGGGAGGTGCAGCACCATCAGCGTGTCCGACTGCATGGTGGTCAGGTCCCTGCCGTACTTCGCGTTGGCCCCGTCCCGGCTGTCCGAGCCGACGACCATGATGTTCTTCGAGCCCGGACTGAGGTTGGCCGGCCGGTCCCCGCCGAGCTTGCCGTCGATGTCGGCGCCCTTGATGTTGTTGTTCAGGTCGTTGTAGACCCAGGCACTGACGCCTCCGGCGCCGAGGACGAGCACCGCGGTGGTGCCCGCGAGCCAGCTCACCGCACGTCCCCGCCGCGTCAGCCGCGTCCCCCCGCCTCCGGCACCCGCGCGCCGCCTTCCCGTACCGCTCACCGGCCTTCCCCCGCCTCGGCCGCACCCGGCCGGTCGACTGCCCCCTGGACGTCCGGGACGTGTGATCACCGAACCCGCAGGACTCTACATGCATGTAGATATACGGACCGGTGGCACACACGTCTCATCACGCCCCCTGGCCCCGAGCGTCACAGAAGCGTCGCAGCGTAGAGAATGAGGGCCATCGTCACGGCCGGGTTCGCCGAGGACATCGCCGAGAGCACCGCCCCGACGGCCGCTCCCCACGCGGCCGGCCCACGGGATGGCCGGCCGCCCGGCGGCCTCGTCGTAGGGGACCGCCGCGCGCACCTCGGGGTCGGACCAGCCGTCGGGCAGCGGATTGCCGGGCAGTGGGGCCGTGCCGACCACCATCAGCAGGGCGAGGCAGACCGTGCTGCACACCGCCGTCACCACGGCCACGCCGGTCAGCGGCGGCATGGCGGTGCGTGGATGCAGCCGCTGCTCGGCCAGCCGCGCGATCGGCCACGCGGTGAGCGGCAGGACCAGCGGCAGAAAGACGAAACCCCCATGCGGCCTCAGTCGTCCCCTTCGGCCCTCGCCCGCCCGAGCAGCTCACGCAGCAGGCGCTCGTCGTCCGGCTCCAGCGAGGTGACGAAGCTGGCCAGCACGGCCTCGCGGTCGCTCTCGCCGTCGAGGACCCTGCGCATCCGGTGCGCGGCCAGGCCCGCCCGGTCGGAGGCCGGGGTCCACACGAACGAACGGCCGGAGCGCTCCCGGGTCACGGCGCCCTTGGCCAGCAGCCGGGTCAGGATCGTGATGACCGTCGTGTAGGCGAGGTCCCCGCCGAGGCGCTCCTGCACCCACCCCGCGCTCTCGGGGGCCCGCGCCTCGCGCAGCGCCGACAGGACGAGCGCCTCCAGCTCGCCCTGCCCCCGCCGCCGGGGACGCTGCTCGTCCGTCACGCCCTGCCTCCTCGCCGCCGGCCGATCGATCCGCGTCACGCTCTCTACAGGATTGTAGAAGGGGGATTGCCGAATACACCTCCACTCTTCTTCTACAGTGCTGTAGATTTCAGAGCCCGGCAGAACGCCGGGACGACACGCAGGCGGCAGGATCCGCGGGGCCCTGCCGGCCTCCGACCTCTCAAGAAGGAGTCCACCGTGGGAGTTTCCCTGTCCAAGGGCGGCAACGTCTCGCTCAGCAAGGCGGCACCGGGACTCACCGCCGTCCTGGTCGGCCTGGGCTGGGACGTGCGCACGACCACCGGCACCGACTACGACCTCGACGCGTCGGCGCTGCTGCTCGACGCCTCCGGGAAGGTGCTCTCCGACCGGCACTTCGTCTTCTACAACAACCTCACCAGCCCGGACGGTTCGGTCGAGCACACCGGCGACAACCTCACCGGAGAGGGCGAGGGCGACGACGAGTCGGTCAAGGTGAACCTCGCGGCCGTACCGGCCGAGGTCGACCGGATCGTCTTCCCGGTCTCGATCCACGACGCCGAGAACCGGGGCCAGAGCTTCGGCCAGGTCCGCAACGCCTTCATCCGCGTGGTCAACCAGGCGGGCGGCACCGAGATCGCCCGCTACGACCTGTCCGAGGACGCCTCCACCGAGACGGCGATGGTCTTCGGCGAGCTGTACCGCAACGGCGCCGAGTGGAAGTTCCGTGCCGTCGGGCAGGGTTACGCCTCCGGGCTGGCCGGGATCGCCGCCGACTTCGGCGTCAACGTCTGAGGAGGACGGGGTGACGGGGCCGTATCCCCCGGCCGGTCTGCGCCCCGAGGACCGGACGGACTTCGAGGCCGTGCTGTGCCGGGCGCTGGACACCCCGGACATCCGGGACGCGCTGCGAGCCGACCCCAGCGGTGTGGCCGAACGGCGGCTGCGGGTCCGGGCGTCGGCGGACGCGGACACGATCGTGGCGGCGGCGCGGGGTGAGTACCGCGCGTACCTCACCGCGCTCGCGTCCGCGGCGGAGGCGGCGAACGGGGCCGGGGCCGAGCCCGGGGCGGGCAGCCGAACCGGGCGTACCGCCCAGCGGACCGCCGACGCCGGGCTGCTGCCGCTGCTGGCGGTGCTCACGCCCTCCCTGGCCGCCTGCTCCGCCGCGGTCGTCCTCGTCCTCGGCTGCCTCCTGCGGCTGCTCGGCGTGCGGGGCACGCTGCCCGGCTCGCTCCTGGCCGCCGGCTGGACACTGGCGCTGTTCGCGGCCACGAGTGCCCTTCTCGCGCTCGCCGCCCTGTTCCGTACGGCGCTGCGCGGCCCCGGCGACCCGGCGGGGCCCGCCCCGACCGAGCAGGCCCGGCTGGTGTGGCAGCAGGCCCTGTTGCGCCGTGGCATGCTGCCCCACCTGCGCCGCTGCCTGAGCGAGGATCCCTCTCTCAGCGAAGCGAGTCCCCCTGGTCGTCCCGCTTGACCACGCACAGGGCCCAGATGATGAACGCCGAGAAGGCGATCATCACGATGGACCAGACGGGGTAGTACGGCAGCGACAGGAAGTTGGCGATGATGATGAGCCCGGCGATGGCGACGCCGGCGACGCGGGCCCACAGGGACGCCTGGAACAGGCCCAGGCTCACGAGGACGGCCACGGCACCGAGGGCGAGGTGGACCCAGCCCCAGCCGGTGAGGTCGAACTCGAAGACGTAGTTGCGGGTCGAGACGAAGACCTCGTCCTCGGCGATGGCCATGATGCCCCGGCAGACGCCGAGGACACCCGCGATCATCAGCATGATGGCCGCGAAGACCGTCAGTCCCTCCGCGAAGGGCCGTGACCGCTTGCTCGCGTGCATGTGTCCGGTGTGTGTGGCGGTCATACCGCTGCCTCCATTCGTGTGGTGCGGTTGCGTGCGGTGCGGCCCTCAGCGCACGGCGGCGGACGGGCCGGTGCCCGCTCCCGCCGAGGCGCCGTGGCCGCTCAGGACCAGTTCCTTCGCGCGGCGGAACTCGTCGTCCGAGATGTCGCCGCGCGAGCGGATCTCGGACAGCCTGGCGAGTTCGTCGACGCTGCTGGGCTGTGCGCCACCGTCCTTGGCCGTCTCCCGGATGTAGGAGTCGAAGGCCGCCTGCTGCGCTCGTGCCTGGGCCACCTCACGGCGGCCCATGTTCTTGCCGCGGGCGATCACGTAGACGAACACGCCCAGGAACGGCAGCAGAATCGTGAAGGCGAGCCAGCCCGCCTTGGCCCAGCCGCTCATGTCGTCGTCGCGGAAGATGTCGACGACGACACGGAAGAGCAGCACGAACCACATGATCCACAGGAACAGCCAGAGCATGGACCAGAAGACGCTCAGCAGCGGGTAGTCGTACGCGAGGTACGTCTGACCACTCATGTCTCTCCTCCGTTCCGGGCGTTCGCCCGGCAGTTTTCCTGCCGTCCAGGCGTGACGCCCACGGCACCGCCCGGTGCCGCTCTCAGCGTGCCCACGCCACGCACCGGCCGGCCTCACCCCGGGCGGGTGAGACCGGCCCTGCCGGGGGCGGTGCCGGGGGTGGGCCGGGGCGCGCGTCCCGCGCGGCCACCGGTGCCGTATCCGCACGTGCGCCCGGGAGCCGCCGGTGATCAGCGGCTCCCGGGCGCATCCCAGGTCACGCAGGGGGCCCGGCGGTCGCGCCGTGCGCACCCGTGAGGCCCGCCCGGTGGAGCGCGGCCCGCCAGGCGAAGGCGACCGCCGCCTCCGCCAGACCGAGCAGGACCAGCCACAGGCCGAGCAGCCGGGTCAGCGCCGTGGCCGATTCGGTCGGCAGGGCGAGCACCACGATCCCCGCGACGATGCCGAGCACCGCGGCACCGAGGACGAACCCGCGGTGGGGCAGGTCCTTGGCGGCGAGGGCGGTGTGGAGCGTGAGGATGCCGCTCGCCAGCCAGACCACCCCGACGATCAGCGAGAGCGCGGCGATCGTCTGCAGCGGGTTGCGCAGGCACAGCACCCCGGCCAGGACGCACAGCAGCGCGAGGAGCAGTCCGGACAGCCGCTCTCCCGGTTCCTCACGGGCGAAGACGTCGACGAAGCGGAACACGCCCATCGCCAGCAGGTACAGCCCGATGAGGACCGCGAGGACGTGCAGGGTCTCGTCCGGCCAGACCAGGACGATGACGCCCGGCACCAGTGTGACCAGTGCCGCGCCGAGGATCCACGTCCAGGACCGGCCGACCCGCCCCAGTGCCTCCGCGGGGTCGCCGGGGGCGCCGGGCGCCGTCGCACGGGGCGGGGCGGCCGATCCGCCCGGCCTGTCGGCGGCTCCGCGGGGCCCGCGGTCCGTCCCCGTACGCGGTGCCGGGTCGGGAGAGTGCGTCATGGCTCCTCCTCGCGGCCGAGCGGGCCGCTTCCGCACCGTCGGCGCGCGGCGGTGTGCGGTGACATCTGGGGCCAGCGTTCCCGCGCCCGCTCCCGGCCGGATCACCCTCGGCGGGTGAAACCGGCACATCGGAGGCACGATGAGGTGGGAAGCACGCCCGGTCGGCGGTTTTCAGGAGGTAGGGGTCATGACCGTATCCAGCCCATCCACAGCGCCGCTGACCGTGGCCGAGAGGGCCGCGTACGGCCGGAACGCACGCAAGCGGGCCTCGCGCTCCTGTCACGGCTGGTTCGAGGCGGACGCGGATTCCGGCCGGACCGACCCCATCGAGGTGATCGAGCGCCAGTCGGCCACCCGGGTCCAGGAGTTGGTGCCGATCCGCTACGGCCGCATGCTCGAATCGCCGTTCCGCTTCTACCGGGGCGCCGCGGCGATCATGGCCTCGGACCTCGGCCCCCTGCCGAACACCGGCCTCACCGTGCAGCTCTGCGGGGACGCCCATCTGCTCAACTTCCGGCTGCTGGCCTCGCCCGAGCGCCATCTCGTCTTCGACATCAACGACTTCGACGAGACCCTGGCCGGACCGTTCGAATGGGATGTGAAACGGCTGGCGGCCAGCTTCGTGATCGCCGCCCGGGCCAACGGCTTCTCGGAGAAGGAGCAGAACCGCGCGGTGCGGACCTGTGTGAAGGCGTACCGGCGGCGGATGCGCGACTTCGCGGGCATGCCCACGCTGGACATCTGGTACGCGCAGGACGACGCCGACCGGCTGCGGGAGCTGATGGCCTCGTCGATGGACAGGCGCAGCAGACGCCGTACCGCCGAGGCGGCCACGAAGGCCCGCACGCGCACCCATCTCCAGGCCTTCGAGAAGCTCACCCGGGTCACGGCCGAGGGACGGCTGATCACCCCCGACCCGCCGCTGATCACCCCGCTGAGGGACCTGCTGGCGGCCCCCTCCGGGGAAGGACAGGAGAAGGAGCTCCAGAACGTCCTGGACCAGTACGTACGCACCCTGTCGTCGGAACGCCGGCATCTGCTGCGGCACTACCGCGTCGTCGACATGGCCCGCAAGGTGGTGGGAGTCGGCAGCGTCGGGACGCGCTGCTGGATCGTCCTCCTGCTCGGCCGGGACGACACCGATCCGCTGCTGCTCCAGGCCAAGGAGGCGCAGCAGTCCGTCCTCTCCGCCCAGCTCGGCGGCGACCGCTGGGACAACCAGGGCCGCCGTGTGGTGTCGGGGCAGCGGCTGATCCAGACGACCAGCGACATCTTCCTGGGCTGGACCCATGTCCTCGGTCTCGACGGACGCGAACGGGACTTCTACGTAAGGCAGTTGCGTGACTGGAAGGGCATCGCCCGGCCGGAGACCTGGGACCCCGGCATGCTGCGGCTCTTCGCACGGCTGTGCGGTGCCAGCCTGGCCCGGGCCCACGCCCGCTCCGGTGACCCCATCGCCATCGCCGCCTACCTGGGCGGCAGCGACCGCTTCGACCGGGCGCTCGCCGAGTTCGCGCAAGGTTACGCCGACCGGAACGAGCGGGACTTCGACGCGCTGAGGGTCGCCGCGCACACGGGCAGGGTCCGTGCGGAGATCCTCTGACGGGCGCCCGTTCCGGCTCACTCCGGCAGCTGGCGCATCTCCAGGACCCGTAGGCCGAGGGACTGGCAGCGGGCCAGCAGACCGTACAGATGCGCCTCGTCGACGACGTGCCCGAACAGGACGGTGTGGCCGGACATCCGCACATGGTCCAGCTCGGGGAAGGCGCCGGTCAGCGCCTTCGACAGATGTCCGTCGACGCGGATCTCGTAGCGCATGAGCGGTGTTCCCCATGGCCGGTGGTGGGCGGGCTGCGCCCCTTCCCTGCGATCGTGCGGCCCGGGGGCCCGGCCGGGCCTCACCCCTGGAAGGTGAGAGTCGGCGGGGCGGACCGGGAGTCAGTGGGTCAGGTAGAGCTTGAACGCGATGATCAGGAGGCCGAGCAGCAGGTTCACCGAGGCCGTGACGGCGACGAGCCCCCATGAGGCGTCGGCCCGGCGGGCGGCCGCCGCGGACCAGCCCACCTGGCCCGCCACGGCCACCGAGATCGCCAGCCACAGGGCGCCCGGCACATCGAGGCCGAGGACGGGACTGAGCGCCACGGCCGCGGCCGGCGGGACGGCCGCGTTGACGATCGGCCACTCCTCACGGCACACCTCCAGCACGACCCGGCGGTCCAGGCCCCGCTGCGCCAGCCGCGCCCCGAACAGCTGGGCGTGCACATGCGCGATCCAGAACACGAGGCCGGTGAGCACCAGCAGGAGGACGATCTCCAGGCGGGGGTAGGACCCCAGGGCGCCGACGCCGATGAGCACGGAGGAGGCGAGCATGGATCCGTAGACCCCGCCGGTGTAGTCGGCACGGGCCCGGCGCGGGGCGCCGCGCTCGCCCCGGGACGTGATGGGTGCGGGTCCGGTCGCGGACATCGTCTCGGCCCCCTTAGAGCGGGATGGTGAGGAACAGTCCGAGGAGGATGAGGTTCTGGCAGAGCAGCGCCGACAGGCCCGAGCCCAGCGCGGGCCTGCGCGGCAGGGGCAGGTGGACGAGGGGGTCGGTGCCGTGGGCGGTCCGCCGGTGCTCCCAGTGCGTGAAGGCGGACAGGACGAGGGCTCCGGCGCCGATGACGAACAGGGTCGGGGCGAAGCCCAGGACGGTGAAGGGCGGGTTGCGGGGCTCCACCCAGCCCCAGGTGCTGCTCTGCAGCACACCGAGCACGCCCAGGGCGAGACCGGTGGCCGACAGGGCGGCGCCGACGCCGTCCATCGCCTGGCGCCGGCCGGTGCGGGGGGCCTCGGTGATCGCCCGGTGGAAGCAGAGCACGGCGACGACGACCACGACCTCACCGGCGAAGACCAGCCGCCAGGTGAGGTACGTCGTCACCCAGCCGCCCAGCAGCGGGCCGACGGCGATGCCCGCGCCGGCCAGTCCGCCGATGGCTCCGTAGGCGACGGCCCGGTCCCGGCCCCGGTAGGACTCGGCGACGAGGGCGGCCATGGACGGCAGCACCATGGCCGTTCCGAGGCCCTCGATGACCGACCAGCCGAGCCCGAGGACCCACAGCGTGGGCGCCACGGCGGTCAGGGCCGAGCCGATGCCGTAGACCACGAGGCCGAGGAAGAAGAGCCGACGGCGGCCGGCGATGTCGCCGAACCTCCCCCCGATGATCATGAAGGCGGCCATGACCAGTGCGTACAGCGTGATCACGCCCTGGATGGCGGTGACCTCGGTGTCGAAGTCCTCGACGAGTTGACTGATGGGGACGTTCATGACGGACGTGTCCAGCACATCAGGAACTGGGCCGTCCCGAGGACGATCAGAGCCCGCCACTGCTGCACGGAATCCACCTCGCCGAGTAGGCCCGGGACGCCGGTGGGCGTCGTCCGAGCAGCGGCCGTCACCGGCCGGCCACCACCCTCCATCCCAGCTCAGAAGCCCTGCCGCTGCCTCACCCGCCACGGGCGAGGCAGCGGCACGCACCGACGAGGACACCGATTCACCGAAGCGGCGAGCCGGTCACGACAGCGGCGGAGTGCACCCGGTCCTCCACCAACGCCGACCGGCGTACCGGCGGTGGTCGGCGATCCCCGTGGTGAACAGGGTGCTCTCGGGGCTCGATCGAGCGCGCCAGGCGCGGTTCGCCGCCCGCACACCCGATGCGCGACGCCGAGCGTATGACGTGGACGGGGGGCGCGCGGAAGTCTGCGGACAGCCCGGTCAGTTGCTGTCGGGCGCCATGGAGACCACGACCTTGCCGGCCCTGGCTCGGCCCCGCTCGACATACGCCATCGCCTCGAGCGTGCGGTCGAACGGGAGGACCGTGTCGATGACCGGGCGGAGCTTCCCGCTGTCGTACAGGGCGCTGAGCTTGCGCAGCTGGGAGCCGCTGGCCTGCATGAAGAAGAACTCGTAGCGCACTCCACGTGCCTCGGCCTGCTTGCGGACCTTGCGGCTGAGGGCGTTCATGAGGAGGCCCAGGGGGAAAGGGGCTCCCAGCTGCTCGGCGAAGTCGGCGTCCGGCGGGCCGGCGACACCGATGGCCAGGCCGCCGGGCTTCAGCACGGTCAGCGACTTCTCCAGGTTCGCCCCTCCCAGGGAGTCCACCACGAGGTCGTAGCCGGACAGCGTCTTCGAGAAGTCTTCCTTGGCGTAGTCGACGACGACGTCGGCGCCGAGGCTCCTGACCAGGATCTCGGAGTCGGCGCCTGCTGTCGTCGCCACCGTGGCACCGAGGTGCTTGGCGAGCTGGATGACCGTCGACCCGAGGCCCCCGGCACCGGCGTGGACGAGCACCTTCTGGCCCTGCCCGACGTGGGCGCGGTCGACGAGGATCTGCCAGGCGGCCAGGGCCACCAGAGGCACCGCGGCCGCCTCCTCGGCGCTGAGCGAGGCCGGCTTGGGCGCGACGTCGTCCTCGTCGATGGCGATGAACTCCGCGAACCCTCCGATCCGCAGGTCGCGCGGACGGGCATAGACCTCGTCGCCGGCCTTGAAGCCGCGTACGGCGGAGCCGACCCGCACCACGACGCCGGCCACGTCGTGGCCCAGCACGAACGGGCGCCTGTACTTCAGGAGGTGCTTGAACTCCCCGTTGCGGACCATCTTGTCCAGCGGGTTGATGCCGGCGGCGCTCACTCGCACCAGGACATCGCGGTCCCGGACCGTGGGCTCGGGCACCAGTGCGGCGCGTAGGCCGTCCTTGCCGTACTTCTCGACGACGAATGCCTTCATGCCGGCCGCCTTACGGGGTGATCTTCTCGGTGGTCGATGCGCGTCCCGCACCTGCTGCGACGCTACGCGCTGAGTATAAATAAGTAAACTCAGAGAACGTTAGACTCACCCCATGGACACGTGGACCGAAGCTGTTGTGGATGCCGGCATGGACCCCCGTCTCGACCGGGACGTGTCGAACTGCTCGATCGCGCGGACCCTCCAGATCGTGGGAGAGAAGTGGACGATCCTGATCCTGCGCGAGGTCTGGTACGGCTCGTCCCGGTTCAGCGACTTCGAACGCGTCCTCGGCTGCCCTCGCAACCTCCTCGCGGCGCGGCTTCGCATGCTCGTGGACGAAGGGATCCTGGCCACCGAGACCTACAAGGAGCCCGGCTCCCGGAGCCGGCCCAAGTACGTGATCACACCCAAGGGCATGGACCTGGTCCCGGCCGTGCTGGGGCTCCTGCAGTGGGGGGACCGATACCGTGCCGACCCGGAGGGGCCCGCCGTGCTGACGAGGCACCGCACGTGCGGCGCGCACGTCGACGTCCAGATCCGCTGCGAACAGGACCATGCCCTGCAGCCGGAAGACATCGAGAGTGTTCCCGGCCCCGCCTTCCGCATGAAGCCCGCCGGGTGAGCCGAGCGCGCTCGCGCAGGGCGTTCCGCTTGGCGGAGCCGAACCGTGGCGACGAGGGCCACGGCTATCGCCACCTGCGGCGAAGCCGCTTCCCGCGCCGCCCGGCACCGCCCCCGGAGGCGTTTGACGGGGACTTCGAGCTTCTTGCCGGTGCGGGTATGCGGGATTCCCGGCACTTCGAGGATCCCGTCGGGGACGTGGCGGGGTGAGGCCCCGGTCCTGATCGCCTCCTTGATCCTCTCGCGGAGCGAGTCGTCCAGGGGCACCCCGGCGGCGAGGACCACGAACAGCGGCATCCAGTAGCCGCCGTCGGGCTGCTCCGCGCCGATGACCAATGTTTCGGTGATCTCCGGGAGGCGTTCGACGACGTCGTGGATGTCGGCGCTGCCCAGGCGTACGCCGTTGCGGTTCAACGTGCTGTCCGAGCGGCCGTGGACGATCACCGCGCCGTGCGAGGTGACTGTGATCCAGTCGCCGTGCCGCCAGACGCCGGGGTGGGCGGAGAAGTAGACGTCGCGGTAGCGGGTGCCGTCGGGGTCGTTCCAGAAGTACAACGGCATGGACGGCATCGGGTGGGTGACGACCTGCTCGCCGACCAGGTCCACGACCGGGAAGCCCTCGGCGTCGAAGGCGGCCAGCGCCACGCCCAGATGGGCGCCGACAACTCCCCGGCCCACACAGGGGTGTTGGGTGCGCTGCCGGCGAAGCCGGAGACGACGTCCGTGCCACTGCTGATGGATGCGAGGAGGACATGCTCGCCGACGTTCTCGCGGACCCAGGGGTAGGCGGAGGCGGGCAGGGCGGAGCCGGTGCAGCCGACGACACGGATGGACGACAGGTCGTGCACCGAGGGGTCGATGCCGTACTCGGCCATGCCCAGGAGGCACTGAGGGCTGGTGCCGAAGACGGTCACCTGGTGGCGCGCGGCAGGCTTCCACAGCACGTCCGGCCGGGCGAGGGGTGCGTGGCCGCGGCCACGCCCTCCTCACGCCGCCGGACCCCGGTACGTAGGCTTCGAATCGCTTGACACTCGACCAAGTCGATCGACATGATGAACTGACATTGTCAGACGACAAAGTCTGGCTCGGATTGCCGCATCCGCGAATCAGCTGCCGAATGAATCGAGGTTCCCGCCATGAGCACCATGCTTGCCGGACGACTCCACCTGGACAGCCGCACGTTCGCGGTCGAGGAGGTTGCGGTGCCGGTGCCGGGCCCGGGAGAGGTCCTGATACAGGTGCGGGCCGCCGGAGTGTGCCTGTCGGACGTCCATCTGATCGACGGGAGCATCAGCCCGTTCTTTCCCGTCGACGCGGTAGCGAACGCCCGCGCGGTGACCCTGGGCCACGAGGTCGCGGGCGTCGTCCACACCCTCGGCCCGGATCTGAAGGGCGTGTGGGAGCCGGGGCAGCGGGTGGTGCTCCAGGCAGGACAGGCATGCGCGGAGTGCGGCGGCTGCCTGCGCCGGATGTCGTGCCACCGGCCACTGACCCGGGGCGTGGACTACGACGGAGGCTGGGCCCAGTACGCCATCGCCCGTGAGGACACCCTGCTCCCCATCCCCGACGCTCTCCCCTTCGATCAGGCCGCGATCATCCCGGACGCCGTCTCCACGCCGTACGCCGCCATCGTCGAGACGGGCGCGGTGCGGCCCGCACAGGCGGTCGGCATCTGGGGCTCCGGCGGTCTGGGCGCGCACGGCATCCGGATCGCCCGTATGGTCGGCGCGGCCCCGATCATCGTCGTCGACCCGCTGCCCACCGCACGCGCACGCGCCCTGGCCTTCGGGGCGGACGTCGCACTGGACCCGACCGCGGCGAACTTCGCCGAGGCCGTGGAGGAGGCCACGGCCGGACGGGGCATCCAGGCCGCGTTCGACTTCGCCGGCGTCCCCGCGGCCCGCGCCCAGGCCACCGCCACGCTGGCCCCCGGTGGCGTCCTGGTGCTGGCCGGGCTCACGCCGGAGCCGATCACCGTCAGCGACAGCCTGAGCCTCTGCTTCCAGGGCAACCAGATCCGCGGCCACTACGGCTCCGGGCCCGAGCACGTGGAACAACTCGTGGGCCTGACCGCCGCCGGACGGATCGACCTGGCCCCGTCCGTCACCGCCCACGTCCCGCTGGCCGAGGCGGCCGACGCCGTCGCCCGTCTGGAGAAGAAGATCGGCGACCCGATCCGGTTCGTACTCACGCCCTGACCGCTGCGACCACCAGCAAGTCCCCCGACTGCGCCTGCCGCTCGGGGGACTCCTGCGCGCCGGAGCGGCGTTGGGCAGTGGGAAGGCTCCCTCGGGCGGCTCGATGGAGATGGCGGGGGTGTCGAGGCGTCCTTTCCCTCGGGGACGCGCCGAAGATGCCGCAGAACTGCGCATGCGGCCAGGCCGCGCCGCCGGTGACGGTGGTGCTGGTGGGGGTGGCCGCCTCGGGGAGGCGGGCGAAGGGGGCGTCGGCGCGTCGCATCCCTCCTTTCACGCGAAGCACGTGGGGCAACGGCTGGCTCGGCGAAGTCGAGGGCCTCCAGGTGAGCCTCGACGCCGCCACCGCCAAACTCAACAGCCTCGGCAGGGCTCGGGCCGACGGTCGGCCACAGCTGGTCGACCTCGGGATGCCCGTCCTCACCGACCACGCACCGTCACCTGCGTCGGGACTACCGGAACACGAGCCTCAAGGCTGATCGCTTCCGCACCAAACGCGGCCGTCGGCCCCGCACCGGGCGGGGCCGCCCTCTCACCACTTCACGCGGTTGAAGTGGGCTGTTGTGCTGCGACGAGCAGGCGACATTGCATGGCCTGCTCGTCGACTCCGCCATCCCTGCCGGGCTCTACCCGATACAAACAGGCCTGAGGCGTACGCGTCACGGAGTCCGTCAGCAGACCGCCCGTGAAGAGGGCGCCGACACCGTCCTCGAGTGCCCAGCCGGCCGGAAGCGCGCGTTTTGCCACGGCTGCCTGATAGGACCATCGCCGGCCGGGCTCACTGTCGTAGTGCGGGCAGACCGAGCCGGACAACAGGCCCAGCCCGTCCGAGAGGTGAGTCAGCGGCCCGAAGGAGTCGGTGTGCGAGCCCTCGGCCCAGCAGTTGGCACCAGCGCTGATGCCGCACAGCAAGGCCCCTCGGTCGAAGGCCTCGCGAAGTAGCCGGTCCACGCCGTGCGCGCGCCAGACCGCCAGCATGTTCGCGGTGTTGCCCCCACCTACGTAGACGACGTCTTGGGAGAGCAGGAAAGTGCGCAGGGCATCGTCATCGAGCTCCCGCCGAAAGAGCTGCAAGACGCTGGGCTCGCAGGAACGTGACTGGTACGCCCCGAAGAACTGCTCGATGTAGGCGGGGGCGTCGCCACTGGCTGTCGGTATGAAACACACCCTGGGGCTGGGAACGGGCACCTGATCGAGCACCCAGTCATCCAGCAGACCATCGTCGTCGGTGGAGAAGCCGCCTCCAAGGAGAGCCAAACGACGTTCCGGAACGACAGACACGAGGGTGCCTCCTCAGATCAGGATTCGGACGCGCATGATGCCCGGAACCGTGCCAAGCCATCGGCCACGTGCGCAATCGAATAGCCCCTCTGGCTGCCCGAGGTCCTATCCACCTGGGGCAGGCCACGGCCACCGCGGACGTCGCACGGCGGTGTCCTCGTGACCCGTCACCCGAGGCGCAGGACGCCAGGAGCGCGATCCTCGAAGATCTTGACCAGCCAGTCAAAGACAGTGGTCCCGCGCTCTTGTCTCGCTGCGGCAAGGTCCACGCTGACCGAAGGGCGGTTCATGGGGTGACAGCGTGACAACCGGATCTCCAACTGGCGAGCTGTCTCCGGATAGCCGAGATGCTCGCGAGACACCTGGTGGTCGCGCCACTCCACCACGTAGTCATCGTCGTCAGGTGCTCCGAAGCCACCGCTGAGGCAGTCGGCGAAGGCGTCGAGGTTCCGGCCGAAGTAGCCCCCGGGACCGTTGATCGCTTCGCCGATGACTCGCCAGAAGTCTTCCAGTGTTCTGATCCGCGTGCCGTCCAGCACATATACCGGTGTCACGGCTCGGAGGATACGTGCAGCTCCGCGCCATGTCCCTCCGATTCTGGCTCCCTGCCCCACTTCGGATCCGGCGTACGTGGTCGGGACACTGATCACGGGGAGTCCCGTTCGCAGGGCGATCGCCTCGCCCGGGCCGGTCGTGGAGCCCCCGCCGATGGCCGCACGGCCGTCCACGCCGGCTTGTGTCGTACTGACCATCGGTGCCGTCATCAACTGTCTCGGCGGCGGCATCATGCTGCCGAGCCTGCTCACCCTCGCCATGTCCAAGCTGCACTACGCCGAGCGTGGCCGCGGTACCGGACTGTGGACGGGGTCCTTCTTCCTCGGCCAGTTCATCTGCCCGCTCGTGGTGCTCGCGCTCACCTCCGTGATGGGCACCATGGCGAACGCCATGGGCGTACTCGCCCTCGCCGGGGCCGTCGCCACCGCCGCCCTCGGCCTCGCCGCCGCCCGGCGTCGCCGGATCGGCGCCGCCGCGGAACCGGTCCAGCAGATGGCGGGCTGACCCGCCGGGGGAAAACGCCGGGCGATCCGCTGGACGCGGCATGCGAAGGGCGGGAAGACCACGTCGACCGGCTCGGTGTGCGGCCGCGGACCCACGCCTACCCGTCGGGCGTGTCATACCTGAGGCGTAGCGGTGATCGGCACCGGGTGGAACCGCGGTACCACTCGGGCGGTCAAGTGTCCCCCGTGGTGCCAGAGTTCGTGCCGGCCGCGCTTCTGACGTCGACGGCACAGGTCGCGACGGTCGCCCGGCCGAGTCCGTGGCGAAGAGACCGAACCCGTGATCGAAGCACGTGAGCTGACCAAACGGTACGGTGACAAGACCGTCGTCGACGCGTTGAGCTTCACCGTCAAACCCGGCGAGGTCACCGGTTTCCTCGGCCCCAACGGCGCCGGCAAGTCCACCACCATGCGCATGGTCGTCGGCCTGGACGCCCCCACCAAGGGCTCGGTCACCGTCAACGGCAAGTCCTACGCGAAGCACACGGCACCGCTGCACGAGATCGGCACCCTGCTGGAGGCCAGGTCCCTCCACCCTGGCCTCCAGCAGGTTCAACCATCTGATGGCGCTCGCGTACACGCACGGCGTTCCGCGCCGCCGGGTCGACGAGGTCATCGAGCTGGCCGGGCTGACCGGCGTGGCCGGCCAACGCGTCGGGGCCTTCTCCCTCGGCATGGGCCAGCGGCTCGGCATCGCGGCGGCCCTGCTCGGCGACCCCGCGATCGTCATGCTCGACGAGCCGGTCAACGGCCTCGACCCCGAGGGCGTGCTGTGGGTGCGCACCCTGCTGCGCTCGCTGGCGGACGACGGCCGGGCCGTGATGCTGTCCTCTCACCTGATGAGCGAGACGGCGATGATCGCCGACCATCTGGTGATCATCGGCCGCGGCCGGCTCCTCGCGGACACCACCGTGGACGACTTCACCCGGGAGGCGAGCGGCGGCGGGGTGAAGGTCGCCACCGTCGACGCCACCGTGTTGCGCTCGTTGCTGGCGGGCCCAGACGTGACGATCTCCTCCTCGTCCGCCGAGGAACTCCTGGTCACCGGACGCGACGCGCGGGAGATCGGGCGGATCGCGGCCGAGCACGGGGTGGCGTTGGACGAACTCACTCCGCAGGCCGTGTCGCTGGAGGCGGCGTTCATGGACCTGACCAGGGACGTCGTCGAGTACCAGAGCCATCCCGTCGAGACCGAGCGAAAGGCAGCCTGATGACCGTCACCGAGCTGTCCCCCACCCGGATCTACCAGGTCACCGGTCCACGGGTGCTGCGCGCGGAGTGGGCCAAGTTCTGGTCGCTGCGCTCCAGTTGGATCACCCTTGTCGTCGCCGTGGTTCTGCTGATCGCCCTCGGCTCGATCGCCTCCGCCACCTACAGCCCCGACACGGTCGGTCAGGACGGGCCGCCCGGACCCGGCTCCGGCGAGCAGGACGCGGTCAGCCTCGCTCTGCTCGGGGTGACCTTCGCGTCGCTGGCCGTCGGTGTGCTCGGCGTCCTGCTGTCGGCCGGCGAGTACACCACCGGCATGATCCGCTCCACCCTCACCGCCGTCCCCCGCCGCCTGCCGGTCCTGTGGTCCAAGGCCGCCGTGATCGGCCCCGTCATCCTGGTCCTGACCACGCTCGGCGCCCTGGCCGCGTTCCAGCTGGGCACCCTGGGCCTGGACGGCGAGAAGATCGCCCTGTCCCTGGGCGACGACGCAGTGCTGCGCAGCCTGGCCGGCGCCGGCCTCCACCTCGCCCTGGTCGCCGTCGCGGGGGTGGCCCTGGGCATGCTCCTGCGCTCCAGCGCCGGGGCGATCGCGGTCCTGGTCGGCGTCCTGCTCATCCTCCCGGGCCTGGCCTCCCTGCTGCCCGACTCCCTCTACGACAACATCAACCCCTACTTCCCCGGCAACGCCGGCTCGGCGATGTACGCCCTGCACCAGTCCTCCGACGCCCTCTCCCCCGGGGCGGGACTCGCCGTCTTCGCCGGGTGGGTGGCCCTCACCCTCGCCGGAGCCGCCTGGCGGCTGGTCAAGAGCGATGCCTGAGCGGCGGTGCGAGACCATGGGGGATCATGAGACGGGCCCCCACGACCATCGCCCGGGGGTCGACGGACGCCTTGCCGCGGTGGGTGGCGAGAGTGGCGGCGCCGTCGGCGACCGGTCCAGGTCGCGCCGGGCGCTCCGACCGCGCGGTGTCCGGCCCAGGAGCGGGTGCGACCAGGCGTCGGCGAGCCCGGGGGACGGCGCGGTGGACGCCGACGCCCTGCGCACCCTCGCCGACACCGGCCGTCAAGCGGGGGGTGCATGGCCCTCTCGGAGAGGCGAACCGGCCCTCGGGTCCTGCTGCAGAGAACGTGGGCCGGTCGGCGCATCGAGCCTGACAGGGCTCCCACGATCCGCCGGACAGGCCGCCGGCCGGACTCACCGGCTCCTTGGCGCACTCGTCGCGAGGAGTCCGTTGACCACGAGCGTCGCCAGGGCCTCCGCTGTGTCCGTGAGCTGCTGCGACGAGACGGGTTCGGGTCGGCCGAGGCGCCGCGCCATAGGGCCCTCCAGCATTCCCGCGACGGGCGGGACGACGGCGAAGAACAGCACGTCCATCGGAATGGGGGCCATGCGCCCGGAGGCGACGAGCCGCTCGATGCTGGGCGTCATGAGCTGCAGGGTCGGAGCGACGTAGCGCTCGTACAGGTGGTCCAGCCGTTCGGTGTCCCGGGACGACTCGTCGACGAAGACGCGTCCGATCAACGGTGTGTCCGCCGCGGCACGATAGAAGCCGGTGATGATCTGGCGCAGCCGCTCGGCGTCGTCGGTCCCGGGATCCACCTGCGGCAGGCGCTCCAGTTGCGGCCCCAGCGCATGGTCCATCACCGCCCGCCAGAAGGCTGCCTTCGACCCGTACCGGTCGTTGATGAAGTTGTGGCTCACGCCCAGACGGCGGGCCAGTTCACGTGCGGAGGCACGGTCGTAGCCCAGCTCCGCGAATGCCTCGAGGCCTCGCTGGAGGATGCTCTCCTCCGCGGGCACCGCGGGGGTACCGGCACCCGGGCGCCCCGGCCGCCTGGCGGACCCGCTTCGTACTCCCACCACTGCCTCCATGACTGCTGCTTCGTGCGTGCGCGGCGTGTTCCACCCAGGTGTTCTTCGCCGGTGGTTCATGGCGCTCTTCCCGGAGAGCCCCTGCCTCGGCTGCCTGCGAGGGGCCCCAGCCCACCTCCGGGCCCACGGGAACAGCTTACTTGACACCCGTCAGATCGACACTAATCTGACGGGTGTCAGAGAGCGTTCGGGGCGGACATCCCCACCCCACCTTCCCGACCGGCTCGGGAAGTGCATGCGCCCGAACGCCCGGTCGCGCCTTCTCGGAAGTGAGAGACACATGACCGCGCACCACACCCCCCACACACCTTCCGAACGAGTGATCGACCTGGAAGCGGTGGACCGCCGGCCCGCCGTGAAGGCCGACCGCATGGCCCCGCTGCTCACGTCCGGAGATCCGCTCGCCGACGCCGTCATCGCCGAACTGGACCTCTACGGCCCCACCGCACGGCATGCTCTCGACGCCGGTCTGAGGAACGGGCTGGCGGGTCTCGACGAGCGGCCCCCGGACGCCGTCGCCGCACTGCTGAAGCAGGTGGAGCCGACCCCCTCCTGGGTCGACCCCCTGACGCTCCACCGCGGCGATGTCGTGAGTCTGTCCGTCCCGCCCATGTGGTTCGGTCTCTGCGCGATCACGGGTGCGCTCGCCCACAGCTACGCCTCCCCGGCCACCGCACGGCTGCTGATGCGAACCGTCGGGCCGACGCCGACCGTTTCGCGCCGGCTCGCGGAGGCCGGGGTGTGGGCGCGGCAGACCATCCGGCCGGGCGGGCTGCTGCGCGGCGGGCCCGGCTACGTGAGCACCGTCGAGGCCCGGCTGCGCCACGCCCGTCTGCGGGCCACAGCCCTCGCCGACCGGGACTCGGGCGTCCCGGGCCTGCCGATCGGCCGGCTCGACATGGCACGCACCTGGCTCGGCTTCACCCTCATCGCCCACCAGACCCTGGCAGCCGCCGGCATCGACATCACGTCCGAGGAGGAGCGCCACCTCTACCGGTACTGGTCGTACGCCGCCCATCTCCTGGGGCTCGACGAGATCCTGTACGAGGCCGTCGCCGACCACGCCGGGGCCCGCCGCCTGCAGCACCTGCTGGACACCATGACTCCCGCACCCGACGACACCTCACGCACTGCTACGGCTGCCGTGATCAACGCCCAGGCCCACGCGACGGCTCATGCGCCGGACGCGGTCCTGTCCGAGGACGAACTGCGCGACCTCATCCACTGCCTGCTCCGGCGTTCCCTCGGGAGCACGGCGGCGGATCGGCTGGGCATCCCCGACGCCCCGGCCGCAACCGACCTGATGCCGCTGATCAGCGCCCTGAACCGCCAGGCCCGGTACTGGCAGACCTTCTCCCCCGCCTCGGCCCGGGCGGCTCGTCGGCAGGCCGCCGAAGAGCCCGGGCCCGGACCCGAGCCGATCGCGGCCGTTCTTCCCCTCGGTGTCGCTGCGAAGCGCCGCGCAGGAGTCCGACGCTCAGGTACGCCGGCGGCTTGCTGACGGCTGCGCGATCACTGACCGCATCACGTGACGAGCTCCGACGAAGCAGCCGTCCGCACCGCACCACCGAACCTTCCTGCCCCTCGACCACCGAACCTTCCTGTCCCTCGACCACTTCGTCTGGAGACCTCGTCATGTCCCCAACCTCCCTCGACGGACCGGGCACGGCCACCGCGTCCCCCCTCCCGTCCAGCCACGCATCACCTCGCCATCGCTGGTGGATCCTCGCCGTCATCGGCGTGGCCCAGCTCATGGTGGTCCTCGACGCGACCATCGTGAACATCGCCCTGCCCTCGGCCCAGAAGGACCTGGGCTTCTCCGACGGCGACCGGCAGTGGGTCGTCACCGCCTACGCCCTTGCCTTCGGCAGCCTGCTGCTGCTCGGCGGCCGCATAGCCGATCTCTTCGGCCGCAAGATCACCTTCCTGATCGGGCTGACCGGCTTCGCCGGGGCCTCCGCCCTCGGCGGCGCCGCCACCGGCTTCGGGATACTGGTCACCGCACGCGCCGGTCAGGGCCTGTTCGGCGCCCTCCTCGCACCGGCCGCGCTGTCCCTGCTGACCACGACGTTCACCGACCCCAGGGAACGCGCCAGGGCCTTCGGTGTCTACGGCGCCATCGCCGGCGCCGGCGGTGCCATCGGCCTGCTGCTGGGTGGTGTGCTCACCGAACACCTCGACTGGCGCTGGACCCTCTACGTCAACCTCGCCTTCGCCGGTGCCGCGTTCATCGGCGGTGCCCTCCTGCTGCGCCGCACCGCCCGCGACAGGACCACCGGCCTCGACCTTCCCGGGGCCCTCCTCGTCGGCGGCGGACTGTTCAGTCTGGTATATGGCTTCGCCAACGCCGAGAGCCACGACTGGAGTTCCCCGCAGACCTGGGCATGGCTGGTCGCCGGAGCCGTCCTGCTCGCCGCGTTCACCTGGTGGCAGACCAAGTCCTCTCACCCCCTGCTGCCCCTGCGCGTCCTGCTCGACCGCAACCGCGGCGCCTCCTTCATCGCCGTACTGATCAGCGGCGCCGGCATGTTCGGTGTGTTCCTCTTCCTCACCTACTACCTCCAGCAGAGCCTCGGCTACTCCCCCATCGAGACCGGGCTGGCCTTCCTGCCCATGATCGGGGCGCTCATGATCACCTCCACCCTGGCCACCAGCGTGCTGCTCCCCCGCATCGGCCCCAAGCCGGTGGTACCGCTCGGCATGGGCCTGGCCGCCGCCGGCATGGCCTGGATGACCGCCCTCGACCTGAACAGCTCCTACGGCACGGACGTCCTTCCGACCCTGGTCGTGGCGGGCCTCGGCCTCGGCCTGGTGATGCCGCCGGCCATGGCTCTGGCCACCGAGGGCGTGGGTGCCGAGCACTCCGGGGTCGCCTCCGCCACCGTCAACGCCATGCAACAAGTAGGCGGTTCGATCGGCACCGCCCTGCTCAACACCCTCGCCACCGGCGCCGCCACCGATTACCTGGCCGGCAAGGATCCCAGGGACCCCGCCGTGCAGGCCCAGGCAGGTCTGGAGGCCTATTCGACCGCCTACGGGTGGTCGGCCGTCTTCTTCACCGTCGGTCTGGTCATCAGCGTCGTTCTCTACCGACGCGGCGTACCGGAGCAGGACCCCGACGCCGTCCCCGTCGTACACATGTGACGTCCGCTCAGGGCCGAACCGACCTTGTGCACCGGGTCGGTTCGGCCTTTCGGCGATCTGGCGCCGCCGGTCCTCCGCCGCCCTTCGCCGTCATGGACCGCGCCGTGGGCCGCTCCGGCCCGGTGGGGCGGATCCGCGGCTCCCACCGTGCTGAGGACCCGGAGCGTTCCACGCCGAGCGAGCCGTATCTCGCGTGCACCGGGGAGGACTTGCTGACGCCCGAAGATCCGGTGGCGATGATCGGCGGACACCCGGTGGGCGACCCGGCCGCCGACGGACCGCCCGGCGGCGACCTCGGCGCGGCGCAGAGGAGCATTCCCGCAGGCGCAGGAGCCAAGGGCGAACGGTTCCACGACCGGCCCACCGCCCGCCTGCCCGCAGTCCGTCCGCGTCCCTGGCCTCGCACGTCGGCGGGTACGGTCGGCAGACACGGATCGCCGACCGTACCCGCCGTCCTCTCAGCTCTCAGCCCGCCCAGCCGTTGACGCCTCCGGGCCCGGTGGTCGGTGTGGACCGGCCGGGACCCGGAGGCCGACCGGGTGTCACCCGATGGCGCAGGCCGTGCCGTTCAGACTGAAGTCGGAGGGCTTGGCGAAAGTGCCGCCCGAGGTGCCCTGGAACCCGAAGGTCGCCTTGCCGCCGGACGCCACCTCTGCGTTGTGGGCCACGTTGCTCGCTGTGACAGCTCCTGACGACCCGGACAGGTCCGCGTTCCATGCATGGGTGATGCGCTGTCCGGAAGGGAGAGTGAACGCGAGCTTCCACCCCCTGATGGGGGAAGAGCCGGTGTTGGTGATGGTGACGTCGGCGGTGAAGCCGCCCTGCCAGGCGTTCGCCGCGTAGGCCACCTTGCAGGCCGAGGGGTCTCCGGGGCCACCCGGGTCACCGGAGGAGCCCGTGTTGACCGTGGAGGAGAACGAGGTCACGGCGAGGCCCGTACCGTTCTGCCAGGGCTCGAAACCCGCCTGGACACTCGTCATGTACCAGTTGTTCTGCGCGAGCCCTCGCGAGACCGCCTGCCGGGCGAAGTCCATGACGTCGAAGGTCCAACCGCTGATCGCCGACGGTGCGACGAAGGACAACACGTCGTTCGAGCCGTTGCTGCCGGACCACACCTGCCACGCGCGCCCGCCCACGGTGGCATTGCCGACGGGAGAACCGATGGGCTGGATGGATCCGACCTTGTTGAACCAGATCATGATCTCGGTCCGGTTCACGCCGTCGGTACGGGGCGTGGGGTCCAGCCAGATGTCGTACGAGGCGTTGTACGCCGCGTCGTTCACATAGCCGTAGGAGATGCTCGTGGGCGCGCTGGAGATGGTACTGAGCTGCGCGGGAAGCTTGGTCCCGGGCGAGCAGTTGGTGTAGTGGCAGCCGTTGTAGACGGACGGGTAGGACTTCGGAGCGCCGTTCGTGGGGACGGATCCGTCCGCCTGGGTGATCCTGAACCCCGAGTCGGTGACGGCGATGCACTGGGTGGCGCTGGTACCCCAGCGGTTGTTCTGCACCACGTAGCGGCCCTGGACGGTCGTGGAGCCGAAGGGCTGGCAGATCATGGTGTCGGCCTGTGCCGCTGACGCGGTGGTCAGCAGCGCGGCCAGCGAGACGAGCGAGGTGAGCAGCGCGCCGAGCAGGCCACGCGCGCTGGGGGCATGGTGCGGTGAAGGACGCATGCGGATCCTCTTCCGAGGGAGGGGGCCAACGGGAGTGCTCCCAGAACCTTGTGAATGGGAGCGCTCCCAAACTGGGTTCGGCAGGGACTGTAGGGATGGTTCCGGTCACTGGCAAGACTGCTGGCATGAACATGTCGAACTGATGCCGAAGGCACAGGCCAGGCAGGTGCGTCGGAGGCGGGACGAAGCCCTTCTGCTCTCGGGAGCACGCCCCGGACGCATGCGCCGGCGAGGGTCAGGTCGACTCGCGTAGCACCAGTTCCGTACGGAGGATGACGTGACGCCAGGCCACCGCGCCCTCCTCCATCTCCTCCAGGAGCAGCCGGATCATGGCCCGCCCGATCTCCTCGATCGGCTGCCGCACGGTGGACAAGCGCGGTTCGGTCCGCTGCGCCAGCGAGAAGTCGTCGAAACCGATCACGGCCACGTCCTCGGGCACCCGACGTCCGGCCGCACGCAGGGCTTCCAGAGCCCCTGCGGCCGTGGTGTCCGACGCGGCGAGGACGCCGTCGATGTCGGGATGCCGATCGATGAGTTCGGCCATGGCACGGCGTCCGCTCTCCGCCGTGAAGTCGCTTTCGGCGACCCGTGTCGGCCCGCCCGCCAGGCCCGCCGACGCCAGGGCCTCTTCGTAGCCGCGCAGTCGGCATCGGGCGGCGTACAGGTCGAGAGGCCCGGTGATGGTCGCGATCACTCTGCGGCCCTGTTTCACGAGGTGGGACACGGCGGTGCGGGCTCCGCCGATGTTGTCGGCGTCGACATAGCTGACGTACTCCTCCCCCGAGCGGCGGCCCAGCAGAACGGTCGGCAACCGGGCTTCCGCGAGCATGTCCGGCAGCGGATCCCCGGCGTGCACGGACATCAGCAGGACTCCGTCCACCCGCCCGCCGCGGGCGTACTCCAGGAAGCGCTGCCGCTCGGCGTCCGAGCGGACCAGGGTCAGCAGCAGCTGGATCCCGGTGTCCGTCAGCGCGTCTCCGAGCGAGCGGACGATCTCCGAGAAGAAGGGCTCGGCGAACTGTCGCCAGTCCGGCTCCGTCATGACCAGAGCGACGGCGTCGGCCCGACGCCCGGCCAGGGAACGAGCGGCGAGATTGGGTACGTAACCCAGCTCCTCGATGGCCTGTTGAACGGCCCGGCGCGTCGAATCCTTCACGCCCGCCGCGTTGTTGATGACGCGGGAGACCGTGCCCCGTCCCACCCGCGCGTGAGCGGCCACCTCCTCCAGCGTCGGTGTCCCCGGGCGTCGCCTGCCCATGACCGCCTCCCCCAAAGAGATCACCGATCTTACCGGCCGGAGAGGGGCGAGCACACGACTTCGCCAGGGGCATGGTCACAGGCGGTCCACCTCTACCCAAGGACTGGGAGCGCTCCCGTTTCGAGAAGAGAGATAAGAGGAGGTCCGCCCTCGCGGTCGACGGCGGAACTCCCCGCAGAGTTCAGCCGAACGGCGTTTGCGTGGGGGAATGCCGTGCCGTTCGGCAGGGGGTCCGGGGTGTCGCACGAGACTCCAGGTGTGGGGGGCGCGCGAGGGCCGGGCGGCCTCCGGTGCGGAAGGGGCCGCCCGGCCGGGTGACCCCGTCGCCCGATGACGGGGTCGCGTACGCGGAACGCCGGCGGGGGCTACTCGAGGAGTTCCGCGTACGAGCCCATGGCCAGGGCTATGTCCGCCTGGGCCCAGAACCGGTGGTAGGTGAAGACGGGCGCGGCGCCGCCCTTGAGGTAGGCCTCGATCTTCGACCAGGCCGGGTCGTTCTTGTAGAAGGACCGGATCGAGGAGAACGTCGAGGCCGAGTCGATGGTCTCGCCGTTCGGCATCCTGCCGGTCCAGCCGCTCGGGACGTGGACGCTGTCGTCGAACCGGCTGTAGTCGCTGCGCGTCTCGGGGACGGCGACACCGAGGCTGTCCCGGTGGTGGTCCCACATACCGTCCAACAGCGCCTTCGCCGTCGACCTTGCCTTCGCGTGACCGGACTTGGCGGCGTAGTACGTGAGTGTCTTGGCGTACGCGGCCGCCACGCCCACGTCATTGGTGTAGTCGGCGACGGTCACGTGAAGTCCGCTGTTGGCACCGGGACTCGACGGGTTCCAGGTGTCGGGCTGGCCCGACCACTGAAGGGTGGAGGGGATCTGGTAGCTGCCGTCCGGGTTGACCGTGGTCTTGGACAGCGCCCACGTGACCCACTTGTCGAGGACCGTCTTCGCGGCGGCGTTCCCCGTCTGCTGGTAGTACTCGGCGACCCGCTCCATGGACCACGCCTGGAAGCCGAACCACTGGTTGGACGGCGGGTCGTGGTACACCGGCTGCTGGTCGTAGTACATGCCGTAGAACGTCGACTTCCCGGCCGGCGGGGTCGCGTAGCGGCCCGCCCAACTGTTCGTCGAGCCGCCGGCGATCGCGCCCTCGTCCGACTGGAGCCAGCGATAGAACTCCATCTGCCGTTGGAGCGACTTGCTCCAGTCGGCCGCGCCGGTCGACGACCTGGGCTTCAGGTCGGCGTGGTTGCTGAGCGCGTAGGCGGCCAGCGGGTTCTGGTAGCCGCTGTGGGCGAAGCTGGACCCGATCCGCCAGGACCAGCCCCCGGTGGTGTCGGTGGAACCGCCCCAGGCGTAGTACCAGGACATCAGGTAGTGAGACGCGTCCTTGCCGGTGCCTGCCGGGCAGGTCGCCGGCCCCACACAGTTGCCGATCTTCTTGAAGTACTTGTCGTACATCGCGTACCGCAGGTAGTCGCCCATCTTGGCCGCCTTGGCGACCGTGCCCGACACTGCCGGTCCCTTGCCCTGCTGCTTCGCCCACAGGTCCGCCCAGTAGGCGGCCTGCACCGCGCGTGCGTCGGCGTCCGGGGCGGTGGTGTACTTCCACTGCTTGGCGTACGACTTGTCCCCGGTGAACAGGTCCAGATAGCCGTTCCTACCGCCGTACTTGAAGGCGTCGCAGGTCGGCTGCGGCACCGTCTCCCACACCGATTCCTGCGGGCCGCGCTGGAAGGTGTTCATATAAGACGGTCCGCTCTCCGTCGGGCCGGCCTCGCACTTGCCGCCCGGGGTGTTGCCGAAGCCGTAGGTGTTGTCGACGTCCTGGATCCAGTGCATGCCGTAGACGTCGTCCGTGCTGTAGGCCGACTTCAGCTCACCGGCGAGGGGGTCCGAGCCGACGGGTACGGACGGGTCGAGCGGCGTCGGATACTGCTGCGGCGTGTCCTCCTCCGGCCCGTAGGTCGCCGGTTTCGAGGCGGAGTAGAACGAGTTGGTCGGCTGGTCGGCGTGGGTGGGGATCATGTACTTCTCCATGATCTCCCAGGCGCCGTTGAACTTGGTCCAGTCGCCGGTGACCTTGCCGTACATGGCCTGCAGCCAGAGGAGGTAGCTGTATGCCTCCGACGTGGTCTCGTGACCGTGGTCCGGCGCCTCGACGATCAGCGTCTCGACGGAGTGGTAGGGGATGCCCTCGGGGGAGAAGTAGCCGTTGGCCGGGTCGGTGATCTTGCCGTAGAGCTCCAGGAACCGGGCGTCGTACGCCTTGGACGCCGCGATCTGGGTGGCCGTCACCGTCGCTCTGCCGTGTCCGGCGGCCGACGACTCGAAGGTCGCCGCCCCCGTGCCCGAGGAGTCCGCCGTGACGGTCACCTTCTGCGCGGTGGTCCAGTTCGACGGGGTGAAGGTAAGTGACGCCCCACCGGTCACGGACAGCCCGGTGTTGCCGCCCGTCCGGGCCGTCGTCACGGTCACGTCGGCCGACGGCCGGGTCGAGAGCTTCACGTCGTACGTCGCCGTCTTGCCCTGCTGGACGGCGAGTTGGGTGGTCGAGGCGACCACGGCAGGACCCGCGGCGACCGTGATGCCCACCGGGGTGGACTCCGCCGACGCACCCCTGCTGTCGTACGCCTTCGCCAGCAGGGAATGACTGCCCACGGTCAAGCTGGAGGCGGAGAGCGTGTAGGGCGCGCTCGTGTCCGTGCCCAACAGCGTGGTGTCGTCGTAGAACTCCACCTTGGCGATCGTCGCGCCGTCCGCGGCCGCGGCGGTCGCCGCGAGCGGTACGGCGTCACCCCGCGAGTAGATCGCGCCCGCGGCCGGGCTGGTCAGCACGGTGATCGGCGGCTGGTGGGCGCCGATGCAACGGGTGCCGTTGATCGCGAAGTCGCTCGGCGCGGCATTGCTGCCGCTGTAGCTGAACTGCGCTCCCGCGGAGACGGCCGCGCCCGGGGCGATGGTGCCGTTGTACGGGGCGTTCTTGACGGTGACCGTCTGACCGGCCTGCGACCAGCTGCCGTTCCACCCGTTCGCGAGCTTCTGGTTGCCGGTGTACCCGTAGGTCAGGGTCCAGCCGTCGATCGCGGCGGTGCCACGGTTGGTGAGGGTGAGGTCGGCGGTGAAGCCGGAACCCCAGTCGTTCGCCTTGTAGTCGACGCTGCACTGCACGGACGCCGCATTCGCGGTGGTCGTGCCGGTGGCGAGCATCGACAGGGGTAGGGCGAACACGGCGGCGACGGCGGTCCAGAACCGCCGTGCGGCTCTGCGTTTGCGTCCGGGATCCATGTGCTGTTCCTCCTTGCGTCACACGACTCGCGGAGAGATGCCAAGGGCCTGAATCCAGTGGGAGCGCTCCCATCGTGGAGACGAAGGCGGGTGCGGTCAAGACGTAGGGGAGTTCAGAGTTCGAACTGGGCCGGCGGGAGCGAAAAGTTTCGCAAGGGCCCTATGAAACCCCGTCAGTTGGCGCTAACTTCCTCCTCACCAGTGGGAGCGGTTCCATCACTCGACGCGTCCGTAGCGGCGCGCCAGGCTGTGAGGACTCGCTCATGCGACACCCCCCGCATTCAGTACTTTTAGTCAGCGACGCTCTCTTGAGCGCCGTCCTACCGGTGTTCTCGGCCCGGAGAGCCACGGCCGCCTGCACGGTGGGACACGTCGTCACCGATCAGTGGGACAGCCCCTTCCAGGGCTTCGAGCCGATCCACGGCCGCGACGCCGACACGCGACCGCGCCCCGCCGACGCACCGGCGCCACCGGACCGCGCAGGCCCAGGACGCGAAGCTCGCGCCGGCGTCCGTCGACGCAGCCGAGATGTCGGTGACCCACGTGCGAAAGCACGGCATGAAGTCCCCGCTCGGACCGTGGAGATGCCGCGGTCGGCAGTCGCGCCCAGCGGTCTGCCGCGCGGGTGCGTACATCAGTTGCCGGAAGCCGGTGCCGGCCCTGCGTCACGCTCGGACCGACCGGGCCTCGGCAGCCGTCCCCCTCACACACCGCCGAGCGGGTGAAGTGCCGTCATGAGCGGGTGCGCCCGGGAGATGGCCCGGCCGCGTCCCCTCAGCGGCTCGCGCGTGCCGTCGTACGACAGCCGTGAGCCGGCCCGGTGCTGCCGGACCGGGAACGCACAACTGTTGCTCCGGTCCGCCCCTGGTCTCCGCCCGCGTCGGAACTGCCACCGCGTGGGCGCCGGTCCGCGCGCCCGTTCGCGCGGCCTCCATCCGCAAGTCCTCGTCCAGAGAATCCAGAGACTCCAGAGAAGGAAGCCCCCACTCATGAGTTACAGCAGGATATCGCTGCTCGCCGCCCTGGCGCTGGTCGCCGCGACGTCGGGGACGGCGCTCCTCGTCGGCCAGGCCGGTGCTGCGACCTCGGCCGTCCCGTGCACCGTCGACTACAAGGTGCAAAGTCAGTGGGACGCCGGCTTCACCGCCGCCGTGACCATCACCAACAACACCGCCGCCAAGTCGAGTTGGTCGGTGAAGTGGTCGTACGGCGGCAATCAGAAGGTCACGAACCTCTGGAACGGGAAGGTCAGCCAGAACGGTGCCGACGTCACCGTCGCCAACGAGAACTACAACGGCAGCCTCCCGAGCGGCGGCTCGGTCAGCTTCGGCTTCAACGGCTCCTACAGCGGCTCCAACGGTGTGCCCGCCACGTTCACCCTCGACGGCGTCACCTGCAATGTGGACGGCGGCACGGGTGGCGGAACCGGCGGGAGTACCGGCGGCGACACGGGTGGTGGGACCGGCGGCAGCACCGGTGGTGGAACCGGCGGCAGCACCGGTGGCGGCGATGGTGGTGACAACGGCCGTGCCGCCAACCCCTACACCGGCGCCAAGGTGTACGTGAACCCCGAGTGGTCGGCCAAGGCCGCCGCCGAACCGGGCGGCAGCCGTATCGCCGATCAGCCCACCGCGGTCTGGCTGGACCGCATCGCGGCCATCAACGGTGTCAAGGGGGGCATGGGCCTGCGCGCCCACCTGGACGAGGCCCTGAAGCAGAAGGGCTCCGGCGATCTCGTCATCCAGATAGTGATCTACGACCTGCCCGGCCGTGACTGCGCCGCCCTCGCCTCCAACGGCGAACTGGGGCCGAACGACCTGGCCACGTACAAGAGCCAGTACATCGACCCGATCACGTCGATCCTGTCCGAGGCCAAGTACGCGGGACTGCGGATCGCCACCGTCATCGAGCCCGACTCGCTGCCCAACCTGGTCACCAACGCCGGCGGCACCCCCACCACCACCGACGCCTGCGTGACCATGAAGGGCAACGGCAACTACGAGAAGGGGGTCAGCTACGCCCTGGACAAGCTGGGTGGCATCCCCAACGTCTACAACTACATCGACGCCGCCCACCACGGCTGGCTCGGCTGGGACAGCAACCTCGCTCCCGCGGTACAGCAGTTCCACAAGGTCGCGACGACGAACGGCGCGAGCGTCGACGACGTGGCCGGTTTCATCGTCAACACCGCGAACTACAGCCCCACCAAGGAGCCGTTCCTCAAGGTCACCGACACGGTGGGCGGTCAGACCGTCCGCCGGTCGAAGTGGGTGGACTGGAACCAGTACGTGGACGAGCAGTCCTTCGCCCAGGCGCTGCGTGACAAGCTCGTCGCGGCCGGTTTCGGCTCCGGACTCGGCATGCTGATCGACACCTCCCGCAATGGCTGGGGCGGCTCCGCCCGGCCCGGTGGTCCCGGAACCCAGACCACCGTGGACGGCTATGTCGACGCCAGCCGCATCGACCGGCGCATCCACGCCGGCAACTGGTGCAACCAGAGCGGTGCGGGCATAGGCGAACGGCCGACCGCGGCGCCGGCCGCAGGCATCGACGCCTATGTGTGGGTCAAGCCGCCGGGGGAATCGGACGGCAACAGCGCTCCCATCCCCAACGACGAGGGCAAGGGCTTCGACCGGATGTGCGACCCGACCTACGGAGGCAACGCCCGCAACGGCAACAACCCTCCGGGCGCGCTGCCGGACTCGCCGCTGGCCGGACAGTGGTTCTCCGCCCAGTTCCAGCAGCTGATGCGCAACGCCTACCCGCCGCTTCCGTAACCTGCCGGCGCGGTGCCGCCCGCCGGGGCCGGTCCGCTCGCCAGGTGCGAGCGGGACGGATCCCGGCGGGCCCGCCCTGATCGACTCCTGACACCGCCGGCCAGTTCATCCGGACCGGCTCACCACCGACGGTGCCATGGACTCACCGCCACGGAGGGGCGGTGAGTCCGTCGGCTCCGGCACCGATGCCGGGCGAACGCCGAAGCCCTGCCGCTGCCTCGCCCCCACGGGCGAGGCAGCGGCGCGCACGCCGGTTCAGGGGCTCTTCACGCTCCTGTCGGGCCAGGGGTGGCGACCACGATCGCTCACCTGCGGGAGCCCCTAGCGTCGAGGGGGGCGTCGGGGTAGTCCCGGATGGGCCGGTAGCCGGTCGGCGGGGCCACGTCGGTGCCTACGGACCACAGAAGAAGTCGGACCGGGTCTGCTTCGACAGCCACCAGTTCAGTGGCCGGTGCGTCGGGCGAGGAGGAGGGCCACGTCGTCGTCCGGTTGGCGGTTCAGGGTGTCGAGCAGGAGGTCGCAGGTCTCTTCCAGGGGGAGGCGGGTGACGTCCAGCAGGCGGAGCAGGGCGTTCAGCCCGGTGTCGATGGGCTCCGTGTGGCTTTCGACGAGACCGTCGGTGAACAGGGCGAGCAGCGCCCCTTCCGGCAGCTCCCGCTGGTCCGCGGTGAACGGCACACCCCCCACTCCGAGGGGTACACCGGCGGCGATGTCCAGGAAGACGGCCTTCCCGCCCGGGTCCACCAGTACCGGCGGGAGGTGGCCGGCGCGGGAGACCTCGCATCGGCCGTGCCGGGGGTCGCAGACGACGTAGAGGCACGTGGCCAGCGTGTCGGAGTCGCCGAGCGAGGCGGCGATGCCGTCGAGGTGGGACAGCAGCTCCGCCGGAGGCAGGTCGAGCCGGGCGAGGGCGCGGGTGGCGGTGCGGAGCTGCCCCATGACCGCCGCGGCGTGCACGCCCTTGCCCATGACGTCGCCGACGACGAGGCCGACCTTGCCGTCCCTGAGCGGCAGCACGTCGAACCAGTCCCCGCCCACCTCGCTGACCGCGGGCAGATAACGGGAGGCCACCTCCATGCCGGCGGGGCGCGGTGGTTCCTGGGGAAGGATGCTGCGCTGCAGCGTGAGCGCGATGGCACGTTCGCGTCCGTACAGCCGGGCGTTGTCGATGCAGATGGCGGCACGTGCGGCCAGTTCGGTGGCGAGGGTGAGGTCCTGGTCGTCGAACGGCCGGTCGTCGACCGTCCGGTACAGGCTGAGCGTGCCCAGCACCTCGCCTCGGGCCACCAGCGGAGCGGCCAGATAGGAGTGGACGCCGGCCCGGCGCAGCCGGTCGGCGGCCGCGTCGTCCCGGGCGATACGCCGCAGCGCCTCGGCGTTCACCTGCCGCAGCAGGATGGGCCGTGCCTCCCGTACGCACTGGGTGATCACCCGTGACGCGGTGTACGACGCCGGCTCGCCGACCGGGTCCGCCGCCTCGGCGGCATCGGTGGCACGGCTTGCCTTCAGGGCCAGTGCCTGCAAGGCCAGGGGGTCGTCCGGCCGTACCGCCCCCGTGGCGCCGTGGCCGACGACGGAGTCGAGCACGTCGACGGCCGCGAGGTCGGCCAGCTGTGGAACGGTGACGTCCGTGAGTTCCTGTGCCGTCCGGCGCAGGTCCAGCGTGGTGCCGATACGAGCGCCGGCATCGGCGATCACCGCCAGACGTTCCCTCGCCTGTGCCACCTCGGCGGCCGCCCGCTGCCGCTCGGAGATGTCGAGGATCGCCATCGCCAGGCCCAGCACGCGCCCGCTCGGGTCCTCCAGCCGGTGGTAGGACTCCGAGTAGGCGTGGTCCTCGCTGTCCGCGGCGGTCCGGCCGATCGTCTGCTGGTCCAGCAGGGGCTCACCGGTATCGAGGACCCGCCGCATCCGCGTCTCGATGGCCTGGACGTCGAGCGTCGGCAGCACCTCGGCGACCCGGCGGCCCAGCACGGCCGCCTCGGGAACGCCGTTGATGCGCTCCAGCGCCGGGTTGACCCGCAACCACCGCAGGTCGGGGTCGAACACCGCGATGCCCACCGGCGACTGGTTGATCAGGATGTGGGAGAGGGCCAGTTCCCGCTCCACGTTCCGTACGGTCTCGACGTCGATGCCGAGGCCCAGGGCGTGGATGTCGCCGCGTGTGTCGCGCAGCTGCATGGTGCGGAACTCCACGCGGCGCGTCCACCCGCTCTTGTGACGCATCGGGAAGACGCCCGCCCAGCGTGCCCCGGTGCGTACGCGCCGGAACAGCTCGCGAGCCCGTGACCGGTTCTCCGGCGCCACCAGCAGCGCGCCCGCGTCGCTGCCCAGTGCTTCGGCCGCGGAGTAGCCGAGCAGCGACTCGGCCTCGGGGCTCCACAGCACGATCCGGCCGTCGCTGCCCAGGACCAGGGCGGCGACCTGCAGCAGATCGAGCAGCCCGCCGGGCGCGGCGGTGACACCGTCCGCCTGCCGGCCGCTCCCGGCCCGGGTCTCTCGCTCAGGCATACCGGACGCTCCTTCCGGCGGCAGCGCAGGAAAGGGTCTGCGCCTGTTCCGCCGGGCCACGTGTCAGTCATACCTCTGCCCGTGAGGCACCGCACGCCATGGTCCGGCGTGGGCGGCATCCGCCGGGTGGAGCGGCGGCAGGTACCACCGGCTGGCCGACGGCCGGGACGTCCGCCGGTCACCGGATCGGCGTGACGGAGGTCTCCAGCGCCCTCAGCGGCGGGGCGGGGTCACAGGAGGTGGAGTTCGCGGGCGCGGCGTACGGCGTCGTTGCGGCGGTTGACGGCCAGTTTCCGGAAGACGCTCTTGAGGTGTGTCTTGACGGTGTTCACCGATACGCACAGGTCGGCGGCGATCTCCTCGGTGGACATCATCCGGTCCAGCCCCCGCAGTACGTCGCGCTCGCGCCCGCTCAGGTCCTCCACGACCGGTGGCCGGTCCTCGGGGCCGGGTGTCCCGGTGTGCGGCGCGGGTCCCGGGGTGAGCCAGCCTGCCGCGAGGCCCTTCAGCGGCGTGGTGTCGAGGACGGGCCGGAGCCATCCGCCGGCCTCGGCGAAGGGGCGGCGCAGCCGCTCGCGCCGGGCCTCGTGGAGGGCCTGCGCGACGAGTCGGCGCACGGCGGCCGCGTCCCCGACCGCGTGCGCGGCCTCCGCGCGGACCAGCAGGGCCCGCACGGTCACCGCGGGGCCCATGCGGCTCTCGGCCGGCACCGCGTCCAGCAGATCGAGCGCGGCGAGGGGCGTGCCCGCGGCCAGCCGGGCCCGTGCCTCTCCCACCGCGCAGACCGGCTGGTGGCCGGGCACGGCGTGCAGCAGCGCGGCGGCCTCCTCCGGCCGGCCCCGGGCGAGCTGGGCGGCGGAGGCGACCAGGGCCGTGTGCCCCCGCGCCCAGGGTGAGGCTACGTCGACGGTCACGGCCGGTTCGGCAGCCGCCAGGGCGCCGCGGGTGTCGCCGCGCGCGAGCAGCAGGCGGGCGGTGGCGATGGCCCGGCCCGCCTCCGTCACCGGGTCCCGCATGGGGGAACGGCCGTCCGCGACCGCGTCGAGATGGGCGCGGGCCAGCCGCAGCTCGTCCCGGTCGACGGCGACGGCGGCCAGGACCAGATGGGCGATGCCGAAGGCGGAGGGCTGCGGCAGGCTGTACCGCTCGGAGAGGGCCAGCGCCGCGTGGGCCCTGCGTTCGGCCCTGCCGGGCCAGCCGTTCAGATAGTCGATGAGGGCCAGCCGGCCGAGGCAGTCCTCGCGCGGCAGTGCCGTCGAGGCGTCCCCGGAGCCGTCGGCGACCAGGGACAGCGCGGCACGCGCCTCCTCGAAGTGCCCGGCCCACAGCCGTGTCGACCCCAGGTGGGCCAGGAGCAGGGCGGTGAGTTCGGGATGCGCGTCCAGCAGGTGGGCCGGCACCTGCTCCCGCAGCCGCTCCGCCGTCCCGGCCACCAGCTCCGCCCGGCCCGGCGAGCCGGTCAGCCGGGCCGCCAGCGCTTCCAGCAGCAGACAGCTCAGCCGGGCCGCCGCCTGGCCGGGCTCGTCCCCCGCCCGGTCCTCGTCCTGCGCCAGGTCACGCTCCGCGTGTCGCAGATGGCTCAGGCCCCGGTCGAGTTCGCACCGGGACAGTTCGCGGGCCGCCCGTACGAGGTGAGCGGCCGGGCTTCGCGCCTCGGGACCCATACGGGAGAACAGCTCGGCCAGGTCGTCGGAGCGCAGCCCCGTGAAGAGCTGACCGAGGGCGAGGTCGTCGACGAGGGCGCCGGCGGTGAACTCCCAGTCGCCCGCGGCGGCCCCGTGCCCGAGCGCCTCGTCGAGCAGTCCCGAGCGACGGAGCCAGTCGGCGGCGCGCCGGTGGAGCGAGGGTTCCAGACCGGGCCGGCGCATCCGCAGATGGGCCCGGAGGATCTCCCCGAAGAGCGGGTGGAGGCGGTACCAGCTGTGCCCGAGGTCCTCGACGAACGCGTTGCCCCGGTGCAGCTCCGCCAGGATCCCGGCGGCGTCGCCGCGTTCCGTCAGCGCGTCCGCGAGTTCGGGGCGGATCCGTTCCAGGACGCTGACCCGCAGGAGGAGATCCTGCGTCTGCGGGGGCTGCCGTTCGAGCACCTCCGCGAGCAGGAAGTCGGCGACGGCGGTGCGCTCGGCCTCGAACCGCTTCAGATACGTCTGCGGGTCCGGGTTCTCCCGGGCGGCCAGCGCGCACAGCCGCAGACCGGCCGCCCACCCCCGGGTGCGCTCCACCAGTGTCTCCGCGACCGGCACGGGCAGCCGCAGGCCGTGCAGGCCCAGCAGGACGGACGCCTCCTCGGGCGTGAATGCCAGCTCGGCGTTCCTGATCTCCGTGAGGTCGCCGGCCGTCCGGTGGCGGTGCAGCGGCAGCAGCGGTTCGGTGCGGGTGACGAGGACCAGGCGCAGGCCGCCCGCCGCGTGGTGGAGCACGAACTCCAGCTGGTCCGCTATCTCCGGGTCGGTCACCCGGTCGAACTCGTCGAGCACCAGGATCACGGGCCGCTCCCGGCCGCCCAGTTCCGCGGCGAGCCGCGTCAGCAGCGTACGGTCGACCCGGCCCGCGTCGGCCGGGCAGCCGATCTCGGGCGGCAGGGGGACGCCGGCGGAGCGGAGCGTCTGCAGGACGTATGCCCAGAACATGCCGGGGCCCGGGTCTCCGGCCTCGGTGGTGAGCCAGGCGACCGGCGGCTCCTGCCGCGCGGCCCAGTCGGCGACCAGCAGGGTCTTGCCGGCGCCTGCGGCACCGTTGACCACGGTCAGCGGTGTGGTCAGGGCCCGGTCGAGGTGGTCGACCAGGCGGGCGCGTCTGAGGAATGTGCCGGGTCGGGCCGGCACGGCGAACCGGGTCCGCAGGAAGGGGTCACCTCGGGGGTCGGCGCACGGCAGGAGGCGCCCCGAACCGCTCTCCCCGGACCCTGCCATGGTTTCCACCACCACCTGGCCGAAAGAACGTGGGCGGCGCTCCACGTCCAGCAACAGCATCCCAGTGTTCCTCCGCGCCCGCGCGCCACGTCGCCCGGGGGCATGTGGGGGCTTGCCGCGCACCACGCCGTACGCCGGCACGGAGCCCGGCACTCCCGCGCGGACGGCCCACTGTGTCCGAGCCGGATCCGGGCCGCGCTCCGTCCGCCGGTCCGCCTGGTCAGGCGGCCCGGCGGGCCCTGCCGGTCCGGATCGGCGGGGCGCCTCCCGCGCGCGACCCGGCCCGGCTTACCGTACGGGGAGATCACGATCTGCCCGGGAGTCCCCATGGCCGGTAGCCGCCGGAAGAGGTCCGCCGAGGCCGTCGATGCCTTCGAGGCCATCGAGCCGCCCCGCAACGCCGAACTGGTCCTCGGCGTGCTGGCCGTGACGGCCCTGGTGGAGGCCCTCGGTGTGCTGTCCCGGTCCGAGGTGTGGCTGCTCGGGCTGCTGGTGTTCCTGCCGGGGACGGCGTCGGCACTGTGCACGGTCCGGCAGACGGCGTTCGTCGCCGCGTGGACCACGCTCGTCGTCACCACCACGGCCGTGGTGCGCAACGTCGACGCGGACCGCTGGCTCGACCGGCTCCTGCTGGTGCTGCTCACCCTCACCCTGGGCGTCGCCTCGGTGTACGCCTGTCACCGGAGGATCAGACGCGAGGCGGAGATGTTCCGGCTGCGCTCCACGGCCGCGGCCATGCAGCGGCACATCCTGCACCCCCTCCCCCTGCTCACCGACGACGTCCTGGTCAACGGCGTGTACGAGCCCCTCCAGGAGGACCGTCTCGTCGGCGGCGACATCTACGACGTCGTCGCCTCGCCCTGGGGGACGCGGGTGCTGATCGGGGACGTCCAGGGCAAGGGCCTGGCCGCCGTGGGCGCCGCGTTCGCCGTCATCGGCACCTTCCGTGAGGCGGCCCACCGCGAGCCCACGCTCACCGCGCTCGCCGACGCCCTGGACGCGGCCGTGGTCCGCCACAACTCCTACGCCGAGAACACCGGCGACGACGAACGCTTCGTCACCGCCCTCGTGATCGGCGTCGACGCGCTCACCGAGGAGGCCCAGGCCGTCAACTGCGGGCACATCCTCCCGCATGTGATGCACGAGGGCACGGTCACCACGGCCGAACTCGACTCCGGTGTCCCGCTCGGGCTGGCCGAGCTGGCGGTCGAACCCACCACCGTGGGCTGGTTCCCGTTCCCGGACGGCGCGACGCTGCTGCTGAGCACCGACGGCCTCACCGAGACCCGCGCCGCCGACGGCACGTTCTACCCGGTCGACGAACGCCTCGCGGAGCACCTCGACCTCTCCCCCACCGACCTGCCCCGGGCCCTGTACGAGGACGCACGGGCGTACGCGGGCAGCGGCGGCCGGCACGACGACGTCGCCGTCCTGACGGTCCGTCGCTCTCCACGCCACTGAACGAGCACCGAAAGGGATTTCCCCAGCACCCCACGGTCGGGCGTGGACGCACACATGCTCGACGGTCACGATGCGCAGGTCGAGCACCCTCGCCGGGCTCGCCACCGCCGAGGAGCGGGTGATCTCCAGCCTGACCCGGCCCAACGGGTCCGGCACCATGTGGGCCCCGGAGTTCCATCTCCTGGACGGGCCGAACGGCAAGCGCCGGTACTTCTACTACACGGCCGGCCGGGAGCCGTTCGACCGCGGCACCCAGCGCGTCCACGTCCTGGAGAGCGCCGGCCCGGACCGGATGGGCCCCTAATTTCAAGGCCGACCTGCTCGACCCGACACAGGACAACACCTGGGAGCTGGACCCCGGCATCCTGCAGCTCGACGGCAAGCTGTACCTGCCGGGCACGTTCTGCAACGGCCTTGACCGCACCATCGGGCGAATAATCGTACCGTTTCCTCCCGATCGTCCCAAACCGCTTGCCGGGTACGGGCCCCCTGCCCATCCTTGAGCGGTGATGGAAGAGCAGGCGCACACCGGACCCGACCTCCCGACGACACTGCACAGGCTCGTCGACGAACTGGGCCGGGTCCGGGCGCTCGGGCTGCTGCGGCTGCACGAGGCACGGCTGGAGACGCTGGCGGCGTGCGCCGCGGACCGGCCGCCCGGTGCCGAGCCGTCCGCACCGGGGGGCCGCGTGGAGCCGGAGGCGGTGGAACGCCTGCTGCACGCCGTACTGATGGGCCTCGACGGGGAGTTGCTGCGCGAGGCCGCCCTGCATTCGTTCGGTCTAGCCCCCGGCACCCGCGACCTGTCGGGCAAGGAGCGCCGGGAGCGGGCGGCCCATGTGTACGGGGTGGGGGCGGAGAGGTTCCGCAAGCACCAGGAGAAGCTGATGCTCCAACAGGTGGCCCGTGCCGTCATGAACTTCGAGGGCCACCGGGCCGCGCCCGTCCCGGACTCCCGGGAGAGCATCCGGGAGAGCCCCGCGGACTGTGACGTCGTTCCCGTCCGCGCGGGACGCCATGTGTTACGGACCGCGTTCTCCCACGGGGACGTCCTGCTCACCCTGCATGTGGCGCCCATCGAGCTGGTGACGGGCGTGGACGTCCTGGTGTCCTCGGAGAACATCTACTTCGAGATGTCGAAGACGTTCCGGCGGACGGTCTCCGGCAGCCTGCGGCGGGCGGGGGCCACGAAGGACGCCGTCGGACGGATCACGGACGACGTGATAGCGCGCCAACTCGCCGACTGGGTACGGAACTTCGGGGTGCCCGGCCTCCCGGTGGCGGCGGGCACGGTCGCCGTGACCTCACCGGGGGCGCTGGCCGCGCAGGGGGTGCGGCGGATCCTGCACGCGGCGGTCGCCACGCCCTCGGCGACGGGCGACGGGTACGAGACCGCGCCCGCGGCCGTCGCGGCGGCCGTCCGGCGCGTCTTCCAGCTGGCGGCTGCCGAGCGGCGTGCGGGCCGCGCCCCCCTGCGGTCCGTCGCTCTCCCTCTGCTCGGGGCGGGCCGGGGCGGCCTCGACGCGCGGACCAGCGCCGAGACCGTCGTCGGAACGCTGGAGCAGGTGCTGCGGGCCGACCCCGACTGGTCGGTGCATCTGGTGACCCGCAATCCGCACAGTGCCCGTGCGGTGATCGACGTGCTGAGCGACCGGCGGCCCTGACTTTCCCGGAGTGTGCGACGGACGGGACGGAAGAGCACGGTATTCGAATTCTCTCGCCCCGTGGAACTCGAATACCGTGCTTTCTTCCTGCCGCATTCCCCCGTGATTTGCCGCGGCCTTTCGAGCAGAAGTATGCACGAGTGGCGTCCGGGATCGGAACCCGTTCCGCCGATCCCCGGGGAGAATCCGGAAAGCTACCGGTTCCCGCCCGGAAAACGCCCGGCCGGAACCCCGCGAGAGCGCGCGGGGCGGTGTCAGGACCCGATTCCCGGCAGCCGGTCCACGGACCCGATCTCGACGTGGTACTCCTCCAGGGTCTCGGCCAGCCAGCGCAGGCCGTCCTCGTCGTCGAGGACCCTCGGGGGCTCCTCGGTCACCGTGAGCAGGTCGCTCTCCGCCGCGGAGCCGAACAGGACCAGGGACTCGTGGGGGCCGTCCAGGCGCGAGCGCCAGACGAAGCCGTCCGCCCAGTCCGCCTCGGCCCGCAGCCAGTGCCCCCAGCGCCGGGTGAACGCGTACTCCGTCGGGTCGGACTCCACGAGCCACCAGTCGCTCTGCTGCACCGCGTTGAGGTGGAGGATGCTGCACAGGGAGACCAGCTCGACGTCGCGGGTGAGCCGGACCTGGGACAGCAGCCTGCCCTCCAGTTCCTTCCTCAGCAGGATCCGGGAGTTGCCGAGGCCGTCGAAGCGCAGGGTGCGGACGAACCTCTCGATGATCGCGGTCTCGGGCCTGGGAGCCGCGTACAGGTACGCGTAGGCATCGTTCGGGGTGCTGTCGAAGCGGCCGCCGCCGAAGTGATGGTCCTGCGGCTCCGGGTTGAAGCGGTCCGCCGCGCGGCGGACCGAGTGCACCCGGTAGAACACCTCGCCCGCCCTGCGCACCGTCCTGCGGGCGTCGGCCGCGCCCTTCTCGGGAAGTTTCGCTCCACGGGCCATGTCAGTAGTCCTCCCCCACCACGCTCGCGGCGGCGAGCAGTTGATCGTCCAGCCCCGCGCCGAGCAGCGTCGCCGGCACGGCGTCCAGCCACGGATTGGGCCCCAGCCACCAGTCGGCCACCCCCCAGGGGTCGGCCGCTGCGCCCAGCATCGCGTTGATGGCGAGCACCAGGGAGCGGGGGTGGCCCTCCCCGTCGAACTGGAACGCGGGCAGCCGCTCGGGCCCCTGGGACGCGCGCAGCCGGATCAGTTCGGGATGCTCGGCCGCGACCCCGAAGATCTCCGTCAGGTCCGTGACCGTCAGGGCGGGCTCGGCCAGCAGCCGGTCACGGGCCGAGGCCCACCGCACCCCGGGGGCCGGCGCGGGCCCGGCGGGAGAAGCGGTGGTGCGGGCGCCTGCGGACGGGCCGCCCGTACCGCCCGTACCGCCCGGCGCGAAGCGTTCCAGCAGGACGTCGTGCGGGGGCCGCCGGGCGAGCGACGAGGAGGTGTACCGCCGGCCCACCGCGCTCCCCTCGTCGTCCGGCAGCGCCGCGCGCAGATGGGCGGCGACGGCGCGCGCGATCCCCCGCGCGCGCTGCTCGCCGCCGCCCTCGGCGACGAGGTCGAGCAGAACGTCGAGCTGTTCCCGGTCGGCCGGGGAGAGCTTTTCCCGGATCGACTGTGGTTCCGACACGAGTGCCGCGATGAGTTGCTGCTCGTAATCATCCATTCGTTCCCCTCCTCCGATCCGGAATCCGGATTACGGCCGTACGCTAGTGAGCTACGATCCCCTTGGCAATTCAGAAGCCGGTACGGGGACATTCCCCGGCGCGGGCGGGGGGTTTTCGTGTACACCGGGAATCAGGGTTTCGATGATCAGTCCGATGAATCCGGGATGCCAGATCGTTTCGCTCGGATCGACGTCGTCGTACAACTCCTCGAAGCCGCCGAGGACGCCCTCGGGCAGGAGGACGGGGGGCACGTCGTGGACCTCGTCGACGAGGTGGAGCGGATGCTGGCGGAGCTGTCCTGCGCCCCCGCCGGGCCGGCCGAACGGCGTCTGCTGCTCGGCATGTCCGCCGACGCGGCCCGGGTCCGCTACGCCCACGGGCAGGCACCCCAGGATCTCGACGACACGATCGCGCGGCTGGACACCGTCCACGCGCTGACCGTCGAGGCGTTCACGTCCCCCGGGCCGGAGGGCCCGCCCGACCACGGTGATCTGGTCCTGGTCCGCCGCGAACTCGCCCTCGACCTCGCGGAGCGCTGGCGCACGGCCGAGGACGGCCCCCGGCGGTCGGCCGACGCCGACCGGGTCGTCGACCTGCTCGGCCCGATCCTCGACGGACCGGACGCGCGGTGTCTGCCGGATCCCGCCCAGTGCCGCGCGGTGCTGGGCCTGGTCCTCTCGGACCGCTGCAGATGCGCCGAACACGACAGCCCCGAACGGCTCGCGGACCGCCGCGCGGCCCTCGGGCATCTGCGGTCGGCGCACGACAGCGACGACCTCGACGCGGACCTGCGCCCCGCCGTGGCCTTCGACCTCGCGTTACTGTCCTATCTCGAACTGGGCGACCGCCACCGGGCGTCCGACCGTCCGGCCGGATCCCCGGACCCCGCACCGGAGTTCACCGCCCTGCTGACCCTCCTGCGGCCCCTGTCGGCCGACCCCGGACCGGCCGGCGCCGACGCGGCCGAGCTGGGCGCGGACGTGTGCGACGCGCTCACGCAGTACGGCACCGGTCGGCGGGGCCTGTCCACGGCCGTGGAGTGGTACCGGACGGCCCTCACCCATCCCTCACTGCCCGAGGAGGCCGCCCACCGGATCGCGACGAACCTGGGGCTCGCCCTCGCGGAGCGCTCCGAACTCAACCGCGCGGCCCCTCGTCCCGACGACCCCGCACCGGCCGTCGACCGCGCCGAGGCGCTGGCCCTGTGGGAGGCGGCACGGACCCGGCTCTCCTGCGCCGCGGACCCCGGCCGTACCGGGGCGGACCCGGAGGCCGCGGCCGAGGCGCGGGCGGACCTGGTGGCCTGTCTGGCGGGGATCGTCGACCTGCTCTGGATCGAGCTGTCGGACGAGCTGCTGGACGAGGACGGCATCGGCCGCCTCACCGTCCGGGCCCGTGAGCTCGCCGCCCTCATCGGCCCGGACGACACCGACCGGGCCGAGCTGGTGCTGAAGACCGCGATCGTCCTGACCCGGCGGGTGATCGACCGCGGCACGCCCAACGCGTACGACCTCAGCAACAACGCCCTCCTCACGGGCGCGGCAGATCCGTCCCTGGCCCTGGACCGTACGGTGCCGCGCATCGTGACGGACCTCCGCGAGGCCATCGACCTCCTGCGCACCGGCACCGGTCTCTACCACCACCAGGACGAACTCCACCTCGGCGCCCAGTGTCTGCTGGGCGTCGCGCTGCTCCTCGACTTCGCCTGCGCGCTGCCCCAGGTCCGGCACGCGTCCCTGCGCGAGGCCCTGCGCGTTCTGCGCGTGGTGCTGGAACGCGCGCCCGCCGACAGCGAGTTCCGCGACGAGAACCTCAACGGGTCGTTCCTCACCGCCATGCTGTACCGCGTCTGGTACACCGACCCGTTCGCCGTTCCCCAGGGCCCGGGCGGTCCGCCCCTCCCGGACGTCAGCGGGTTCCCCACCGTCGAGGACGATCTGCACCTGCTGGCCGGGCTGCTGGACCCCGCCACCCTGGAACGGGAACCGCACTTCGTCTTCGTGTCCGTCATGGTGGACTTCCTGCGGTCACCGGACGGCACGCCCTCCGCGGCCGACTGCCGTACGTGGACGGGCCAGTTGCTGCGGGCCGCCCCGCGGCTTGAACCCGAGGCGTGGGCGCTCAGGGCGACGATGCTGGCGGTCGCCGGCACCCTGGGACTCGTGCTCGTCACACGGGGCGAGGCTACCGGCGCTGAGCGGACCGCCGCCCTGGGGGCGCTGCGGCAGGCCCAGGCCGCGCTGCCGCCCGGCTCCGCGATGCGCCGGCACATCGAGGAGGCGTTGCGGCAGGGCGCGGTGGCCGATTTCCGGGCACTGCTGGGCACCCTCTTCCCAGCCGCCGCGCACCGCCGCCGGCCGGCCGAGCCGCCGGGGCCCCGGCCGCAGGAGCCCGCCCCCGCCGACCCGTTGGACGACGAGGGCACGCTCGCCGCGCCCACCATCGACCCCTCCGCGACGATCCTGCTCGGGGACGGCTCCCCCGACCCGTTCGCCGTACCCCTCGGCCGGGTCGCCGAGATCCTGTCCGGCGGCCCGGAGCCGGCGAGTCCCGTCGAGGCCGCCGCGCGCTCCCTGGCGCACCACCGCCGCTGGCTGCGGGAACGGGACGGGCAGGACCTGACCCGGGCCATCACCCTCGTACGGCACGCCCTTGATGTTCTCGGCGGTGCGGCGCCGGACGGCGCACGGCGGGCGGGCCCCGCCTCCCCGGCCCTCGCCGACCGGTGCGCCGAGTTCCTGGCCCGTCTCCTCCTCGACCGGCATGTGCTGCTCGGCGACCACGCCGATCTCGACGCCGCCGTCCACGAGTACGACCTGCTGCTGGACCGCACTCCGGACCGTCTCACCCGGCCGCCGCTGCACACCGTGCTGGCGCAGGCGGGCGACCCCCGGGTTCCCCCGCACCTGTTCCGCGTCGGGGAACCGGCGGATCGCGCTCCCTTCCGGGCCGAGCTGCTGGCCGCCGCCGGACCGGCATGGCTGCTGCTCGCGCGGTCCCGGCGGCGTCACTCCACGACGCTGGCCGGCAATGCCGTGCGGGCCTGGGAGGAGGCCCGGCGCGCCCTGCCCCCGGACCATCCGAGCGTGCCGGCCGTCCGGGCCGAACTGGCCGCGCACGCCCTGCGGCAGGCACGGGAGGCGGGTGACACGGCGGCCGTCCGGGCCGGCGTCGACGCCCTCGTCGAGGCCGCGGCCGGCTGCCCGGCCGAAAGTCCGCACCGCCCCGCGCTGTGCCTGCGCGCGGCGGCGGCCCTGGCGCGGCCGGGTGACGCCGACGGCGGACCGGACGACGGCGACACCGCCGGGCCGGGCCGGGTTGACGCACTCGGCCAGGGCATCGCTCTGCTGCGGGACGCGGCGGAACGGGGCCCGCACGAGTTCCACGGGTCGCGCGGACGGTGCCTGTACGGGCTGGGCAGTCTCCTGCTGGCCCGGCATCTGGTCACCGGGCGCCCCGAGGACCTGACGGAGTCGGTCACCGTACTGCGGGAGGCGTGGGCGGTGCTCAACGTGAGCCCCGGCGACCCCTTCGCCATCGCGCTCATCCGGACCATCGCCCTCGCTCATCGCGCCTTCGGTCCCGGGGACGACCGTCACCGGCGGCAGTCACGGGAGACGGCCCGGTCCGCGCTGACCGGCTACGGCCGCTCCGTCCTGCTGCAGTCGGGCGCGGACCACGGGCTGGAGGCCGCGCGGGCGATCGCGCCCGACATGCTGCGGCTGGTCCGCTGGAGTCTCGCCGACGGCCTGCCCGAGTCGGCCTTCGAAGCGCTCGAACTCGGCCGCGGGCTGGTGCTCAACGCCGCGACGATGAACGTGACCGTCCCCGATCTGCTCCGGGACGCCGGCCGGCCCGCGCTGGCCGACGAATGGGTACGGGCCGCCGCCGTCGGCGGCGGCCGGCTCGGCGAGGTACCGGACGACCTGCGGGGCCGGGTGCTGGAGGCGCTGGCGGGCAGCGCCGCGGAGAAGCGGCTCCTGTCCGCGCCGGGCCCGGCCCTGCTCGGCCGGACCCTGCGCCGGCTGGGGACCGATGTGCTGGCCTACCTCGTCCCCGGTGAGGACGGGGCGCCCGGCCACGCGGTCCTCGTCACGGCGACCGGGGTGGTCAGCTCCCTGCGGCTGCCGAAGCTGACCTCCGTGTCCACCGGGCCCGTCGGCGCGTACGCCGCCTCCCTGGAGGCGTTCCAGAAGGCGGGCCGGCTGGAGCCGCCGGCGGCGCACCACCCGCTGGTCATGCACGAGCTGCACCGGAAGCGTCTGCTGCGGCTGGAGAAGGAGTGGCGGCAGGCACTGCAGCGGCTGTGCGCGTGGGCGGGCGAGGCCGCGATGGCGCCGCTCCTGGCGACGGCCGAGACCTGGTGGCCGGGCCGGGCCCCACGCGTCGTCCTCGCGCCCGTCGGCCCCCTCGGCATCGTCCCCTGGCACGCGGCGCGCTGCCCGGCGCCCGCTCACGGCGAGGCCGGCGGGCGGGCCGCCAAGGACGGCGGGCACGCCTGCGAGCGGGCCGTCATCTCCTACTGTGCCAGCGCCCGCCAGCTCATCGAGGTGGCCGCCCGCCCCGCCGCCGTCCTGGGCGGGGGCGCCGTGGCCGTCGTCGTGGACCCGGACGGTTCGGCGACGATGCACCGGGAGGCGGCGTTGGTCACGTCCCTCCATCCGGAGGTCACCGTGATCGGCGGCATGGGAGAGGACGGTGGCGCCCCGGGAGGCCCCGGGCGTGGCCGGCAGCCGGCGCCGTTGCCGCCCGAACCCCGGTCGCTGGAACGCTTCCTGCCGGGCCGGGGTTCCGCGCCGACGGCGCTCCTGCACGTCAACTGTCACGCGGACACCGGCCCGACCTCGAACGACTCCGTCCTCAAACTGGACGCCACGCACACGGTGTCGGTGCAGGATCTGCTGACCGGGGCCGCCGGCCGCGATCCGGGGATGCCCGGCGGCACGGTCCTGCTGGCCAACTGCACCAGCGACCTGACCCTGAGCGACCACGACGAGGCGCTCACCCTGGCCACGGCCTTCCTGGGCGTGGGCGCCACGGCGGTCGTCGGTTCCCGCTGGGCCGTCGCCGACGACCCCCGGACCACGCTGCTGGTGCTGCTCGTCCACCACCACATGAAGCGGGGCGTGCCGCCGAGGGACGCCCTGCGCGCGGCCCAGTTGTGGATGCTGGACCCGGGCCGGGTCCTGCCCGCCGAGCTGGCCGAGTGCGCGCCGCTGGCCGCGGACACCGCGCACGGTCCGCTGGACGAGCTGGAGGTCTGGGCGTCGTTCACCCATCACGGCCAGTGAGCCGGCCGCCGTCACCCGACCGGACGTCCCGCGCCCCCGGGGCCCGTCATGGACCGGGGTCGTCGACTCCCAGATCGCGGCGCATGGTGTGCCGCATGTCCGAGAGCAGCGTCCACGCCGACCGCATCTCCGGTTCGAACGCGTCCAGCGTCGTGGCGTCACCGGAGGGGTCGGCGAGGGCCTTCTTCAGCGTGCCGTAACCCCTGTTGAGCTGTCGGCTGACGGTGCCCGCGGCGGCGAGCACGGCCGTCGGCACGATCATCTGGGCCTCGGCGTGGCTCTCCCGGTGGGCACTGCGGCGCTCGTCCAGCTGTTGCAGACACGCGTCGACGCCCGTGCCCTCCTTGAGCGCGTGCCACAGGTTGACCTGGGCGGTCTGGTACTGCCGGGCGGCGGTGTTGAGCGCGATGCAGCAGGCGCGTCGCAGGTCGAGCAGTTCGCGTCCCCGGGCCGCCGACAGCTCGGCCTGGCGCACGCGTTCGGCGTGGGCGCGGTCCTCTCCCTGCTGCCGGGCCAGGGTCTGGAGTTCCAGGCGCTTGGTGCGGTCGGCCCGGCTCTGGGTCAGCAGCGCGGCGCCCAGTGTGCCCACGACTCCGACGGCGGCGACCGCCAGCGCCACCCATGCGTCCCCCACCCCGTGCCCCCTCGGCTGTCCGTGCCGGTCAGGTGTCCCCGAGGACGACCACCCTGCGGGGCGTGCCCGCGCCGGCCGGGGCGGTGGGGGCGGCGGACCGGCCGGCGGGCACGGCACGTTCCCGGCCCCAGGCGCGGATCTCCTCGATCTGCTCGGGGTTGCTGCGGCTGAGGGGTGCGGTGTTGGCGAAGGTGTCCTCGACGAACGCGGGGTTCAGTCGGTCCGCGCCGCCGCCCAGCAGGACCTCGGCGCCGACGTCGTGGAGGGCCGACTCGATGTCGGAGCCGGCGAAGCCCTCGGAGAGTTCCACCAGCCGGTCGAGCTGGTCCGGGTGGGGTTCGGCCTTGACGTAGCGCCGGTAGTAGAGGGCGATGATCTCCCTGCGGTCCTGGTCGTCCGGCAGGTCCACGAAGAACAGTTCGTCGAAGCGCCCCTTGCGCAGCAACTCGGGCGGCAGACTGCGTACGTCGTTGGCGGTGGCGACCACGAAGACGCGGGAGTCCGACTCCTGCAGCCAGAACAGGAACTGCCCGATGATGCGCTGCTGGACGCCGGAGCTGTCGTGGGCGCCGGCCAGTCCCTTCTCGATCTCGTCGATCCACAGGATGCACGGCGCGACCCGGTCGGCGGCGTCGAGCGCCTCCCGCATCCGTCCCTCGGACTCGCCCAGGTAACGGCCGTGAATGCTGGCCATGTCCAGTCGGTAGAGCGGAAGCTGCCACTGCTGGGCGATGGCCTTGGCCGACAGGGACTTGCCGCAGCCGGGGACTCCGACGAGCAGGACACCGCGCGGCGGGCGCAGTTGGGTGCCTCTCAGGTCGGTGTGGATGAGCCGGTGTTTGCGCTCCAGCCAGCCACGCAGACTGGTGAGCCCGCCGACGGAGTAGTCGACGTCCTTGCGGGCGACGCGTTCGAGTCCGGCGAGGTTGTTGAAGATGCGGTCCTTGGAACTGGCGAGGGCCAGCACGTCGTCGGCCTCCACCGATCCCTTCGCGATGAGCGTGGCCAGGAGGTTCACCGCCTCGCCCTCGGTGACTCCCTGGAGGAACTCGGCGGCCCGGCGGGCGTCGTGCTCGGTCCAGGCGATGGCGACCACGCCCCGGTGGTCGCCGAGGAAGCCGCTGATGGTCGCGTACATCTCGTCGGCGTTCGGCAGGTCCAGCTGCAGGCTCATGCCCAGTCGTTGCAGACCGCTCCAGATGGGGTTGTCGGTGATGAGGACGACGCATCCGGAGTGGGCGTCGGCGATCCGGGCGAGTTCGGCGACGTTACGGGTGAAGGGTGTGTCGGATTCCAGCTCCCCGGGGTCGACCAGGACGAGCGTGGCGTGCGGGCGGGCGGCGAACTGGGCGGCGGCGAAGTCCATGGCACCGGTCAGCGACCGGTCCTCCAGGACGGCCGCTCCCGACCGCAGGTCGCGCAGACCGGTGGCCCTGGTGTGGATCCAGAACTGCTGGGAGGTGCGCCTGGGCTGGTTCGCGACCTCTTTGAGCATGCGCAGGGCGCGGGCCTGTTCGATGGTGCGCAGCCCGACGACGGGCACCCGTGCGGTGAGGTAGTTGTCCAGGTCGCGCTTGCTGTCGGAGTAGTTCGACATGGTGGGTTCTCCGTGGTGGCGTCAGTCGGGGGTGACGATGCGACGTCCGCCGGTCGGCTCGTACCAGCCGACGGGGGGCGGTGCGGTCGGCTCGGACAGCACTGCGGTGAGGGGGTTGTCGCGCAGGGTGCGGCGCCGGGTCTCGACGGCGTGGGGGTCCGCGCCCTCCGCGAGCAGTGACTGCACGCCCCGTTCGAGTTCGTCCTGGAGGCGGCGGGTGTGGTCGTCCATGAGGGCGGCCATGCGTTTGCGGAAGTCGGTGGGCAGGCTGGTGTGGGTGATGACGGAGCGGACGGAGCGCAGGACGTCGCGGCCGCGGGTGAGGGCGCGTCCGACGGAGAACTCGTCGGTGGCGTCGTTCACCTCACGGACCATCAGGTCGAGCCCGTGCTGCAGTCGCCGGTCGACGGCGGCGGCGATGCGGGTCAGCAGCCGTTGCCAGGTGTCGGCCGGCAGGCTGTCGGCGGACAGCGGCGGCAGGTGCAGGGGGTCGGTCTGTTCGCCGTCGGCCCAGCGGTCCAGGGTCCGGGCCCAGACCTGGTAGTCGCTCCCGCCTCCCCACCGGGCGCGGTTCACAGGCCCCCCGACGGTCGGCGCACGAGCTGTTCCCCCGGTGGCAGGGGGTCCCAGGCCGGGAGGTCGGTCACGGTCCGCCGCAGCCGCCGGGTGACGGGATCGGACGCCGGCCGGTCCGGCGGGCGCGGCGTGGCCGAGGCCCAGGGCGCGGGCTCGGCGGGCGGTGTGGTGGGGACGGGTCCCGGGGTGCCGTCGGAGTCGCGTTGATCGGGTACGACGGGAGGCTGCTGCGGTCTGGGGGGCGCCGCGAACGGCCGCAGGTGTTCCGGGATCTCGGGCCTGAGCCAGGGGGGAGTCGAGTCCGGGGCGAAGGGGAGATCGTCGCTCATGGTCGTTTCCTCTCTTGCCTGCTCAGTCGCCGGCGCCGACGACGCGGCCCTCGAAGGGGGAGGGGGCGCCGGTGGCGGTGTTCAGGGAGGCGATGAAGGTGCGGGCCTCGGCCTCCACGAAGTCGGCCGCCCAGTACTGCTGTTGCCAGTCCGTGAGTTCGGCGTGGGCGCCCCTGAGCCGCCCGATGGCCTCCGTCATGTGCCGGCTGAGCACTTCACGGGCCTGTTCCTGGGCGGTGCGCGCGGTGTCGGCGCGGTTGTGGAGGACGATGCCCCAGATGCCTCCGACGGCGAGGGCCGCGATGAGCGCGAACCCGACATGGACGCCGAGGAAGATCACGAGGATCGCGGTGACCGCCGCGCCGAGGAGGGCGAGGGAGGACCGGTAGTCGTAGCCGAGGGACTTGACGTACATGTCGACGTAGCCGCTCCAGTGCCGGGTCAGGGACGCCTCCAGGTCCGGCAGGTCGTCGGTGAGCGGCTTGGTCCAGGTGGTGAGCTTGAAGCGCTGGGTGCCCTGGCCGATGCCGTAGGTGTTGCGCAGCGAGATCTCGATCCTGGGCGGCACGGCGGCCCGGTAGTCGCGGCTGAATCCGGCGTGCGCCTGCGCGAACCACTCCTGGCAGGACGCGACGGCGACCCGTTGTGCCGCGGGCGAGGCGCCCACGGCCTCGGGGTCGAGGGCCGCGACCGACTGCACGCTGAGGTAGTTTCGGGTCTCCTCCAGCGCCTCGGAGCGCATGTCCGCTTCCTTGCGCGCGGCCTCCTCGTCCCCGTCGTGGCGCACGATGGCCTGGTTGAGCAGCAGTTCGCGCTGGAGGGGGAGTTCCTCCTCGTCCGAGTTGCGGACCAGGTTGTCGAGGATGTCGTCGACGGTGTCCTCCAGGTTGTGGGCCGGGAGGATCTCGCTCTCCATGAGGGTGCGGAACCGGCTGAGCAGCGCCTCGTGCGCGCGGGCGCGGGCGAGGACGTCGTCGAGCGCCGCCCACTGGGGGCACACCTCGGCCAGTCGCGGGAAGTCGGCGGCGGCCGACGGGGCGCGCATGGAGTCGATCTCCTGCCGCCAGCGTCCCGCCTGGGCCTCGCGTACGGCGTCGTCGTCGAGCAGGCGCTTGCGCCACTCCTCCAGCGTCCTGGCAAGGAGTTGGCGGCCCGGGGGTCCGAAGGCGCCCTGGGAGACGCATTCCAGGATGACCTGGAACTCCCGGCCGAGCACCCGGGGGTCCTGTTCCTCCAGATAGTGCCGCAGCCAGCGCAGGGAGGCGTCCTGGCGTCCCTGCCTGCGCAGGATCAGCGCGAAGAAGAGGGAGGTCTTCGACGTGGAGCGCCGGAACGCCTCCTCGACCGCCCGTGCGCACAGGGCCTCGTCGTCACCGGCCCAGGCCGCCAGCCCGACCAGGGCGGGGGCCAGCCAGTAGCGCGGCGTCTGGATCATCAGCTCCTCGCTGACCTGCCGGACCGTCTCCTCCTGGACGAGGCCGGTGTCGAACGCCTGGAGGATGCCGGTCGCGGTCCGGCGGACCACCTTGTGGTGCCCGTACTTGTGCTCGACCTCGTCGTTGATGCGGACGATCCGGGTCTCCGCGCGCTGGGCGGCGGCGATGCGCTCGGTTCTCCCGACGAACTCCAGGAACTTGTCGTAGAGGACCTCCAGGCGGTCCTTCGTCTGCGCCTGTACGGCCTTGACGTCGCGGACCTCACCGTCCACCTGCTCGATCTGGCCGCCGAGCGAGCGGACGGAGCGCTCCAGCTGGCGCTCCAGGTTGTTGATGTGGCTGAGGATGGGGCCGAGGTTGATCTCGCTCACGCGCGTCTCCGTTCGGTGCCGTGTCGTTCTCGTGCGGCGCGGTCCGCCGGCTCAGGGCCTGACGACACTGCCGTCGGGCAGCACGGGCAGGACCAGCCCGTCCGCGTACACCTCGACGAACGCGTACGCGTCCGAACGGGCCAGCATCCGGGCGGCGTCGAACGGCGGCGGCATCGTGTCGTGTGCCGTGCAGTGGCCCAGGATGCGTCCGTCGAGGCCGAGCCGGTGGTCCACGTAGGGGGAACCGAGCAGGCACGGCGCGACGAAGCCCACGGGGACCGGCGCCCCGCGGCCGGTGTACTGCTCGCACAGCCACGCGGCGATGTCCCGGACCGCGGCGTCGTCCACCGCGGCGTCCAACCGGCGCAGCCGCCCGAGGAGTTCGGGCGTGCGGGCGGCGAACATCTGCCGGGTTCCGAGGGGTCCGGGCGCCGGCGGCGCGGTGATCCGCGCGGCGCCCGGCGCGACGGACGTGCCCGGCGGCACGACGATGCGGCGAGGCCGCTCAACGGATCCCATGGATGCCCCCTGCTGACATGGACCGACCTGCGCCTCTTCGGTGACGCGCTGTATCCGAAGGGTATTGACGCCCCTTCCACAGCGCCCAAGTTGAGCGGTATCAATCGACAATGACCGTTTACTACCCGGATAAGTACCGGATAACGACCGGCTATCGCCCTGGCCTTCGCCCGCTCGCCCGGCCGGTGTCCGGGGGCGGGTCCTGGGCGAGCTGGTCGGCCAGGCGATGGGCCTGGGCCAGCAGCGTTCCGTAGGTCACGAGCGCGTCGGGGTCGTCGGCGACGGCGCCCGGCAGCCGCTGACGGAACTCGTCGAGCGTGCGGTGGAGTTCTCGGGCCGCCTCCCGCAACTCCGCCACGGCGGGCCCGTCGTGATCGCCCGGGGCGAAGCGGGTACGGCCGTACAGCCGGACGGCGTGTGCGGTGCGGCGCAGGAAGTCCGCGTAGGGGCGGGCGAGCACATCGGCCGGCCGGGCCGCCTTGCCGTCGTCCGCGGTCTCCCACACCGTGCGCGTGACGCCCGCGGTGTGGACGGCCACCTGGTCGAGCACGACCAGCGCGTCGGCGTACGCCTCGCCCGGGGCGGCGACGCCGTGCCTGCGACGGCCCCGGGGGTTGACGCGCATGCTCTCCCGGCTCCAGTCGATCGCCGACCGGGCCTGCTCGACCAGGCGGCCCAGGCGCAGCGAGCGTTCGTGCCACTCCCCCGCGTGGTGCCCGTTCCACTCGCCGTCGGCCAGCCCGTCCGCGACGGCGTCCAGGATCTCCCCGGCCTCGCGGGCGGCGTCCCGCAGCGCGGCGGCGGTGTCGCGCAGGTACACGGGCGGCCGCACCAGCGCGTTGACCGCGACGCCGACCAGTGCGCCGAAGACCGCCTCCGCGACGCGGGCCGCCGAGGCGGCGACGGTGACCTGACCGCCGGTCAGCACGAAGAGCGCGCCGGTGGCGGCGTACACGCCCTGACTGCCCAGCCGCTGCCACTGGCCCAGCAGCAGCACGGTCGGCAGGACCAGGGCCATCGTGACCATCGTGGTGTCCAGCACCAGCGCCACCCCCGTGGCCACCACCGTGCCCGCCGCGATCGCCGCGAGTTGCTGCAGCCCGTGCGCGAGCGACCGGTAGACCGTCGACTCCACCAGGACGACCGCCACCCACGGCGCCACGAACGCCATCGGTGCGCCGAGCCACCAGCCCGCCACCGCCCACGCCACCCAGGCGGCCAGCGCCGCCTTCGCGGCCTGCGCCACCAGATCCCGTTCCCGGCCCGGCTCCGTCCAGGCCCGCCGCAGCGTCGTCACGGCGGCCGCGCCGCGCCGCCGTACCTCCCGTACCGTCCTGTCGGTCCACTCCATGCTCCACCAAGTGCCACATCAGCGGCGGGACGCACTCCCCGACCGCGATGTCCCGACCTGCGGACACCGCACGGCGGTCGGGGAGGCGGCGCGGTGCGACGCCGGACGTGGCTCGGACCCGTCCGGGCGGGCAGGCGAAGGCGTGCCCGCACCGCGGCGGCTCGCGACGGGTGGGGTTCCTGCTGTTCACCGAGCACGAGGACCTGGGCGCCCTCAACCTCTGCTCTCGCGACCTCGGTGCGTTCACCGAGGTCAGCGAGCCGGCGGGCCGGCTGCTCGCCTCCCGTGCCACGGTCGCCTTCTCCGGTGCCCGCACCCACGCCCGGATGGAGCGGGCCGTCGCCACTCGCCACCTCATCGGCGAGGCCATGGGCACCCTGAGGGGCCTCCATGCCGGCGGGGACGAGGCCTTCGACGTGCTGCGCCGCTTCTCGCAGGAGAACGACATCACGCTTCGCGAGGTCGCCCGCCTCAGCTGCGAGCGGCGCGCGCTGTGAGGGCGTGCGGAGGGGGACGGCTCCTCCGGCACGTTGTCTGAACCAGAGAAGCCTGACCGGAGCGGCCCCCAGGGGAACGTCGCCGAATCCGGTCTGCCCACCAAGTCCCCCTGCCACGCCTCCCCACACCTGCTCGGTCCGACGGGCCCACCTGGGGAAGGACTCGCTCGGGCGTTTCCCCGGGCGCACGACGGAAACCCAGTGACCATGGCGTCCCCCGCCCGCAGGGCAAGGGACACGGGAGCAGCGGGGCGCGCTTCGCCGTGTCCGGGCTCGGCGCCGATCGGTGGGACCGTTTCCGGTGGCGACCGCAGGAGGTGATGGTCATGGCCGACGACGAACCGCGGGGCGACGGGGACGCCGCTCGGGAGACGGACGGGGAACGTGCCCGTGTCGCCCATGAACTCGTCGCCGCGGTGCGCGGGCTGCCTCCGCCCGAGGTGCCCGCCACGCTCTGCCGCACCTGCGTCACGCTGCTCCCCATGGCCTCGGGGCTGTCCGTCTCGGTCCTGGGGGACGGCTCTCAGCTGGGGGTGGTGCTGTGCGCGAGCGACAGCGTCGCCGCACGGCTGGCGGAGGTGCAGTACACCCTCGGCGAAGGCCCCTGCATGGAGGCCCCCCGCCTGCGCGCACCCGTGTTCGCGACGGACCTGACACGGATGCCGGACACCGGTCGTTGGCCGCTGTTCTCCGTGCAGGCGGCCCGGGCGGGAGCGCGGGCGGCGTTCTCGCTGCCGTTGACCGGCGCCGGGAGCGCCCTGGGCACCCTCGACCTGTACCGGGACACGCCGGGCCGGCCGAGCCGCGGCGAGGTCCGCACCGCCCGGCTGGTCGCCGACGCCGTCACGTTGGCGGTGATCGCACTGGATCACGCCTCTCCCGCCCCCGACGGAGTCGTGACGTGGCTGGCGGGAGCCGAGTCGGATCGGGAAGAGGTGCACCAGGCCACCGGGATGATCATGGTGCGGCTCGGCGTGAGCGCCGAGGAGGCGCTGCTGCGGGTACGGGCACGGGCCTTCACCGAAGGCCGGACATCCGTCGAGATGGCCCAGGCGATCATCGACCGCGCCCTGGACCTCCGCGAGGACTGACAGCCCCGCAGGGCGGCCTGCAGCTCGCGCCGGCCCGGGGTACTCGGTGACGCTCGCTTCGCCGCGTCGGCCGTCCGGGCCGGTGTCCGCTCAGGCGTCCTCCCCGGGACGGCCGTCGCCGAGGGGCCCCGCCCGGTGCGGGTCGACCCGCACTAGCAGCGCCAGCAGGGAGGCCACCGTGAGCCCGGCCTCGGCGGGGTGGCGCAGCTCGGCGCCCGACCGGATCTGGTAGGTGTTGCCGCGCCCCTCACGGGTGTGGGACAGGAAGCCGCTCTCTTCGAGGTCGGCGATGATCTTCTGGACGGCTCGCTCCGTGAGCCTGCACCGGGCGGCGATGTCGCGCACGCGCACGGTGCGATCCTCGGCGATGGCGGCCAGCACCCGTGCGTGGTTCGTGACGAACGTCCATCCCGCGTGCGCTTCCGGTGCTCCTGCCATGACCGTCACCCTACGCCTTTCCATTCACGTTTCCGAATACCTGAATCATAATTCCTGTATCACTTGACGTGCGTCTGTGGGGGAGTGAACCTGGCAGCGGAACAATTCGCGGAAGCGTTCCGAAGGAGAGGGACCATGTGGGAGCCCGCGCACCCCGCAGAGTCGGCAGGCGCCGGGACCATCCGCTGCGCGCCGGCGGCCGGGCCCACCGACGGACGGCGGTCGCCGACGCTCAGCCTGAGCAGCCGCCCCGACGGCGACCGGATCCTCGTCACGGTCCGCGGTGACCTGGAACTCGGCACGGACGACCAGTTGCAGCGCGGTCTGCGTGACGCGCTGGCCCGCTCCGCCGAGGGCATCGACCTGGACCTCGCCGGCGTCGGGTTCTGCGACTGCTCCGGGCTCAACGCCCTGCTCAGCATTCGCCGGGAAGCCCTGGAGCACGCGAAGACCGCCACCATCCGCAGCGTCAGCCGGGCCGCCCAGCGGGTGTTCTCGCTCACCGACACCCTGTCCCTGTTCAGCCCTCCGGGCGCCCCGGAGGACGGGGACGCGGACACGGGCGGCGCGGACACGGGCGGCACGGACACGGGCGGCACGGACACGGGCGGCACGGATCTCCTGGCGGACGGTCTTCGTGGTACGGGTGCCACGGCGTCCCCGGCCGACCGACGGGAGCCTGATCCCAGGGTCGAGGTCGTGCAGCTGCGGCGGGCGCTGGAGACCCGCGACACCATCGACCTGGCCCGCGGCATCCTCATGGCCGCCTTCGCCCTGAGCCCCGAGGAGGCGTGGAACGCCCTGGTCAGGACCTCCCAGAACACCAACACCAAGCTGCACCGGACGGCCCGGCAGCTCGTGGACTCGTGCACGGGCGCCCCCGTCCCCCCGTGCACGCGCGAACGGCTGGCCGCCGCCGTCGCCGAGGTCGTCGCCGAACGCGCCGAGCAGGCCCCCTCCCCGGACTGACCCCGGAGCCCTCCTCGTCACACCCGGCGACGTCGGGTACCCGGACGACGCAGACCTCGCGCACCCCACGTCCGGAGCGCACGGGAGTTCGACAAGCAGGCACCGCCGGGGCGGCCCGGCCCAGCCCGCCGAGATGGCGCCCGCCTATGTGTTCCTCGCCTCCGCGCGGGCGGATCTCATCACGGCGGAGATCCTCAACGCCACCGGCGGGACGCCCCTGCCCTGACACCTCGTCACGGCCTCCCCGGAAGCGGTGACACTGCCGCGAGGAGCGGTCCGGCCGTGCGCGCGGCGGCGCCGTTTACGCACTCGGCCGACGGGAACCCGGTGACGCACGAAGCGAGAAGAAACGATACGGGTTCCGAAAGAAGATGAGGCGTCGTGAGTACGCACACCGTCGAAAAGCTCGTCGTCCGCGAGAGCGGCTGGGCCAAGGCCCGGCGTCGGCGCGGGAAGGGTGTGCGCCTGTGCCTTCCCGCCCTCGTCGACAGGGACGGAGCCCGGGTGACGGAGCCCGGCGCGGATGCGCACATCGTCAGGGGTGACGACTGACGGCCGACCGGGTACGACGAGGGACCGGTACCGGACGGCGAGGGGCCGGGGGAGAACAGTCGGAACTGTTCTCCCCCGGCCCCTCGCCGTACCCGGTGCCGTACCCGGTGCGGCGTTCCCCGTCCCCCGGGTCCCCGGGCGGTACGGGTGTCAGTCGTCCTTCCCCCGGCCGCTCAGCGCGTCGCGCATGCGGTCCACGAGGCCCATGCCGGGGGCGAGCAGCTTGTTGGCCGGAGGCGTGTCGGGGGCCGCCGGGTGGGGCCGGGTCGGCGCCGTCTTCTTGGCCGTGCGGACCTTGTCGCCGAGGCTGTTCAGCGCGTCGGCCGAGCAGGACGCGCGCAGCCGGGGGAAGAGGTTCTCCTCCTCGTCCCGGATGTGCGACCTGATCTCGGTCATCAGCTGGGTGATCAACAGGTCGAAGTCGGGGTCGTCGACCTCGCACCGTTCCAGGGCCTTCAGGGTGCGCTCGGCCTCGGCGTGGTCCTCCAGTTCCCGGTCGGCGATCGCGTCGCCGTCCGGGACGTGCTCCCGGACGGCCGGGTAGAGGTACGCCTCCTCGGCGACCGAGTGACGCACCAGTTCGATGGTGACCTTGTCCGCGTACTCCTTGCGCCGGGGATCCCCGGACGGCAGGGCCTCGATCTTGCCGAACATCTCCTCCACCTCGCCGTGGTCCGTGGTCAGTTCGGCGATGACGTCTCCACCGTGTCCCATGTCCTTCGCTCCTCTCCTGAGTGCAACCCGTGCGCGTCCGTATGCGCATGGGTACCCGTCGGCCCGACAGGTCTTGCGATGCGACGCCGAGTACCCGCGAACGGCCCAGCCACGCGGCGCCGGGCCCCAAACGATCTCGGCGTACGGCAGGAAGTGCGTGTGCGGCGGGAGAAACGCCGCACGCGTCGGGTGACCGGGGCCGTGCGCGATGGCACGGCTGTTCCGGCCCGGTGTCAACGGCCACTCGTTCTGCGCCGGATCGATCCTGCTAGCCTCCGGGCGCGCCCCCGGCCCCGGCCGGAGTACCACCGGCACGGTCCCGCCCGCCCTCTCGAAGGACTACTTCACCGCGATGCTCCACGGCACCCGTTCGACGACGGCGCCCCTCGGCCGGAACGACCGTCTGCTCCTGTTCGGGTACACCGGACGCCCGCGGAGCGACACCCGTGAGCGCCTGGTGCCGCCCTTCCCGGAGCCGGCGACCTGGCCCTGGGAGCGGGTGGGGCTCGGTCCTGAGTCCGCGTACCGCGCCGCGAGGGCGATGGCGTGGCTGGGGCCGCTGCTCGTCGCCCTGCTGGCAGGAACGATTCGCTTCTGGCGTCTCGGCCGGCCGCACGAACTCGCCTTCGACGAGACCTACTACGCCAAGGACGCCTGGTCCCTGCTGCGGCTCGGCTACGAGGGCACCTGGCCGGACCGCAAGGTCGCCGACCCGCAGATCCTGGCCGACCCCCAGGTGATCTCCCTCTCGGACACCGGGAGTTTCGTCGCGCACCCGCCGACGGGCAAGTGGGTCATCGCCGTCGGTGAGGGGATGTTCGGTCTCGACCCGTTCGGCTGGCGCTTCATGACGGCCCTGCTGGGCACGCTGTCGGTCCTGATGCTGTGCCGCGTGGGGCGCCGGCTGTTCCGTTCGACGTTCCTGGGCTGTCTGGCGGGCCTGCTGATGGCGGTGGACGGTCTGCACTACGTGATGAGCCGGACCGCCCTGCTGGACCTGGTCGTCATGTTCTTCGTGCTGGCGGCCTTCGGCTGCCTGCTGATCGACCGGGACCGGGCCCGGGCCCGGCTCGCGGCGGCGCTGCCGGTCGACGAGGACGGGCACGCCGGTCCGGACGCGGAGACCGGCGACCGTGCGGGGACCGGATGGCGGCCGTGGCGGCTCGCGGCCGGTGTCTGTCTGGGGCTGGCCGCCTCGACCAAGTGGAACGGCCTGTACTTCCTGGCCTTCTTCATGGTCCTGACCGTGCTGTGGGACGTCGGCGCCCGCCGTGTCGCGGGGGCCCGCCACCCCTACCGGGCGGTGCTGCGCAAGGATCTCGGCCGGTCGGCGCTGTCCCTCGCCCCGGTCGCGGTGGTGACCTATGTGGTGACGTGGACCGGCTGGTTCCTGTCCGACGGCGGTTACGGACGGCACTGGGCGGACGGCCGCGGCGGCGTGTGGTCGTGGATACCGGCACCGCTGCGCAGTCTGTGGCACTACGAGGCGGCCGTGTACCGGTTCAACGTGAACCTGGACGCGTTCCACAAGTACGAGTCGAATCCCTGGAGTTGGCTGGTCCTCGGCCGCCCCGTGCTGTTCTCGTACCACTCCCCCGAACCCGGTGAGGCGGGCTGCCACGCGCTCACCGGCTGCTCGCAGGCCGTCGTCGCCCTCGGTACGCCGCTGCTGTGGTGGTCGGCGTGCTGCGCGCTGGTGTATCTGCTCTTCCGGTGGGCCCTGCGCCGCGACTGGCGCGCGGGCGCGGTCCTGTGCGCCGTGGGCGCGGGCTATCTGCCGTGGTTCCTGTACCAGGACCGTACGACGTTCTCGTTCTACGCCGTCGTGTTCGTGCCGTACCTGTGTCTGGCCGTGGCGATGACGCTGGGCGCCCTGCTGGGTCCGCCGGGCGCGGGCGCGGAACGCCGCCACCGGGGAGCGGTGGCGGCGGGAACGCTCGTCCTGCTCATCGTGTGGAACTTCATCTACTTCTTCCCCGTCTACACGGGGACCACGATCCCGTATCCCGACTGGCAGACCCGGATGTGGCTCGGCACCTGGATCTGATCGGTCAGAACGGGCGGGCGGGGCCGGCCGTCGTGGCGGCCCCGCCGCCGCACCGCTACCGCCTCGGGCCCGCGAGGGCGTACGCCGCCGTGCCGGTGAGCGCGAGGACCAGGGCCGTCCAGGTGGCCTCCGGAGTGCCGGGCGCGAGGAACATCCAGCTCGCCGCCCGTGCGGGCAGGCCGGTCGGGGGCGGGGCGAGGACGGTGTAGGACAGCCAGGCCATCGGCGGGGTCCAGGCGTAACGCGCCCCGAACAGCACCGCTCCGAGGGCGGCCAGGCCGGTCAGACCGGCGCTGTCGCGGACGACGAACGCGGTGGTGACCCAGGAGTTCCCGCCGATCGTCCGCGCCGTGAGGAGCGCGGCGCCCGCGACCACCCCGATGAGCAGGACGTGTGCCGCCCGGCGGCGCCGCCAGGGGATCGCGGCCGTGCGGTCCAGCGCGAGATCCTGCCCGCCGAGCCCGATGGAGGCGACCACCACCCCGGTGACGAGGACGAACACGGACACCTTCGGATCGCCCGGCCCTCCGCCGCCGTCCCGGGCGAAGGTCCACACCAGCGCCGTGCCGATCACCAGCGCGGCGAGAGAGACCGGCACCTGCCGGGAGCGGGCGTACAGCGTCAGCCATCTCACCGGGACCCACCGCCGTCCAGTACGTCGAGCGGGTCGCCCTTGCAGGACACGGCGGCGGAGTGCGCCGCCTTGACCCGTGCGACCTGTTCCGACCACGGCAGCGCCTTGAGTTCCCGCAGCACCGGGCCGGCCTCCCGCAGCTGTTTGCTCGGCTCGTGCATGGCTCCGTCGAACGGCTTCAGTTCACCGAGGACCCAGCCGGCCGCGACGCTCTGGGCCGCGATCTCGCCGAGCGTGCCACTCTCGTTGGCGCTGCGGGCGAAGCAGACCGGCAGCATGCCCTGACCGAGCAGGGCCCGGGTCATCGCCTCCCCCTTCGCCTCCGCGAACACGCTGTCGTCGAAGTCGACCAGCACGGCCGTGCGGGACCGCTCCGGCGGGTCGAAGAGCGCCCGGGGAGCGGTGCTCTCCCGTACGGACGTCGGTGCCTGGCCGCCGAGGGCGTCCCGCAGCAGCCTGAGCGCCTTCTTCCCGGGCTTCGCGAGGTCGGCGAGGCGCTCCTGGTGCGCCCTCCCCACGCACACCCGGCCGTCGCACACGGGGGCCGCGGCCGCCTGGTCGACGACGTACGCCCGGCGCGCGTCCGCGGGAAAGAGCAGCAGGGCGATCACCGCACCCGCCAGGACGGGTGTCAGGGCGAGCAGGCGGGTGCGCCGGTTCGCGGCGAGCAGCAGCGCGAAGCCGGTAGCCGCCATGCCGAGCAGCCAGACGGTCTGGCCCACGTGGACGGGGGCGGAGAGGGTGAGGAAGACGTCGCGCACGTCCTCCACCGCCGGCGACAGCAGCGTGGCCCGGCCGGGCGGCGCGGCGCCCGGCGTCATCGTGTCCATCGAGATCCGCAGGAGGTTGAGGAACACGAACGCGGCCACGGCCAGGGCGGGCGGGGCCAGCGGGGAGGGCAGGCTGCGTCCGATCCCCATGCCGAGGAGGAGCCCCGCGACGAGGGAGAGTCCGGCGACGAGCGAGATCGGCAGCCAGCCGAGATGTTGGTACGAGGTGTCTCCGGCCACCTGTACCGCGCCCTGGAGGACGATCACCGTGAAGGCCGAGACCAGCGTGATCGCCGTCGCGGCCGCGGTCGTCGCCGCCCGGTGCCGGGCGGGGCGTGGCGTGCTGGTCAGCAACTCCGTCATCTTCGAACGGTGGTCGCGCAACCCCTGGAGGGCCCCGAGCGCCAGCGCGAGCGGCCACAGCAGGAACAGCAGGGAGCGGGTCCACAGGGCCATGGACGTCCACTGGGCCGTCCACATGGCCGTGCCCTTCCACCAGGGGCCGCTCAGCAGGTACAGGAACGCCAGGGAGACGATCAGGGTCACGGCTCCGGCCCAGGGGGCGACGGAACGTCTCAACTCGGTTCGCAGGACACGGGTGTTCACCAGGAGCCCCTTTCCTGCCGGGGGTCGAGCAGGAGCGCCGAGTAGCCACGCTCCAGCGGGCTGTCGCCCACGTGGTCGGGTCCGCCCGCCGCGGCCAGTTCGTCCGGGGTGCCCTGGAAGACCAGCCGGCCCTCGGCGAAGAGGACCACGTCGGTGCAGGCGGCGGCGACGTCCTCCACCAGATGGGTCGAGACGACCACACAGGTGTCCGTGCCCAGCTCCTGCAACAGCTGGCGGAACCTCAGCCGTTGGGCCGGGTCCAGGCCGGCCGTCGGTTCGTCGAGGAGCAGGATCACCGGGTCGTTGACGATGGCCTGGGCGATCCCGACGCGCCGCACCATGCCGCCCGAAAGGGCCTTCATCCGGTCGTCGGCGCGGTCCGCGAGGCCCACCCGTTCGACCGCCCGTTGCACCGCCGCGGGGATGTCCGCCTTGGGGACCTCCTTCAGCCAGGCCATGTACTCGACGAACTCGCGCACCGTGAAGCGCCTGTAGTAGCCGAACTCCTGCGGCAGGTAGCCGATGCGGCGGCGCAGGGCCCGGTGTTCGCCGAGGCCGCCCGCGGACTCGCCGAGCAGTTCGAGGGTTCCCTCGGCGGGGCGCAGCACGGTGGCCAGCGCCCGGATGAGGGTGGTCTTGCCGGCCCCGTTGGGTCCGAGCAGGCCGTGCACTCCGGTGCCGAGCGACAGGTCGAGCCCGTCGACGGCCATGCGTTTCCTGCCGGCCCGCACCTTCAGTCCCGTGGCCCGGATCTCCCAGGCGTAGGACGTCGGTGCGAGGTCGGCCGCGCTCACCGCGGACATCACGTGGTGTTCCTTCCGGTCGTTCATCGATGGGCTCCCAGCACGGTGTACGCGCCCCTGCGGGCGATGACGACACCGATGCCGAGGGTGAGGATCAGCCCCCACACGGGCAGACCGTCGGTCTGCAGGGCGACGGGGGTACGGCTGGTGGCCACGGCCGGTGCCACGACCACGGCGGCCCACACCGCGACCAGCGCGACGGCGGCCCGGGTCACCCCGACGACTCCGCCGAGCGCCAGGGCCGCCGAGGTGAACGCCAGGGAGGGCAGCAGCCATTGAGCGGCCGTCACACCCGTGGCCCATCCGCTCGCCAGCAGCGCGGGGATGACGACGGCGAGCACGGACGCGGTGCGCCGCAGTACCAGCGGGAGTCCGGCCCTGGGCGCGGAGGCGGTCAGCTCGTACGCCGGGTCCAGACCCCGCGACCACGAGGCCGCGACGCCCAGCACGGGCAGGACGGGGGCCAGCAGCAGCACCAGCGACACCTGGCCGGGTCCGGATCCGGTGTCGACGACGTCGAGCAGCAGCGCGAGCAGCGTCACGCTCGTGATCATGGCCAGCCACGGCACGGTCGTGGGCGTCAGCCATCTCGACAGCCGCGCCCGCCGGCGACGGTGGCGGGGCATGGTGGCGGTGGTGGCCAGCCGGGGTTCGAGGCCGGACCAGACGGTGCCGACCATGGCCGTCACCTCGGGCGCGGTCGCCGTCACGGCGGCCGAGAGCCGGTCACGGCACTCCCGGCACCGCTCCAGATGGGCCTCAAGGGCCCATACGTCGTCGGCACCGAGGCCGGTGTCGCCGCGCGCGTAACCGTCGATGATCCGTGTCGAGGCGTGTTCCACGCTCATGCCAGGGCCCTCCGCATCTCGGTCCGGGCCCGGCGGGCGCGGGTCTTGACCGTGCCCTCGGGCACGCCGAGCAGGACCGAGGTCTCCCGGACGGACAGTCCGTCGAGCACCATGGCCTGCAGTACCTGTCTGAGTTCGGGCGCGAGGCGCCGCAGAGCGTCCCCGACGTCACCGCCGACGGTCGCGGCGAGCGCCTCCTCCTCGGCGGCGGGAGCCAGGGGCTGCCCGGCGGCCGCCGGCGGCGGTTCGGCGTGGTGGGCCCGGCGGCGGAACGCGTCGACGAGACGGCGCGCCGCGATGGTCCACAGCCAGCCGACGGCGCTCCCGCCGACCGCGGCCCCGGCGAACGCGCCCGCCGCGCGCCACACCGCCAGATACGTCTCCTGCATGACCTCGGCGACGATCTGCTCGTCGGCGCAGCGGCGCCGCAACCGCACCGCGAGCCATGGCGCGGTGCGCCGGTACAGCTCCTCGAACGCCGCGCGGTCACCCCTGGCCACCAGCCGGACGAGGCGCTCCTCGTCCGGCTCCTCCGGTGCCTTCCTGACTGATCTCACACCCCCTAGACGCGGGGCCCGGGCCACGGGTTTTCGATCGGACGTGATCCACGTCACGTCCTGGCGTCGGCCGGTGGCGGTGGGGTGATCACCTCACGAAGCGGTACTTCAGGTGGGTGGCGAGGGGGGTCCCGACCACTCCGACCGGTTCGAGGTCCCGCCGCCGCGCGCCCAGGTCCTCGAAGAGCCGCAGCCCCGCGCCGAGGAGCACGGGCACGACGTGCAGGTGCAGTTCGTCGACCAGCCCCGCCCGGAGGTACTGCCGCACCGTGCTCGCCCCGCCCGCGATGTCGACGTTCCGTTCCCCGGCCGCGGCCCTCGCCCGTTCGAGGGCGCCGTGGATGCCGTCGGTGACGAAGGTGAAAGTGGTCCCGCCCTCCTTCACCAGGGTCGGGCGGGGCCGGTGGGTGAGCACGAAGACGGGGGTGCGGAACGGCGGGTTCTCGCCCCAGAACCTCTCGCCCGTGTCGTACATCGTGCGCCCCATGACCACGGCTCCGGTGGCGTCGAACCACTCGCGCATCAGCTCGGAGTCGCGGTTCTCCCGGCCGCCGGTCATGCCCTGGCGCTCGCGCCAGCTCGCCAGCTCGTGGATCCACGCGAAGAGCGGCTCGGCACCGTCGCCCGCGGGGTTGTCGGGGGTGACGTCGGTGCCGGCGACGTATCCGTCGAGAGAGAGGGCCATGTCCACGGTCACGGTCGTCATGAGGGGTGCTCCTGAGGTCGTCGGGCGGCTGCCTGCACCCTCACGTCGACCGGGAACCGTCGTATTCGACACGGCCGCCGCACATGCTCGGTGTTCTTCCGGCCTACCTGCCCGCGTGGCCCGCCCGGCCTACCCGCTCGCGAGGCCCGCCCGGCCGGTCTCCCGGTCTCCCGGTCAGGGCAGCCGGTCGTCCGGGACGACATGCATCGCCGCCTCCTCCGCGCCGGCCGCGCCGCCGTCGATGCCCTCGTCCTCCGCGACGAGTTCCTTGGTGGTGTCCGTCCGCACGCCCTCGTCGGGAGCGACCAGGCGGCCGGCGCGGTCCGCACCGGCCTCCGGGTCCACCGGTTCGCCCTCGCCGCCCGGCAGGTCGCCGATCCCGTCGCCGGGCGGCACCTCCACGTCGGGGACCTCCTGCCGCAGCCGGTCGTCCAGGGACTCCCCCTCGTGCTGCTCGGCCGCCGTGGTGCCGCTGCGAGTGACGCCCAGAGGCTTCTCGGGCGGTGAGTACCCCTCGTCCAGGATGTCGTCGTAGGTGCGCTCGTCGAGCGCGTCCTGGAGGTCCAGCGGCGAGGCGTCCTCCTGCTCCTCGTTGCCGCCGGTGGGCTGGTAGGCGTCGTCCGCCATGTTCTCGTCGGTCATGATCGCCTCCGGGGACGTCGGCTGGTTGCTGTCGTCTGCGGAGTACCGGGTTCCCCCGGTGTGACACCTGCGGGTCTGACCGGCGCGCCGCGTCGCCGCGTTACCGGCGGGGCCGGGCGGGCACTCGGGTGGGCATGATGCACAGTCGCCGCACCCCGCTCGTCGACAGTTCGCTCGCGTTGCTGGTCAGGGGATACACCTGGCTGCCCGACCGGCGGCGCCGCACCGCCGGGCCGCTGGTCCGGGCCCGGCTGACGGGCCGGCCCGCCGTGGCGCTGCGGGGCCCGGAGGCCGTGCGCTTCTTCTCCGACGAACGGCATGTGGAACGGGGTTCGGCGCTGCCCGGCCCGGTGCTCGGCACGCTCTTCGGCCACGGCGCCGTGCACACGCTGGACGGGCCACCCCATCGCGTGCGCAAGGAGCTGTTCCTCTCCCTGCTCACCGGTCCGAACGCCGTCGCCGGCCTGGTGGACCATGTCACCAGGGCCTGGGACACGGCCGAGGAGTCCTGGCCGCACCGGCCCTCGGTCGTCCTGTTCGACGAGGCGAGCCGGGTGCTCACCCTGGGCGTCTGCCGGTGGGCCGGGATCCCCCCGCACGACCGCGACGCCGACGGCCGGGCCACGGCCGAGGACCTGGTCGCCATGGTCGACGGCTTCGCCTCGCCGGGGCCCCGGCACTGGCGGGCCCGCCGCGCCCGCATGCGCGGTGAGGCGTGGCTGGCCCGTCTGGTGTCGGACGTCCGCGAGGGTGCCGCCACCGCGCCCGCCGGGTCGCCGCTGGACGTCGTGGTCCGGCACGAGGACGCCGACGGCCTGCCCCTGGACCCGCGCACCGCCGCCGTCGAACTGCTGAACGTCCTCCGCCCCACCGTCGCCGTGAGCTGGTTCGTCGCCTACGCCGGGCACGCGCTGCACCTCAGGCCCGACGTACGGGAACGGCTGGCCGAGGGCGACCCCGAGTACGCGGTGGCGTTCGCCCACGAGCTGCGGCGCTTCTACCCCTTCGCCCCGTTCGTCGGCGGGCGGGCCGTCACCGATCTGGAGTGGAGGGGCGAGCCGATCCCGGCGGGCGCCCTGGTCCTGCTCGACCTGTACGGGCAGAACCACGACCCCGGTCTGTGGGACCTCCCCTACACCTTCGAACCCCAGCGGTTCCTGGAGCGCCCGCCCGGCCGCGACGACCTCGTGCCGCAGGGTGGCGGCGACCGCGCGAGCGGTCATCGCTGCCCCGGCGAGGACGTCACCGTCGCGCTGCTGCGGGCCCTCGGGCCGCGGCTGGCCCGGCTGGAGTACGACGTGCCGCCTCAGGATCTGCGGATCCCGCTGACGCGGATGCCGGCGCGGGTGCGCAGCGGGTTCGTCATGGAGTCCGTCCGCGTACCGGAGGGGGTCCGGGCGGCGGGGCGGGCGGCGGGATGACGGCCCGGGTCGACGGCCGCGCGCACGGAGCAGGGCGCGTCCGCGCCGGGCGGCGCTTGCCCGGTCCGCGCGACCGGCGCACGCTGGTCCTATGGCTGTGCACGACGGTCCCGGCCCCACGCTCATCACGTCCGTCCAGCGCGCCTTCCGCCTGCTGGAGGCGGTGAGCGCGCACGAGAACGGCGCGCCGGCGAAGCAGTTGGCCCGCGAGACCGGGCTGCCCCTGGCCACCGCCTACCACCTGCTGCGGACCCTGGTCCACGACGGCTACCTGCGCAAACTGGCAGACGGCGGATTCGTCCTGGGCGACAAGGTGCAGGCGCTGCACACCACCGGGCGGGGCCAGGCGCTGCTCAGCCGGGTCCGTCCGACGCTCGCCGCCTTGCGGGACGAGCTGGCCGGCGCCGCCTACCTCACCTTCTACGAGGACGGTGAGATCCGGGTCGCCGAGATCGTGGACAGCCCCCGGGCACCCCGGGTCGATCTCTGGGTGGGCTTCGAGGACGCCGGGCACGCCACGGCGCTCGGCAAGTCCGTACTGCGCGAGCTGGACGCCGACGCCCGCCGGGAGTACCTCTCCCGGCACCACCTGGCCGATCTCACCCCGCGGACCATCACCGACGCCCCGGAGCTGCTCCGGCGGCTGGACTCCTCCCCCGTGGCCCCGGCCGTCACGGACCTGGAGGAGTACGCCCTCGGCACGGTCTGCATCGCGGTGCCCGTCTACAGCGGGGACACGCTCGGCTCGCTCGGTGTGTCGCTGCGCGCGGACCGGCTCTCCCGGCTGCCGGAGGTCCGGGCGCGGCTTCTCCCGATCGCGAGCCGTGTGACCAGGAGCCTGTCGCTCACTATCTGAAATTCAGGTCCTTGTGGCGCCCGCACAGATCCCCTTTCCTGTTTAAAACGGACAATTCAGGAGCCGAGAGCTCCGCGCACAGGAGAGGATCGCGGGCGATACATGAGTCACACCCGAGAGCTTGGCGGCGACCACGGGCCGATGCCGAACCCCCCGTCCCGGACGTTCGCGTCCGGGACGGGCAGGGCGGCCCGCCAGCGGGTCGTCACACAGCTGGCCTCCGGTACACCCGCACTGCCCGTGCTGATCGTCTCCGTGATCGTCTTCGTCGGCCTCGTCGGCGGCCCCGGGCTGACCTGGCTGCCACTGCTCGCCGCGGGGCCCGCCCTTGCCGCCACCACCAGCGGGCCGCGGGGCGTGCTCTGCGTCGGTCTCCTCGCCGGGGTGCTGGGCACGATGCTCGGCGTGCGGGACGGCGCGCCGGGCCGCGAGCTGGCCGCCGTCCTGTCCGCGCTGGTCGCCGTCTCCCTGGCCAGCGCCCTGGCCGGCGCCCTGCGCGGACGGCGCGAGCGCGTGCTGGCGGCCGTCCGCTCGGTCGCCGAGGCCGCCCAGCACGCACTGCTCCAGCCCGTACCCTCGACCGTCGGCCCGTTCGAGGTGGCCGTCCGCTACAGCGCCGCGGCGGCCGAGGCCCGTATCGGCGGAGACCTGTACGCCCTCATACCCACCCCGTACGGGGTACGGCTGATCGTCGGCGACGTGCGCGGCAAGGGGCTGCCCGCCGTCGGGATCGCCGCCCTGGTGCTCGGCGTCTTCCGCGAGGCGGCGTACGAGGAGCCCGACCTCCTCGCCGTCGTCGACCGGATCGAGCGGAGCCTGGCGCGCAACCTCCGCAGCGACGACTTCGTGACCGCCGTCGTCGCCGGGCACCCCCGGCCGGGCCGCCTGGAGCTGGTCAACTGCGGGCACGCGCCTCCGCTGCTGGTGCGCGGCTCGGAGGTCGTACCGGTGGAGCCCGACCGCCCGGCCCCGCCCCTGGGGCTGCGCGCGCTCACGGGCGAGACGCCCGGTCTGCGGATCCTGCCCTTCGGCGAGGAGGATCAGCTGCTGCTCTACACGGACGGTGTCACGGAGGCCCGCGACCGCGACCGCGCGTTCTATCCGCTCGCGGAGCGACTGGCCCACCATGTGTCCGACGAACCGGCGCACACTCTCTCGGCGCTCCACGACGAGCTGCTCGCCCACGTGGGGGGCCGGCTCCATGACGACGCGGCACTGCTCCTGCTCCGCAAGCCGGCCGCGGCGCACGGGGCGGGTGCGGCCGGCTAGCCCGCCAGGGCCGAGATGCCGGCCGTCCGGGCCCGTACCCTGCGGCCCTCCGGCATCGTGTGAGCCGCCCGTTCCCCGACGCGGACGGTCATTCCCTCTCCGTCGTGGTCGTGTACGCCTCGTGGCGTACGTCGGCGTGCGGGTGCCGGCGCAGCAGCCGCAGCAGCGCGCGCCACTCCTCGGGCCACCCGAGAGCACCGCCGGTCGCCCGTACGAGACCGATCGCCAGCAGGCCCTTCACCGCGCCCCCGTCGTGGGCGAACCGGTCGGCGGCGGCCAGCAGGGCCTCGGCTCCGCGCGGATGCGCGTGATGCTGCGAGAACGTCCGCAGGCGGCCGGCCGTGTGGACCACGGTGCTCACCCCCGAGCCCTCCAGGGCCGCCGCCAGGTCCCGCAGCCGTTCCAGCAGCGCGGCCGGCTCCAGGGCGTGATCGGCCAACTGGGCGAGCAGATGGGCGCGTTCGGTTACGAGCAGGGGTTCCGGCGCGAGCTGTTCCGCGACCGCCTCCAGCAGCTCGGGCCGTACTCCCTCGACGTAGGCGAACGACGTCAGGCTCCGCAGTCGCTGCAGGGCCGGCAGGTCCCGGTCCGTCAGCGCGTCGGCGCCGCCCTGCGCCGTGTGCAGTGCGGCCAGCAGCGCGGCCACCGTGTCGTGCAGGACGCTGCCCGGCGCGGCACCGCCCACGGGGTGCGGCAGCTCGGAGACGGCCAGCTCACGCAGCACCCCTTCCGCGGACCGCCAGTGCGTCCGGTCCGCGAGGTCACGGACGATCCCGGAGACGCGCACGGCCAGTTCGGGAGCGTGGCGGCACCACACCCCCATGGCGCGCAGCACGGCGTAGCCGTCCCCGAAGCCCTCGCTCCGCGCGAGGGCCGTGCCGTAGGCACCGAGGATCACGGTGGCGTACGCGCGGCGGTGCATCTCGGCCAGCTCCCAGGGGCTCACGGCCAGAAGGGCTTCGGGTACGGCCTTGGTGTCGTCGTCGGCGGCCTCGTCGAGCAGTCGCCATGCCTCCGGCTCACCGAGCAGTGGAGGCAGGGCGCGGACGACGGCGGCCCGTACGTCCGGGTGCCGGTCGGGGGCGTGAAAGGTGCTCGCCAGCAGGGAAACCGCCTGCCGGGGCGGCAGGAAACGGGCGGCGAGGCGTACGGCCTCCTTGCGGGCGGTGACCTTCGCGGGGCGCTCACCGGTGAGCAACGGGCCGAGAGCGAGGGCGAGTTCGCGGGGCGTGGTGAAGCGGGCGGCGCGTGCCGCCGCGTACACGGCGACCCTGGCCCGGTCGTCTCCCGCGTGCTCCAGCAGTGTCGCCAGGGTGTCCTGGGGGCGGTCGGTCCGGGGCAGCGCACCGAGCGCGGCCTCGGCGACGATCACCTCCGGGTCGTCGGTGTGCGCGAGCGCCAGGGCCCGCCCGAACTCGGGGACCGGGGCCCCGGCCCGGATCAGGGCGGCCCGCTCGTCGAGCGGGAGCGAGTCGTCCGCGACCGCCCGGCCGGCCTGCCGGACCGCCGCCTGCTGCTGGCGGGGCAGCCAGCGGTCGCTGTCGTCGAGGTCCGGCAGGGGGCACCGGGCCCCGTCCGGCAGGAAGCGGCCGTACGGCGGGGACGCGTCGAGGAGGGTGTCCAGCAGATCGGTGCGTTGCCGGGTCAGCACCCGCCGTACGGGCGGGAGCACGACCGACGACGGTTCCAGGGCGACGATCCTGGCGACCCGTTCGTCGCGGGTCTCCGGTGCGGCCAGCCACAGCTCGGCGGCCGCCCGGAAGGTGTCGTCGTCGCCGCGCTCCAGAGCCGCGGCCAGGCATTCCTGCAGTTCGGGCAGTCGCCGGGCGCGTGGTCCCAGTGCGGCGGCCAGGGCCAGCAGCAGCCGGAAGTCGGCCCGCCCCGCCCCGGCGTCGAGCCAGGGGCGCAGGGCCTCGAACACCTGCCGCTCCTGGCCGCGCCTCAGGACGCGATGGAGCGGGCCGAGGTCGGGGACGCCGACGCGGCGCGTGAGGCGTTCCAGGATGCGCAGGGCGCAGTGCCGCAGCTCCGCCTCGTCGTCGGTGACGTGCTCGACGAACAGGCGTACGGCGAGTGTGCGCAGTGCCGTCAGCGTGTCCGCCGAGGCGTCCCGCGCCTCCAGGGCGTCGGCGGCGATCGCGTCCAGCAGCGGGACGTGATCGGGCCCGAAGACTCGCGGATGCGCCTCGGCGAGCGCGCCGAGCGCGGCGGCTCGGACCGGGTCCCGGTCGTTGCGCAGGCGGCGTCCGGCGAGGGTCAGCAGGTCGGCGATCGCCTCCCGGCCCCCGTCGAGGGCGGCGCAGGTCACGAACAGCGGCCAGGCCATGGCCCGGTCGTCCGCGTCGGGGCGCCCGACGGCGGAGAGCAGCTCGGCGCGCGCCTCGTCGAAGGGGCCGTGCGCGAGGGTGTCCAGGTCCTCCCACCAGTAGTCGGTGCCGTCGGACTCGGCGAGGGCGCGCCGGACCTCCGCCCAGCGGCGCTCACGGGGCAGCAGATCGAGGGCGCCGAGGGCCACGTCCCAGTTCCGCACCCCGACGGAGACCGCGTCCACGAACGCGGCACGCCGGCCGGGTGCCATGGCCTTCATCAGCGCGGCGAAGTGGACGCCGCGGAAGAGCCAGTGGCGGCCCAGCGCGATCAGCGACGCGGGCTCGGCCCGCACCAGCCGGCGCAGCACCCCGGGCGGCGGCAGCGGCTCGTGGCGCTGCGTCCGCCGGCCGGGGGAGGCGATCCAGGCGATCACGCGTTCGGCGTCGGCGGCGACCAGGGGGCCGAGCCCCTTGACGAGCGCGGGCGGCGAACTGCTGGGGCCGTGCCGCTCCATCAGGGTGAGCACCCGCTCGGGGCGCCGCGGCGCGAGGGCCGCGACCATGGTGGCGTGCAGGCGCCACCAGTCGTCCCGCCGCTGCCCGCCGACCCGGTCGGCCAGGGCCAGCTCGGCGTGGTCCAGCACGGGGTCGGGGTGCCGGGCGGCGAGCCGAGTCCAACGGTCGACGGCGTGAGCCAGGGCGGGCAGCTCCCGTGCCACGAACGGGGTGGAGCAGGCCGGCAGCAGCCGCGCGGCCTCGGCGTCACCCCATTCCGCGCGCACGCGCGGCACCAGCCGTTCGGCGAGCGCGCTGCGGCCTCCGGCGGCGAGCAGCCGGGCCAGCCGCTGCCGCAGCACGGCCGGTGCGTCGTCGTAGGCCGCCTCCACCGCCCGGTCCGGGACGGGCAGCTCGCGCACGGCGCGCCGGGCGTACCCGGCGACCACCGGGTCCGGGTCGGCAAGCCGGGCCGCGAGGAACTCCGCGTCCCGTCCGACGAGGGCCGCCAGCGCCGCGAGCCGCCGCTCGTAGGGTCCGCGTCCGTCCAGTTCGGCCAGGAGCGGGGCGAGCGTCCCGTCGTCCGCGAGCCGGCGTGCGGTCCGCGCCGTCAGGGTCAGCCGGGCGGGGAACGGCAAGGGTTCGAGGGCGGCGAGCAGCTCCTCGGCGGCGGTCGGCATGCGCCGATTGTGCCGGGCAAGATCCGTTCACGCGATCGAATAAGTACTCATCGCACCAGCGTTGATCGCGGGAGTGCCGACGAACGGGGGCCCCGGCATCCGGCCCGTCCCCGGCGGTGCTGTCGATCGCGCGCGGCAGGGCCGACCCCCAAATGGCGCACGTCCGGCGGTGGTTCACCCCTCGGACTCCTACAAGTCGGGTCCCTGACTTCGTGATCGGTTCCTGGTCCAGCAGCCGCCCTCCCCTCCTTCCTCCTTCCTCCTCCCTCCTCCCTCCTCCCTCCTCCCTCCTCCAGCTCAGGCTCAGGCCTAACCGTTCGCCCGTACCAGCAGTCGGCCCGGCCCGTCCATGAGGTCCGCTCCCGGCTTTCCGGTCGGGCCGGCGTCACCTCACACGCACCTGCCTGCCGGAGTGATCACCGGCCGGACGGTCCCTACCGTGAGGTGGCATGCTCACCTTCCCGACCACTTCCCGGACCGGCAGGCGCCTCGGTCTCGCGGCGCTGACGACGGCCGTCGTCCTGGCCACCGGCCCGACGGCGACCGCACAATCGACCGCGCCACGCCCCGCCGTGGACTGCGGCACACACGACCGGACCAGCCGATTACTGCGCGACCTCACCGACCACCACGGCATCACCGGTGCCGCGGTCCTGGTGACCGACCCCACCGCGAGCCGTCCCTGTGGGCGTCGGGCCGCGACCGCCGGCACAGCGGACCGGCGCACCGGACGCCCGATGAACACCGCCGACCGGCTGCGCGTCGGCAGCGTGACCAAGACGTTCACCGCGGCGCTCGTCCTGCGACTCGCAGCCGAGCACCGTCTCTCGCTGGACGCCCCCGTCGACCGCTATCTGCCCGGCCTGATCGACGGGGGCGGCCGCGACCGCCGGCCGGTCACCGTACGACAACTCCTGCGGCACACCAGCGGACTGCCCGACTACCTCGACGCTCCCGAATGGGAGCATCCCGAGCGGCAGCGGTTCCGGCACTTCGAGCCCCGCGACCTCGTCGAGCGCGCACTCGAACTGCCGCGGCCGCAGGGCACCTGGCACTACGCCACCACCAACTACCTCGTCCTCGGCATGATCGTCCGCGAGGTCACCGGCCGCACCCCCGAGGCGGAGATCACCCGCCGCATCATCAGGCCCCTCGGGCTGCGCGACACCTACTGGCCGGGCGACGAGGCACGCGTCCGAGGAGCGCACTCCCGCAGCTATGTCACCGACGAAGGCGGCCGGCGCGTCGACGGCACCGCCTGGAACATGACCTTCGGCGGGGTCGGCGGCGCCCTGGTCTCCTCGCCGGGCGACCTGACCCGGTTCGCCACCGCCCTGTTCGACGGGCGTCTGCTGCCCGCCGCCCAACTCGCGGAGATGCGGCGGACGGTGGAGGTCGACACCGACCGTCTCTGGCCCGGCGCCCGCTACGGGCTGGGCCTGATCTCGACACCACTGTCCTGCGGCGGGACGTGGTGGGGACACGCGGGGACGGTGCCCGGCGGCCATCGGGCCCTGGTCGCCGTCGGTCCCGGCGGGCGGAGCGTCGCCGTCGCCCTGAACGAGATTCCCGCCACGCTCCCGGCCGAGTCCACGTTCCTGGACCTCGTCGACGCCTCCCTCTGCGAGGGCATGCCTTCCGAAAGGACCACCGCATGACCGCCCCTTCCTCCCCCACCGCCACGAACACGGCCGCCACGAACACGGCGCGCCCGCGCCGAGGGGTGTCCCGCTTCGCGGCAGGGGCCGCTCTGTGCCTGACCGGCGCCCTCGCCGTCCCCGCGGCACCCGCCGCGGCGGAACCCGCCGGCGCGAGCGCCGCTCCCCTGGCCCGCTACCACGACCAGCACCTCGACTGGAAGGGCTGTGTGCTGGGACCCGACGACGAGACGGGCAGGGAACTCCAGCGGGCGGGCGCCCGGTGCGCCGACGTCACCGTCCCCCTGAACTACGAGGAGCCGGACGGCCGTACGATCACCGTCGCGATCTCCCGGATCCGGGCCACCGACACGGCCCATCGCGTGGGCGCCCTGCTGCTCAACGGCGGCGGCCCCGGCGGGCAGACCATCGGCGACCCACCGTGGATACGCTCCACGATGAAGGGGGTCGGTGAACGCTACGACGTGGTGGGCGTCGATCCGCGTTTCGTCGGCCGCAGCACTCCGCTGGACTGCCACTGGCCCACCGGCTCCTTCATCCGCGGCGCGGGGACGGACCGCGCGGGCTTCGACCGCGCGGTGGGGTTCGCAAAGGAACTCGCCGACCGTTGCGCGAGGACCCGGGGAGACGTCCTGCCGCACGTCACCACCCGGAACACCGCGCGCGACATGGACATCGTCCGCGCGGCGCTCGACGAGCGCAGGATCTCCTACCTCGGCTACTCGTACGGCACCTACCTCGGCCAGGTGTACGCCACGATGTTCCCCGGGCGCACCGACCGCGTCGTCCTGGACGGCCTCGTCGACCCCGGCCGCTACCACCCGCGACTGCTGCGCGGCACGGAGTCGGCCAACAGGCACGCCCTCGAAGGCTGGGCCGCCTGGGCGGCGGCCCGCGACACCGCCTACGGCCTGGGCCGGACCAGGAGCGCGGTGCTGGCGACCGTGGACCGGATCCTGACCGCGTCCGGCCACACGCCCCTGGCGATCGGCGGCCATCGGGTGGACGAGCACCTGGTACCCGTCATCGCCCTCTCCGGCCTCTCGCAGGACAACGACGCCGCCTACGCCGATCTCGCGCGGGCCGTGGACGACATGCGCGGCGCCGTCGGCGGCCGTACGGTCACCCCCTCGCCCTGGCTGGCAGAGACCCTCGACTTCCTGCTGACCGGATCGGGCTCCGCCTACGGCAGCGTCCAGACGGCGATCCTGTGTGGGGACGTGTCCGCGCCGCGTTCCCCCGAGACGTACTGGCGCGACGTCCGGCGGGCCCGTGAGCAGGACCCGTTGTTCGGTCCCGTCACCAGCAACATCGGCCCGTGCGCGTTCTGGGCCCCGCCGCGCGAGCGCCCGACCACGATCCGCCGCGACCTGCCGGCGCTCCTCGTCAACGCGACCGGAGACCCGCGCACCATCCACCGGAACGCGCGGACGGTGCGTCACATGTGGCCCTCCTCCCGCCTGCTCACCCTGCGCGGCGCGGACCAGCACGCCGTGTACGGCGTGTTCGGCAACTCCTGTGTCGACACCACCGTCAACACCTACCTGGCCACCGGGCGCCTGCCCGACACGGACGTCACCTGCGCCCGGTCGACCGACTGACAGAGCCGTCCGGCGCCGCGCCCCGGGACCCCTCGGGGCGCGCGCCCCGGGCCATTCGCCTGCGGCGCTCAGGCGGCCGGGCACTGTCAGTGGCGGGTGGCAGCATCAAAGACATGACGGACACCACGGCATTCGACTGGCGGCCCTTCCTGCTGAGGTGGAGCGAGGAGTGGGCGGACGCCACGCCGGGCGACGAGACACGGGGCGAGGACGACATGGCCGCGCGGCAGGCGCGGTGGCTGGGATTCCCACCCGCGTCGCAGGAGCGGATCGCGGCGATGGAGGAGCGCCTCGGCCGCCGGATGCCGCCGTCGTACCGGGAGTTCCTCCAGGTGAGCGACGGGTGGCGGCACGCGGGCGGGTTCCTGTGGCTGCTGGCGGGGACCGCGGACGCGCGCTGGCACGACGACGAGTCGGGACTCGCGGAGATGTTCGAGGAAGACCTCGACGACGACGCCGGGCCCGAGGAACGACAGGAGGTGGACATCTGGCGGCGCGGGCTGCAACTCGACGTCGAGTCCGATTCCCTCTACGTCCTCATGGATCCCGAGGACGTGGACGAGAACGGTGAGTGGCCCGTGTACACATGGGCGAGCTGGCGGGCCGAGGCACCCGAGCGGCACGCCGACTTCCGCGCGTTCATGCGGGCCATGCACCGCGAGTTCCACAGCCTGCGGGCACACCGCGACGACCGGAACGACGGGGATCGGGTGTTCGCCAACGACACGACCGCCGAGCTGGACGCCCTGGTGGACGAGGCCCGCAGCGAGGCGTTGCGCGGCGGCTGGGAGCGGGCCGGGGAGGCGCTGGACCGGGCCCAGGACTACGGCAGACCGAGGGCCGCCGGGCTGGGCGACCAGATACGCCGCCTGCTCGGACAGACCACGGTGTATTTCGACGGCCTGGTGACGGACCCCGGGTACGCCACCGAGCTGCTGCCACCGCTCGTCGCCGAGTACGCGGAGCACACGTACCGGGACGACTCCACGTTGACGTTCCATCTGCGGGGCGCGAGCGAGGACCTGGTGTCCCTGGCCTACGCGACGCTGGCCGCGGTACGCGAGGGAACGTACCGGTACGCGCCGGCCGGCCCGTTCGGGGAAGCGGTCGGGCGGGCGCGGGAGCTGGCGCGGTGGGGGGACACCGACGGCGCCTGGCGGACGCTGATGCAGGCGCTGCCCCTGTGGGAACCACTGGGGCCGGACCACCTGGCGCCGCTGGGGTGGGTGGCCGATCCCGTGCTCGGGCCGCTGCTGACCCCGGAGCGAGGTCGCGAGCTGCTGTCGACCCCCCGGGGCGGGCACACGGGCGGGGCGCCGAGCCCGACAGCCACCGCACTCGATCCGGGCGACCTGACGTGGCTCGCGGAGCCCGACCCGGGCAACAACCGTACGTCGTACCGGTTCGTCCTGGTGGAAGGGGTGGAGCCGGAGGAACTGCCCGGGCGCCTCGCGGACGGGCACCGTGCGGCGCTGAACGACCCCATGACCCTCTGGGAGGCGCACAGTTGGTCATTGGAGGGCCGGAGGGAGTTCTCGTCCTACGACGACCGGCCGCTCATGGCGGTGGGCCGGGCCGGTGACGGCTGGAGTTTCGCCTTCGACGGCGACGCCGACCACTTCGACCGAGAGCGGTTCGTCTCCCCGGCGGCCGCCGCCGGTGAGGGCACCCGTGCGGTGGTGGTGTGGAGCGGCCTGAGGTGCTGGCACGGTGAACCGTTCTTCCATCTCTCGGTGGCGCGAGACGGCGCCGAGCAGTACGCCTTCACGTACACGCACGGAGAGGTCCGGTCGAGCGGGACCATACCCCGGGCGCTGGACCCCGGTCTGTTCTTCGGCGACGGGGCGAACCCCGCCGAGGCGGAGCGGCGGCTCCTGGAAGCCCTGAGCCGGGAGTTCGGTGTCCGCCTTCCCCGTCACGCCATCGTGCACGGGCGGCTGCACACGTTCGTCACGCGCTCCTGGAGGCGGCCGCCGAGGGACGGTGAGACGTTCATGGTGATCCGTGTGGGCTGAGAGGGCCCGCCCGGCGGGTCGGCCGCACCGGCGGCGGGTGTGAGCCACGTGATGCCGCATCAAGCCAAAGTGACCCCAGCCACGTCGGTCGTCTTCCGGGATCGGTGTGTCGCTCATATCCTCGTGCGCCGATGCTTACCGACGGTAAGGGGTAGCGATGGGCGGCACCACGCGCAGAGGGTTCCTGGGCACGGCGGCGGCCGCCGGCGGCGGGATCGGCCTCGGCCTCGGCATCCCGGGGCGGGCCACGGCCCAGGACGGCTCCGCCGCACGGACCGTGGCCGTACTGGGCGGGGGCGTCGCCGGGCTCACCGCCGCGCACGAACTCGCCGAACGGGGCTTCCAGGTCACGGTCTACGAACGCAAGGCGCTCGGCGGCAAAGCCCGCAGCATGGACGTGCCCGACAGCGGCAAGGGCGGCCGCGCACCCTTGCCCGGGGAACACGGGTTCCGTTTCATCCCCGGGATCTACCACAACCTGCCCGACACCATGCGGCGCATCCCCTTCCCCGGCAACACCCACGGCGTCCACGACAACCTCGTCGCCCCCAAGGAGATGCTGTTCGCCCGGTCCGGCGGCCGAGAGGACATCCGGATCCCCCTCCCCTGGCCCGGCACGACCCCGGCCGAACTCACGCCCGACGAGATCCGCCGTGTCCTCACCTCGTTCCTGGACACCGCCCTCCACCTGCCCCTCCACGAGGCCCTCTACTTCGCCAACCGCCTGCTGGTCTTCCTCACCAGCTGCGACGAACGCCGCGACAACACCTGGGAGCGGACGCCCTGGTGGGAGTTCGTGCGGGCCGAACGCATGTCGTACGACTACCAGCGGATCCTCGCCGTCGGCATCACCCGGAACATCGTGGCCACCAAGGCGGAGGAGGCCAGCACCCGCACGGTCGGCACGCTGCTGGAGGCCTTCGCGTTCAACCTCCTCGGGCGGGGCGCGGACGGCCCCCTGGACCGGATCCTCGACGCGCCCACCAACGAGGCGTGGATCGACCCCTGGGCGACGTATCTGCGGTCGCTCGGTGTCGAGTTCCGCATCGGCTGGACCGTACAGGACCTGACCATGGACGCGGGCCGGGTGGCCGGCGTCGTCGTACAGGACCCCGGCGGCGTCCGCCGGACCGTCACCGCCGACCACTACATCTCGGCCATGCCGGTGGAGCACGCCCGCCGCACCTGGAACGCCGCCGCGCGTGCCGCCGACCCCCAACTGGCCGCGTGCGACCGGCTGGAGACGGACTGGATGACCGGCATCCAGTTCTATCTGACGGAACGCACGCCGATCCTGCACGGCCACCTCGACCTCATCGACTCCCCCTGGTCACTGACCGCGATCGCACAGGCCCAGCACTGGCCGGGCCACGACTTCCCCTCGGACTTCGGCGACGGCACGGTCGCGGACTGTCTGTCCGTGGACGTCTCCGAATGGGACCGGCCGGGCATCCTGTACGGGAAGACGGCCAAGCAGTGCACGCGCGCCGAGGTCGCCCGCGAGGTGTGGGCCCAGCTGAAGGCGGCGCTCAACGACAGCGGCCGTACGGTCCTGAAGGACTCCGTGCTGCACTCCTGGTTCCTGGACCCCGCCGTGGACGGACTCGGCACCCCGTCCCCGGTCAACGAGGAACAGCTGCTCATCCACCCGGTGGGGACCTTCCACCTCCGCCCGCGGTCCGCCACGAGGATCCCCAATCTCTTCCTGTCCGGCGACTACGTGTCCGTGCCCATCGACCTGGCCACCATGGAGGGCGCCAACACCTCGGCCCGCCAGGCCGTCAACGCCCTGCTGGACAGCGTCGGTTCGGCCGTCGAACGGTGCACGGTCACCCCCCTGTACCGGGCACCGGAGTTCGAGCCGCTCAAACGCCACGACCGCACCCGGTACCTCCTCCGGCTGCCGAACCTCTTCGACGTCGGCTGACGCCCGCACCCCCGCCGCCCATTCCTCGCCCGCAGGCGTCGCGGGCCAGGGCGGCGAGGGGTTCAGGGCAGCGCGCCGGCGGCCGGCGAGGGGGTGTCGTCCCCGCTGGGGCCGACCAGGCCGGTGCGGTAGGCGACGATGACGGCTTGGACGCGGTCGCGGAGTCCGAGTCTGGCGAGAACGCGGGCGACATGGGTTTTGACGGTGGCCTCCGACAGGCGCAGGTGGTCGGCGAGTTCGGCGTTGTTCAGCCCCCGGGCCAGCAGTCGGCCTCCGCCGCGGACGCGTCCACCGCGGCTGGTCCCGCGCGATCGCCGGTGGTGGCGAGTGGCACGCCGCATCTGCCCGAACCCACCGGCCTGCACCCGGTCGGCCGCACCTCCCTGCATCTGAGGGACGCCTCCCGCCCCGACCCGTGGGTCCCGGGCGTGAACACGAGGGAACTCATGATCTCCCTGTGGTATCCGGCGCGGCCCTCGGACGGGCCACGGGCCCCAGTACATGACGCCGACGGAGTCGAAGCTGCTTCTCGAGGACGGCGGCATCACCGTGTGCCGCCCGACGTGTTGAGCACGACGCGAACCAACGCGATCGCCGACGCCGAACCGGCAGGACGCCGACAGCGTCTGCCCCTGATCGTGCTCTCGCCCGGCTTCACCAAACCCCGCGCCACGCTCTCCTCGCTGGCCGAGGAGAGCGTGGCGAGCCAGGGCTACGTGGTGGCAGGCGTCGATCACACGTACGAGAACGTCGCGACCGCCTTCCCCGACGGGCGAGTTGCCACCTGCGCCGCCTGTGAGGTCGACCATGACCAGGCGTTCTGGGAAAGGCAGGTGACGGGCCGGGCAGCCGATGTCTCCTTCGTGCTCGACGAACCGACCGGGCCACGGCCGAAGTGGAAAGGCGCCCGGCTGATCGACCCGCACCGGATCGCGATGGCGGGCCACTCCGTCGGAGGCGCGAGCACCACCGCCGCCATGGTCGCCGCCCCCCGGATACGCGCCGGGATCGACATCGACGGCACCACCCAGGTCCCGATCCCCGACAGCGGCCTGGCGCGGCCGCTCCTGTTCCTGGGCAGGCAGTCCACGTACACACCGGGAGGCGGAGGCCCGGTCGGCACCTGGGAGCGCGACTGGGAAAACCTGACCGGGTGGAAGCGATGGCTCGTGGTCACCGGAGCGGAGCACGCCTCCTTCACGGACGTCGGACTCCTCGCGGAACAACTCGGCCTCGACATCGGCGCCGCCCTCCCCGCCGCCCGCGCCTCACAGAGGCCGACGGGTCTCGACCTGCTGCGGATCAGCCCGAATCACATTCCCGCCACCGCTTCACGCGCTCCTCGTGATCACACAAAAGCGATCTTCACTCGCGAGCGGGTAGATCGGAAACGCTCAGCACAAGCGCCGCGGTGAGGATCTGCGGCGGCTTCGTCGACATCAGCTGCTGCTGGTCGAGCAGTGCGAGACGCTTTCGAAGCCGTACATCGAGCTCGGCAGCCTTACGGTGGAGGCTCGCGGAGGACTCCTTGGGCTTCTCGCCTCTCCGTTCCTTCTCGGAGGCCGCCGCAGCATCGAGGAGCAGCCGCTCGCTCTCCGAGGTCAGGCGCTTGGTCACCAGTTCCCGGGTCTTGACCAACTCCGCCAGGCGACGGGGCTGGACCTCGGCCAGGTACGCGGGATGCCGGCGAATTAGGTGGTTGTGTCTCGTTGTCGTTCGTGGGGCGAGGGTGGGGCAGGCCAGGACGCCTGCGGGTGAGCGGTTGTCGGACCGGATCGCCGTCGGGGTGCTGACGCAGGCGTTTCCGCCTCATCTGGTGGATGAGGTGATTGCCGGGACCGGCCGTGCTGAGCAGCGCAGCCGTCTGCTGCTGGCGCGGGTGGTGGTCTACTTCGTCGTCCTCCCAGGTAGCCACCGCGCGGAACTGCTTCCACGTGTTGACGCACCACTCGACTGCGTTGCGGCGGCGATACTGGATCTTCCCGACGGCCGGGGGCCGGCCGCCGGAGCGTCCGCGGTGCTTGCGGTGTGCCCGTTGGTCGTCAAGCTGCGCGATGGTGGCTTTGATGCCAAGCCGTCGCAGGCAGGCGCGGTTGTCGCGGCTGGAGTAGGCCTTGTCGCCGCGCACCCGGTCCGGCCGGCTGCGCGGACGGCCCGGGCCGCGGCGCCGGATGCGTAAGCCGTCCAACACGGGTGCGAACATCGGGATGTCGCCCCCTGGCCGGGCGAGGTCAGCCAGTGCAGCGGGCGGGCCCGGTCGCCGGGGGCCCGCCCGTCCAGCCCCGTGCGGACACCGCGGTGAACCGGTCGGGCAAGCGGCGCAAGCGTCACCAGCCGAAGCCCCGCCTCCGGAGCCGTCAGGGCACGCATAGGCGTCGGAGACACCGGTGAGGCCCCCGGGCTCGAGGTGCAGGGGAGCAGCGGTTCCCATAATGTGCTGATTGGAGTGTTTTGAGGGAGTTCCTCTCCCTCGTCGGGGGGTCGGCGGTAGTTCCCGTCACCGCACCGTCAGGAGACATGATGGCCACCCGGAAAGCCGCGCCTCGCGCTGTCTCGGTCTACGCACTCGCCGGAATCCGGCTCTTCAACGGGGCCGCCGGACTGCTCGCACCCGCCCTGCTCATCAGGCGCCTCGACCCCGATCGTGATCCGCCCAGTCCGGCGGCCGTGTACGCCTTCCGGCTCTTCGGGATCCGTACGATCCTGCTCGGCCTCGATCTGCTGACCAACCGCGACGAGCGGTTGCGGGAGGACCTGCGCGACGGGGTCCTGATCCACGGCAGTGACACCGCGACGGCGGCCACGCTGGGCCTGAGCGGCCGGCTTCCCCCGCGTACCGCGGCGCTGACCACGCTCATCTCGGCCGCCAACACGGTCCTGGCCGCCACCTCGCTCGCGGGCTCGGTGAAGGGGAAAGGGAAGTGACGGAAGGGCCCGGTGCCGTCTCCCCGGCCGAGACGGGTTTCGACTACGTCGTCGTCGGCGCCGGGGCGGGAGGCGGACCGCTGGCGGCCAACCTCGCCGCCGCGGGCATGCGCACCCTGCTGCTCGACGCGGGTGGCGCCCCGGAGAACGACAACTACCTGGTGCCCGCCTTCCACGCGGACGCCTCCGAGGACCCCGTCCAGTGCTGGAACTACTTCGTACGGCACTACGCCGACGAGCGGCAGCAACAGCGCGACAGCAAACTCGTCCCGGACCGGGGCATCCTCTACCCACGTGCCGGGACGGTCGGCGGCTGCACCGCGCACCACGCGCTGATCACCGTCTATCCGTACAACCGCGACTGGGACGCGATCGCGGAGGAGACCGGCGACACGACGTGGCACAGCACGGCCATGCGCCGGTACTTCGAGCGGCTGGAACGGTGCACCTACCGGCCGAGGCCCAAGGAGCCGCCCGCCAACCCGCTGCTGGCCGCGTTGCTGGCCAGACTGCTGAAAGTCCTGCCCTTCACGGGCGCCCGGTACCGCAACGACGCACGCCACGGATTCGACGGCTGGCTGCCGACCGCCCTCGCCGACCCCGAACTGGCCCTCCAGGACAAGCAGTTACTGAAGGTCGTCCTCTCGGCCGCGGAGGACGCGCTGGCCGACCTCCTCGACCGGCCGCTGTCCCCGCTGGAGGGGTTCGGCTCCTTCGTCGACCCCAATGACTGGCGGGCGCAGACGCGTGCCCTGCAGGGGCTGTGGCAGATCCCCCTCTCCACGTCGAACGGCCGACGCAGCGCCGTTCGCGAGCGGGTCCAGGCCGTACAGCGAAGCCATCCGGGCAACCTGGTGGTCCGTACGAACGCGCTGGCGGCCCGGGTCGTGCTGGACGGGAACGGAACCGCGGCCGGCGTCGACTATCTGGACGGGGAGCACGTCTACCGAGCCGACCCCACGAGCCGGCCGGACACCGGACCACCGGTCCTGCGCAGGGTTCTCGCCTCCCGTGAGGTGATCCTGGCCGCAGGCGCCTTCAACACGCCCCAACTGCTGATGCTTTCGGGCATCGGGCCACGTGAGGAACTGCAACGGCACGGCCTCCCCGTACGGGTCGACCTCCAGGGCGTGGGCGCGAATCTGCAGGACCGGTACGAGGTCGGCGTGGTCAGCCGGATGGACCGCGAGTTCCCGGCCCTCAAGGACTGCGACTTCCACGCGCCGCAGGCCGGGACCGAACCGGACCTCTGCTACCGGGCCTGGCGGCGCGGCGAGGGTCTGTACACGACCAACGGCGCCGTCGTCGGTGTCACCCGCAAGTCCCGTCCGGAGCTGGACGCCCCCGACCTGTTCATCTTCGGCGGCCCCTTCGACTTCCGGGGCTACTACCCCGGTTACTCGCTCGACCTGACACGCCATCGGGACCGGTTCACCTGGGCGATCCTCAAGAGCCGCACCCACAACACCGGGGGCCGGGTGCGGCTGCGCTCCACCGACCCCCGTGACACCCCGCTGGTGAACTTCCACTACTTCGGCGAGGGCACGGACAAGGACGCCGTGGATCTCGAAGCCATGACCGATGCCGTCGAGTTCGTGCGCGGGATGAACCGCAGGGCCGGCTCCGTGATCCGCGAGGAGTTGTGGCCCGGCGGGGAGATCGCCGGCCGCGACGACGTCCGCCGTTTCGTGCGGGACGAGGCCTGGGGCCACCACGCGTCCTGCACGTGCCGGATGGGACGCACGGACGACCCCTCGGCCGTCGTCGACAGCGCGTTCCGGGTGCGCGGAGTGGACCGCCTGCGGATCGTCGACGCCTCGGTCTTCCCCCGCATTCCCGGATTCTTCGTCGCCACCCCCGTCTACATGATCAGCGAGAAGGCGAGCGACGTGATCCTCGCCACCGCCCAAGGAGCAACCACCCAAGGAGTACCGCGATGAGCAAGCAACGACGCGCCGCACGACGTTCCGCGGCCGGATACCGTACATCACTGTTCTGGCGGATCGTCACCGCCGGCGCCGAAGCGGTGGACCGGCGCATCGGCTGGGACAAGCTGCCCGTCATACCGGGCCTGCTGACGCTCCTCGGACTGCGTGTCAAACTCCGGCAGAAGAACCTCCACGACACCGGCCAACTGCCCTCGGTCAACCTGCCCGATCCCGCGCCCCCCTCCGAGACCCACAAGGTCAACCGGACAGCCGACGGCAGCCACAACGACCTCGACGAGCCGCGCATGGGCATGGCGGGCACCCGCTTCGGCCGGAACATCCCGCTGGACCGGATCGCTCCGGCCACGCCCGAGGACGTACTGTCCGCGCCGAGCCCGCGCGAGGTCAGCCGCGCCCTGCTCACCCGCGACGAGCTCACCCCCGCCGAATCGGTCAACTCGCTGGTCGCCGCCTGGCTTCAGTTCATGGTCCGCGACTGGTTCAGCCACGGGACCAGCCCCACGGAACAGCCCTGGGAAGTACCCCTCATGGACGACGACCCGTGGCCGGAACACCCCATGCGGATCATGCGGACACCGGACGACCCGACCCGCGACCCGCAGGCACCCGCCGGCACGCCCGACACCCGCGTCAACGTGTCCTCCCACTGGTGGGACGCCTCGCAGATCTACGGGACGAACGAGACCGAGCAGCGCCTGATGCGCACCGGTGAGCTGGGCAAGCTGCACCTGTGGGACGACGAGCAGTCCCCGATCCCCTCGGACCCCTCCCGGGACCCCTCGCACATCCCCGGCTTCTGGCTGGGCCTGGCCATGATGCACGACCTGTTCGCCCGTGAGCACAACGCGATCTGCGACCACCTGCACGGCGCGTACCCGTCCTGGAACGACGAGGAACTCTTCCAGCGCGCCCGGCTCGTCAACGCCGCGCTCCTCGCCAAGATCCACACCGTGGAGTGGACACCGGCCGTGATCAGCCACCCCACCACCGTCAAGGCACTGCGCGCCAACTGGTGGGGCGTCGCGGGCGAGCGCGTCCACAACCTCTTCGGCCGGATCAGCGACAGCGAGGTCGTCAGCGGCATCCCCGGCGGCGAAACGGACCACTACGGCGTCCCGTACTCCCTCACCGAGGAGTTCGTGGCCGTCTACCGCATGCACCCGCTCATCCGCGACGAGTGGCCTCTGCGCTCCGCCGTCGACGACACGAGCCTGCGCCACTGCACCCTCCGCGACATCTCGGGCCCCGGGGCGCTGAAGGTCCTGGAGACCACCGAGATGGCCGACCTGCTCTACAGCTTCGGCACGCTCCACCCCGGACTGGTCACCCTGCACAACTTCCCCAAGTTCCTCCAGGAGTTCGAGCGCCCCGACGGGCAACTTCAGGACCTCGCCGCCACCGACATCCTGCGCTCCCGTGAGCTGGGCGTCCCCCGCTACAACGAGTTCCGGCGGCTGCTGCGGCTGAAGCCCGCGGCGAACTTCCTGGAGCTGACGGAGAACCGGGCGTGGGCCGAGCAGATCCAGTGGCTCTACGACGGCGACATCGAGAAGGTCGACCTCATGGTCGGGCTGTACGCGGAGAAGCTGCCGGCCGGATTCGCCTTCAGCGACACGGCGTTCCGCATCTTCATCCTGATGGCCTCACGCCGACTGAACAGCGACCGCTTCTTCACCGAGTACTACACCCCCGAGGTGTACTCCAAGGCCGGCATGGCCTGGATCGACGACAACTCCATGATCACGGTGCTGCTGCGTCACCACCCTGAGCTGCGTACGGCTCTCACCGGGCTGACGAACGCCTTCGTGCCGTGGAACACAGCCGGAAGGACGGCGACCTGACATGGCAGCGACGGACAGGTCCCAGGGCGAACGGGAGCACCAGATCGCGTCCGCCGCCGCCCGGTACGGAGAGACCGGCGACGAGCGGCGGGCCGTCGAGCGGCGGCAGGACGCCGGGGACGCCTTCCCGGATTCGGAGGAGGCACTCGCGGCGCGCGCGGCCCGACTGCTCGACCGGCAGGCGGTGCCCGCCGCCATGGCGGTAGAGGCGGTCCGGTCCGAACCCCTGGAGGCGACCGCCGCGTACGAACGCATCCTCGGGGTGTCCAGAGACCTGCAGGCCTGGAGCTTCCTGCCGCGCGGCGCCCGGGCGGCACGCACCGTCGCCCGGATCTCGGTGCGGGAGAACGGACGTGAGCTGCCCATCGGCACCGGCTTCCTGGTGTCGCCGAACCTGCTGCTGACCAACCATCACGTGCTCCCCGACGCCGATGCCGCCCGGCAGTGCTTCGTGGAGTTCGACGCCCAGGTCACCGTCGACAACACACCCCAGCCACCGACCCGGCTGGAGCTCGACCCGGACGGGTTCTTCACGGCGGACCAACGCCTCGACTTCGCCCTGGTGCGGGTCGCCCCCGGCCTGGACCCGCGGCCCGTGGGCGAGACGTTCGGGTGGAACCGGCTCAGCACCCAGAAGGGAAAGCTGGTGATCGGTGAGCCGGTCAACGTCGTCGGCCATCCGATGGGGCGCCTGAAGGAGATCGCCGTACGCGACAACATGCTCCAAGTGCGCCTCGACGACTTCCTCCATTACAAGACGGACACCGAGCCGGGCAATTCGGGCTCTCCCGTCTTCAACGACCAGTGGGAAGTCGTCGCGCTCCACCACAGCGGTGTGCCCAGGACCGACGAACAGGGCCGCGTCCTGCGCCGTGACGGACAGGTCTGGCAGCCCGGTGACGGCGACGACGCCATCGACTGGGTGTCCAACGAGGGCGTCCGCATCAGCTCCATCCTGAAACACCTCGCCGCCCTGCCCCTCTCCTCCCGGCAACAGGCGCTGCTGGCCGAGATGGGCCCGGAGTCGGGGCTGGGCCTCGCGGAGGCCGCCGAAGGTCCGGTGACGGCCGCGGCTCCCGCCGTCACGGCGTCGCCCGCGGCCGTCGAGAAGGCCACCGCGCGTGCGGGCCTACGCGCCCGGGACGGCGCGTTCGGCGGCGGACGGCATCTGGTCTTCCTTCACGGTCGCTCCCAGGAAGGCAAGGATCCCGAGAAGCTGCGCCGCGAATGGGCGGCCGGACTCAACCAGGGCCTCGCCCGCGCCGGACTCCCTCCGGTCGACCCGGCGGACATCTGGTTCCCCTACTACGGCGACCGGCTGGTGCAGGCTCTGACCGCGCACGAGGCCGTCCCCCATCTCACCGAGGCGCCGGCCGCCAGGGCGGCGGAGGCGGTCGCACCCACCACCCCCACCGCCCGCGCGGTGTACGAGGAGATCATCGGCGAGGCGGCCACGAGGTGGGACATGCCGCACGAGAGCCAGCTGGCCACCGAACGGATCGGCCTGGGTGACGTGGCCGGGTCCCTGCAGAAGCGGCTGAGCTGGCTGGCCGCCCGGAGCGACCTCGACGCCTGGGCCATCGGCCTGGTCTTCCGTGACGTGGCCGCGTACCTCGACGACCGGCGCATCCGGGACGAGGTCCTGGACTGCGTACTCGAGACGATGCCGGACGCGGGGGAAGTGGTGCTCGTCAGTCACAGCCTCGGCACCGTCGTCGGCCTGGATCTCACCACCCGACTGCCCCACGGGGTGAACCTCGTCCATCTGACCACGGCGGGCAGTCCCCTCGGCCTGGACAGCGTGTACAGCAAGCTGCTCGTCGGCGGGCCGAAACGTCCGGACATCGTGGCGGACTGGCTCAACGTCTGGTGCCCGACCGACGCGGTGGCCATCGGATGCCCGCTGAGCGACGACTGGGCGGACGGACTCTCCGACCTCGCCGTCGTCAACGCCCGCGACCGCGCGCACAGCATCGTCGAGTACCTCGCCCATCCCGAGGCCGCCCGGTCGATCGGCAGCCACCTCGGCGGCTGAGCCTGCCGTTCCGTCACCGATGCCGACCGGTGTCCTCGGTGAGCACGTTGGCTCTCATTCGGCTGGAACGAGCCGCCGGGCTTGAACAAGTGGATGAGCGAGCCGTCTGCCGCCGCACGACTCCGCCGGATCGCACGTCGACGGGCCGCCGGGGATCATCGACGGCAACGGAGCCGCCCGATCGGGCCGGGCCGCGTCCACGCTGCCGGGACTGGCTGCACTGGTCGCCCTGCTGTTCACGTGGATGTCGGTTGGGCAGACCAGCAAAGATCTACAGATCTCCGAGCAGGGGCAGATCACCACCCGAGGAATCTACGCCCTGCAACGCATCATGCAGGACTCCTCACGAGATCGGCGCACTGTCGTCTCGGTGCTGTCCTGTCCGCGTTCGTACGCCAGCACGCTCCTGTTCCGGCAAGTGGCATCAAGCCGTCAGAGGAGTACCGACCCCCTGCTGACCCAGCGGCCGTAGTTGCCGTGCTGGGCAACCGGCCCGCCGGCCGGGAGGTGACCCAGGACGGGAAGCCGCTGTAGCGAGTTGATTTGAGCAGCGTCGATCTGCGCGGCCTGGAGCGCGAAATGGGCCTGTCAGAAGACGGCATGCCCAGAGGCAGCAACTTCCGCTTCGCGAACCTCACCGGCGCGGACCTCGGCGGAGCGAACGTTGACAACGCGCACCTGAGCAGGGCCGAAGAAACCAGCGAAACCAGCGAGGCCGACTCGAGCGCCAACTTGACCCGCGCGTCTCTGATCGGCGGGAACCTGATCACCGCAGACCTGCGCGGCGTGGTCCTGACCGACGCGGACCTGGCCGGTGCCGACCTCAGCGGTCGGGCCATTCCCGGACCAAGTCGCCGCCAGCCACCAACAACGGTCATGATTCCGCAGGTCAGAGAGACGCGTCATGTGTACCACCAGACGAAGAACCTGATGACAGACCTCCCCCAGTATTCAATGGGTGCGCCAAGCCCAAGGAGACAGTTCCCCAGCACCGCTCCCTGCCCCATTCGGTGCGGCCGGATTCTGCCCCTACAGTCCCACCAGGGCACCTAACCGAGGAAGCTCAACCGGACCTGACGGTTCGGGTTGTCCCGGTTGGTGTCCACGAAACTCCGTTAGGACAACCTGACCCTAGCCGACCGGTCCTCACGGTGAAGCGCGCCCAGAGGTGGTACCGGTGACGGCACTGTCTGCCCGGGCGTGCCGGCCGGTGGCGGCCGAGGACACGAGCGGGCCTGATATCGGGGGCGTCAACTGGTCGCGGTGGACGGCACCACCTTCGACGTGCCGGACACCGAGGCCAATCCCCCTTCTTCGGCCGCGCTGGAATCAGCAGCGGACGGGCGAAGAGTGCCTGTCCGCAAGTGAGGGTGTCAGCGCCGGCCAAGTGCGGCACCCACGCTGTCTTCGCGGCCGAGGCGGACCGCTTGGCGTCCAGGGACCAGAACCGTCGCGCGGCCCCGGCCCAGGTTCGCGCGATCGAGTACACGCCAGGCAGCGACACGGTGTACCGGCTGATAACCACCATCCTGGCTCCGAAGGCCTGCCCCTCCCGCGTCGTCGGCCGTACTGTATGCCTCGCGATGGGGGATCGACAGCACACTGGATGAGAATCGATCCTGGCCGCCCATCGGGTGGCGGCATCGCCGCCGTCATGCCGTGAGAGGCGAGGCTGCGTCAGTCCCGCGCGATCACGACCACCTCGTCGCGATCGGTCCAGCACCGTCGCTCGTTCTTGTCCGGGTTGATGCGCACTCCATGGTCGGGATCAGCTGTGGCCCGGTCGTGGCGGCGGTAGCCGATGGCACACTCGCCCCGCTGCTGCGCCGCTGCGACGACCGTGGCGAAGGACGCCTCACAGCCGGGCAGGACGTACGACGCCGCCGGTCGCAGGTGGACCTGACTGCCGGTGGGGGAGAACAACTCCTCGAACACGGCGGCCAGGTGCCGGTTCTGGGAGATCTGGGCCATCAACAGGCCGATGAGTTTCCCACTGATGATCACGTCGGCTCCGGGTGGCTGACGGGCGCAAGCGTCCGGTTGCGGTCGTCGGTCATCTCGGTGACCACCGGCAGTTCCCGTCCGGTCTCCTGTTCCAGTAGTTGCAGAACGAGGAGCGTGACGAGGGTCCGGTTGTCGGCCTCTTCGGGCTGCTGTCCCGCAACGGGGTCCGGGCCGAGCACGACGACGCTGTCGTACGAGTCGATCTCCAGGCACCGAAGTGTCTCCGGCCGGGTGACGTCTCCAGGCCGGAACGTGATGGTCAGCCGGGGTGCGAAGTCTGTACCGGCGTCCCGTACCTGCTCGGCCGTCACCTCCGCCCGGTCCGCCACCACGGCGACGACCGAGCCGTGCGCGGCGTACCGGCCCAACTGGTCGACAATGAGCGAGGCCCGCCGGTTCCAGCCGAGAATCAGAAGCCGTTCGGGCCGGACGCCCGCCGGCTGCCAGGGCGTCATCACCGACTCGTCGACCAGCCCGGAGCAGTCGCTGAGCCGTGCGGTGTCGTCGTCCCGCGTGATGACGATCAGCCGGTCTCCGGGGCCGATCAGGGTCTGCGGCGGCGGGTTGAGCAAGGGCCTGCCGTCGCGCAGCAGGCCGACCACGCTGGAGGTGGCGTAGGCCAGCACCGTGTCACCGAAGGGGCGGCTGGTCAGGGCGGGGTCGAGGGTGAGGTAGAACTCGTCTCCGGCGAAGTCCAGGAGGTCTCGGTACACCAGGGAGAGTCCGGGACGGCGGGCGGACTGGACGATCAGCCGGGCGGTGATCGCGTCGCTCTCCAGGACGATGCCGCGCGTTCCCGCGGCGAGGGTGGCCGCCAGCCCGTACCGGTCGTCTCTGATGGCGGCGACGACGGGCGGGCCGTCCCCCTCGCCGAGTGCGGACCGCAGCGACAGCAGCGTCTTGACCACTTCCGGGTCCCCCGACGGATCGTCGTGGGGCAGCACCAGCACAGCGCTGGCCGCGCCGGGGTTGGTCAGGGCGAGCAGGGCGGGGTCGGTGGGGGGACCGCTACGGCAGATCAGCCGGGTACGGCCGGTGGTCCCTACCTTGCTCCTGAGGGCCTCCTCCATGGTGGTCTTGTTCCGGTCCGCCAGCACGGCCACCGCGCCGTGCCGCTGGTTGGCGTTGGCGGCCACCAGTTCGCTCACCACCGTGAACACCTGCTCGGACCAGCCCAGCACCACCGAGTGCCCCTGCTCGACGACGGTGGAGCGGCCCCGTCGCAGTGCGGTGAGCCGTTCAGTGAGTCCGGTGGTGATCAGACCGACGAGAGTGGAGACGTACACCAGGGCGACCAGGGCGAGCAGTACCGACAACAGCACACGCAGGAGCGGGCCTGTCGCCCCGCCGAGCCGCAGTGTCTCACCGGTGAGACGCCAGATCTCTGCCAACCGCTCCGAGCGGGACGCGGGCACATGTGGGTCCGTCCACACCAGCACGGCGCTCGCCGGGAGGACGACCATGAGGCAGCCGAAGGCCAGCCAGCCGACGAGCGCGGAGGTGCCGCGGGCCAAGGTGGTGTCGAACCAGTACCGTGCCCTGCCCGTGAGTTCGGCCCTTCGTCCCATGCCTGCCCCCTGTTCCGCCGAGTTCCGGCAGCGGCAGCCACGCCGCTCCGGTTTGCCCCGCTGCTCCCCCACCGACCGGTCACGGCCACACGGAAGTGTGCCGACGAGGCGGCCGTGACACGCCAATCACCGGCTGTCTTTCATCCCTTCGGGGACGTCGCAGAGAGCGCCGGTCCGCGGACGTCGGAACTGGGCGTCAGCGCCATGACGTTGACATCCCTCGTTCGGGGCAATGCTCCGGCGCAGGTGGGCGAGTCAGGTCGGCCGACCGGTACAAGTGCGTCATGACTGAAGATCACAGAGCCGTCGTGGCAGGTTCAGGCCTGTCCAGGCGCAGCTTCACGACGGCAGCTGGGACGGCTGCGGCGGCCACGGCTCTGGCCGGTGGCGGGCCTGCCGCGGCGATGCCCGTACAGGCCGTCCCGGCCGCACCGGCGCCCACCCGGGGCGCGGAGTTCGACAGGTGCCTGGCTGTGGCCCGGGCCCTGCTGGTCGTGGACGACCACGACCGCCCCTTGGTTCCACGCTACGAGCGGGTACTCAAGGACGGACTGCCCGCCCAGCGGACGGCCACACCCAAGAAGGTCCTCGTCGTCGGGGCCGGCCCGGCCGGTCTGGTGACGGCGCTGCTGCTGAAGCGGGCCGGCCACGACGTGACCGTTCTCGAGGCGAACGGCAACCGGGCGGGCGGGCGCATCAAGACCTTCCGCAGCGGTGGCCACGAACGGGCGGCTCAGCCCTTCGCCGACCCCCGCCAGTACGCCGAGGCCGGTGCCATGCGCCTGCCCTCCAGCCACCCGCTGGTGATGGGTCTGATCGACCAACTGGACCTGAAGAAGCGGCGTTTCCACTATGTTGACGTCGACGGTGACGGTCGGCCCGCCAACCGCACGTGGATTTACGTCAACGGCATCCGGATGCGGCGTGTGGACTACGCCCGCGCGCCCCGCCGCATCAACCGGTCGTTCGGCGTGCCGCGCGCCCGCTGGGACACCCCCGCCGGAACCATCCTTCGGTCGGTGCTGGATCCGGTGCGCGACGAGTTCAGCACCGTGGACGCCGGTGGCAAGCGAGTCGACAAGCCGCTGCCGGAACGGGTGCGGGGCTGGGCCAGGGTCATCCAGCGATTCGGCGACTGGTCGATGTTCCGCTTCCTGACCGAGCACGCCGGGCTGGACGAGCGCACGGTCGACCTGATCGGCACCCTGGAGAACCTCACGTCCCGCCTGCCCCTGTCGTTCATCCACAGCTTCATCGGCTCCTCCCTCATCAGCCCCGACACCGCCTTCTGGGAGCTGGAGGGCGGCACGGCGGTGCTGCCGGACGCGCTGCTTGCGCAGGTGCGCGACACGGTCCGGTTCGACCGCCGGGTCACCCGCGTCGAGTACCACGATCCTGACCGTCCTTCCTCCGACACCCCGCACGTCGGCCGCAAGGGCCCTCACGTGTGGGTGGACACGGTCTCCGAGGGGCGCGACGGCCCGGTGGTGCGCGAGCAGTTCACCGCGGACGCGGCCGTGGTCACCGTGCCCTTCTCCGGTCTACGGCACGTACAGATCAGCCCCCTGATGTCGTACCGCAAGCGCCGGGCTGTCGCGGAACTGCACTATGACAGCGCCACGAAGGTGCTCCTGGAGTTCAGCCGCCGTTGGTGGGAGTTCACGGAGGCCGACTGGAAACGCGAGCTGGGCCGGATCGACCCGAAGCTGTACGACGCCTACCGCACCGGCCGCACACCCGCCGACGGCAGCCTGCTCGGCGCCCATCCCTCCGTGCCGGACGGCCACATCACTGCGGGCCAACGCACCCACTACGCCGCCAACCGTGCCGTCTCCCGCGACCAGCCCCAGGCCGCACACGTCGTGGGCGGCGGCTCGGTGTCGGACATCGCCAACCGGTTCATGTACCACCCCTCCCACCCGGTGCCCGGCAGCTCCGGCGGAGTGGTGCTGGCCTCCTACAGCTGGGCGGACGACGCACTGCGCTGGGACTCCCTGGACGACGAGGCCCGCTACCCCCACGCCCTGTGCGGACTGCAGCAGGTCTACGGCCAGCGCGTAGAGGTCTTCTACACCGGCGCCGGACGCACCCAGAGTTGGCTGCGCGACCCCTACGCCTACGGAGAGGCGTCCGTACTGCTGCCCGGCCAGCACACCGAGTTGCTGCCCTCCATTCCCGTTCCCGAGGGCCCGATGCACTTCGCGGGTGACCACACCTCCCTCAAGCCGGCCTGGATCGAGGGCGCCCTGGAGTCGGCGGTCCGTGCCGCACTGGAGGTCCACACCTCGTGAGCTGATCGACGGCCCGCCCAAGGGCTCGCGGAGAAGCGATCTGTGTTCCCGCGCCCGGGTTCGTTCACGCGGTGGCGGGACCCTTGCCGCGACTCATGATCAGTCAGCCCGCTGTCCTTCGACTTGGGCGGCGGGCGTTCAGCTGGACACCGGGCAACCCACCGCCTTGGGCCAGTTCTGCTCGTTGGCCGGTCAGTGACAAGACCACGAGCTGGTAGTTCGTTCTACAGCCCCCCTCCTTGCCCCATTCGGTGCGGCCGGACTTTGCCCCTACAGTCCCCCAGGACATCTAACCGAGGAAGCTCAGCCGGACCTGACGGTCGGGGTTGTCCCTGTTGGTGTCCACCAGGCACACCGACTGCCAAGTCCCCAGTTCCAGCCTCCCGTCGACGACCGGCAGGGTGGCGTGGGGTGGGACGAAGGCGGGGAGGACATGGTCGCGGCCGTGGCCGGGGCTGCCGTGGCGGTGCTGCCAGCGGTCGTCGGCGGGGAGGAGTGTGCGGAGGGCGGCGAGGAGGTCGTCGTCGCTGCCGGCACCCGTCTCGATGACGGCGATGCCGGCCGTGGCGTGCGGGACGAAGACGTTGAGCAGACCGTCCCGCCCGGCCGCCGCCTCGCGGAGGAACGCCTCGCAGTCGCGGGTCAGGTCGACGACCCGCTCACGGGATCCGGAGGCGATGTTCAGAATGCGGGTGGTGAAGGCATCGGACATGCCTCCATCCTCGCGCACCCCGTGGGCGCGGCGCGGGAGCGGCCGGTCCGACCCTGAGCCTGATGTGCCCGGTGCACCTGATGTGCCTGATCACACCTTCACGCGGGGAAGATCCGCGCCCCCGCCACTGTTCGTAGAAACGTGAACAACACGCGCGAGGTCGAGGTAGCCGTCATCGGCGCCGGCCAGGCAGGTCTGGCCGGCGCCTACCACCTGCGCAGGACCGGCTTCGAGCCGGAGCGCGACTTCGTGGTGCTGGACCACTCCCCCGGGCCGGGCGGCGCCTGGCAGTTCCGCTGGCCTTCGCTGACGTACGGCAAGGTGCACGGGATGCACGCGCTGCCCGGCATGGAGCTGACGGGAGCCGACCCGGCGCGACCGTCCGCCGAGGTCGTCAGCGCGTACTTCGACTCGTACGAGCAGACCTTCGGCCTGCGGGTACGGCGCCCCGTGGACGTGCGCGCGGTGCGGGAGGGCGAGGGCGGTCGGCTGCTGGTGGAGACCTCGGACGGTACGTGGTCGACGCGGGTGCTGATCAACGCGACGGGCACCTGGGACCGGCCGTTCTGGCCGCGCTACCCCGGCCAGGAGACCTTCCGGGGGCGGCAGTTGCACACCGCCCAGTACCCGGGGCCCGAGGAGTTCGCGGGGCTGCGGGTGGTCGTGGTGGGCGGGGGCGCGTCCGGCACGCAGCACCTGCTGGAGATCGCCCCGTACGCCGCCGCGACGACCTGGGTGACGCGGCGCGCGCCCGTGTTCCGCGAGGGACCGTTCGACGAGGGCGCGGGACGGGCGGCGGTGGCCATGGTGGAGGAACGGGTGCGGCAGGGGCTGCCGCCCAAGAGCGTGGTGTCGGTGACGGGTCTGCCGCTCAACGACGCCGTACGGCGGGGCCTCGCGGACGGCGTCCTGGACCGGCTGCCGATGTTCGACCGGATCACGCCCGACGGCGTGGAGTGGGACGACGGCCGCCGTGTGGACGCCGACGTCGTTCTCTGGGCGACCGGCTTCCGCGCCGCCGTCGACCATCTGGCGCCGCTGCGGCTGCGCGAGCCGGGCGGCGGCATCCGCGTCGACGGCACCCGCGCGATCGCCGACCCTCGCGTCCACCTGGTCGGTTACGGCCCGTCGGCGAGCACGATCGGCGCCAACCGTGCGGGACGGGCGGCGGTACGGGACATCAGGCGGCTGCTGGCGGGCGAGCCTGCCGCCGCCCTCTGACGCCCCGAGCCGGCGCGGCGGGATTCAGCCGGCCGCCTGCGAGGGGGGCGGGGTGCTCGCCGCGACGGACGGCGACGGCTTCCTCCGGTTCTGGTTGAACTCGGCGACATTGCGCAGGTGTTCCTGGTAGTTCGCGGTGAAGCGGGTGTCGCCCGGTTTGACCGTGACGAAGTACAGCCAGTCGCCCGACGCCGGGTTGACCGCCGCGCGCATCGCCGCCACGCCCGGGTTGGCGATCGGCGTGGGCGGCAGGCCCATGCGCCGGTAGGAGTTGTACGGGCTGTCGATCTTCGTGTCGTTCACGCTGGTGTCCAGCGTGGAGCGGTTCAGCGCGTAGTTGATGGTGGAGTCCATCTGCAGCGGCATCCCGCGCTCCAGCCGGTTGAAGACGACGCGGGCCACCCGGCCCATGTCGTCCTCGGTGGCCGCCTCGGCCTGGATGATGCTCGCGATCGTGACCGCCTGGTAGACGTTCATCGCGTTGCGCTGGGCCCCGGCCGTGACCTGGCCGCCGTTGAACCTCTTGTTGGCGGTCTCGACCATGGTCGCCAGCAGGGACTCGGGAGTCGCCTTCTCCCGCACGGGGTAGGTCGCCGGGAAGAGGTAGCCCTCCGGGTTGCCCTCGGCGTCGGCCGGCAGCGTCAGCTTGGCCTTGGACAGGGACTTCTTGGCCGATCCCGCGGGCAGGGCGAGGGCCTTGTCGATGGCTTCGTAGACCTGACCGGAGCGCCAGCCCTCCGGGATCACCAGTGACGCCGGGCGCTCGGCCGCGCCGCCACCGCTCTCCACGCTCAGCAGCGGCACCGCCACGGCGGTGGCCGCCACGACGGCCCCGGCCGCGATGAGGGCGGCCTGGCCCCGACGCGTCAGTCGAATCGTGCTCCGTGGCGGAGTGTTCATCTGCATGCGGGCACGGTAACCCGCATATCACCTCAAATCCGACATAACGCCGCATATCTTCATCTTGTCGGCTCCAGTTTCGGCACCTCGACCACCTCACGCCCGGGCGTCAGCCGCGCGTCCCGTCGGACGAGGGCCGCGTACCGCCCGCCCCGCTCCATCAGCTCTTCGTGCGTACCGCGCTCCACCGCGCGGCCGGCGTCCAGGACGACGATCTGGTCGGCGTCCCGGACCGTGGAGAGGCGGTGGGCGATGGTGACGGTGGTGCGGTCGGCCGAGAGCGCGTCGATGGCCTGCTGCACGGCATGCTCGGTGCGGGTGTCGAGGGCGCTCGTCGCCTCGTCGAGGATGAGGACCGGCGGGTCGCGCAGGATGGTGCGGGCGATGGCGAGGCGCTGCTTCTCACCGCCGGAGAAGCGGTGTCCGCGTTCACCGACGACCGTGTCGTAGCCGTCGGGCAGTGCCGCGATGTGGTCGTGGATCTGGGCCGCCCGCGCCGCCGCGTGCAGTTCCTCGTCGGTGGCGTCCGGCTTGGCGAAGCGCAGGTTGTCGGCGACCGAGGCGTGGAAGAGGTACGTCTCCTGGGAGACGACGCCGATGCCACGGGCCAGCGTGTCGAAGTCCAGGTCCCGCACGTCGACCCCGTCGAGGGTGACCCGGCCGCCCGTGACGTCGTACAGCCTGGGCACCAGAGCGCCGAGCGTGGACTTGCCGGCGCCGGTCGGCCCCACGACGGCGAGGCTGCCGCCGGCCGGGACGGTGAGGTCGATGCCGTCGAGGATCGGACGTCGGCGGGCTTCGCCGCCGCGCTCGCCGCCCTCGCCATGGCCATGGCGGTCACCGTGGTCGGTGTCGTAGCGGAACTCGACGTTCTCGAAGCGGACCTCTCCCTTGACCCGGTCGAGGTGGACGGGGTCCTCGGGCTCGGTGATGTCGATGGGCAGGTCGAGGTACTCGAAGATGCGCTGGAAGAGGGCGAGCGAGGCCTGGATCTGGACGCCGGTGGACAGCAGGCTCACGGTCGGCCGGAACAGGTTCTGCTGGAGCGAGACGAAGGCCACGAGCGTACCGACCGACACGGACGGGCCGCCCAGCTGCAGGGCGACACCGGCACTCCAGTAGATGACGGCGGGCATCGCGGACATGACGACGGTGATGACGGCCATCCGCCAGCGCCCGGCCATGTTGGACCTGACCTCCAGGTCGACGAGCCCCTCGGACTCCTCGGCGAAGGACCTGGTGAGCGAGTCGGCGCGGCCCATCGTGCGTCCGAGCAGGATGCCGCTGACGGACAGCGACTCGGTGACCGTCGCGGCCATGGCGGCCATCTGGTTCTGGCGCTGGGTGGTGATCTTCTTGCGTTCGTTGCCGACCCGGCGGCTTATCCACACGAACAGCGGCAGCAGGAGCAGGGTGACCACGGTGAGCCGCCAGTCCAGGGCGACCATCGCGACGACGGTGGCGACCACGCTGGTGGTGTTGGAGACCAGGGACGTCGCGGTGGAGGTGACGGTCGCCTGCATGCCGCCGATGTCGTTGGCGATACGGGACTGGACCTCGCCGGTCCGGGTCCGGGTGAAGAAGGCGAGCGACATGCGCTGCAGCCGGCCGTAGACGGCGGTGCGCAGATCGTGCATGACGCGCTGGCCGACGGTCGTGGAGATCAGGGTCTGCAGGACGCCGAAGATGCTGGTGAGGACCGCGCTCAGGATCATGCCCAGCGCGAGCAGGCTCAGCAGACCGGTGCGGCCCTCGGGGATCGCGGTGTCGAGTATCTCCTTGAGGAGAAAGGGTGTGGCGACCGACGCGAGCGAGGCGGCCCCGACGAGCAGGCCGACGATCGCGAGCCGGCCGCGGTAGGGGCGGAAGAGTTTCAGGATGCGGCGTACCTGTCGTGGCTGTTCCGGCGCGGGGCCGGACGGCACCCAGGTGGGTTCGTGTTCGGGACGCATGGGCTCCTACGGGAGGTGAGGACGGAGGGACGAGTGAGCTGTGGACCGGCTCACGGAGCCTAGCTCATTGTTACCTATACTCACAATGAACATGGTCCTGATATTGTTCCCGTATGACCACCCCCGACGCCGACGGGCCGCTCGCCGAGCAGTTGCTGCGGCTCACCCGCCGCGTGCACCGCATCCAGAAGCGCCACCTCCAGCAGAGCGGGTTGGAGATCACCCCGGCGCAGTCCCGGCTGCTGCGCACGCTGGCGCACTACGACACGCCACCGCGCATGGCCGATCTGGCCGAGCGGCTGGAGGTCGTACCCCGGGCCGTGACGACGCTGGTCGACGCGCTGGAGGAGAGCGGCCGGGTGCGCCGGGTACCGGATCCCACCAACCGTCGGGTGATCCGGATAGAGGTCACGGACGAGGGCCGCAAGGTGCTGCGGGAGCTGCACCACGCTCGGCGGTCGGCGGCGGAGGAGATCCTCGCACCGCTGTCCGACGATCAGCGGGGAGTGCTCGGCGGGCTGCTCGACACACTGATCGACGGGGCACCGGTGGCGGAGCGGCGCTGCTGAGTCGCGGGCGCGCGGAGCGTGACTCGCGGGCGCGCAAAGGTGACTCGCGGGCGCGCGCAAAGGCCCGGCGCGGAGTGCCGCGCCGGGCCTGTCGTATGCGCGAGGTGTCCGCGCGGGTCGTAGGGGCGGGTGGCTGGGGCGGGTGGTACGCGCGGGTCGCAGGACGGGCGGTCAGCTCACCTCGGGTGCGGGCTCCCTCGCCTCGGTCTTGGAGAGCGCGGGTGCCCCTGTCCTCGCGGGGGCCTCGGCACCCTCGGTGGGGGCAGCGGCAGGGGGCACGGCGGCAGCAGGCAGGGGCCGGGCCGGCGCGTTCGCGTCCGTGGTGGGCTCGTCGTCCTCCTCCACGAACCGGAGTTCCCCGTCGAGCATCTTCTTCGCACGGTCGGTGTCCAGCGCCCCCTCCCACTTCGACACCGCGAAGACGGCGACGCAGTTGCCGAGGAGGTTGGTGACGACACGCATCGAGTCCATGATGCGGTCGACACCGAGCAGGAGCGCGACGGCTCCGGCGGGGATGGCGCCGAGCGAGGACGCCGTGGCCGACAGGGCGAGGAAGGCCGAACCGGGGATGCCGGCCATGCCCTTGCTGGTCAGCATCAGCACCAGGATGACGGTGATCTGCTGGCTCAGGCTGAGGTCCACGCCCACGGCCTGCGCGATGAACAGCGTGCCGATGGAGAGATAGATGGACGCGCCGTCGAGGTTGAAGGAGTACCCGGTGGGCAGCACCAGACCCACGGCGTCGTCGCGGGCGCCGGCCTGCCGCAGCTTCTGCATCATGCGCGGCATGACGCTCTCGCTGGAGGCGGTGCCCAGCGCCAGCAGCATCTCCGCCCGGGTGTAGCGGACGAACTTCCACAGGCTCAGCCCGGTCATCAGCTTCAGCGCGACGCCCAGCAGCACGAGGAAGACGAGCGCGACGGCGTAGCAGAGGACGATCAGCTTGGCGTAGGTCTTCATCACACCGAGGCCGTACTCGCCGACCAGGTGGACCATCGCGCCGAACACGGCGAGCGGGGCCAGCTTCATGACGAAGCCGACGATCGCGAAGATGACCTCCTGGGCCTGCTCGACGGCGGGCAGGATCTTGGGCACCTTGGTGTGGCCGAGGTGCAACAGCGCGGCGCCGACGAGGCAGGCGAGCACGAGCACCTGGAGCAGCGAGTTCTCGGCGAACGCGCCGATCGCGCTCTGCGGCAGCGCGTTCAGGATGAACTCGCCCGTCGTCGGCAGGTCACCGCCGGCGGTCTTCGCGTCGACCGCCGAGGCGTCGAGCTTCGAGGGGTCGACGTTCATGCCCGAACCGGGGCCGACGACGTTGGCGGCGATCAGGCCGATGAGCAGCGCGGCCGTCGAGGCCACCTCGAACCAGATCAGGGCCTTGAGCCCGATCCGTCCGAAGGCCCTGAGATTGCCGGCCTTGGCGATGCCGACGACGACCACGCAGAACACCAGCGGCGAGATGACGGTCTTGATCAGGCGGATGAAACCGTCGCCGAGCGGCTGGAAGGTCGTGGCCGTGTCCGGCCACAGCCTTCCGACGACGATTCCGAGCACAAGCGCCACTCCGACTTGTGCGAAGAGCGAGGTACGCAGCATGCGTGCGACGCGACGCGGCAGGGACGGTACGGACTGCGGCACGGGCACTCCTCCGAAGGGACTTTCTGGCATGCGGAAAAGTACTTCCGCGTTGATCACTATCGGGGAGTCACCGCTCACGAGGAAGACCGCCGTGTTTCGTCGCGGTAAATCATCGAACAGACGTCACATCGCACGCATTCGGCGTCAACAGCCCATCCGGTCCTCCGTCAGCACTCCCTGTACGGAGACCAGCGACCGGTCGTAGCAGCCGTCCGATCCGTACCTCCGGTAGCGCTCACCGGTCGTGCCGACCGCGTGCCGCTGGTCGCGCGGCACGTTCGCCGTGTACGTGGCGTCGCCCGTGTAGGTGTCGTCGAGCCGGGACCACGCCGTGCGCCGCCCACCCCACAGCTCGGTGGTCCTCGCCCGGTCGCCGAGCGTGAGCACGGTCCGCAGCCGGTCACCCGCGCCGAGCGTCGTCGTTCCGTCCATCGTGTACGACCGCTGGACACGGGTCGTCCGGGCCCGCCCGGGCCCGTCGACGGTGACCGTCTCGTCGTCGCTCCACCGCGCGTCGAGCGCGTCGGGGTTCTCACCGTCGGACCAGGTGTGCGTGGAGGTGTTGGCGAGACTGCGCCGCACGGTCGTCGTCACCCGGCCGTGCGAGGTGTCCACGTACCCGGCGACGGTCAGCCGGTGGCCACCCCTGGTGTCGACGCGGTGCTCCGCGCCGGGCGTGTACGTGGACGAGCCGGTGAGGCCGCCCGCCTCCGCCTTCGTCAGGGCGCCGGTGACGTGCTCGCTCCTCTCGTCCTGCCAGACGAGGACGTTGACCGGGGTGCTCCAGCCGGTCCGCCCCTCGGGCACCCCGACGACGGAGACCTCGATCCGGTGCGGGCGGCCGTCGTTGAGCAGGCCCGCGAAGGGGGTGAGGTCGTAGCGCAGGGGCTGGACGTCGAAGGCCCGGGGCCCGGGGACGACGTACCAGAGGAAGGGGTTGGACCAGCCACCCGTCCACACGTTCGGGAAGGGGGCGGCGATTCCGGCCAGTTGCCCGTCCACCGCGATCCGCACCTCGCGGTAGGGCCCCTCGTCCGCCGTGCAGGAGTACGGTGCCCCTGCGGGCACCGTCAGATACCAGTACTCCTCGCAGCCGCCCCCCGACCCGGTCGCGTAGACCTCGGCGACGACGCGCTCGCTGTTGCGCGGGGTGGTGAGGGCGTGGTCGTCCCCGAGGGTGAGGACGCGGTCGGGGATCGTCGCCGCCGTCCTCGCGTCGGGCCGGCCCGTGTAGAAGGTCAGCGTGGCCCTGACGTCGAGGATGCCGGTGTAGGTGTCGTCGACGACGTTGCCGATGAGCATCTCCACGGGCTGCGTGGTGCGCAGGGTCTCGGCGTAGCGCGTGACGTCCTTCTGCACGGACCACTCGATGCCGTCGGGCGAGGGCTGCGGCGTGGACGTCCGGAGGACCTCAACGCCGCCGATGCGCAGATGGCCGAGACGGTCGAACTGACGGCCCTTCACCTTGCCGTCCAGCCGCAGGACGACCTTGCTCCACCTCTTCCCGCAGGCCCCGGGTGGTGCGTAGGTCCCCCGGTACGGGGTGAAGTCCTTGAACCGGGCTTCGGCGACCGTCACCTCGCACGACCTGCCGTGCGCGGGCTCGGTGACGGGCGGGGCGGCGGTGACGGGGTCGTGCCAGTCCGTGCCGAACTCGGCGGGCACGTCGGCGGACCGGGCCGTCCCGGCCCCGAGGAGGGTGCCCACCAGGAGGGTCGCTCCGGTGAACATGGACATGAAGATCCGGCTTCTCATGGCCGGAGTTCTACGGCGCGTGGATGTGCCGCCACAACGCGATCTCCGGCCACAAGCGTGCGCCGTGTCTCAGGCCTTCAGCGCCGCCCTGTCCCCCATGACGATCACCGGGTGCCGGGCCGGATCGAGCGTGCGCAACAGGTACTCCATCCCCGACTTGGACAGGCTGACGCAGGCCGAGGTACCGCTGCCGTGGTCCATGTGCAGCCAGATGCTGCCGCCCTTCGACTGACCCTCGGGACGGGTCGGGTCGATCGGCGAGGTGCCCCTGACGCGGTTGTAGTCGATGGCGATCACATAGTCGAAATCGTGCCAGTGCGACTTGGCCCAGTAGTGCGGTGCCTGGAACGACGCCGACCGGCTGTACGGGAGCTTCGCGCCCGGGTCGGCGAGGACGCCGCCCGCGTCGCTGAGCGTGAACACACCGACGGGGCTGCGCTTGTCGCCCTCCCGGTGGTCGCCGGTCCAGCCCTTCTTGCCGTTGTGGCCCTCCCAGCTGCGGGTCTTCTTCCAGACGGAGCCGCTCTTCGTGTACAGCACGACCGTCGCGTCGGCGTCGTCCTCGCCCTTTCCGTACACCGCCACGACCTGACGGGACTCGGCGGGGATCTGCTTCTGGAGACGGTCGCCGACGTCCGGGATCCGGGTCGGGTCCACGGTCCGCGTCTCGGAGCGGTCGGTCCCGCCGGACTTCTCGGCGCCGGTGTCCGACGTCGTCGCGCCGTTCGTGCCGTCCGAACCGCCGCATGCCGTCAGGGACATCACCAGCGCACCACAGACCACCACCGTGCACCGGACGCGACTCGCACCCCTCGTCACACGCGTGTTGCGCGCTCGGTGCGCGTCCGCGCCGCGCGCTCGGTACTCGTCCGCGTCACTCGTCTCGCCGGTTCGTCCCCGCATCGTCCCGCCTATTCGCATGCCGTCCATCGTCGCACCGCTCACCGGACGGAGGTGTCCGCCGGCCCGCGAGCCGGGCCTCACCCGGGTGGTCCAGGCCGAAACTTTGCCCGGGACCGGAAAACCGTTTGCTTCCGACCGTGCCGCGACGCGAACCTTTCACGGCCGGTCGTCGCACTCACGGCCCCTTCAACGGCGGGTCGTCGGGTTCAACGACCCCTTTCTCCCCACTTCGCCTCCCCCTCCCCCCACCCTGACACGAGCCTCTGGGACGTCATGCAGATTCAAGACCTTCCGTATGCAGATCCGGGCGTACCGGACGCACGCTCGGGTCCACGATTTTTGTGGTGGCTCGGCCGCAATCAGCTCGGCGGACAGTTCAAGGCGCTGGCATGGGGGTTGCTGCACTTCACCTCCGTGGCCGCCCTGCCCTTCTGCGTCGGCCTCGCCATCCAGGCCGTGGTCGACCGCTCCGGCGCCCGGCTCGCCCTCGCGGGCGTGGTGCTGGTGCTGTGCGGATTCACCATCGCGCTGGGCGACACCTTCCTGCACCGCTCCGCCGTCACCAACTGGATCACCGCGGCCGCGCGCGTCCAGCAGTTGCTGGCCCGCAAGACGGCCCGGCTCGGCTCGGCGCTGACACGGCGGGTGGCCGCCGGTGAGATCGTCGCCGTCTCGACCGGTGACGTCGAGAGGATCGGCTGGTTCGTCGAGGCCGTCTCCCGGTTCACGGCCGCGGCCCTCACCGTGGTGCTCGTCTGCGTCGGCCTGGTTGTCTACCAGCCCGCGCTCGGCGTCGTCGTAGCCGTCGGCGTCCCCGTCCTCGCTCTGTCCGTGCTGCCGTTGCTGCCCCGCGCGACCCGGCGGGCCGACTTCCAGCGCGAAAAAGCGGGCCGTGCCACCGAACTGGCCTCCGACACCGTGGCGGGCCTGCGCGTCCTGCGCGGCATCGGAGGCGAGGACCTCTTCCTCGACCGCTACCGCCGGGCCTCCCAGGAGGTCCGCCACGCCGCCGTACGCAGCGCCCGGATGTGGGCCCTCATCTCCGGCCTGCAGGTGCTGCTGCCGGGGCTGCTGATGATCGCCGTCGTCTGGCACGGCGTGGGCCTCGCCCGCGAGGGCCGGATCACGATCGGCGAACTGGTCACCGTCTACAGCGCGGTCATGCTCCTCGCGTATCCGCTGCGGCACTTCGAGGAGATCGCGATGGCGTACTCCTTCTCCCGTCCGTCCGCCAAGAGGGCCGCCGGAGTGCTGTCGCTGGAACGGGCCACGGACACCGAAGGGGCCCGCGAGGCCGCCGTCCCCACCGGTGACCTGCACGACCCGGCGACCGGTCTGCTCGCACCCGCCGGGTGTCTCACCGCGGTGGTGTGCGGCGACCCGGACGCGGCCGGCCGCCTGGCGGAACGGCTGGGCGGCCATGGCAGCGAGGAAGGCCCCTCCGTGCTGCTCGACGGCGTACCGCTCGACGAACTGCCCCTCGACTCCGCGCGCACCGCCGTCCTCGTCCAGGACAAGGACCCGGTGCTGCTCTCCGGAACGCTGCGCGAACTCCTCGACGTCCCCGCCTCGGGCGAGATCAGCGCCCCGGAGGCGCTGGCCGCCGCCCAGTGCGGTGACGTGCTGGAGGCGCTGATCCAGGGGTCGCTCGACGCCGCGGACCCGATGGACGCGCGGATCACCGAGCGTGGCCGGTCCCTGTCCGGCGGCCAGCGCCAACGCCTCGCACTGGCCAGGTCCCTGATCACGGACCCGGGTGTGCTGGTCCTGGACGAACCGACCTCCGCCGTCGACTCGCACACCGAGGCCCGGGTCGCCGACGGCATCCGCTCGCTGCGGGCAGGGAGCACGACGGTCGTGTTCACCTCCTCGCCCCTCCTCCTCGATCTCGCCGAACGCGTCGTCCTCGTGCACGAGGGCAAGGTCACGGCGGTCGGACTCCACCGCGACCTCGTGCGCGACGACTCCCGGTACCGGGCCGTCGTCACCCGCGAGACCGACGAGGAGACCTCCTCGGCCGGCAGGGCGGAGGAGAAGACCGTGCGGGCCGCCGGAGCCGCCTTCGCGGGCCGGCCGCCGGACCGCAGGACCGCCCTCAGCGATGTGCTGGACGAACTGGAAGAAATCGAGGAGACCGCATGATCGGTGTGGCGCCCCCGGCCTACGACCCGGCCGCCCCGACGACGGCGAGCACCCTTCCCGTCGGCGCCCCCGCGACCGTACGGGCCTACGTGGCCGAACTGTTCCGCCGGCACCGTCGGGCCTTCGTCGTGCTCATCACCGTCAACACGATCGCCGTGGTCGCCTCGATGGCGGGCCCCTATCTGCTCGGCGCCCTCGTCGAACGTGTCTCCGACGGGGCCCGCGAGCTCCATCTGGAACTCACGACGACGGTCTTCGTCGTCGCCCTCCTCGTCCAGGCCGTCTTCGTACGGGAGGTACGACTGCGCGGCGCCATGCTCGGTGAGCGGATACTGGCCGACCTCCGCGAGGACTTCCTCGTCCGGTCGGTCGGACTGCCCCCTGGCGTCCTGGAACGCGCCGGCACGGGCGACCTGCTCTCCCGCATCACCACCGACATCGACCGGCTCGCCAACGCCATGCGCGAGGCCGTGCCCCAGCTGGCGATCGGCGTCGTGTGGGTGGCCCTCCTTCTCGGCGGGCTCGCCGTGACCGCGCCCCCGCTGGCGCTGACCGTACTGCTGGCCCTGCCGCTGCTGGTGCTCGGCTGCCGCTGGTACTTCAGGCGTGCCCCCTCCGCCTACCGGTCGGAGTCCGCCGGGTACGCCGCAGTCGCCGCCGTGCTCGCGGAGACCGTGGACGCCGGCCGCACGGTCGAGGCCCACCGCCTCGGCACGCGCCGTATCGAGCTGTCGAACCAGCGCATCCGGGAATGGACCGCCTGGGAGCGGTACACCCTGTGGCTGCGCTCGGTGCTCTTCCCCGTCATCAATGTCACGCACACCACCGTCCTCGGCTCGGTGCTGATCGTCGGCGGGGTGTTCGTCCTGCAGGGCTGGATCGGACTCGGCCAGCTGACCACCGGCGCGCTCATCGCCCAGATGCTCGTCGACCCCCTCAACCTGATCCTCCGCTGGTACGACGAGCTGCAGGTCGCCGAGGTGTCGCTGGCCCGTCTGGTCGGCGTGCGGGACATCGAGCCGGACGCGGGTGACCCGGCCGTGGCCCCCGACGGACGCCATGTCCACGCCGACCAGGTGCGCTTCGGGTACCGCGAGGGCGTCGACGTGCTGCGCAAGGTGTCCCTGGAGGTCGCTCCGGGCACCCGGCTCGCTCTCGTCGGTCCGTCCGGCGCGGGCAAGTCGACCCTGGGCAGGCTCCTCGCCGGGATCTACGCCCCCCGCGACGGCCGCGTCACCCTGGGCGGCGCCGAGCTGTCCCGGATGCCCGCCGAGGACGTCCGCTCCCATGTGGCGCTGGTCAACCAGGAGCACCATGTGTTCGTCGGCTCGCTGCGCGACAACCTGCTCCTCGCCCGCACGGGCGCACAGGACGCCGAGCTGTGGGCGGCGCTGGACGCGGTCGACGCCGACGCCTGGGCGCGGGCTCTGGAGGAGGGGCTGGACACCGAGGTCGGCTCCGGCGGGTTCGCGCTCACCCCCGCGCAGGCCCAGCAGATCGCGCTGGCCCGCCTGGTCCTCGCCGACCCGCACACGCTGGTCCTGGACGAGGCGACCTCGCTCCTCGACCCGCGCGCGGCACGCCATCTGGAACGCTCCCTGGCCCGTGTCCTCGACGGCCGCACCGTCGTCGCCATCGCCCACCGCCTGCACACCGCCCATGACGCCGACGTCATCGCCGTCGTCGAGAACGGGCGCGTGAGCGAACTGGGCAGCCACGACCAGCTGGTCGAGGCGGACGGCGCGTACGCCGCCCTGTGGAGGTCGTGGCACGGCTGACGATCGCACGCGCGGGCCGGGCACGGCTGACGGCCGCACGGCCGTGCCCGGCACGGGTGCGGTGGCCCGCGGCGGGGAGGTGCCTCCGGCCCGGCCCCGGACCAGGGGCGGCCGCGGGGCCGCTTGGACCCGGCGACACCCCCGCCGGGCCCGCAAGGCAGGCAGCGTGTACGGGCGGCGGCCCACTGGTCCGGCGGCCGCGGGCCCGCTGCCGTTGCGCTTTGCCGAACGCGAGTGGAAGGCTGGTGGTGGGCACTGATTCGGGGGACGCCCGTGAACCGCCCGGTTCACGGGGTCCGGGCCGTCGCCCAGCGGTCCGGGCGCCCACCGTCGCCGAACGGTGGCACCGGGCCCGTCCCACCACTGGAGGTACCCGTGGACAGAGTCGGCGGCTGGGGAGACGACGTCTACCAGCCAGACGGATCCGAGGTCCAGGACGACGCGGGGCTGCTGGACGCCGAGGACACCCTGCTCGCCGACGGTGTGCCCGACCCGCTCGACCGGGGCTGGTCCCCGCCGGAGCGGCCGTGGGCGGTGGAGCACACCGGTGTGACGGCGGCGGAGCGGCTGCGCGGCGAGACCCTGGAGCAGCGCCTCGCCGAGGAGCTCCCGGACATCGCCTACCCCGACGGGGACGGTATCGGCGACTCCCAGGACACCGACGGCGAGCCCCTGGACAACGAGGTGGGTGCCTTGCGCTCCGGTCGCCTCGTCGCTCCCGACGAGGGCGCGCACGAGGACGAGGAGAGCGGGCTGATCGCCAGCGACGTCGGCATCGACGGGGCCGCCGCCTCCGCCGAGGAGGCGGCGATGCACATCGTGGACGAGGACTCCCAGTCCGGCTGACCCGGCTCCCGAAGGTTCGGCCGGGGGCGGCCGGCGCCTCAGATGACGTTCAGCGCCGCCGCCGCGCCCACGCCTCCGAGCACCATGAAGACCGGCATCAGCACCCGCAGCTCCACCCAGCTGCCGGCCCGGAACCGCATGGCCTTCGGCGGCCCCAGGGGGTACCAGCGCTTGCGCCCGATCGGTATGGGCCACAGGACCGGGCAGCCCGACACGGTCAGCGAGTCCCCGATGTCGTGCACCAGCGCGCCGAGCACGATCGGCAGCCCCAGCCAGAGATACTCCTGGCCCGGCTGAGTGAACAGCCAGTCCGCCCCGTTGCCCGGTTTGTCCAGGACGCCCGCGATGATCCAGGCGCTGGTGGCGGCCAGCAGCCACACCAGCACATCGCTGCTCGAACCCCGCGCCGCCCGCCACAGCAGACCTTCGATGGCCAGCACCATGTGCACGAACAGGATGGCCAGTACCGCCCAGCGTCCCCCCGTGATGGCGAGGCCGGATGCGCCCGCTCCGAGCAGCACGGCCCACAGCCAGGTGTGCGTGAGTGTGCGATGCCCGCCCGAGCGTCGCGGGTCGCCCTGCTTCTTCGTCGCCTTGTAGACGGCGTAGGAGAGCTTGTCGACGATCTCGCACACCCACCGGGACAGTGGTCCGAAGGAGCGGGAGATCGTGGCCGCCTTGTGGTCCAGGTCCGGGGCGAGCGCGGCACCCGCGCAGATCAGCGCACCTGCCAGGAGAACCGGCCAGGGCATGGTGTGCCCGGTGGCGGCCGCCGCGGCCCCTACGCCGAGCCAGGCCGCGGCTCCCGACAGTGAGTGTGCTGGTCCCATCATGGCCGTGCCCCGTCCCATTCCGTTCGTGCCGCTGTCCAGGCGCGTTGTGCCGCTGTCCAGTTGTCCAGGTGCGCTGACGTTCCGTCGGCGCCACAGCGTAGCGTTCGCGATCTTCGGTCCGGCATCCGATTCCCCCATCCGCCGTCCGGGCAGGCAAGATGGGGTCGTGACCCTCATCGATCAGCTGCCGCGGACCGCCGACCCCGACGCCCTCTACGAAGCCTTCGAGGCGTGGGCCCAGGAACGCGGTCTCACCCTCTACCCGCATCAGGAGGAGGCGCTCATCGAGGTGGTCTCCGGCGCCAACGTGATCGTGTCGACGCCCACCGGCTCGGGCAAGAGCATGATCGCGGCGGGCGCGCACTTCGCGGCCCTCGCCCGGAACGAGGTCACCTTCTACACGGCCCCGATCAAGGCACTCGTCTCGGAGAAGTTCTTCGAGCTGTGCAAGATCTTCGGCACCGAGAACGTCGGCATGCTCACCGGCGACGCCTCCGTGAACGCCGACGCCCCCGTCATCTGCTGTACCGCGGAGGTGCTGGCGTCCATCGCCCTGCGCGACGGCAAGCACGCCGACGTCGGCCAGGTCGTGATGGACGAGTTCCACTTCTACGCGGAGGCCGATCGCGGCTGGGCGTGGCAGATCCCGATCCTGGAGCTGCCGCAGGCCCAGTTCATCCTGATGTCGGCGACGCTCGGCGACGTCTCGATGTTCGAGAAGGACCTGACCCGGCGCACCGGCCGCCCCACCTCGGTGGTCCGCTCGGCGACCCGTCCGGTGCCCCTCTCCTACGAGTACGTCCTGACACCATTGACGGAGACGCTCACGGAGCTGCTCGCCACGAGGCAGGCTCCCGTCTACATCGTGCACTTCACCCAGGCCCAGGCCGTGGAGCGCGCCCAGGCGCTGATGAGCATCAACATGTGCACGCGCGAGGAGAAGGACCGGATCGCCGAGCTCATCGGCAACTTCCGCTTCACCACCAAGTTCGGCCGCAACCTCTCCCGTTACGTGCGGCACGGTATCGGTGTGCATCACGCCGGCATGCTGCCCAAGTACCGGCGGCTGGTGGAGAAGCTGGCCCAGGCCGGTCTGCTGAAGGTCATCTGCGGGACGGACACGCTGGGCGTCGGTGTCAACGTGCCCATTCGCACCGTGCTGTTCACCGCGCTCACCAAGTACGACGGCAACCGGGTGCGGACGCTTCGGGCCCGGGAGTTCCACCAGATCGCGGGCCGTGCCGGGCGGGCCGGCTTCGACACGGCGGGCTACGTGGTGGGGCAGGCACCCGAGCACGTCATCGAGAACGAGAAGGCTCTCGCCAAGGCCGGCGACGACCCGAAGAAGCGCCGCAAGGTGGTCCGCAAGAAGGCTCCCGAGGGGTTCGTCGCCTGGTCGGACAGCACCTTCGAGAAGCTGATCGTCTCGGACCCGGAACCGCTCACCTCCCGCTTCCGCGTCACCCACACGATGCTGCTGTCGGTGATCGCCCGGCCGGGCAACGCCTTCGACGCGATGCGTCATCTGCTGGAGGACAACCACGAGCCGCGCAAGCAGCAGCTGCGGCACATCCGCCGGGCGATCGCGATCTACCGCTCGCTCCTGGACGGAGGCATCGTCGAGAAGCTCGACGAGCCGGACGCCGAGGGCCGCATCGTCCGGCTGACGGTCGATCTCCAGCAGGACTTCGCGCTCAACCAGCCGCTGTCCACCTTCGCGCTGGCCGCGTTCGAGCTGCTGGACCCGGAGTCCCCGTCGTACGCCCTCGACATGGTCTCCGTCGTGGAGTCGACGCTGGACGATCCGCGGCAGATCCTGGCCGCCCAGCAGAACAAGGCACGCGGTGAGGCCGTGGCCGCGATGAAGGCGGACGGGGTCGAGTACGAGGAGCGCATGGAGCGGCTCCAGGACATCAGCTACCCCAAGCCGTTGGAGGAACTGCTCTTCCACGCGTACAACACCTACCGCAAGAGCCACCCCTGGGTGGGCGACCATCCGCTGTCGCCCAAGTCGGTGATCCGGGACATGTACGAACGTGCCATGTCCTTTACGGAGTTGGTGTCCCACTACGAGCTGGCCCGCACCGAGGGCATCGTGCTGCGCTACCTCGCCGGCGCCTACAAGGCCCTCGACCACACCGTCCCCGACGATCTGAAGTCGGACGACCTGGAGGATCTGATCGCCTGGCTCGGTGAGATGGTGCGCCAGGTCGACTCCAGCCTCCTCGACGAGTGGGAGAAGCTCGCCAACCCCGAGGAGATGACGGCCGAGGAGGCCCAGGAGAAGGCCGACCAGGTCAAGCCGGTCACCGCCAACGCGCGCGCCTTCCGTGTCCTCGTCCGCAACGCCCTGTTCCGCCGTGTCGAACTCGCCGCCCTCGACCAGGTGGGCGAACTGGGTGAGATGGACGCCGAGTCCGGCTGGGACGCCGAGCGGTGGGGGGAGGCGATGGACAGGTACTGGGACGAGTACGAGGAGCTCGGCACGGGCCCCGACGCCCGTGGCCCCCGGCTGTTGATGATCGAGGAGGAGCCGCAGAACGGGCTGTGGCGCGTCCGGCAGACCTTCGCCGACCCGAACGGCGATCATGACTGGGGCATCAGCGCGGAGATCGACCTCGCGGCCTCCGACGCCGAGGGACGCGCGGTCGTCAAGGTCACCGACGTCGGTCAGCTGTGAGCACAGGAGAGGCCAGTACATGACGACCAACCCCGCCGAGCGGCTTGTCGACCTGCTCGACCTGGAGCAGATCGAGGTCAACATCTTTCGCGGGCGCAGCCCGCAGGAGTCCCTGCAGAGGGTCTTCGGCGGCCAGGTCGCCGGCCAGGCGCTGGTGGCCGCCGGCCGCACCACCGAGGGCGACCGCCCGGTGCATTCGCTGCACGCGTACTTCCTTCGTCCGGGCCGGCCGGGGGTGCCGATCGTGTACCAGGTCGAGCGGGTCCGCGACGGGCGGTCGTTCACCACGCGCCGGGTCACCGCCGTGCAGCAGGGCCGCACGATCTTCAATCTGACCGCCTCCTTCCACAAGCCTGAAGAGGGGAGCTTCGAGCACCAGTTGCCGCCCGCCCGGAAGGTGCCGGACCCCGAGTCGCTGCCGACGGTGTCGCAGGAGATCACCGAGCATCTGGGCGCGCTGCCGGAGCAGTTGGAACGCATGGCCCGGCGTCAGCCCTTCGACATCCGCTATGTCGACCGGCTGCGCTGGACCCCCGAAGAGGTCGAGAACGCCGAACCGCGCAGCGCGGTGTGGATGCGGGCCGTGGGACCGCTGGGGGACGACCCGCTCGTGCACACCTGCGCACTGACCTACGCCAGCGACATGACGCTCCTGGACGCCGTCCGGATCCCGGTCGAGCCCCTGTGGGGGCCCCGCGGCTTCGACATGGCGTCGCTGGACCACGCCATGTGGTTCCACCGGCCGTTCCGCGCGGACGAGTGGTTCCTGTACGACCAGGAGTCACCGATCGCGGTGGGCGGCCGGGGGCTGGCCCGCGGCCGCATCTACGACCTGGAGGGTCGCCTGCTGGTGTCGGTCGTCCAGGAAGGGTTGTTCCGCAAGCTCGGCGGCTGACCGGCCGGCCGACGGGCGGGGCCCGCGGCGGAGCCGGCCCAGCAGGCCGCGCAGTCCCTCGGGTGCCGTGCCCGCCGTCGGCCGCGGAACTCCAGGACGCCGCCCGGCCCTGGCCCGGCTCCGCCCCGGTGTTCCGCGCCGGGCGGTGGTGGGCGCGGGCACCTTCCGACGTGACCGCGGCGCGAGGCGGTGGGCGCGGGCCTCGGCGAGGGCCTGCAGGAGGTCGGTGCGCAGCCACGCGATCTCATCGGGATCGTCCGCCGTCATGATCCCCGCGATGATCCGCGCGGCGGGCGAGTCGGGAGGGGACTGGTCGGCCCGGAAGGGCCGGTGGTGGTTCAGTTCGGCGCGTTCGTAGGGGTCCTGGACGATCTGCGCGACCTGGATCGGATCGAGCAGGGAGGCCGGGGCCGCGGCGCGCCTCCAGGGGTCGTCGGACTGCCGCAGCAGAAATCCGAGTTGGCGCCCTCGCCAGTTCCGGGGGCGCAGGTCCAGTCCCGCTCCCAGCTGCCCCCTCGCGTCCTGCGGCATGCGGCCCGTCAGCCATCGGGCGTTCTTCTCGTCGGCCGCGAACTGCCGCAGTTCGGCCGCCAGATAGAGCCAGACCACGGTTCGGTAGCGGTTCAGGGAGAACGTGACCGGCGTGACCAGCCCCAGTCGCGCGAGGCGGGTGAAACGCGAGACGGGCACGCCCAGGATCCGGGCCGCCGGGAGGGAACTCACGGCGTCGACGCGTTCCCGCAACGTTTCCGGGAAGCCCTTGTCGGCTCGGAGCCGGTCGATCTCCGCCCGTGCGATCCGGCGGGCTCCGCCTTCGTCGTCGACGACCGTGCGGAGGCATCCCAGGTGTACGGCGAGATCGAGTTCGCTTCGCTTCAGGCCCAGTTCGCGTGCGGCACGGCTGAATGCGAGGGTGCGGCCGCTCGCCCACGCCGGCGAAGGTGCCGGGGTCTGTGCCGGGGCCGTGCCCGGTGAATTGGACGTGGCGGTCGTGCTGTGCGTGGTGGATCGGGTGACGGTGTCGCCGGACATGCTGGTTCTCCCCGTGTGGTGCGGTGCTCGCGCCGGTCTCGCGCTCGCCTCGGGAAAAACCGTAGCCCGTTCGCCGAAAGTCGTGTTCGGCCTGTGGATAACTCGGCCCGCATCGACGAGAACAGCAGGTCAGCGGTCCATCGCAGCAGAGCGTTCGGGCTGGCGGGTGTCCACGCGGAGGTGTTCGCCGACGCGGTTCACCAGCAGCGTCATCTCGTAGCCGATCAGGCCGATGTCGGCATCCGCGGCGCTGAGCACACAGAGGCAGCTGCCCGGTCCGGCCGCGGTGACGAAGAGCACCGCGTCGTCGAACTCGATCATGGTCTGCCGGACGTCGCCGGCGCCGAAGTGGCGCCCCGAGCCCTTGGCAAGGCTCTGCAGTCCCGAGGAGACCGCGGCCAGGTGCTCGGAGTCCTCACGCCGCAGACCGGTGCTGGCAGCAGTGACGAGTCCGTCGTTGGACAGCACCAAGGCGTGCCGTATGGGTTCGACGCGCTCGGTCAGGTCGTCCAGCAGCCAACCGAGTCCCGCGTTCCGCACCATCGTCCCTACTCCCCGTGTCGTCGCTCCCCCCTGGCAAGGAGGATCCGACGATTCAGCCTTCCCCACCGCCGCCGCCGGAGCAAGCAGGACGGGGACATGGCAAGGAAGATGACCGACAAGGCATGCCGGGACTTCCTGGCGACCAGCGAGAACGGGCGCTTCCCCACCCCAAACAGCGGCGTCAAGGGCCGGAAACCGGCCAGGGCGGGGCGCGTTGCCGCCGATTCAGCCCACGGAGTCGAGCAGCCGGGCGGTGTGCATCCGACCGGCGTATTCGACGAGCCGTATCAGTACTTCCTTGCCGGAGTCGCGGTCCCGGGCGTCGCAGAGGACGACGGGGGTTCCTTCGTCGAGATCGAGGGCGTGCGAGACGGCGGGGACGTCGTACGCGCGGGATCCCGAGAAGCAGTTGACGGCGACCACGAACGGGATGTGGCGGTGCTCGAAGTAGTCGACGGCCGGAAAACAGTCCTGGAGCCGCCTCGTGTCCGCGAGGACGACGGCACCCAGCGCCCCTTGCGCCAGCTCGTCCCAGAGGAACCAGAACCGGTCCTGGCCCGGTGTGCCGAACAGGTAGAGCGAGAGCCCGGACCTGATGGTGATGCGCCCGAAGTCCATGGCGACGGTGGTGGTGACCTTCTGGTCCACCCCGTCGGTGTCGTCCACCGACCGGCCCGCCTCGCTCAGGAGCTCCTCCGTGCGCAATGGTCTGATCTCGCTGACCGAGCCGACCAGGGTGGTCTTGCCCACGCCGAATCCACCGGCGACGAGGATCTTCAGTGCCAGGGCGCCCGTGTCGCCCTCTGTCTCATCGGAGTGCTCGGAGACCATCGATCACTTCTCTCGGGAGTGTCGGCCGTGGTCGACATCGGTAGGGCTGTGAGGAGTCAGCATCATGGCAACTGCCACCCGTCCGTGTGGCGTTGGACCGGTTTTTCATTCCACCGACCGCTTCGTGCGTGTTCGGTGCCTGGTTCGTGGCGCAAGTCGGCGCGGGTGCGACGCATGTGTCTGTTCGTCTACAGAGCCCTGAGCCCCTCGATCACCTCGCGCAGGATCCGCTCGTCCGGCAGCCGCGCGGGAGGAACGGGACGGTTGACGGTGACCCGGCCCAGCTCCAGGAGGTCGCCGAGGAGGACCCGCACGACGCCGACGGGCAGGTCGGTGCCCGCGGCGAGTTCGGCGACGGACTGTTTCTCCGTACGGCACAGCTCGACGAGCGCGCGGTGCTCGGGGCCGAGCAGGGCGTCGTCGGTGCCGGGTGCCTCCGCACAGAGCGTGACCAGTGCGATCAGGTCGAAACGGGTCCCGCCCGGGCCGGACTTGGTGCGGCCGCCCGTCACCGCGTAGGGCCGGACGAGCGGCCCGGCGTCACTGTCGTACCACCGGCTGTCCGACGGCTCCTGCGCGGCGCCTGTGCTGCCCTCGGTCATGAGCAGGGCCCGTTCCTGGTTCATCCGGCCGCGGGCGGGCGCGCGCCGGCGCGGGTGGGTGTGCGGAGGTGCTCTCCGACGCGTTTCACCAGCCGGGCCATCTCGTACGCCACCAGACCGATGTCGGCCGTGACCGCGGTGAGGACGGCGAGACAGGATCCGTCGCCTGCGGCTGCCACGAAGAGGAAGCCGTCGTCCATCTCCACCATGGTCTGGCGTACGCCGCCGGCGCCGAAGTGGCGGCCCGTGCCCTTGGCGAGGCTGTGGAAGCCGGAGGCGACGGCGGCGAGGTGTTCGGCGTCCTCACGCCTGAGGTCGCCGGAGGCGCCGACGGCGAGGCCGTCGTCGGACAGGACCACGGCGTGCCGCACCTCGTGCACGCGCAGTACCAAGTCGTCCAGCAGCCAGTCGAGTTCACCGGACCGCTGGGTGGCCCTGGCTCTCGGGTCCTGAATCATGCGGGGTCTCCTTCGCTGCTGTCGCTGCCCGTCACGGGCCCTTGGGTGACGCCACGGCCGGGCGTCCTGCCGCCGCCTCTCACCCAACCGTCGCGGTAGGCCGTCATGCGGTCCCTGACGAGTTCCGGAGTGCGGGCGTCGTCGGGCGGGGAAGTCGCAGTCCGCGCGGGCTGCCCGGAGCGCTGTTCGCGGAGCTGGGGTGCGAGATGCGCCTGGCGTACCCGGCGCGGCAGTTCGCCGGTCTCGTCCGGTTCCGGCGCGTGGCGTGGGGGCCGCAGGGCGGTGACGCCGGGCGGCGGCTCGGGCGGGCCGTCCGCCGGGAAGGGTCCGGCGGAGGCGGTGGGCGCCATGAGGGCGCGCCGGTCCGCGGCCGGTTCGACGGGGTCCTGGTGGGGGGCCGCCGCGACGCGCGCGTACTCACGTTGCTCGGCCCGTGGCTGTGCCTCGGCAACGGCGTGGGGGGAACGTTCCGGCGCCCCGCTGTGGAGCAGGGTGGTGGGGAGGAGGACCACTGCGGTGGTGCCGCCGTAGGGCGAGGTCCGCAGGTGGACCTTGATGTCGTGGCGGGCGGAGAGACGGCTCACCACGAAGAGTCCGAGCCGGTCGCTGTCGAACAGGTCCAGGGCTTCGGACTGCTCGATACGGCGATTGGCCTCGACGAGGGTCTCCTTGCCCATGCCGAGACCCCGGTCCTCGATCTCGACGGCGTATCCGTTGCCGACCGGTTCGCCGGTGATCCGCACACGCGTGTGGGGCGGTGAGAACTGGGCGGCGTTCTCCACGAGTTCCGCCAGGAGATGGGTGAGGTCGGCCACGCCGGTGCCGGCGATCTTCGCTTCGGGGAGTTGCCTTACCTCCACGCGCGCGTAGTCCTCGATCTCGGAGACGGCGGCACGGACCACGTTGGTCAGGGAGACGGGCAGGCGCCAGGCCCGCCCGGGGGCGGCTCCGGAGAGGATGATCAGACTTTCCGCGTGGCGTCGCATGCGGGTGGTGAGGTGGTCGAGGCGGAAGAGGTCGCTGAGTTCGTCGGGGTCGTCGGAACGGCGCTCCATGCTGTCGAGCAGGCTCAGTTGACGGTGGACGAGGATCTGGCTGCGCCGGGCGAGGTTGACGAAGACACCGGAGATGCCGCCGGCGAGTTCGGCGCGCTCGACAGCGGCGTGCAGGGCCGCTCGGTGCACCGTGCCGAGGGCTTCGGCGACCTGACCGGTCTCGTCCTCCGCGGGCGGTCCGGGCGGGGCCTCGGTGTCGACGTCGATGTCCTCCCCGGCGCGCAGTCTGCGCATGGCGTACGGCAGTTTCCGGCGGGCGATCTCCAAGGCGTCATTGCGCAGCCTCACCAGTTCGACGACCAGGCCCCGTCCGATGCGCACGGAGATGACGAGGGAGGCGGCGACGGCGGCGAGGCCGAGGAGCACCGCGGCCCCCGCCGGTGTGAGCAGGGCGCGGGTGAACGGGCCGGAGGAGTCGGCGGCGGCTCGTCCGGCGTCGGACTGGATCCCATGCATGTCGTCCCGCACGCGCGCGTGGGCGGCCTTCCAGGCGGCCTCGGGGGCGGCGTGGAGCGCCCGGGCTCCGGGCCCGCCGGCGAGCACCGCGTCCTCGGCGGCACGCAGATCGGCGTAGGCGCGTTCACCGGCGAGTTCCTGCCAGGCGGCTCGTTCGGGGCCGCGCAGGTCGGCACCGGCGGCCTCGGTCAGGGTACGGCGGGTGTCGACGGCGCCGGTGAACAGGCGCAGCCGCTCACGGTCGAGGGTTCCCGCCAGGCGAGCGCCGGCCAGGAGCGTGTCCTCCTGGGCCAGGGCCTCGCCCGCGCGGGAGAACTCCAGCAGTACGCGTGCGTCGGAGCCGAGTTCGGCGTCCTGGATGCCGGTGAGCGCGCCGCCCACGCCGAATGCGGTGGCGATGGTCGTGGTGTAGCGCTCGTACGTCTCGGTCCAGCCGGTACGGCGGTCGAGCAGCGAGGTGCGCAGCGCGCTCAGCCGGTCGGCACGGGTCACGAACCCGGCGAGTCGTTCGGCCACTCCTGCCGGCAGGTCCGCGCCGTCGGCGACGGTGTGCCGGTCTCCCAGACGCAGTGCGTCGACCTTCCGGCCGGTGCGCAGCGCCGTCGTGCGCAGTTCGCTCTCCCGCCGGGTGGAGGGCCTGATCGCGTAGCGCACGGCTGCCACGCGCTCGGCCTGGAGCGCCGCGACGGCGTCGGCGACGGGGCCTCGTACGGAGGCGTCGACGCGCTGCGCCTGCCGGATGCCGGCGATGTCCTGGGCGGTGGTGACGGTGGCGTACGCCCACAGGGCGAGCAGGGAGACGACGGGCACCATGAGCAGGCAGACGATCTTGGCCCGGACGGTGCGGGGGCGTATGTGCCATCCTCCGCCGCGTGCGGGCGGCCCGGTCGTCGGGGCGCCGGTCTCGTCGGGGTCGAAGCGCCCGCCGGGGTCGGGACGCTCGTCGGCGGGAGGTCCGGCATGGGCGCGGCGGCCTCGTACGGCGGGCCGGGGCGGCGTCTCGCTGCCGGCTGTCGGGGTCCTGCGGGGTGTACGCATGGCCTCCTCCATCGGGGTGGTTCGGGGCGGGTCTCGAAAGCCGCCGCGCGGCTAGAGGGCGGCGTTCTCGACCGGTTGCTGGGCCGACGCGGACGCCTCGCGCTCCCCGGCCGTCGGTGACAGCGCGACGAACGCCGAGGTGAGGAAGAGGTAGGACCCGAGGCCGACGGCGAGGGGGAAGATGAACTGCATCGCCGTGGCCCCGGGCAGGGCCGTCCCGGACGGAGTGACCTCCACCCGCACCGCCCACATCGCGGTGTAGTGCATGCTGCTCACCGCCGCCCCCATGACGAGGGACGCGACGGTGACCGCGAGGGGCGACTCGATGTTGAGCGCGGCCCAGAGCGCGGCGGTCGCGGCCACCACGGCGATCACGACGGAGAGTGCGACGAGTGGCGGGTCGTAGGTCACGTCGCCGTGCAGCCGGACGGCTGCCATGCCCAGGTAGTGCATGCTGGCGACGCCCAGGCCGGTGGTGAGCCCGCCCAGCAGGAGGGCCCGGCCCCGGTCCCGGCTGTAGCCGATCGCGAAGACTCCGCCGCAGACCACCGTCATCGCGACGAGCAGGCTGAGGATGGTCAGTGGCACGTCGTAGCGGATCTCGGTGCCGCCGACCCCGAAGCCGAGCATCGCCACGAAGTGCATGGTCCAGATGCCGGTGCCGATCGCGGACGCCGCCGTGACGAGCCAGTTGCGACGGGACCTGCCGGTGGTGGCGAGCGCGCGGACCGTGCAGCGCAGGCCGAGCGCGGCGCCGATGGAAGCCATGACGTACGAGAGTGCGGGGGTCAGCCAGCCGAAGGTGGCGTGGTCCAGGTGTCCCATGGCTCCGGGACGCTAGTGGGGGCACGGGAGCACAAAGGGGGCGCATTTCGAAAGGTGTTGGAATGTGGCGCATATATGCACTGCAACGATCGCCTGCCGCCCGAACGTGCGCGTCACCTTCCGTGGCGTTCGGGTGGGGGATCATGCGGAACATGAGTGACGACCACACACATGTCCAGGAGTTCTTCACAGCACGGGCGGCGCACTGGGACACCCGCTTCCCCGACGACGGACCCGCCTACGCGGCCGCGGTCGCCGACCTCGGCCTGCGCGCGGGCGACCGGGTGCTGGACGCGGGGTGCGGCACGGGACGCGCGCTGACGCCGTTGCGCGCCGCCGTCGGGCCTGCCGGAGTGGTGCTCGGGGCGGACCTGACGCCCGCCATGCTGGAGGCCGCCGCACGGGCCGGGCGGGACCGCGACGGGCAGTTGCTGCTGGCCGACGTGGCCGGGCTGCCGCTGCGCACCGAGTCGCTGGACGCGGTGTTCGCCGCCGGTCTCGTCGCGCACCTGCCCAGCCCGGCCGAGAACCTGCGGGAGCTGGCGAGGGTGGTCCGGCCGGGCGGCACACTGGCGCTCTTCCACCCCATCGGCCGGGCGGCGCTCGCGGCGCGCCAGGGGCGACGGATCACTCCGGAGGACCTGCGCGCCGAGGGGAACCTGCGACCGCTGCTGGCCGCGGCGGGCTGGCGCATGACGTCGTACGCCGACGAGGACACCCGTTTCCTCGCGCTCGCCACCCGCGACGGCTGAGCCACGGCTCGGGCCGCAGAAGTCCGGAGGGACAGGGAGGCTCCGAGAGGGGCCGGGAGAGTGCGTGAGGGGCCGGGAGAGTGCGTGAGGGCCGGAGGGCCAGCGTCCTGAATACGCCGCTTGCACGCGCTCCAGCCCGTCCTCCCTCTTCTGCGACGCCGACTCCGTCTCTACGTTGTTGAGGACGGCTGTGAACCCGACGCGGGGGGTATGTAGTCCGTATGTTCGAGAGCGTTCGCAAGTCCATCGGCAGATTCTTCGACTCGCGCACCGAGAACACCGCACGGGAGGCGAAACGCACACACAACCTGTTCGAGGCGGCCGCCGTCTACATCTCCGCGTGCGCCGACGACGACCAGGATCAGGTCGACGAGGCCGTGACCTGGGTGTCGCCCGAAGCGCTGTCGTTCGGGGTCAGCGAGTTGGCGTGCCGGGCGGTCATCGCGCTCGCGAGGGAGCGGGACGAGTCTCCCCAGACGGTCGCGCGCTCACTTCTGGGGCTGCCCGCCGCCTGAACGGGTGAGGTCTCGGTCGATTCCGCCCTGCCCACCCGGACACCTGCGGCTCCGTACCGGGTTCGTGCTCGTGACAAGGGCCCGCCGGGCGCATTAGGGTGCGCCGACGGACGAGCGAGAGCAATGGGAGGCCGGCATGGCCGGGACGGACGACGACGCCGTCACCGCCGGGGACGACGACGCACTGTATGTGCTGACGGCGGTACTGCTCACGCCCGCGAACTTCCCCAGCGTGCTGGGCGACGACTATCCGGAGGCCTGCGCGGCCCTCGGCCTGGCGCCGCTCGCCGACGGGTACGGGATCGTCCTGGGCCAGGACGGCGAAGGTGCCCGGTGGACGGTGGCGGTGGACGATGTGTCGCTGGTCGCCGTGGCCATCGCGTCGTGGGACTGCGGCATGGAGTACGACCTGTCGCCCGACGAGCACTCGGTCGTGGCCGCGCTGCCGGGCTGGCCCCTGGCGGTGGCGGTGGCGGCCCCGGGCGTGCCCGCCCCGCACGACCCCGACCCGGAGGTCTCGGATCTGCCGCCGCTGAGCCCGCCGGACACCGGTACCTGGGGTCCCGCCCAGCGACGCCTGGGAGCCGACGAGATCGCTCTGCAGTGGTCCACATGGCGGGAGCAGATCGACGACACCGCGTTCGCCGGGCAGGACGGCACGTCCCCGGCGGCGCCGGACGGCGTGGACCCGGGGGCGGCGACCGACGCCGCCAAGAACCCGGACATCCCTCGCACGGGCATCCGCCGCGTCCTCGCGGAGGCACGCGCGTACGTGGAGTCGCCGCCGCCCCTCGGGCGCGTCCGCTCCTCCTTCGCGCCCGGCGATGCCCGCACGCTCCGGGCCGACGGTCCCGGCTGGTCGATGGTGGCCAGGACCGACGACATCGCCTTCGTCCTGCTGGACGAGGAGCCCGGCGAGGTCCTGCCGGTGGGCCGGGGACCGGAACTGCCCGGCCTCCTGGAGTCCCTCGACAAGATCGCTGTACGCCCGAACTGATCCCCGGAGTTCCGCCGGCCCGCGCGCCACCGCGCACCGGGCCGGCGGTGCCTCAGCGGCCGATTTCCTTGCGGCCGACCCGACGCAGCCTGCGCCGCTGCGAGGGGTCCAGCGCGAGGTACGCGGCCGTGGGAATCCCCAGGACTATCAGGAGATTCGCCCAGAAGGGGAAGGGCAGAAGGATCAGCAGGACGATCCCGATTGCCGCACCCCCCGCGACGATCTTCGTACTCTTCGACATCTGCGTCGCCTCCTTCGCGGCCACTGCCGCTCTCTGTCCTGAAAACGGGAGCGGAGGCCCCGCGGTTCCGGACCACGACCCTGACACGTCCCTGAGTCGAACCCCCGTACAACCCTGAGATGCCCCCAGCGTCGCACGGGAAAAGTGACCCACGTCACTCCCTCACGGGGCGGTCTGGAGCTTGGGACGATGTATCCTCGGCGATTCTGGCTGCAGTAGTCAAATTTGAGGAGTCCAGTATCCCTGTGCCGACGAACCTCGTGGCAACCCCCTCCGCGATCTCCGGCCCGGCCCACTGTCACGCCGTCTTCGTGGCGGCGGACCCTGCCCGCACCGGCCGGGTGGTCTTCTGGCGGCCGGACGGCTCGGCGCCGCCCCCGCTGTCACACGGCTCCCCCGGCGAGCTGACCGTCGTGCTGCCCGGCGACGACGGCGCCGAACAGGTCACAGTGCCCGCCGTGTCGCTGCCGGTGCGCGCCGCACTCCCGTTGCTGACACGCGCGCGTGCCGCGGCGGAATGCGACCGGGCGACGGCGTTCTGGGGCGCGGCCTGCCTGCTGGCGCTCCAGTTCGCCGCACGCGGACTGCTGTTGCCCGGTGTCACGGAGAGCGGCCATGACGCCTGGCGGGCGGGCCCCCTGCGGGCTGAGGATCTGGACCGGGTGAGGGAACTTGCCGCCGCCATGCCCCCGGAGGCACACGCGGTGCCTGTCGGCGACGGCGAGCCGCTGCGGCTGCCCGATCCGGAGCGGCTGCTGCGCGCCTTCCTCGACGCCGTCGTGGACACGCTCCCCCGCTCCCCCGCGGCGGCCATCGTGGCGGGCGGCCCCGCCTTCACCGCACGGGAGCCCCGGTCCGTCCCCGAGCAACGTGCCTGGGCCGCGGAAGTCGCCGCCGGACACGACGCGGGCGTCCGCGTCTCGCTGCGCATCGAGGTCTCCGGCCTCACCTCGCCCGAGAACGGCGATCACGGCGATGCCGCACCGGCGTTCCACGCCGTCCCGCAGGTGCACAGCATGAGCGACCCGGCGCTCGTCGCCGACGCCTCCGCCGTCTGGGCCGCCGCCGGGCCCTTCGGGCCGCGCGCGCGGACGGACGCCCTGCTGGCGCTGCGCCGCGCGGCCCGCGCCTGGGCACCGCTCGCGCCACTGCTGGCGGCAGCCGTGCCGGACGCGGTGGAACTCGCCGACGAGGAGGTCATCGAGTTGCTCGGCGAGGGCGCCCGGCTGCTGGCGGCGGCCGGTGTCGACGTGCACTGGCCGACGCAGTTGACGCGCGACCTGACCGCCCGGGCGGTCATCGGCCCACCGGACGAGGGGCGGGACTCCGCACGGGCCGCGTCGGCCGCACCGGCGCACCTGTCCTCCGACGCGCTCCTCGCCTTCGACTGGTGGTTCGCCCTCGGCGACCAGCGGCTCACCCGGCAGGAGCTGGACCTGCTGGCGGAGGCGAACCGGCCCATGGTGCGGCTGCGCGACCAGTGGGTTCTGGTGGACCCCGAGGAGATCCGCCGCGCGCGTGCCCAGCGGGACCGCAAGATGTCGCCCCTCGACGCGCTCGGCGCGGCTCTGACGGGCTCCACGGAGGTCGACGGCCGGATGGTCGAGGTGCGGCCCACGGGGTGGCTGGCGACGCTCAGGGAACGGCTGTCGGACCCCGAGGGACACGAGCCGGTCGGGCAGCCGTCCGGTCTGGCGGCCACCCTCCGGGACTATCAGCTGCGCGGCCTCGACTGGCTGGCCCGGACGACCTCCCTGGGCCTCGGTGCCTGTCTCGCCGACGACATGGGCCTCGGCAAGACGATCACGCTGATCGCCCTGCATCTGCACCGGCAGGCGGACGCCGCTTCGGCGGGACCCACCCTCGTGGTCTGTCCGGCCTCGCTGATGGGCAACTGGCAGCGCGAGATCGAGAAGTTCGCACCCGGTGTGCCGGTGCGCCGCTTCCATGGGTCCGCGCGCCGTCTGGACGGGCTCGGCGACGGGGAGTTCGTCCTCACCACGTACGGAACGATGCGGCTCGACGCACCGCACCTCGCCGGCGTGCCCTGGGGCATGGTCGTGGCGGACGAGGCCCAGCACGTGAAGAACCCCGGCTCGGCCACGGCGAAGGAACTGCGCACGATCGGGGCACGCGCGCGCGTGGCGCTCTCCGGCACGCCGGTGGAGAACAACCTGTCCGAACTGTGGGCGATCCTCGACTGGACCACTCCGGGCCTCCTCGGCACGCTCGGCGCCTTCCGCTCCCGGTACGCGGATGCCGTGGAGGGCGGCCGGGATCCCGTCGCCGCCGAGCGGCTCACCCGTCTCGTACGACCGTTCCTGCTGCGCCGCCGCAAGTCGGACCCCGGCATCGCGCCGGAACTCCCGCCGAAGACCGAGACGGATCTGGCCGTGTCCCTCACCAGGGAACAGGCGGGGCTCTACGAGGCGTTGGTCCGCGAGACCATGGCGGAGATCGCCCACGCCGACGGCATGGCACGGCGCGGACTGATCATGAAGCTGCTGACCGGGCTGAAGCAGATCTGCAACCATCCCGCCCAGTACCTCAAGGAGGAACGGCCGCGCGTCCCGGGCAGATCCGGGAAGACGGAGCTGCTGGACGAACTTCTGGACACCATCCTCTGCGAGGGGTCCGGAGTCCTGGTCTTCACGCAGTACGTGCGCATGGCGCGTCTTCTGGAACGCCATCTGGCGGCCCGCGGCGTGCCCACGTTGTTCCTGCACGGCGGGACACCGGTCACCGAGCGCGAATCGATGGTCGAACGGTTCCAGGCGGGCGAAGTACCGGTCTTCCTGCTGTCGTTGAAGGCCGCGGGCACGGGTCTGAACCTGACCCGCGCCGAACATGTCGTGCACTACGACCGCTGGTGGAATCCGGCCGTCGAGGCGCAGGCCACGGACCGGGCGTACCGCATCGGGCAGACCCGTCCGGTGCAGGTGCACCGGCTGATCACGGAGGGGACCGTCGAGGACCGCATCGCGGACATGCTGCTGAGCAAGCAGGAGCTGGCCGACGCGGTGCTGGGCGGCGGCGACGCGGCGCTCACCGAGTTGTCCGACGCCGAACTGGCAGACCTGGTGGAGCTTCGAGGGGACGCACGATGACGCAACGCCTGGGACACGAGTACGAGCGCACCTTCACGTTGCCCTCCCCCGCGTCCGGACGGGCTCTCGCGCGGACGTGGTGGGGCCGGGCCTGGCTGAAGGCGCTCGAGGACGGCGCCCTGGACGGGGAGCAGCTGAAGGCGGGGCGCAGGCTCGCGCGCGCGGGGGCCGTGGGCGCGGTGTCGGTGCGCCCCGGGCGGGTCACCGCCGTCGTCCAGGACCTCGACGGCACCGCTCACCGTGCCGACGTGCTGCTGCAGGAGCTGTCCGGCGAGCAATGGGACCGCTTCGCGGGCATGGCGGTGGAGCGGGCCGGACATGTCGCGGCCCTGCTCGACCGCGAGATGCCGTCGCACCTGGTCGAGGACGCCGCGACCGCCGGAGTCGAACTGCTGCCCGGGCTCGGTGATCTGGAGGCTGAGTGCGCCTGCGGGGCCTGGGACCACTGCGGTCACACCGCGGCCCTCTGCTACCAGGTGGCCCGGCTGCTGGACCAGGACCCGTTCGTCCTGCTGCTGATGCGGGGGCGCGCCGAGCGCACTCTCCTGGACGAGCTGCAGGTGCGCGGCGTCGGCCCGGTGGCGGACGGGCAGGTGGCGGACGGGCTGGTGGCCGCGGATGGGCTTCGGGGAGACCACCGGGACGGGCTGGACGCCGTCGAGGCGTTCGCGGCGGGTGCGATCCTTCCGCCGTTGCCGGAGCCGCCGGTGCTGCCGGTCGGGCCGGGTCTGCCGGCCTCGCTGGACACAGAGGTCCCGCCCGCGCCCGGAGTGGACCCGGCCGCGCTGGAGTTCCTGGCGGCGCAGACGGCTCGTCAGGCCCACAGGATGCTGGCCGAGGCTCTCCGGCCCGGTCACGAGCGGCAGCCCCCGGAGGACGAGTCGACCGTCCGTCAGGACGTGGTGCGGCTGGCCTCCGGCGATCCGGGACCGGGCATCACCGCGCGGCTCGGCCGGGGTTCCGGGCGGGGCCGGGAAGGGCTGGAAGTCGCGGTGCGTGCCTGGCGGTACGGCGGCGCGGCCGGACTCGCCGTCCTGGACGAGGAATGGCACGTACCGGCGGAATCGCTCGTACGCGCGCGTGCCGCTCTGGCGGCGGCCTGGGACGAGGACGAGCGGCCCGCGCTGCGGTCCGCGCACAACCGCTGGACCGTGGTCGGCGGCTCGGCCCAGCTACGGCTGGGCCGGGACGGCCGCTGGTGGCCTTACGGCATGGAGCGGGGGCGGTGGGTGCCCGCGGGACCGGCGTCGCACGATCCCGCGACGGCGCTGGCAGCCGTACGGACATCGGCCGGTGCCGGGACCGACGCCTGAGGGTCCCGGGGCGGGTCGAGCGGCCCGGACGTCGTCCGCGCGCGTGCCTCGCTGTCGGCGCGCGTGTGCCCGCGGTGGCTCTCGGTCCGGTCTCGCGGCGCGGCGGTTCCCTCTCATTCGATGTCGCCGACCGGGTCGGGAAGGAGCGAGCCGAGGTCGTCGGGAAGCTCGCTGGGCAGGTCGCTCGGGAAGCCCGAGGGAAGGGTCGGGAGGGCGCTGGGGAGCCGGGACGGAAGGCTCAGAGACGGAGTCGGGGTGGGCGAAGGGCCCGTACGACCGACGGTTCCGCCCTGCTCCCGATCGTCCGGTGACCCCTCGCCACCGGAGACCGCGAGAACCGCGGCGACGATCGCGCCAAGGGAGATGATCACGGCCGCCACGACGAAGGCGACGGTGCGTCGGCGAACAGAAGGAGGTCCGCCGGGCGGATCGGATGGCTGCCGGCCCCCGCCCTGACTCGGGGGCCGGCTGCCGCCACCCTGCCCCCATGGAGGCAGGGCACCACCCTGCGAAGGGGGCCCGAAGGCCCCGGGCGGTGGTGTGTGTCCCCCGGCCGGATCGCTCGGCGGCGGTCCGAAGTCCCCTGTCGGTGGCCCGGCACCGTGGGACGGGGGTGTGCCCTCCGGCGGCTGCGGTGGTGTCGGCGGCATGCCCATACCGACCAGAGTCGCCGTCGGACGGCCAAGCGGCGACCCCTCCAGAGGAGTTGCTATCGACTCATGCCATGAAGCGCATGGTTCCGGAGAATTCCGTGCGGGAAGCGACCGAACAGGGCGTGAAACGACACCGCTGCGGATGCCGGCCGGAGCAGCGGGAGGCCGCTGCCGCGTCGGCGGACAGGACCTCCCGCGCGCGTGATCAGCCGCGGGCACCCAGCAGGTGGTCCATGGCCAGCTGGTCGAGCTGCTCGAAGGCCATGCCGCGGGCGGCGGCGGCCTCGGCGTCGAACTCCTCGAAGGCCGTGCGGTCCGCGAGCAGGGCCTGCAGGCCGTCGGCGGCCGTGGACTGGGCCAGCTGGTCCAGGCGCGCGGCGCGCAGGGCCTCCTGGACCGCCGGATCCGCACGGAAGGCGGCCGCACGCTCCTTGAGGATCAGGTAGTTGCGCATGCAGCCCGCGGCCGACGCCCACACGCCGTCGAAGTCCTCCGTACGCGGCGGCTTGAAGTCGAAGTGCTTGGGGCCCGCGTATCCGGCGGTCTCCAGAAGGTCGACCAGCCAGAAGGCGGAGCGCAGGTCACCCGCGCCGAAGCGGAGGTCCTGGTCGTACTTGATGCCGGACTGACCATTGAGGTCGATGTGGAAGAGCTTGCCCGCCCAGAGCGCCTGGGCGATGCCGTGCGGGAAGTTCAGGCCGGCCATCTGCTCGTGGCCGACCTCGGGGTTCACGCCGTACAGCTCCGGGCGCTCCAGGCGCTCGATGAAGGCCAGGGCGTGGCCGACCGTGGGGAGCAGGATGTCGCCGCGCGGCTCGTTCGGCTTGGGCTCGATCGCGAACTTCAGGTCGTAGCCCTGGGAGGTCACGTACTCGCCGAGAAGGTCGAAGGCTTCCTTCATGCGGTCGAGCGCGTCCCGCACGTCCTTGGCGGCGCCGGACTCGGCGCCCTCACGGCCGCCCCAGGCGACATAGATCTTGGCACCCAGCTCGACCGCCAGGTCGATGTTGCGGATGGTCTTGCGCAGCGCGTACCGGCGCACGTCGCGGTCGTTGGCGGTGAACGCGCCGTCCTTGAAGACGGGGTGCGTGAAGAGGTTGGTGGTCGCCATCGGCACCGTCATGCCGGTGGTGTCCAGGGCCGCGCGGAAGCGCTTGACGTGCTCCTCGCGCTCGCTGTCCGAGGACCCGAAGGGGATCAGGTCGTCGTCGTGGAAGGTCACTCCGTAGGCGCCGAGGTCGGCCAGGCGCTGCACCGTCTCGACCGGGTCGAGGGCACGCCGGGTGGCGTCGCCGAACGGGTCCCTTCCCTGCCAGCCGACGGTCCACAGGCCGAAGGTGAACCTGTCGTCGGGGGTGGGCTGGTAGTTCATGCCGCGGCTCCTTGCGCTCCGACTATTTCGTCATGGCGATTTACAAATTAGTATGCGGACGCGTCTCCGGGAAGGCAAGATGTCGCCCGGCAGAGGCGTCGGCCGCGTCAGCGGCCCATCACGAGCCGTGTGAGAGGGAGAGCCCGATGTCAGCAGCCGAGGGTCCGCTCGTCGTCGGTGTGGACTCGTCCACGCAGTCCACCAAGGCCCTGGTCGTCGACGCGTCGACGGGACGCGTGGTGGCGAGCGGGCAGGCGCCGCACACCGTGTCCTTGGGCGCGGGCCGGGAGAGCGACCCCCGCCAGTGGTGGGACGCCCTGCACGAGGCGCTGCACCAGTGCGGGGAGGCGGCGCGGGAGGCGGCGGCGGTGTCCGTCGGCGGTCAGCAGCACGGCCTCGTCACCCTCGACGCCCGGGGCGAGCCGGTCCGGCCGGCTCTCCTGTGGAACGACGTGCGCTCGGCGCCGCAGGCCGCCCGCCTGGTGGAGGAACTGGGCGGCGCTAAGGCATGGGCGGAACGCGCCGGAAGCGTTCCGGGACCGTCCTTCACCGTCACGAAGTGGGCCTGGCTGGCCGAGAACGAACCCGAGGCGGTCCGCGCGACCGCCGCCGTGCGCCTGCCGCACGACTACCTCACCGAGCGCCTCACGGGCCAGGGCACGACCGACCGCGGCGACGCCTCCGGTACCGGATGGTGGGCGTCGGCGACCGAGGCGTACGACACGGAGGTCCTCGACCGCGTGGGTCTGGACCCGGCGCTGCTGCCCCGGGTGGTCAGGCCCGGCGAGGTCGCCGGGACCGTGCGGGACACGCACGATCTGCCGTTCGCCAAGGGCACCCTCGTCGCCGCCGGCACGGGCGACAACGCGGCCGCCGCGCTGGGGCTCGGGCTGCGCCCCGGCACCCCGGTGCTGAGCCTCGGCACCTCCGGCACGGTGTACGCCGTCTCCCGGCACCGCCCCGCGGACCCGACCGGCACGGTGGCGGGCTTCGCCGACGCGCACGGCGACTGGCTGCCCCTGGCCTGCACCCTGAACTGCACCCAGGCCGTCGACCGGATCGCCGCCCTGCTGCACCTGGACCGCGAGGCCGTGGAGCCCGGCACGACCGCCACTCTCCTGCCCTACCTGGACGGCGAACGCACCCCGGCCCTGCCGCACGCCTCGGGACTGCTGCACGGACTGCGTCACGACACGACCGGCGGACAGCTGCTGCAGGCCGCGTACGACGGAGCCGTCCACTCGCTGCTCGGCGCCCTCGACCTGGTCCTCGACGCCGACGCGGACACCTCCGTGCCGCTGCTGCTCATCGGCGGCGGCGCACGGGGGACGGCCTGGCAGCAGACCGTGCGTCGTCTGTCGGGGCGTGCCGTGCAGGTCCCCGAGGCCCGGGAACTGGTCGCCCTGGGCGCCGCAGCGCAGGCGGCCGGGCTGCTCACCGGCGAGGACCCGGCGGCGGTCGCCCGCCGCTGGGACACGGCAAGGGGGCCGGTGCTGGAGGCCGTGGAGCGGGACGAGGAGACGCTCGCCAGGATCTCCGGGGTACTGTCCGACGCGGCGCCGCTGCTGGAGCGGGGGACGGGCGGCCGCTGAGCGGAACGGGCGTGTCCGACGTGGGAAAATACGATTCCGTCATGATCTGCAGAACACCCACCAGGACGCACCGACGGGAGCCGGGGGAGGCATGACCGCACCACTGCACGACACCCACGCGGGCGGCTCCGGGCGCCGCTCGCCCGACAACCAGCAGGGCATGCGCCGCCGCAACCTCGCCCGGGTCCTGCATTCCGTCAACGCCGAAGGACCGCTGTCCCGCGCCGCCGTCGCCTCCCGCATCGGTCTGACCCGGGCCGCCGTGTCCACCCTCGTGGACGAGCTGATCCGCTCGGGACTCCTGGAGGAACTGGGCCCGGAGCGCCCCGGCCGGGTCGGGCGGCCCGGCTCGGCACTCGCCCTCAGTGGACGCGGGCCCGCCGGGATCGGCGCGGAGATCGGGGTCGACCACCTCGCGGTCTGCGCCGTGGACCTGCGCGGGGAGGTACGGGCCCGGGCGGTACGCCAGGGCACCAACCGTGGCCGGTCGCCCGAGCCGGTCGTCGACGATCTCACCCGGCTGGTCCGCCAGGTCGTCGCCGAGGCGGAGAGCGAGGGCCTGTGGCCTGCGGGGCTCGCGGTCGCCGTGCCCGGGCTGGTGGCGAGCGACGCCCGGACGGTGGTCCGCGCCCCCAACCTCGACTGGCACGACACGGACCTGGGCGCCCTGCTGCCCAGCGATCTGCCGGTGACCGTGGACAACGAGGCGAACTTCGGCGGCCTCGCGGAACTCTGGCTCGGCGACGGCACCCCGCCGGACTTCCTGCACGTCTCCGCGGAGATCGGCATCGGCGGCGCGGTCGTCGTGGACGGCCGGCTGCTCCGCGGCACACGCGGTTTCGCGGGCGAGCTGGGTCATGTTCCCGTACGCCCGGAGGGCCCCGACTGCGCGTGCGGCGGACGCGGCTGTCTGGAGCAGTACGCCGGTGAGGAGGCCGTACTGCGTGCGGCGGGCCTGGAACCGGCGGAGCGCCGTGTGGAGTTCCTCGCGGAACGGGCCGCGGCCGGTGACAAGGATGTGCACCGGGCACTGCGCGGCGCCGGTACGGCACTCGGCATCGCACTGACCGGCGCGGTCAATCTCCTGGACCCCGAGACCGTGGTGCTCGGCGGCGCCCTGGCGGCGCTCGCGCCCTGGCTTCTGCCCTCACTGGAACGGGAGTTGGCACGCCGGACAGCCGGTCCGGCATGTGCCGTGACCGTGTCCCGGCTGGGCTCCGACGGACCTCTGCTGGGTGCGGCCCACTCGGTGGTGCGGGCCGTGCTGGACGATCCGGCGACGGTCGGGGTACGACCGTGACGTGCGCTGACACCAGCGGCTCATGGGCATGAGCAGGCACGTCACCCTTCCGGGTGGCGCAGTTGTCCACAATCGGCTGTCCGTCCACCGTTCTCCACCCGCCCGGACGCCCCGACCCGCCATCGCCATACGGTGATTCACGTGAGGCGCAGCCGTCCGGCCCGCGGACGCGTCTTCCCCTGCGATGTCCGAGCGGAATCCCACCCCGAAAGGCGGACCGATGGAGCGAGTCGTGCCATTGCCGAGCAGACGCCGGCTCCTGCGGGGCACTGCCCTCGCCGCGATCCCCTACGTCCTGCTCCCCAGCCCACGGGCCGACGCCCAGCCGCCGCCCGTCGACCGCACACCGGCCCTGTGGGAACCGGCGAGCACGGCCAACTACACCGCGGCCGACCGCCCGGCCGGCCAACCGGTCGACCTCGTGATCATCCACGTGACCCAGACGACGTACAAGAACACCCTGCCCGTCTTCTGGAACCCGGCGAAGCAGGTCTCCGCGCACTATCTGCTCCGCTCGGGCGACGGGCGGGTCACCCAGTGCGTCCGTGAGCGCGACATCGCCTGGCACGCGGGCGACTGGGCGTACAACGCCCGCAGCATAGGCATCGAGCACGAGGGCTGGGTGGACCGGCCCGAGTGGTTCACCGGTGCCATGTACGAGCAGTCGGCGAAGCTCACCTCGGCGATCTGTGACACCTACGGCATACCGAAGGACCGCGCCCACATCATCGGTCACCACGAGGTACCGGGCACCGACCACACCGATCCGGGGCCGCACTGGGACTGGGACCGCTACATACGCCTGGTCGACTCCGCCTGACACCGCCAGAACCGCGGCGGACCTCGGAGTCCGGCCCAGCGGCGAGGTCGCGTGGCTTGTCGGGCGTGCGTTCGGCGGTGACGATGGTCCCGGCGGTGTGTGCTCTCCGGGGAGGCCGAGTTGAGCGATCCATGGGTGGCCCTGGAGCAGGGTGCCGACCCCGTCGAGCGGGTGCGGGTGCTGCGCCGTGCGCATGAGGCGTTCACACAGCAGGGCACGGTGGCACGGCCGGTGCGTGCGGTGGTCGCGGATTCCTGGCGTCGGTCGGCGAGAGCGGGGGTCGGGCCGGAAGGCACCGCACGGGTGGAACTGACGGACGGCGACCTCGGTTCCTACCGCGCGGAGCATCCGCTGGCCCGGGTCATGCCGTTGATCCGGGAGCTGCTGGGCACGTTCGCGTCGGACGGCGAGCATCTGCTGGCCGTGTGCGACGCGCAGGGCAGGCTGCTGTGGGTGGAGGGGGATGCCGCGACCAGACGGCGGGCGGACCGGATGAACTTCGTGCCGGGCGCGCGCTGGGCGGAGTCCGTGGTCGGGACGAACGCGCCGGGTACCGCGGTCGCCCTGGACCGACCGATGCAGGTGTTCGCGGCCGAGCACTTCATACGGCGGGTGCAGCCGTGGACGTGTGCGGCGGCCCCGGTGCACGATCCGCGCACCGGGCGGGTGCTCGGCGCGGTCGACATCACCGGTGGGGACGGCCTCGCCCATCCGCACAGCCTCGGCTTCGTCCAGGCGGTGGCGAGGGCAGCCGAGTCCCAGCTCGCTCTGCTCGCCCCGCCCGGAGTGGCGGCCGACGCGATCGAACTGTCCGCTCTGGGGCGCGACGAGGCCCAACTCGTCGTCGGCGGCAGGAAGATCAGACTCAGCCGCCGGCACAGCGAGATCCTGGTACTGCTCGCGCGGCACCCGGAGGGACTGTCCGGGGACGAGTTGCTCTGTGCGCTGTACGAGGACGAGTCGGTGACGCCGGTGACACTGCGGGCCGAACTGGCACGGCTGCGGCGCCTGCTCGGGCCGGGCCTGCTGGGGTCACGGCCGTACCGGATCACGGTTCCGGTCGAGTCCGACGTGGCCGTCGTGGAACGGAGGCTGGAGACGGGTGCGGTGACGGCCGCCATCTCGGCGTACGGGGGCCCGGTGCTGCCGGGTTCGCAGGCCCCGGCCGTCGTACGGCTGCGGCACCGACTCGCCGACGGGCTGCGCACCGCGCTGATAGCCCGCCGCGATCCCGACCTGCTGGCGGACTGGGCGCACGCTCCGTGGGGTGAGGACGACCTGGAGGTGTGGCGGGCGCTGGCTGTCGTACGACCGACCCCGGCGGTGCGGTCCCGCCTGCGCGAGCTGGAGTCGGAGCTGTCGGCACCACCGAGGTGGGGGGATCTTCGACGTCCCTGAGGATGCGCTCGGGGCGTGGATGGGATGGGAGGGGCGAGGTGACGGCTGACGGCTGACGGCTGACGGCTGACGGCTGACGGCCGGGCATCCCGGTTCGGGGGGCGCACAGTCACAGGCGGGGCGCGGGGCGGGGCGGGGCGGGGCGGGGCGGGGCGGGGCGGGGCGGGGCGGGGCGGGGCGGGGCGGGGCGGGGCGGGGCGGGGGCGCAACGTCGTTGCAACATTCCGGTTTCTAGCCTCCTCACGAGAGCCGCCCAACGGCGGGTGGCGCTTCTCGGGAGGCAGGTATTCATGACCCGTTTCGCAGCGCCCGGTACGGACGGCGCGGTCGTCTCCTTCGAGGCGCGTTACGACCATTTCATCGGGGGTGAGTACGTCCCGCCGGCGCGCGGGCAGTACTTCGAGAACCCGAGTCCGGTGAACGGGCTGCCGTTCACGGAGATCGCGCGGGGTACGAGTGAGGACGTGGAGCGCGCGCTGGACGCGGCGCACGCGGCCGCGCCCGGCTGGGGCCGGTCGTCCGTGACGGAGCGTTCGGACGTGCTGCGGAAGATCGCCGACCGGATGGAGGCGAACCTGGAGCTGCTGGCGGTCGCGGAGAGCTGGGAGAACGGCAAGCCGGTGCGGGAGACGCTGGCCGCCGACATACCTCTCGCGATCGACCACTTCCGGTATTTCGCGGGGGCGATCCGCGCGCAGGAGGGTTCTCTCGCGGAGCTCGACGACGACACGGTGGCGTACCACTTCCATGAGCCGCTGGGTGTGGTGGCCCAGATCATCCCGTGGAACTTCCCCATTCTGATGGCGACCTGGAAGCTGGCTCCCGCGCTGGCGGCGGGCAACGCGGTCGTGCTGAAGCCGGCCGAGCAGACGCCGGCGTCCATTCATGTCTGGCTGAGCGTGGTGGCGGATCTGCTGCCGCCAGGTGTGCTGAACATCGTCAACGGGTTCGGGGTCGAGGCGGGCAAGCCGCTGGCGTCGAGTCCCCGGGTGGCGAAGGTGGCGTTCACGGGCGAGACGACCACCGGGCGGCTGATCATGCAGTACGCCTCGGAGAACATCACGCCGGTGACGCTCGAACTCGGGGGCAAGTCGCCGAACATCTTCTTCGACGACGTGTGGTCGGCGAACGACGACTTCCGTGACAAGGCCCTCGAAGGCTTCACGATGTTCGCGCTCAACCAGGGCGAGGTGTGCACCTGTCCGTCGCGGGCGCTGGTGCAGCGCGGCAACTACGCCGAGTTCATGGAGGCGGCCGTCGCCCGCACGGAGCAGATCGTGACGGGGCATCCGCTGGACACCGACACCATGATCGGGGCCCAGGCGTCCAACGACCAGCTGGAGAAGATCCTCTCCTATCTGGACATCGGCCGGCAGGAGGGCGCGAAGATCCTGACCGGTGGTGAACGCATCGAGCACGACGGTGAGTTGAAGGGCGGTTACTACGTCCAGCCGACGCTCTTCGAGGGCCACAACCGTATGCGGATCTTCCAGGAGGAGATCTTCGGCCCGGTCGTCTCCGTCACCCCGTTCGACGACTTCGACGACGCCATCAAGATCGCGAACGACACGCTGTACGGGCTGGGGGCGGGTGTCTGGACGCGGGACACCAACACGGCCTACCGCGCGGGCCGTTCCATCCAGGCGGGCCGTGTCTGGACCAACTGCTATCACGCGTATCCGGCCCACGCCGCCTTCGGTGGCTACAAGGGTTCGGGTATCGGCCGCGAGACCCACAAGATGATGCTGGACCACTACCAGCAGACGAAGAACATTCTTTGTTCTTACAGCCCTCAGAAGCTTGGCTTCTTCTAGGCCCTCAAGTGGGTGGTCTGGAGGCACTGTTGTTCTCCGGACCACCCAGCACGACAAGCACGCTCAGCAACAAGTTCGACGCCTTTCGCTACCACACGGCCCTCAAGTGACGCCATCCCGGTCCAGCCGCGGACCAGATGGCGGATCTCTAAGTTTGATCTTCAAGGCCTCAACCGAGCATGCTCAGTGAGTGATTCGGCTCGTTTCACGATCTTGCCGAGGCGATACCTGGCCGCGGGCCGTTTGCTCTTGGATCCTGGCGGCCTTCCCGGGCCAGGCGGAACGCCGGTCAGTGCTTGAGAATCCGGCCCTCCTTCGCGCGGCAGCGCGGTGGCGCGGGTGGGAGGGCGGCGCGTCACCCGGTCCGAGCGCAGACGTCGGAGAACCTCTCCAGGCGGTGAACGCCAGCACCTCGCCCCGGGCGGCAACGCCCCCACCATTGGGCAGGTGCGTTGCTCGAGATGGTCCGTTTCAGGATGCCTTTTGGTCGGCGGGCTTCTCGATCTCGGTGGTCACGCGTGCCCCTCGGAAGAGCACCGGGAACCACAGGAGGCATGCCAGCAGGGGGGCCGCGGCGTAGGCTGCCATGCCCACACTGGAGCCCAACCCGTCCATGAGCGCGCCGAGGACGAGGTAGCCGATGCCGATGAGCGCCGACTCCACGAATGCGATCATCGACAGCAGGCTCGCCCGGTGGCGCGACGGCACGGCTTCGTTGAACACGTTGTCCACGATCACGGCGGTGATCTCGGGAATTCCCCCCAGGACCAGGAACGCGGCGATGGTGACCCAGACAAGGCCGAGGCCGCTCAGGCCCAGCGCCGCTGCGAGCGTCAGGAGAGACACCGGGACGATGAACCGATACCCGATGCGCCGGTCCGCGCGGTCCGACAGCAGGGGAGTGAGCCCGCCGACGAAGAATCCCGCCGATATGACCACGCTGACCAATGCCGTGCCCGCTCCCTGATCGGAGAGGGTCTTCTGCGTGAAAATGATGTACGGCGTCAAAGTCGCATGCATCAGTCCGGACACCACGACAAGCGTCACGAGCGCCGGCGTGGCGACCCGAAGCATCGCCCGCCATGCTGTGGCGTCACCGTGCTCCTCGGCTCCGCCCTGCTCGTCCACCGCGTCCATGCCGCGAATCTCGGGCACCCGTGCCATCAGCACCACCACGGCCAGGACAAGGCACGCCGCCGAACCGGCGTAGACGACTCCCCAGGAAATCTGCTGCATTTGGCCGCCGAGTACGATGGCGACTCCCGAGGTGACCGTCGCGAGCATGGTGAACCGGGACTTGATCTTGACGTAGCCGGCCGTTGCACCACCACGCACGAGCAGGTCGTACAGCAGGGCGGTGTCCGATCCGGATACACAGGCCATGCCCACACCCTGGCCGATGAACAGCGTCAGGAACACCCAGTAGTTGGAAGACGTCACCTGACCGAGCAGGCATCCAGCTATCAGCACCTGGCCGATCACGATGCTGGCACGCCTGCCGATTCGGTCGGCGATGACTCCGGTCGGCAACTCCGCAAGTCCGCTGACCAGATAGAGCAGTGTCTGCAGTAGGGCCACTTGCCCGGCGGAGAAGCCTCGCTGATACAGGAAGAGGACGAATACGCCGCGCTGGAACAGCGAGTTGGCGAGCACGGCGTATACGTAGAACGGGCGCGCGACGCTTCGTGCTGCATCGTCGACTGCAGCCGACCCGCCAAGGGCCTCCGTGGTGCCGGTCATGCTGCGGTCTCCCCCTGGTGACTCCGGTGATCCTTGATGTTGGGCCTCCGCCGTCGACCGGAACTTCCAGTCCGTACTTCGCGCAGGACATTGGGCCGGCCCTCCGGGAACCGTTGCCGACGCCGCGGCCATCCTCGGTGGAGGTGCCAAGTGCTGGAACCGGTAGCGTGCACCTGGAAACGGTTGCGCACGTCCTGGAGCCGGCCTGGGCGCGCGCTCAGGGAAATCCCGGATCTCGTCACTTGGTTCCCGGGAGCACGGCCATGGGCGGCGACCGCGCCTGTGAGGGTACCGGAGCCTGGTCGGCTCGCACGCGAGTTCTGTGACCGCCTGGAATCAGGGCTTCCGCCGTCCTGAAGCGAGCGAAGCGCTCGGAGCGTCGTTGCGATCTGGCTTCGTCTCTGACCTGAGCTTGATCTTTAACCTCAGGTCGTCGAACGAGTCTCTACGCGGGCAGTCCTCAAAGAGGTCGCCTTCGATCATCACGGTGATAATGCCGGGCAGACTCGAGGGCTCACCCATATCCGGGTCATCCGCCGACTGGGCGGCCGGGACCTTCAGCGCGTAGGGCAGATCGCCCCGAGCTGGGAACCGGTCTCGCGGACGTGCGGGGGAACCTTGAGGTTTCACGGCTTGGTCCTCCCTGTGGTCGGACGGGTGCAGAGCACGAACACGGTGAGATGCGGAAGTTGACGGTGGCTCAGACGTGCCCGCTCACCGCGACGGGTTCAGCGCACTGCCGGAACTGCACTTGTATCCGGGGCAGGACCGTGCAGCCCGGGAGGCGCACCGTGGCTCGGACGGCTGCCTCCTTACGTTCTGCGGGGCGGACGAGGACGCTCTGACAAGTTCGCCTCCTCCCCGCACCTGCGGGGCGGGCTCCCCTATACGTCAAGAAGTCCGGGACGGACAGGTTGTCCTCACCCGTGGAGATGGTCTCGCTGTCATCGTCGGTTCCGACGACAGCCTCGTGTGCTCCCCGTACCGTTGGATGGCCCCGAGGGGTTCTTCGCGTAGTTCACGCCGACCGCGCGCTCCCCGCGGACGCAGGGGTGCTCCCTGGTACGGCAACCCGATCCCTCTCCCCCGTCGCCGATCTTCCCGCCGAGGCAGTTCGCCCGGCTCCCCCGACGCGGGCCGGAGAGCAAGGCTCCTGACGGGCCTTCACCCGAGTACGCGCAGCACCTGGGCCACCGTCTCCGTCGTGCGGGCGCGGGCGGCCGAGAGCCAGGGTCGTGGGTCAACGGCCCGAGGGCCGTCGGCGAAGGCGTCGCGGACGGCTCCGGTGAAGGCGATGTTCAGTGCCGTACCGATGTTGATTTTGGTCATGCCGGCGGCGATCGCGCGGCGCAACTCGCCCTCGGGCACACCAGTGGAGCCATGCAGGACGAGGGGAACGGGAACGGACTCCCTGAGGCGGGCGATCAGGCCGTGGTCGAGCCGTGCTGTGCGGGTGGTCATGGCGTGCGAGCTGCCGACGGCGACGGCGAGGGCATCGACGCCCGTCTCGGTCACGTACTCGCGTGCCTGCCGGGGGTCGGTGCGGGCGCCGGGTGCGTGGACGCCGTCCTTGCCGCCGACTTCGCCGAGTTCGGCCTCCAGCCACAGCCCGTGGGCGTGGGCCCACTCGGCGGCGGCGCGGGTGGCGGCCAGGTTGCGGTCGTGCGGATGCGCCGAGGCGTCGTACATCACGGACCCGAAGCCGTCGTCCGCGGCGCGGCGCAACAGTGCCTCGTCGGTGACGTGGTCCAGGTGCAGGGCGACCGGGACGACGGCCGCCTCGGCCACCGCCGCGGTGGCGCGGGCGATCGGCGCGAGGGCACCCCCGTGGTACCGCACCGCGTTCTCGCTGATCTGGCAGATGACCGGGGCGCCCACGGCCTCGGCTCCGGCAACGATCGCCTCGGCGTGCTCCAGGGTGATCACGTTGAACGCACCGACGGCGCGTCCCTCTGAGTGCGCCGCCCGGACGAGGTCGGCGGCGGGGGTCAGGGGCATGGCACGGGTGGCCTTTCCGGACGACGGCTCCCGGCACGACAGTGACGGGAATCGTGAAAGAGGATGCGGGAAATTGCTGCTTTGTAAGCGATACAGCACTGAAATACGCGGTGCCTGCCAGAACGGGCTGCCCTGTCCGTGGTTTCATGGGCACCCGACACCACCGACAGGGAGCGACGGAGATGGCGACACCGCAGGTCAGGTGGAGCGCGCTGCTGGAGATGCTGACGCGCGACGGACGTATCGAAGTCGAGGCGGCCGCGGCCGAACTCGCGGTGTCCGCCGCCACGATCCGGCGCGATCTCGACGAACTGGCTCGCCAGCAGATGGTCACCCGCACCCACGGTGGCGCCGTGATCAACGCGATCGCGTACGACCTGCCGCTGCGTTACAAGGCGGCACGCCATGCCCCCGAGAAGGAGCGGATAGCGCACGCTGCGGCCGGCCTGGTCAAGGCCGGGGCGGTGGTGGGACTCAACGGCGGCACCACGACCACCGAGGTCGCACGGGCACTGGCGACCAGGAGCGACCTGGGCTCCGAGGGCGTCGCCGAGCCGTCGCTGACGGTCGTCACCAATGCCCTGAACATTGCCAACGAGCTGGTCGTACGCCGTCATGTGAAGCTCGTCGTCACCGGCGGAGTGGCGCGCCCGGCCTCGTACGAACTGATCGGGCCGCTGGCCACCGAACTGCTCGCCGAGATCACGCTGGATCACGTCTTCATCGGAGTCGACGCGATCGACGTCGTGCACGGTGCGACGGCCCATCACGAGGGTGAGGCCAGCATCAACCGAGCGCTGGCGCGGCGCGCCCAGCAGGTTGTCGTGGTCGCCGACTCCTCCAAGCTGGGCAAGCGGGCGTTCGCGCGGATCTGCCCGTTGGAGGACGTCCATGTGCTGGTCACCGACAAGGACGCTCCCGCCGGGCTGATCGAGCCGTTCGCCGCCGCAGGAGTGGAAATCGTCCGCGCCTGAACCGTCCCGCACCGTGACGGTGTTACCGGCGTCCGTGACCGGGCGTCCGCCGGACCGTACGTCGTGGCCGACCGCATCCGACAGACCGGGCCTGCCGGATGCCGGCTCGCGCGACGGAACGTTCTGCCGGCCGAGGTCGGCAGCGTGGGCGGCGGTAGCGGTGGCGTCGTCGGCCGGTCTCATCGCTTCACGCCTTGACACCGCCGGCCGTCAGGCCGCTGATCAGATGGCGTTCCACGAAGACGAACAGCACCACGACCGGGACGATGGCGATCAGCGAGGAGGCGAAGAGGTACTGCCACTGCTCCTGGTACGCGGTGACGAATCCGGGGATGGCCTTGGTCAGCGTCGTGCGGTCCCCCGAGGACGTGATGGTGAGGGCGACGACGTACTCGTTCCACGCGGCGATGAAGGTGTACACCACCGCCGTCACCACGCCGGGCATGGCCAGCGGCAGGGTGATCCGGGTCAGCGCCCCCAGCCGGCCGACCCCGTCCAGGTACGCCGCCTCCTCCAACTCCCTGGGGACGCTCGCGAAGTAGGCGTTGAGAATCCAGACGCAGAACGGCAGATTGAACGCCGCGTTGACGAGGATCAGCGCCTCGCCGGTGTCGGTCAGGTCGAGGCTGACCATCTCCCGGTAGATGCCGACCAGCAGCGCGGTGGGCGCGAACATCTGGGTGACCAGGACCAGCAGCAGGAACGCGCCGCGGCCTCTGAAGCGGTGCCGCGCGGTGTAGTACGCGGCCGGCAGTCCGACGACCAGCGCGAGCAGCGTGGACATCCCGGCCACGTACAGCGAGAAGCCCAGCGAGCCGGCGACCGGCGGATCGTCGAGCGACATGACGTCGGTGAAGTTGGACCACCGCCATTCGGACGGCAGGTACGAGGGCGGGGAGTGCATGAGTTCCGGCGTCGGTTTCAGCGCCGTCAGCAGCATCTGAAGGTACGGGGAGAGGAACACCAGGACGAGAACCCCTCCGGCCCCGGCGAGCAGCGCGGTGCGTATCGTGCGTGCGGCGTGGGGTCCGGTCCCTACATATGTGGCGCGCGGTCTCATCGGATCTCCTCCCGCCACCGCACGACCCGGAGATACGCCAGCACCACGACGAGGATCAGTGCGAAGTTCACGACGGCCATCGCGGCGGACTCGCCGACGGCCTGGTTGTCGAAGGCGAGCTTGTACATGAAGGTCGTCGTCGTGTCGGTGGCGAAGCCGGGGCCGCCGCGCGTCATCGACCAGATGATCGGGAACGAGTTGAACACGTTGATGATGTTGATGATCGCGGCCACCATCAGCGAGGGCCGCAGCAGCGGCAGGGTGACCAGGAGGTACGTCCTCACCGGGCCGGCGCCGTCCATCCGGGCCGCCTCGTAGACCTCCGCGGGGACGGTCTGGAGTCCGGAGAGTATGACGAACGCGGTGAACGGCAGGGAGACGAACACCGCCACGGCCATCATCGCCGCGAATCCCAGGACGGGGTCGGCCAGCCAGTTCACCGGCTCGTCGAGGAGACCCACGTCCATCAGGACGCGGTTGACGACGCCGTAGAAGTTGTTGAGCATCCAGCGCCAGATGAGCGCGGTCATCAGTACGGACGCCGCCCAGGGGACGATGAGCGCCCAGCGGACCAGCCGTTGCCCGGGGAAGCGTGCGTTGAGCAACTGGGCGATGCCCAGGGACAGTAAGAGGGTGACCGCGACGACGCCGACGACCCAGACCAGTGTGCGCAGCAGGACGCCCGGCAGTTCCTCCTCGCCGAACAGGTCGGCGTAGTTGTCGAGGCCCGCGGAGCCGAGGGACAGTCCTGTGGAGCTGATGCGGGTCAGGGAGGTGCGGACCATTTCGACGACGGGCCAGACCACCATGGCCAGGATGAGGACGACGGCGGGGCCGAGCCACAGCAGTGGTTCGAGGGACCGGAGGCCGCGCCGCCGTTTCCGGCCGGGGCCACCGGGCGGCACCGCCCCCTCCGGGGCCTGCTCCCGTCGGTCCCCCAAGGCGCGTACGGAGATGTCGTGGACGGCCATGCGTCAGCCGGCCTTCTGCGCGGTCTTCTGGATCTTCTCCAGGACCTCCTGGGGATCGCCGTCGGCCACGGCGGTGCCTATCTGCTGTTTCACGGCGCCGTCGACGGCCGCCCAGCCCGGGTTGTCGGCCGGGGCGAACTTGGCGCCTGACAGCGCGTCGACGAACGGCTTGTAGTAGTCGGCGTCCGAACTGAGCGCGTCACCGGCCGACTTGGTCACCGAGAGGAAGCCCTCGGTGGACAGGAATCTGGAGGCGTTCTCCTTCTGGTAGAAGAAGTCCAGGAACTTGTTGACCGCCTCCCGGTTCTTGCCTCCGTCCTTCTTGAACGCCACCAGGTAGTCCTGCACGCCCAGTGTGTTGTGGGTGGTGCCGTCCTTGCTGGGCAGCGGCGCGACACCGTAGTCGAGGTCCTTGTCGACGGGGTCGATGAAGCCCTTGCGCATGAAGACGGCGCCGTTGAGCATGCCGATCCGGCCTTGCGCGAACTGGTTGAAGACGTCCTTGCGGTTGGTGGCCTCCGGGTTGGGCTGGGTCAGCCCTTGCCTGGTCAGCTTCCTGAGGTAGGTCAGGGTCTCCACGTTCGCCGGCTGGTCGACGGCCCACTTCCCGGAGTCGTCGACCCAGCCGCCGCCGTTGTTCATCGACCAGATGCCGAACTCGCCCTGGGCCTCCTCCGGTCCGAGCGGCAGTCCCAGGGGGATCGCCCCGGTCTTCTTGATCTTCCTGGCGACGGCCTCGACCTCGGCCCAGCTCTTCGGCGGCGCCGTGACACCCGCCTTCTCGAAGATCTCCTTGTTGTAGAAGAACAACCGCGCGCTGGAGATGAACGGCAGGCCGTACTGGACCCCTTCGTACGTGGCCTGATCGGCGAAGAGGGGCAGGAAGTCGTCGAGCACCTTCGCCGACACCGCCTCGTCCGCCTTGTAGATCAGGTCGTCGCGGGCGAAGTCCGAGAACTTGTTGTAGTTGAGGACGTCCGGCTGCTGCTTGGTCTGGATGTACGTCTTGACCTTGGAGTCCATCTGCTCCCAGTCGACGACTTCCAGGTTGACCTTGTAGCCGGGGTTGCGGGCCTCGAAGTCGTCGATCAGGTTCTCCCAGAAGGGCTGGGTGTCGTCGTCGTACTTCGCGGCCACGAAGGTGATCGTCCGGCCGTCCGAGTCGTCGGTGCCGGAGGAACTCCCCTTGCCGCATCCGGTGAGCGCCAAGGCCAGAGTCAGGCCTGCGGCCGTGCCTACGAGGTGCCGGTTCACGCGGGTACCACCCTCTCTTCGTACAGCGTGGAGTTGCGGTGATGCGGCCTATTGCTTGTTTATGCTCGAATCTTGCTAAGATCAAGCACTAAACGTCATCATGCTCAATCAACCACGCATGGTGTCAAGGGCGCGCCGGATCACGACTCGGCCACACCCGGGGCGGATCCCTCGGGTGCCCGCACCGACGAGAGGGCGGCGCTTCACCGCGCGACCCACGCCATGTGTGTCCGAGACGGGAGTCCCGCATGAGCCAGACAGAGACCGAGATCGCCACACAGCCGGAGTGCTGGCGCCGCGCCATCGCGCTCGCGCGTCGGCCGGACGCCGCCGGCGTCGCGGAGCTGCCCGGACCGGGCGAGCGTGTGGCCGTCGTCGGCTGCGGCACTTCGTGGTTCATGGCCCAGGCGTACGCGGTACTCCGCGAGTCCGGTGGCCACGGCGAGACCGATGCCTTCCCGGCGTCCGAGATGCCGGTCGGCCGACGCTACGACCGCGTGGTCGCACTGACCCGGTCGGGCACCACCACGGAGGTATTGGCGGTGCTCCGCCGGCTGCGGGGGGTGACGCCCACCGTCGCGGTCACCGCCGATCCGGCGACCCCCGTCATGGAACTCGCCGACGCGGCCTGCGTCCTGGAGTTCGCCGACGAGACGTCGGTCGTGCAGACCCGGTTCGCCACCTCTGAGCTGGTGTTCCTGCGGGCTCTGCTCGGCGAGGACCTGAGCCGTCTGCCCGCGCAGGGGGAGGCGGCCTTCGCCGAGCCGCTGACCGACGACCTCCTCGGCGCCGAGCAGTTCACGTTCCTCGGCAGGGGCTGGGCCCACGGGGTCGCGCAGGAGGCGGCGCTGAAGATGCGCGAGGCGGCGGGCGCCTGGACGGAGGCCTACCCGGTGATGGAATACCGGCACGGGCCGATCAGCATCACCGGCCCGGGGAGGGTGGCCTGGTGGTTCGGCGACCTGTCCGGCGTTCCCGAGGGGCTGCCGGACGAGATCGCCCGTACCGGCGGCCGGCTGGTGGCCTTCGGCCGCGACCCGGTGGCGGACCTCGTCGTGGTGCAGCGGCTCGCCGCGGCCCTCGGCGCGGCGCGCGGCCTCGACCCGGACAGCCCGCGCCATCTCACCCGATCGGTGATTCTCACCTGAAGCCGTTCACACCGAATTAACAGCCCCTCGAAGCCGGTTCGCTGCCCCGCGGCTCGTGCCGTGGGGCAGCGGGCCTGCCTGTCACCAGCCGCAACATCGGCCAGCGAGGCCACACAGGATTCAAGGGCCGCATCGTTGACAGGTGAGTTTTTCTGCAAGAACATGTTCGGAAAACCACAAGATCTTGCATAGCTGATCAGACACGTCTTGCTCCTGTCCGCTGGAGGACACCAGTGCGTGCACAGCCCCGCAGACTCGGCGCATCACTTGCCGCCGCTCTGGCCCTGACTCTCGCCTCGCCCGCCACGGAACCCTTCGCCCAGCCGGCGCGGGCCGATTCGGCTCCCCGGCCGGAAGTGACCGAATCGGCGGACGCCCTCACCCTGTCCGTACCGGCCACCAGGAAGAGCCCCGGCTACACCGTCGACGTATCCACCGACGGTGATCTCACCCTCAGCACCGACCGCTCCGGCACTGCCGTCCTGGCCACCGCGGGCGGCGACACGGGTGCCTTACGGTTCCGCTCCGCCGGCGCATGGCAGCACGCCACCGACGTCACCGGCTGGAGCTGGAAGGACGGCGTCCTGACCCTGACCGCCGACACCACGCTGGACGGGGCCACCGTCGAGGCACGCCTCACCCCGGCCGCCGACCGCTACCAACTCGACTGGAGCGTCGAGGGAACCGAGCCGGACCGGCTGGGACTCGCCTACGACCTGACCTCCGCCGGCCACTGGTACGGGCACGGCGAGGCCGAGACCCCGCAGGGCGGCCCCGGCACCGACCAGCCCTGGCCGCTGGACAGCGGCGAGGTCGAGCACCCGACCTTCTCTCCCGCCTCGTACAACATGATCGACCCGTTCTGGTACACCTCCAGCTCGGCCGGGCTCCGCGTCGACACCGGGCATGTCATGGACGTGGCAATCAATGAGGGCAAGGACGGACTGGGCCGCTTCGACGTGCGGTCCGCCGACCCCTACAAAGCCACCGTCTTCGTCGAGTCGACACCGCTGGAGGTCTACCGCGACTACGTCGGCATCGTCGGGAAACCGGCGAAGAGCGACGCCACGTACGAGCAGTACGCCAAGCCGGTCTGGAACTCCTGGGCGCAGTTCTACACCAACATCGACCAGGAGAAACTCCTGGACTACGCCACCGACTTGAAGGACGACGGGCTCGAAGGGCACGCCCTCCAGCTCGACGACAAGTGGGAGTCGAACTACGGCAATCTCACCTTCGACGCCAAGGCCTACCCCGACCCGAAGGCCATGTCGAAGAAGATCCACGACCTCGGCTTCGACTTCGGGCTCTGGACGACCCTGTGGATCAACCTCGACTCCGACAACTACGGGTTCGCCGTCGACAAGGGGTACTTGCTCAAGGACGCCGCCGACACCGCCAAGCCGTGCACGGTGACATGGTGGAACGGCACCGCGGGCATCATCGACCTCGCCAACCCGGAAGCCAGGGCCTGGTACACCGGCCGCATCAAGACCCTGATGAGCGACTACGACATCGACGGTCTGAAGTTCGACACCCGCTTCTTCGACGAGAAGTGCGCCCCGCGCGACGGGTACAAGCCGACCGACTACCAGCGGCTCGGCACCGAACTCGCCGACGAGTTCGACCTGCAGGGCGTCGGCATCCGCGTGCACTGGGACTCCACGGCCCACGAGGCCGGGTTCGTCACCCGGCAGGTCGACAAGGGCACCGGCTGGGACTCGGTCCGCGCCTCGGTCACCCAGAACCTCGCGATCTCCACGATCGGCTATCCCTTCGTCGCCACCGACATGATCGGCGGCTCCGGCGGCCAACCCGCGCCCGAGAAGGACGTGTTGATCCGCTCGGCTCAGGTGGCTTCGCTGATGCCGGTGATGTACTCCTCCACATCACCCGTCGACACCATCGACGTGACGACCGGCCAGAGGGTCGACTACGACCAGGAGACCATCGACCTCTACCGGGCGGCGATCGAACGCCACGAACGTCTCGCGCCCTACATCTGGGACCAGGTCCAGCAGACGCTGAAGACCGGTGACCCGATCGTGCGGCCGCTGTTCTTCGACTTCCCGAAGGACAAGGCGAGTTACACCGTCTCCGACGAGTGGATGCTCGGCCCCGCCGTCCTCGCCGCGCCGCAGGTCGCCGACAGGGCGACGCGGACCGTACACCTGCCGCCGGGCGTCTGGTACGACGTCAACCAGGGGACGGTGATCCGCGGTCCGAAGGACCTGAAGGGCTACGGCGCTCCCCTGGGCGTCACCCCCGCCTTCGTCAACCTCAAGGCGAAGGGCGCGGACAAGGCCCTGCGTGCCCTGCGGAGCGACGACGCTCCCGCCGCCTCCGTGCTGCTCGCCCCCGACGCGCCGGAGACCGGCTCCGGCGAGGCCTTCGAGATGACCACGACGGCCACCAACTGGGGCTCGCGGTCACTGAAGCGGGTCACGGCCACGCTGGAGGTGCCCGACGGCTGGCGTGCCGAGGCCACCACTGCCGCGACCGCGAGGTCACTCGCCGCCGGCGCCACGCTCACCACCCGGTGGACCGTCACCCCGCCCGCCGACGCCCGCTGGGGCAGCCACAGCCTCACCGGAACGGTGACCTACGACGGCAGTAGGAAGGTCTCCGACCGCCTCCCGGTGAAGGTGAAGCCGAAGCCGGGCACGGTGTCCGCGCCGTACCGCACCGCCGATACCACCGATGACGCCCAGTTCGCCCAGGCCGGTGACCAGTTCGCCATCTGGGCGGGCGGCCAGGACCTGTCGGGCTGGAAGGACGAGAAGGCCGCCGTCTACGAGAGCGGGGTGTTCGGTGACAAGGCCACCGTGCGGGCGCGGATCGTCTCGCAGGACTCCGTCAGCCCCCTCGGCAAAGCCGGCATCGCCGTCGCCAACGACCTGTCCGCGCCGGAGAAGGGCGGCTATGCCGTGCTCGTCATGACGGACAAGTACGGCCTGGAGTTCCTGACCGACAGCGACGGCGACGGAAAGCTCGACACCTGGGCGGGCGGCGGCCAGAGCTACCATCCGGCCCACCTCAGGCTGGTGCGCGACGGCACGACCTACACCGCGTACGCGAGCAAGGACGGCACCACCTGGTCGACGGTCGGCTCGGCCACGGTCACCTCGGCCTCCGGCACCGGGGACGCGGGGGTGGTCGCCTCCGCCGTCAATCTCAACTACCCCGGCGAACGGGTCCAGGCCGTCTTCGACGGCTTCTCGGTCACAGCGTCCTGACGCTCCCGGCCATCGCCGCCCGGAAGCACCCGACAGCTTCAGAAGCGTCCCGCCGGCTTCGGTGACGCCCCGACAGCTTCGGCAGCACCCGACGACCCTTTTGACGATAGGGGTTCACCCATGCCACGGCCAGCACGCGCGCCCTCTCTCATCGCCGCCTTCCTCGCCGGCGCCCTCGTCGCGACCACCAGCACCGTCATCGCGGCCGGCGACGACGACTCCGGGGGACCCACCACCACCTGGCTGACCGTGAAGGTCGCCGACGCCATGGGCACCAGGGACACCATCACCTGGGTGCCCACGGGAGCCTTCGCGAGCTCGGCCGAGGTGCGCGTCCCGCGCTATCCGATGACCGCCATCGAAGGCAAGGACACCAAGGAGCTGGCCCTGAACGCCGTACGCGGCGAGCAGGTCTCCGCACAGCTCGCCATCGCCTCCGGCAAGGACCTCGACGACGTCAAGGCGAAGGTCGGCGACCTGACCGGGCCGGGCGGCGCGATACTCGACGGCGCCCGTACCCAGGTGCGGTTCGTGAAGTACGTCCCCGTGCAGCGCTCCAAGAGCGAGGTCGACTGGTCGGCCACCATCGACCAGGTCAGCTCCCCCAGGGAGGTCTCCGGCGACCGCAACCCGGACGTCGTCGGCGACCCCCTGGAGGAACGCGGCTCGGTCGACGTGCCCGCGTACGCCGCCCAGCCGCTCTGGTTCACCTTCCGCATCCCGAAGGACGCCAGGCCGGGCACGTACAAGGGCACGGTCGTCGTCGACGTCGACGACGACACGCAGGCCACGTACCCGCTCACCATCGACGTCGCGGACGCCACCGTGACTGCCCCCGCCGACTACCGCTTCTTCCTCGACGTGTGGGCGCAGCCGGAGACCATCGCACAGGGCCACAAGGTCAGGCTGTGGTCGAAGGAGCACTGGAAGCTCATCGAGGCGTACAACCGTGATCTGGCGTCGCGCGGACAGAAGGTCATCAACACGACGATCGTCGACAACCCCTGGCACCACCAGTGGTCCCTCGGCACCCGTCAGTCGCAGACCGCGACCCCGTACTCCAGCATGGTCGGCTGGACCTGGAACGGGACCAGGTTCGCCTTCGACTTCGGCCGCTGGGACACGTACGTCGAGACCGCCAGGAAGGCCGGGCTCGGCCCCGGCATCGGCGCCTTCTCGATGCTGGCGTTCCAGGACCAGGAACACCTCACCTACACCGACACCCGCACCGGGAAGACCGTCTACGAGAACGTCGAGCTGGGCGGGGACCGCTGGCGGGAGGCGTGGGGCGCGTTTCTGCCCGCCTTCGAGGCCCATCTGCGGAAGAAGGACTGGCTGGAGGAGACCTGGCTGTCCTTCGACGAGCGGCCGATCAGCACCATGACGGTGGTCAGGGACTTCGTCCACGAGGTGGCGCCCGTCTTCGACGACCGTATCTCCGTCGCCGGGTCGATCAGCACGGAGGGCGTCGCGTCGAACCTGTCCGTGGACTGGGGCGGCATCGACGCGATGACGAAGGAGAAGGTGGCTGAGCGGCGGGCGGCCGGCAAGACGACCACGTTCTACGTGTACGGCTCTCCGGCTCACCCCAACACGCTGTCGTACTCCCCCGCCGTCGAGTCGCGGATGCTGCCGTGGATCTCCGCGCAGCGCGACCTCGACGGGTTCCTGCGCTGGTCGTACAACAGCTGGACCAGCGACCCCTTCACCAAGCCCGTGCACATCTTCACCCAGGGCGACGAGTACCTGGTCTACCCGGGGAGGAACGGGCCGATGTCCAGCATCCGGTGGGAGCAACTCAAGGAGGGCATCGAGGACTTCGAGCTCATCGCCCAGCTCCGCGCGAAGGACGGCGGTGACGGCGCCGCTCTCACCGAGGCCCTCGCCAAGGCCACCCGGGATCTGGACGGCCGTACGAAGAACGTGACCGACATCGAGACCGCGCGGGCGGCCGTGGTGAAGGGGCTGACGTCATGAGAGGGCGCGTGAGGTCCCTGCTGCTCGCCGCGGTGCTGGCTGTCATGCCCCTGACCGCTCCGGCCGCCACAGCGGCCGTGCCTCCGCCCCGTACGGTGCCCGTGGCGGAGCCCGTGGCGGGGAAACAGCACACGGTCACCTACGACCAGTACGCCGTGCGCGTCGACGACAAACCCCTGTACATCTGGGGCGCCGAGTTCCACTACTTCCGGCTGCCCAGCGCCGACGCCTGGCGTGACGTACTGCAGAAGATCAAGGCGGGCGGATTCAACGCGGTCTCGCTCTACTTCGACTGGGGCTACCACTCCGCCAAGCCGGGCAGTTACGACTTCACCGGCATCCGTGACGTGGAGCGGCTGCTCGACGAGGCCGAGCGCGCGGGACTGTACGTCATCGCACGGCCCGGCCCGTACATCAACGCCGAGGTCTCCGGCGGCGGCATGCCCGCCTGGCGCAAGACGCAGCCGGGTGTGAACCGCACCTCCGAGCCCGAGTACACGGAGGCGGCCCGGGAGTGGATGAGCCGGATCAACCCGATCATCGCGCGGCACCAACTCACGCGTGGCACCGGCAATGTGATCCTCTATCAGGTCGAGAACGAGTACCAGGGCGGCCGTGAGGACGCCGACTACATGCAGACGCTCATCGACTGGGCGAAGCAGGACGGCATCGACGTGCCGACCTTCGTCAACGACGGCGGCGCCAACCAGAACTGGGTGAGCGGCAAGGGCGCCCCCGACATCTACGGGTTCGACGCCTACCCGCAGGGCTTCGACTGCAAGGACCCCGATGCCTGGAAGAACCTGCCGGACTATTCCTACGTCAACGAGTGGAAGCCCGAGTCGCCGCTGATCATCCCGGAGGCCCAGGGCGGCGCCTTCGACCCGTGGGGCGGCACCGGCTACCAGGACTGCGCGAAGCTCACCGGCACCGACTTCACGCGGGTGTTCTCCAAGATGAACATCGCCGCCGGGGTCAGCGGTCAGTCCTTCTACATGACGTACGGCGGCACCAACTGGGGCTGGCTCGCCGACCCGAACGCGGTCTACACGTCGTACGACTACGGGGCACCGATCAACGAGTCCCGTCAACTCACCGAGAAGTACCAGGAGTTCAAACGCCTCGGCTACTTCGTGAACTCGGTCGGCTCGCTGGCGCGGACCGACAAGGCCGAGGCGCCCGCACCGTCCGACGAGGCGCTGCGCATCGACCGGCGCGTCAACCCCGACGACGGCACCCAGTTCTTCACCGTCCGCCACGCCGACACCCGGGTGAAGGACAGGGACGAGACGACGCTGTCCCTGTCGGGTGCCGACGGTGACTATCCGCGCGTGCCGCGGCAGGGCACGATCACCGTCGACGGCCGGGACGCCAAACTCCTCGTCGCCGGCTACGACCTGGGCGACCAGCGGCTCGTCTACTCCACTTCGGAGATCATGACGCACGCCACGATCGGCGACCGTGAGGTGGCCCTGCTGTACGGGCGTGCGGGCGAGACCGGCGAGACCGTGCTGCGGTACGCGAAGCGGCCCGAGGTGAAGGTGCTCGACGGCGACGTCACCACCACCTGGGACGCCGAGCGCGGCGATCTGCGGCTGAACTACACCCACAAGGGCCTGGCCCGGGTGCTGGTGAACGGCCTCGAACTGCTGATCGCCGACGACGCCGAGACCGCCCACTGGTGGCGGCAGGACACTGCCGACGGCCCGGTTCTGGTACGCGGCCCGTCCTTGGTCCGTACGGCCGAGATCGCGGACGGCACCCTCAAGCTGACCGGTGACTCCACCAGGGCGGCGAAGACCGAGGTCATCGCCGACGCAAGGAAGGTGACCTGGAACGGCCGCAAGGTCACCGTCACCGAGGCGCCGCGCACGGTCCGGCTGCCCGAGCTGACGACGTGGAAGTACAAGGAGGAAGCCCCGGAGACCGCCCCGGACTTCGACGACTCCACCTGGACCACGGCCGCCCGCCTCACCGCCCACCACGCCGAACTCAAGGGCTCGCTGCCGGTGCTGGCGATGGACGAGTACGGCTACCACCACGGCAACGTCTGGTACCGGGGCCGGTTCAGGACCACCGGTGCGGCGACCGCGCTCGCGCTGAACGCCAACACCGGCCCGACCGGCCAGTACTCGGTCTGGCTCAACGGCCGCTACCTGGGCAGTTCCGGCGACGGCGCGCACACCTTCGACATCCCGGCTGGCACGCTAAAGGACAGCGGCGACAGCAGGGACAGCGGCGACAACGTGCTCGCCGTCCTGGCCGAGAACGCGGGCCACAACGAGGAATGGGGCCACGACTACTCCAAGGAACCGCGCGGACTCCTCGGCGCCGAGGTGATCGGCGGGGCCTCCACCGTCACCTGGAAGATCCAGGGCAGCCGCGGCGGCGAGAACCCGGTCGACACCGCACGCGGCCCCTACAACAACGGCGGGCTGTACGGGGAAAGGGCCGGCTGGTCGCTGCCCGGCTACCCGGACGGCGACTGGAAGCGCACCACCCTGTCCGCCCGGTCCGGGGCCACGGAACCCGGTGTGCGGTGGTACCGCACCCGCGCGAGGCTCGATCTGCCGAAGGGCCAGGACAACGCGATCGCGCTGGACCTGGCGGAGCCCCAGGGCGGCAGCACGGCCTACCGCGCCCAGATCTTCGTCAACGGCTGGCTGATCGGCCGCTACCTGCCCGACACCGGACCCCAGACACGTTTCGTCATCCCCAAGGGCCTCCTGCGCGAGCAGGGCGACAACACCATCGCCCTGGCGGTGTGGTCCACCGGGAAGGCGGCGGGCCCCGGTTCGGCGAAGCTCGTCGACCTCGGCGCGACGGCCGGCGGGATCAAGGTGAACACGGTGTCCGCGCCCTCGTACGACGCCAAGACCTATGCCATGCCGGACGCCAGGGCCCGTGTCAGCGTGGACGCCGAGCCGTTCCTGAGCACCGCGGTCGCCACCAAGGTCCCCGTCACGCTCGCCGTGCCGAAGGACGCCCCCACCGCCCGCGACGTCGAGCTGTCCCTGACCGTCCCGGACGGCTGGACCGCGACCACCGACGGCGCCACCGGCTTCGACCGGGTCCGGCCCGGCACGTCGGTGACCGCGGTCTACACCGTGACCCCACCCGCCGACCCGGTTCACTACGCCGTGCTGTCCGCGACCGCCGGACTCGAACAGACTGGTCGGCCGAAGAGCGTCACCGGCGAACGGGCCGTGCAGGTGCCGCCGCCGGGACTCTCCGAGGACGCGTACGTCAGCGACCTGACCCTGGTCAAGGCGGTCAACGGCTGGGGCCCCGTAGAGAAGGACGCGTCCAACGGCGAGGCCGCGACGGGTGACGGACGGACCATCACGATCGACGGCACCACCTACGACAAGGGCCTCGGCGTCCACGCGAACAGCCGGGTCAGGGTCTATCTCGGCGGCGGCTGCACCGGGTTCACCGCCGTCATCGGGCTGGACGACGAGGTCGGTGACGGCGGCAGCGTCTCCTTCCAGGTGGTCGCCGACGGCCGCATGCTCGCCGACAGCCCGGTGGTGTCCGGCTCCGACGCCGGCACCGCCATCGACGTCGACGTCTCCGGCGCCCGCTGGCTCGACCTCGAGGTCGACGGGGACGGCGATGTCTCCAGCGATCACGCCGACTGGGCGGACGCCAAGCTGACCTGTACGGGCGTTGGCGCCTGATGCCCGCCGGGAGGGGGCTCGTGGCGCTGGTGCTGGCGCTCGTCGCCGTTGTGGCGGGACCGGTGGTACCCGCCGGAGCCGGTCAGCAGGCACGTGCACAGGCAGGTCGAGGCGGCTGGACCGGAACATGGGCGACAGCTCCGAGCGAGCACTTCGAGGTATCGGGCATGTCCGAGGTGACGGTACGGATGCCGGTGCACACCAGCGTCGGCGGCTCCCGGGTACGGATTCGGCTGACCAACGCCTACGCCACCGAGCCGGTGACGATCGGGCACGCGACCGTGGGGCTGCGCGACGGTGGCTCCGCCGTGGCGCGCCCGTACGACCTGCGGTTCGGCGGGAAGCGCGCGGTCACCGTCCCAGCGGGTGGCCAGGCTGTCAGCGATCCGGTTGAACTCGCCGTGCCGGCCCTGGCCGATCTCGTGGTCAGCCTCCATCTGCCCGGCCAGGTCACGCACATCACCGATCACTGGTGGGCGCAGCAGACCGTGTACTGGACGGACTACGGCGCGGGCGACCATACGGCCGACACCGCCGGTGACGCCTTCACCTGGACCACCACCAGCTGGCCCTTCCTCAGCGGCGTCGATGTGACCGCGCCGAGGGCCCGGTCGGTGGTGGCGCTCGGCGACTCGATCACCGACGGGTCCTTCTCGACGCCCGACACCAACCAGCGCTGGCCCGACCTGCTGTCCGCCCGCCTCAACGCCTGCCGGCCCGGCGCCGGCGTGCTCAACGCGGGCATCACCAGCAACCGGATCACCGCCGGGACCGCGACCAACCCTTCGGCCCTGGACCGCCTCGAACGGGACGTGCTCTCCCAGCCGGGGGCCAGGACCCTGATCCTCTTCGAGGGCATCAACGATCTCGGCGGGGCGAGTGCCGCGCAGATCATCGCCGGGATGACGGAGATCGCCGACCGGGCGCACCGGCGCGGGATGCGGGTCGTCGCCGCCACGATCACGCCGTACAAGGACTTCACCTGGGGCGGCTGGAGCGAGGAGACGGAGGCCCGGCGGCAGCAGGTCAACGCGTTCGTCCGGGACTCCGGCGGTGTCTTCGACGGCTACGCGGACTTCGACCAGGCGGTACGGGACCCGGCGGACCCGCGGCGGCTCGGCGCGGCGTTCGACTCCGGTGACCATCTGCATCCCAACGACGCCGGGATGAAGGCCTTCGCCGACTCCATCGACCTGACCGCGCTCGGCCTCGGCCGCGGCTGTTCCTGAGGAGGACCCGTGTTCGGACATCTCTGTGGACATCTGCGTGGACGCCGAAGATTGGCGGCCCTGACCGCGGCCGTGGCGGCCACCTTGGCCGCCCTGCTTCCGGGAGCGCCGGCCGCCGCCGAGACCGAACACCGGCAGTGGACGGGGACTTGGGCGACGGCGCAGCACGCCTCGTACGACCCCGGCACCTCGGAGGTGACCGTTCGGATACCGGTGCGGGTGAGCGCGGGCGGGTCGAGCGTGCGCATCCGGCTGACCAACGACTTCACCGCCGAGCCGCTGACGATCGGGCACGCGACCGTGGGGCGCGGTGACGGCGGCTCCGCCGTCACGAAACCGTACGAGGTGCGGTTCGGCGGCAAGGACGAGGTGACGATCGCCGCAGGGGAGCAGGCGGTGAGCGATGCCGTCCGGGTCCGCATGCCGGCCCGCGGCGACCTGGTCGTCAGCCTGTACTTCCCCGGCCGGCTCACTCACATCAGCCAGCACTGGATGGGCCTCCAGACTGTCTACTGGACGGCCGACGGCGGCGGCGACCACACCTCGGACGCCGACGGGGACGCCTTCACCAGGACCGACTCCGCCTTCCCGTTCCTGACCGGCGTCGACGTACAGGGCGGTGACGCGGCGGGCGCCGTGGTGGCCCTCGGTGACTCCATCACCGACGGGGCGTCCTCCACGGCCAACGCCAACCGGCGCTGGCCCGACTACCTGGCGGCCCGGCTGTCCGGCTGCTCCACCACCGCCGGAGTGCTGAACGAGGGCATCAGCGGCAACCGGATCACGGCCGGGACGGACGGCAACCCGTCGGCGCTGGACCGGCTGGAGCGCGATGTGCTGTCGCAGCCCCATGCCCGGACGGTGATCCTGTTCGAAGGCGTCAACGACCTCAGCTGGGGCGGTGCCACCGGCGACCAGGTGATCGACGGCATGAAGGAGATCGCCCGGCGCGTGCACGCCCGCGGTCTGCGGTTGATCGGCGCGACCGTCGTCCCCTACCGGGGCTGGGGCGACTGGTGGACCGAGGCCAAGGAGGCCGACCGGCAGAAGGTCAACGCGTTCGTCCGCGACTCCGGCGGGGTCTTCGACGGGTACGCCGACTTCGACCGGGCGGTGCGCGACCCGGACGATCCCACCCGCTACGCCGCCGCGTTCGACTCCGGTGACCATCTGCATCCCAACGACACCGGGATGAAGGCGTTCGCCGACGCCATCGACCTCCCCGGCCTGCGCGTGGCGCGCGACTGCCCCTCGACCCGTGTCCGCCTCACCCCCTACCGGCCGAGTCTGGGGGCCGGCGGCCAGGGTACGAAGATCACGGCGACCCTGACCAACGACGGTCGCTCGCCGGCCACCGACGTCCGTACCCGGCTGGATCTCCCGGCCGGCTGGTCGGCCGAACCGGCGGGCGGCGCACGCATCCGCACCCTCGCCCCCGGTGAAAGCGCCACCACCACCTGGACCGTCACCCCCGCGTCCGACGCCGAGTGGGGCACCCGTCCGCTCGGGGTCCGCAGCTCCTACCGCCAGGGCGGCCGACCTCGGTTCGACACCGACGAGGTGGACGCCACGGTCACCCCCGTCCCCTCCGGAGTGAAGGCGCCGTACCTGACGACGGCCACCACCGACGAAGCCCAGTACGCACAGAACGGCGACCAGTTCGCCATCTGGGCCGGCGGCCAGGACCTGTCCGGCTGGAAGGACGAGAAGGCGGCCATCTATCTGCCGGGGGCCGCGTCCGCCACGGGCTCCGTGACGGCCCGCGTCGTCGGACAAACCGGCAGCGGGCCCTCCGCCAAGGCCGGGATCGCCGTCGCCAACGACCTGACCGCGCCGGAGAAGGGCGGCTACGCCGTGCTGACCATGTCCGCGCGGTACGGCCTGGAGTTCCTGACCGACAGCGACGGCGACGGCCGCCTGGACACCTGGGCCGGCGGCGGCTCCTCCTACCACCCCGCCTGGCTGAGGCTCGTCCGCGACGGCGCCACGTACACGGCCTACGCCAGTGCCGACGGCACGGCCTGGCAGCAGATCGCCGCCGCCACCGTGCCGTCCGCGAGCGGCGACGGGGACGGGGACGTGGGGATGGTCGCCAGTGCCGTCAACCTCAACTACCCCGGCCAGATCACCACCGCTGTGTTCGATTCCTTCTCCGCCACCCAGTGAGAGGTACTGAAATGGCAGTCAGTCGCAGGCACTTCATGACCACGGCGGCGGCCGTCGGTGGCACCGTGCTCCTCGCCCCGCCCGGGACCGCCCAGGCCCTCACCGGCACGGCGCTGACCGGCAACGGCACCGGCATTCCCGACTACCAGCCCACCAAGGCGTCCCTGGACACCCACCCGGTGCCGCGCTGGTACAAGGACGCCAAGTTCGGCATCTTCGTCCACTGGGGCGTCTACTCGGTGCCCGCCGGCTCCGGGCCGCGCATAGCCTCCGAGTGGTACCTCTGGTACCAGAGCTACAAGGACACCGCGGAATGGCGGTACCACCGCGACACCTACGGCCAGGACTTCGTCTACGACGACTTCATCCCGCAGTTCAAGGCCGAGAAGTACGATCCCGACGCCTGGGTGAGGCTGTTCGAGCAGGCGGGCGCCGAGTACTTCGCGCTGACCAGCAAGCACCACGACGGATTCGCCCTGTATCCGAGCAAGGTGACGGACCGTCATTCCGTCGCGTACGGCCCGAAGCGTGACCTCGTCGGCGAGTTGATGACCGCGGCCCGCAGGCGCGGCACCGTGCGGCCCGGCCTGTACTACTCGCTCGGCGAGTACTTCAACCCGGCGATGGGCCGGCCGATGCGCAACTTCTACACCGACGAGGAAATCCCGATGACCGGCTACAAGCCGGTCCAGGACTACGTCGGCGACTACGAGCTCAAGCAGCTCTACGAGATCATCGACCGCTACGACCCTGAACTGCTGTGGGCGGACGGACAGTGGTTCCGGCCCACCGGCAACCCGCCGTGGCGCAGCGAGGAACCGCTGGCCCACTACTACAACCAGGCCAAGAACCGTAAGCACCCCAAGGGTGTGGTGATCAACGACCGGTTCGACAGCCACCTCGACTTCGCGACGTACGAGCAGCGCACCAACCCCACGATGGACCCGCAGAAGTGGGAGTGCTGCATGACCATGGGCTACTCCTGGGGTTACAACAAGCACGAGCCGGACGAGGACTACAAGACCTCCGAGTTCCTGATCCGACTGCTCGCCGACGTGGTCAGCAAGAACGGCAACCTGCTGCTCAACATCGGCCCCAAGCCGGACGGCACGATCCCCGGCATCATGCAGGAGCGGCTGCGGGACATCGGTGCCTGGCTCAAGGTCAACGGCCCCGCGATCTACGGGTCGACGCCCTGGGTGCGGGCGGAGGAGGAGGGAAGCCCGCTCGGTATCCGCTACACCGTCTCCCCGGGCAAGTTCAACATCATCGTGCTGGGTGCGCCCAGCGGCACCCTGTCGGTGCCCGGAGACATCCCCGTCAGCGCCACTTCACGGATCCGGCTGCTCGGCAGGAGCGGCGCTCTGCGGTGGACCCGCCGTGACGGGAAGATCCACATCGCCGTCCCGTCGTCCCTTCCCAGCGGCATCGCCAACGTCTTCACCGTCGACTGGGACCGGTGAGCCGCGTGGGAACCCGCAACGGAAACCATGCCGAGACCCGTACCGGAACCCGTACCGGAACCCGTACCGGAACCCGGTTCGACACCCTGGGGCCCATGCTCACCGTCACCACGGAGCCGGCCGAGCCCGCCGCCGGCGACACGGTGACCGCAACGGCGGTCCTCACCAACGACTGTCCCTTCCCGCTCAGCAACACCGTGCTCCATCTGATCGATCCCGGCGCCACCACGGCGGCGAGGACCATCCCGCTCGGCGACCTGCGGCGCGGCGCGCGGATCACCCGGCGCTGGGAGACGGCGATGCCGGCCGATGTGGCCGGGGAGGTGGCGTTCACCGCGCACGCGGTCTTCGACGTCGACGGGCGCAGCGCCGACTGCGCCCGGTCCTCGAAGACGTTCACGGTGCCCTACGAGCCCAATGAGGTGCGGGCCCCTTTCCGGACGTTTGCCACCGCCGACGACGCCAGGTTCGGCCAGTACGGCAGTCAGTTGGTGATCTGGGCGGGCGGCCGCGACCTGTCCGGCGGCACCGACGAGAAAGGGGTCATCCATCTCCCCGGCTCCGCCGCCGAGTCGAGTGTGGTGCAGGTCAAGGCGGTCAGCCTCACCGGCAGCGACAACCCCTCCGCGAAGTACGGCATCGCCGTCGCCAATGATCTGACCGCGCCCGAGAAGGGCGGTTACGCCGTGCTGACCATGTCGCTGCGGTTCGGCCTGGAGTTCATGACCGACAGCGACGGCGACGGAAAGCTCGACACCTGGGCCGGCGGCGGAGGTTCGGCTCATCCGTCCTGGCTGCGGCTGGTCCGCTCCGGCACCACGTACACGGCGTACAGCACCACCAACCTGCTGTCCTGGACCGAGGTCGCGAGGGTGACCGTGCCCTCGGCGAGCGGGGCCCTGGACGCCGGGGTGGTCGCCGGCGCGGTCAACACCAACTATCCCGGTACGACCGTCCGCGCGGTCTTCGACCGTTTCACCGTGGAGGAAGCATGAGTCCCCACCGCCCCGATGAGGACTTCCTCACGCCGCCCGTCTCGATCGCCCTGGAGCCGGCCGCCCCCGAGCCCGGTCAGGCGGTGGCGCTCACGGCCCAGCTCACCAACACCACGCGGATCGCGCTGCGCGGCACGGTGTTGTACCTCTCCGTGAACGGCACCGACAGCCAGGCGTCCACCCTCGGCAAGGTGGCGCCCGGCAGGTCGGTGACCCGTACCTGGAAGACCCGGCTTCCCGACGACGCCGAGGGTGTGGTCCCGTTCATCGCGCACGCGCTGTTCGACGTGCACGGGGACGGGTCCGACTGCACCCGCGCGACCTCGGTGCTGAGACTGCCGTACCGGTCGCCGGCCGGTGCCTTCGACAACACCGGCATCTCCTTGGACAACGCCACCACCACGGCCGACATCGACGGCTCGCGCTCCAGCCTCTCCGCCGAGGCGCTCGCGTCGGCCGGACTGACCCCGGGGGCCTCGGTCACCTACGGCGGGATCGCCTTCACCTGGCCGGACACCGAGCCGGGAACTCCCGGGAGCAAGGACAACGTGGTGTCCTCCGGCCAGACCGTACGGCTGTCCGGCACGGGCGGGCGGCTGGCCTTCCTCGGCACCAGCACCTGGGGTGCGGGCAAGGGCCCCGGGAAAGTCGTGTACGCGGACGGCACGGAGCAGGACTTCTCCGTCGACGTCCCCGACTGGTACGGGGCGCACCCCTCCGCCGCGGTGGTGCTGCCGTACCGCAACACTCCTTCGGGCCGGGACGACAACCCCGTCAGCCTCTTCACCTTCGGCGTCGATCTGCAGGACAGGGAAGTGCGCTCCGTCGTCCTGCCGAAGGTCAGCGACGGCCTGATGAGCGGCGTCCCCGCCCTGCACATCTTCGCGATGACCGTCGCCTGATCCGAGCCGCGGTGCCGGCAGGCCGCCCCGCGCCTCGGAGGATCCGGAAAGTCTTGAGAGGACGTTCATGACAGGCAATCAACCCCTCAGCCGCAGACGTCTGCTGACGGGAGCCGCCGCGTTCGGCGGTGTGGTGCTGCTGTCCGCGCCACAGGGCGCCCACGCGGCCCCGGGGGCCGCGGGCAGGGCCGGGAAGCCGTTCGACACGACCCCCGCGTCGGTCGCGCTGCGGCGGCTGCTGCCCGATCACCACCGGCAGGTCACGCTGCGCGCACTGGCCGCCGGCGGTGCCGACCGGTTCCGGGTCACCGGCCGGGCCGGGGCGATCACCGTGGAGGGCACCAGCCCGGCGGTGCTGCTCACCGGCCTCAACACGTATCTCGCTCGGGTGGCGAAGGCCGACATCTCCTGGAACGGCGAACAGCTCGACCTCCCCAGGCTGTTGCCCGCCCCCGGCGGGGAGATCGCCGGATCGGCGAATGTTCCGCACCGGTTCGCCCTCAACGACACCAACGACGGCTACACCGGCCCCTACCGAGACTGGGACGCCTGGGAACGGGAACTGGACGTCCTCGCCCTGCACGGCATCAACGAGGTCCTCGTCTACACCGGCGGTGACGCCGTCTACTACGACACCTTCCGTCACTTCGGTTACTCCGACGCGGAGTTGCGGGCGTGGATACCGGCGCCGGCCCATCAGCCGTGGTGGCTGCTGCAGAACATGTCGGGCTTCGGCGGCCCGGTGTCCCGGCGGCTCATCGAGAAGCGCGCCGACCTCGCCGCGAGGATCACCGACCGCGTCCGGGAACTGGGCATGACCCCGGTGCTGCCCGGCTACTTCGGCACCGTGCCCGACGAGTTCGTGGCGAAGAACGGCGGTGACGCGGCGGTCGTGCCCCAGGGCACCTGGGGCGCCTTCAAACGACCCGACTGGCTCGATCCGCGGACCACGGCGTTCGAAGAGGTCGCCGCCGCTTTCTACCGCGCCCAGTCGCAGCGCTTCGGCGACAGCACGATGTACAAGATGGATCTGCTGCACGAAGGCGGCAACCCGGGTGACGTGCCCGTGGGGCAGGCCGCGAAGGCCGTGGAGACGGCGCTGCGCAAGGCGCACCCCCGCGCCGTCTGGGCGATCCTCGGCTGGCAGAGCAACCCGGGCAAGGAGATCCTCGACGCCGTCGACAAGCGCGGGATGTTCGTCGTCGACGGCCTGTCGGACCGCTACACCACGGTCACCGACCGGGAGAGCGACTGGGGCGGCACCCCGTACGCGTTCGGCAGCATCTGGAACTTCGGCGGCCACACCCCGATGGGAGCCAACGCCCCCGACTGGGTGGCGCAGTACCCGAAGTGGCGGGACAAGGCGAACAGCGCCCTGGCCGGCATCGCCGCGATGCCGGAGGCTGCCGACAACAACCACGCCGCGCTGGCCCTGCTCACCGACCTGGCCTGGACACCCGGCACCATCGACCTCGACGGCTGGTTCGCCTCGTACGCCGTGTCCCGTTACGGTGCCGAGGACCCGCACGCGCTCGCGGCCTGGAAGATCATCGGTGACACGGCGTACGGCATGACCCGCGCCGACAGCTGGAGCGAGGCACCCGACGGACTGTTCGGGGCCCGCCCGAGCCTGGGTGCGAACAAGGCCGCGGCCTGGGGACCGGAGGCAGACCGTTACGACACCACCGCCTTCGACCTGGCACTGAGCGAACTGCTCCAGGTGGCACCCACGCTGCGCGACACCTCGGCCTACCGCTACGACCTGGCCGATGTGGCCCGGCAGGTGCTGTCCAACCGGAGCCGGATGCTGCTGCCGCAGATCAAGGCCGCCTACGACACGGCCGACCGCGCCCGCTTCGACGAGCTCACCGGCGTCTGGCTGGACTGGATGAAGCTCATGGACAAGGTGCTGGCCACCAGCGAGCAGCACCTGCTCGGCAGGTGGCTGGCCGATGCCCGCTCCTGGGGCGGCACGCGGGCCGAGAAGGACCAACTGGAGTACGACGCGCGGTCGATCATCACCACCTGGGGCGGCCGGGCCAGCAGCGAGGAGGGGTTGCACGACTACGCCAACCGGGAGTGGTCCGGGCTGGTCGGCGGCCTCTATCTGACCCGCTGGAAGCTGTACTTCGAAGAACTCTCCCGCGCCTTGAAGGAGCACCGCCCGCCGGAGACGGTCGACTGGTTCGCGCTGGAGGACGACTGGGCGCACCGGCACGACCGTTACCCGACGAAGACCAGCGGCGACGTCCACAGGCTGGCGCGGCGGGTCCACGACACCCTGGCCGCCGACCCGCACCAGGTGACGCTGACCGCGTCCTCTCCCAAGGGTGCGGTGGCGGAGGGCAGTCCGGTCACGGTCACGGTGGCGTTCACCAACCGCAACGGGTTCGCCCCGGCCACCGAAGTGGCCCTGTCCGTCGCGGCGCCCGAGGGGATGACCGCCCGGCCGGTGGGGGCGGTGACCTCCGCCTCGGTCGCGCCGGGCGAGACGTTCTCGGCGGCCTTCGAGATCACCCTCACCGGCTCCGCCGCCGATCTGGTGACCCGCGTTCCGGCCACCGCCTCGTACCGCAGCGGCGCCTCGGCCGGCTCGGCGGGTTCGGCCAGGGGGTCGGCCACGGCGTCGGTGCGGCTGATGGCCGGCACGGGGGTGCGCGATCCCTACCGGACCGCGAGCTTCAACGACGCCGTCTTCGGCCAGTCAGGTGCCACGCTGGCCATCGAGGGCGCGGGGGCCGACCTGTGGGGTGGTACCAACCAGTTCGGCTCCGTCCACCGCGCAGGCGCGTTCGGGGCCGCCTCCACCGCCACGGTGAAGGTCGTCTCGCAGGACAGCACCGGCGGCTGGGCCCGCGCGGGGCTGATCGTGCGCAACGACCTGTCCGCCGACGGCTCGTCCGGATACGTCAACCTGGCCGTGACACCGTCCAACGGATGCGTGCTGTCCTGGGATTCCGGCCAGGACGGGACGTTCGACTCGATCAGGCTGGCCGGCTCCTTCGCCGCTCCGGTGTTCCTGCGCCTGACCCGCTCCGGCTCCGCCTACACGGGCGAGGCCAGCACCGACGGCACGACCTGGACCACCGTCGGCACGGCCACGCCGGGCGGCGCCGCCGACACCCAGGACGTGGGGGTCTTCATGACGGCGGCGAACGGCTGGACCACCACCCGTGGGATCGCGGAGTTCCGGGACTTCGCGGTCTCCTGACCCCCGGCCCCCGCCCGGCTCGGGCTCGGGGCGCGGTCGCGCGGCCTCGGGCTCACGTCCCGGATCGCGATACGTGTCAAGATCCGGACCATACCCGGGCCAGCTGCCCGCTCGTGGTCTCGATAGGAGCTGTCTTCGCTGGTCAGCAGCCTGCCAGACGTGTACCACCAGCAGACGAAGAACCTCCTCGTCTCGTACTCGCCGAAGAAGCCGGGCTTCTTCTAGAGGCACGAAAAAGGCGCCTGACCTGGGCTTTTTCCCGGCAGGCGCCTTTCTCTCGGTCGGCTCAGAGCAAGGACCGACTTACGTCATAACTCGTAGGTCCGCTTGGCCGGCTTGGAGGCGAGTCCTGTACGGGTCGGGTCGTACTTCCGTCCCTGCGGCCGCCTTCACACCACTGCTCACGCTCGGGCCCAGCGTTGGTTGACGCCGGTGTGGCAGCTCCACACGATCACCGCAGCGCCGTTGGCGGTGCTGCCGCCGTTGACGTCCAGACAGAGTCCGGTCTGGACGTTGCTGACGGTTCCGTCGGTGTTCACATTCCATTGCTGGTTCGCGCCGCCGGTGCAGTCCCAGATCCGTGCTCGGGCGCCGGAGGCGGCGTCGCTCGGCACGTCCAGGCATCTCCCCATCACCCGCAGGGTCTGTCCGGTCTGGGTGAGCTGCTGGTTGGAGCCGGTGTGGCAGTCCCAGATGATCATCTGGGCGCCGTTGGACGAGCTGGCACCGTTGACGTCCAGGCATCGGTCGGCGGACTGGCTCCGCAGCCGGAATGTGGCCGGGTTCGGGGGATTCGGGTTCGGGTCGGCACCCGTGAAGAACCTCCAGACCTCTTCCTTGACCCAGCTCCTGGCACCGCTCTCACAGCCGGCGCACCCGTCCACGGGGCCTTGTTGGTGACCCCCGTCGAACGCGGCCCAGACGACCGGATACCCCTCTCGGCAGCCCGAGTAGGCGGTGGTGATGTGGGTGCGGCTGCCCGGCGCGGGCTCCCGGGGGTTCTGGGCAGTACAGCCGTTGTTCCTGACGAACCTGTCGCGCATCCCGCGACCGGCGCCGATGTTGTCATTGATGCCGTGGATTCCCATGTACGCGAAGGGCTGGGTGCCCCCGCTGCACCCGCTGATCCCCCCAGGTGCGGCTATCGCGGCGACCGCACGGAAAACGTTCGGCCTGGCACATGCGAGTGCGTAGCTCATGGCTCCGCCGTAGCTGAATCCGAGGGCGAAGCGCTGCGTGGTGTCGACACAGAGGTCGTTGTCGATACGCCTGATCATGTCGTCGACGAAGGTCACGTCCTCTCCGCCGGAGTTGCCCCAGCCGTTGTTGATGCCCTGCGGAGCGACGAAGATCGCGCTGTTGTTCGCCAGTCGCCGGAGTCCGTAGTGGGCATAGACATCGCCGTCGCTTCCGCCGCCGGCGACTTGCCCGGCGGTGCCACCCAACCAGTGGAATCCGAAGACCAATCGATGTTGACGGGTGTTGTCGTAGTTTTCCGGGATGCTCAGGATGAAGGAGCGATTCTTACCGCCGCTTTGAATCGTGTGCGTACCGTTCGTCAGCGTGGGGGCCCGTCCGCATCCGGCAGTCCCCGCGAGTGTGGCCCCGGCGGTGGGCGACATGTCGGCCGCAGCGCTGACTCCTGCCACGCCGGCCATGGCGAGAGCGAGCAATGCCGCGACCACGGCTCGCCCGAAGAACAATCTGCGGATCGACATCATGCGACTCCCTCGCTGCTCGGTGACATGGCTCTCCCTGGTCGGTCGGACCGCGCTTCGCCCTGGGGCTGGACACGGTGGAGTTGGAATCGCTGGTTGGCGCGATCAGTTGCTGCCCACTGGGAGATGCGGGCTCCGTCGGCGGTGGATGCCTCCCACACGTCCAGGGCTAGGCCGCTCTGCCGGTTGACCAGACTGATCACGCCACCGCCGTGGTCGACTGTTCGCCACTGCTGGCCGGCGGTGTCGGTATCCGGCTGCTGGGTGATGTCGGCGCCGCTGCTGCTACTGGCGACCTGCAGGAACAGACCACTGTGCCCGACCCGGATCTTGTGGTGCCCTCCGTCGGAGGGCAGGAACTCGAAGTGCTGGTTGGGACCGGCGGTGATCTGCCACTGGATCAGTCGCGCACCGGCGGCCGTGGACGCACCGTTGATGTCGGCAGCCTTGCCGCTGTGCTCGACAACCAGCCGATAGGCCACGCCGGCCTCCACCGGCCCCGACCTGAGTGCGGACGCGCGGTAGGTGTTGCCGGCCCGTCCGGCGAACTCGATGAGATCGGCTTCGAGCCGCTTCGGCTGGACCGGCTCGCCGCTCGAATCGTCCCGCAGCGTGAAATCGCCGGCGAAGATCCGACTGCGCACCCGGACGGCACCGGTTCGGTCGGGTGTGACGGCGAACTCGATCCGGCCGCTGCTCCATTCGGCGCCGACGGTGTATCCCCCGCGGCCGCGCAGTCCGCTCACGCGTCCGGTGGGCCAGGCGGCCGGCAGCGCCGGCAGCACGTGCAGTTCGCCGTTGTGGCTCTGCAGCAGCATCTCCGCGATGCCCGAGGTGGCGCCGAAGTTGCCGTCGATCTGGAAGGGCGGGTGCAGGTCGAACATGTTGGGCGCGAGCCGGTCCGTCCGCACCAGGTCCCGGATCAGCTTGTGGGCCCTGGCGCCGTCCTCCATCCGTGCCCAGAAGTTGATCTTCCACGCGAGCGACCATCCCGTCCCGTCGTCACCACGCAGCTCCAGCGTCCGCCGCGCGGCCTCGTACAACTGGGGTGTCCCGCGCTTGGTGATCTGGTTGCTCGGATGCAGACCGTACAAGTGGGAGACGTGCCGGTGAGTCCGCTCGGTCTCCACCCAGTCGGCCAGCCACTCCTGGACGTTGCCCCTGGAGCCGACCCGCATCGGCGCCAGCCGGTCCCGGGCCGCCACTGCCTGAGCGCGGAAGGTGGCGTCCACGCCGAGGATTTCGCCGGCGCGGGCGACACTGTTGAAAAGGTCGCGCAGGATCTGGTTGTCCATGGTGGGCCCCGCGCAGACGGTGGCGTTCGTATGGTGAGCGAGCTCCGGAGAGTTCGACGGGTTGGTGACCAGGTATCCGAGCGTCGGGTGGGCGACCAGGGTGTCGAGGAAGAACTGGGCGGCGCCCTTCAGGGCCGGATAGTTCGAGCGGAGGAAGCCGATGTCACCGGTGAACAGGTAGTGGTCCCAGATCAGGGTGGCCAGCCATGCGCCACCCGTCTGCCACATCCCCCACCGCGCTTCGTCGACGACCGAGGCGCCCCGCCACGCGTCGGTGTTGTGATGCGTCACCCAGCCGCCGGCGCCGTACTGCGCCTGGGCCACCCGGGCGCCGGTCACGGTCAGGTCGTTGATCATGTCGAAGACCGGGAGGAAGCATTCGGACAGGTTCGTGGTGTCGGCGGGCCAGTAGTTCATCGGCAGGTTGGCGTTGATGGTGAACTTCGAGTCCCAGGACGGAGCCATCTGGTCGTTCCAGATGCCCTGCAGGTTCGCCGGCTGGGTGCCCGGCCGCGAGGACGAGATGAGCAGATACCGGCCGTACTGGAACAGCAGGGCGGAAAACTGCGGGTCGTTCACTTGCGCGTGCTGTGCGATCCGTACGTCGGTCGGCTGGTCGGCCGCCGTCGTACGTCCCAGATCGACCGACACCCGGTTGAACAACGCCTGGTAGTCGGCGAGATGCCGGTTGCGCAGTTCGCCGATGCCGACGTCGCGGGCAGCGTTGAGTCGGCCCCGCGCGATCCCCTGGTAGTCGCCCTCGACGTTCCGGAAGTTGACATAGCTGGAGCCGATCGACACCAGCACCGTCACGCTGGTGGCGCCGGAGACCCGTAGCGTGCCGCCCGAGCTGCTGACCGTGCCGCCCGTCACGGCGGCGTGGGCCAGGGCGAGGAACCGGACCCGCCCGGCGATTCCCTCCATGGCGGCGGAGATGCCGTCGAGGGCGATCGTGGCCCCGTCCGGGCTGGACACCGTGGTCCGTTGTGGACTGTCGAATGTGGCGTTGAAGGCGATGGAGTTGGCCCGGTCGGCCGTCAGCCGGACCACGATCACCCGGTCAGGTGCGCTGGCGAACACCTCACGCTGGTACCGCACGCCGTTCAGTACGTAGGTCGTGAGGGCCGTGGCGGTCGTGAGGTCGAGCGTCCGCTTGTACTGCGACACACCGTTGGCGCTGCCGAAGGAGAGCAGGAGGTTTCCGACCGGCTGGTAGGCCAGCTGTCCGGCCGGGCTGCCCAGCATCGTCTGATTGATCAGGTCCTGCGCCGGCCCCCACTGATCCGCGAAGACCCGCCGCCGGATCTCCGCGATGTTGGCCGCGCCGCGGGTGTTCGCGGAGTCGTACGGACCGCCGGCCCAGACGGTGTCCTCGTTGAGCTGCAGCCGTTCGGTGTCGACGTTGCCGAACACCATCGCGCCGAGGCGTCCGTTGCCGATCGGCAGTGCCCGCAGCCAGTCCGCGCCGGCCGGCTTGTCGTACCACAGGGCGAGGTCGTCGGCGGCCAGAGCCTCCGGCGGCGCGGCCGAGCCGCCCTTGGCCATGGCCGTCCATCCACCCGGCACGATCCCTGCTCCAGCCGCCGCCCCGGCGGCGAGAAACCGTCTGCGTGTCACCTCGGACATGTCGTTCTCCCTTCACGGACTGGAGCAGGACGCGGGCCCAGCGCCGGGGGCCGGGGCGCCGGTGGACGGGGTGAAGTCGACGTAGGGCAGCCGGCCCGGAAGGGATGGCGTCCGGAGTCGGCGGCATCAGGTCACCACCGGTCCCACGCCGGTCCGGGCGGGCAGGGCTGGAGACGAGGCCGGTCGGCCTCACGGCCTCGCATCCCCCGCAGACACGCAAGGCCGTGCGGTCGCGCCGATCTCTGCCTGTGTCCGCGACCCGCCGACGCCCGGACGATCACTGCTCGACCGCGGCCCTGTGGCCTCGTGGAACTCCCGCTCGTCGAGGCGCTCCAGGTCGAAGGCGACCCCGCCGGGCGACCCGTTGTTCTCCACGCGGAGCGCGTTCTTGCGCCCGGTGGCGAACGTCGTCGCCTCGTGGATCGAAACGACCCTTGACCTGTCGGCAGACCGCCGGCGTGGCGTCGTTGTCGCCATCGGCTCGGCCGCGGCCGGCGGTCACCGTCCACCGTGTCCGCCGAGCCGGGCGTCGCGTCGCGCGTCAGTGTTCTGGATCTGCCATCTCTGGTTGTCGCCGCCCCAGCACGTCCACAGCTGCCCCTTGAAGGTGGCGGTGTTCACGTCGAGGCAGAGGCCGGAGCGAACGCTGCGGACGGTGCCGTCGGCGCCCACCGTCCAACGCTGGTTGTCGCCGCCGGTACACGCCCACGTGCCGACCACAGTGCCGTTCGTCGTGCCGCTGTTGTACACGTCCAGGCACTTCTGGCCCCCAAGCGCGGTGATCTGTCCGCCGACCGTCAAGGTCCACTGTCGGCCGACCGTGTTGGCGCAGGTGTCCACCTGGACCTGGACGTTCGCCGTGGTCCCGCCGGGGATGTCCAGGCAGCGCCCGGTGCCTACGTTGCGCAGCAGGCTGGTCGGGGCCGGGACGTCGCCGTCCAAGCCCCAGCCGTATCTGAGGCGCTCGCGGCCGCTGGCGCTGGGCGTGCTGAGCGTGAGGTCGGTACCGGTTCCGTGCAGCTTCTGCATGGCATACCAGTCGTCGCCCTGGCCGGCGCGTATCTTCCCGCCCAGTCCGGGCCAGTAGATGGAGCCGATCCGCAGTTCCCGGAGCACCGTGGTGGTGGCCCGGAAGTAGCGCACGAAGTTGTCGGTGCTCCCGGCGTCGCGGTAATTGAGCCCGGTGTCCATAGGCGCGCCGAACTCGTCGACGACAGTGCGGTCGGCGCAGGAGCCGATCGCGTTCCGCAGGTACGCCACCCACTGGTCGTAGGTCTTCGCGCCGCTGAAGAACGTGTAGTGGTGCAGCGACAGGAACGTCCCGTCAAGGCGGCGGTCGGCGCACATCGATTTGATGTCAGTGTTCAGGCCGGCGCCGCTGACGAAGATGCGGTTCCGCGGGATCGCCGGGCGGCTGCTGATCCAGTTGCTCACCACGTTCGCCCACTCGCCGGCGCTGTGTCCCCCCGGCTCGTTCATCGGTTCGAAGTAGACGAGGCTGTTGGTGCCGTACCGGGCAACCACGGTGTTCCACATGGAGTCGAAGGCGCTCGGGTTGATGATGCGACCGCCGCGGGCGGCCACCCCGTCGTCCCAGTAGGAGAGGACGACCTTGAATCCCTTCGCGGTGGCTGCGTCTATCGCGCCCGTGTACGCGCTCCACCAGTTCGTCCCGACGGTGTAGGTGTTGATCGGGAGCCGAACGGTGTTGGCGCCGAGGTTGTTCTCGAAGCCTGTGTAGATGGCGTTGGCTTTCGCCACGACCGTCTGGTAGCTGTCGGAGCCGCTCAATCCGTGCAGGACCAGCGGTCCTTCGTGGAAGTTGTCACCGAGCCGGGCCCAGTTGACGCCCCGGAACTGGACGGTGTCGGCGGCGGCCGGCGAGGCGCTCTGGTGCTCGACGACCGCGAGCGCGCTGAGAGCGGTCAGGATGCAGGCGAGCGCCCGGGCGAGGTAACGCCGGTGACGGGTGCGGGGCATGGTCGTGCCTTCCCGGTTGGCGGTGTGCTCACGTCTGCGCTGTGCAGGATCTGTTGACGTCGGCCGCCTGCCGGCAGCCGGCCGAGCCGGCGCGGAGCTTGCCCTCTCCGCGCCGGCCCCCTCCCAGATCGCTCGCGCAGCGAGCATGTCAGCGTCATGCCGCTGCCGTGGCGCCTGGAAAGCCTCGCTCCCCGGCTTCGCCCGGATCTCAGGTCAGCAGGTGGAGTTGGTCCGGGTGAGGAGCCCCTCCGCCACGGCGGGGAGATGCGGTCGCCGCCCACGGTGGGGTCCATGCCCTGGTACAGGAACTGCGACGGGCACGGGTTCGACGGCACGGTCCGGGCGTCATCGGCCCGGATCAGCGCCCCGTGCCCGAAGTCCCGGGTCCACGCCGGGCCCGAGAACGTCACGTCGGCGGAGCGGGCGAACGGGCTCGGCTCCGTCGCCCGGTGGGGCGTCCACGAGCCGTCGAGGCTGCCCGAGGTGAACGACCGGCACCAGCGGCGACTTCTCGTTCTCGGCGACGACGCTGTTGAACTCGCGGTCGAGAACCGGCATGTAGGTGCTGTCGGAGAACTTGTCCGTTCCGGCCGCGGCACCGAGGAAGCGGCCCTTCTCCGCCGCCTAGACGCCCCATGTGGACGCCGTGTCGGCGGTGCCCGGGAGCAGCGGCACCGTGCCGGCCTGGACCAACTCGGCTGACAGGGCTGACAGCAGGGAGCAGGATCGCCCGGGCCCGGGGCCGCGGCGGCAGATCAGCCGAGTGCACGAATTCGTTCATCACCGGCACCTTTCGAAGTCGGAGATACCTCACTGCGTGGCGCCAGAAATCCGTAGATCGCTTTGGGATTCCGCTTTCGCAGGTCATGAATGGGGAACTTCGTGCGTCGACGCCTAGAAGATTGACAGATTGTCATGGTCCATTCAAGAGGGGCGGGTCGATATATATGTGGGCCTGAGCCGTCGTGCAACCAACCGAAGAAGCGGGACTATTCACGGCCACCCCTCATAACCTTTTCAGGCGGCGAATTGGAGTGACGGACGCGTGTGAATCGCGGCAGTTTTCGTTATCGACGGCCGGCTCGGACAGTCGCAGTCGACGTAGTGCCGAAATACACGGCACCGTCACCGAACGCGAAGACTTGGGTGTCTACTCGAGCGGCACTCAGGCGAGTTGGCCGAGCAACCCGGCTTTGACGTCGGCAACCGGCCCGGAGCCGATCTCGGCCGACTCGGCTCCCATCACGACGGCATTCTCGGTCGCCCTGGCGAGCGCAGGTTCGTCGAGCACGGTGGCCGACCGCGCCGGCGGGACGGGGAGCTGCGCCAAGGCGACGATCAGCCGCTCAAGGGGTACCAGTTCGTCGGCGGCCCGGCCGCAGTCCGCACAGGATCGGGTGTGCCGGGTGATGCGCTTACGCCACAGCGTGCTCGGTACGCCGTCCCAGCCCCCCAGCGCGGCGGTCAGCTCTGGGCACCGGGGGCTGGCTTCCAGCGCGGCGACGAGTGACCGGCTCAGCTCCAGCTGGTTGCGCATCCGCTGGACGCGCACACCCGCGTGAGCCACGCTCGTTCCCAGCGCCGCCGCGAGCTCCGCCCTCGCCAGCCGGCCGGCGGTCTCCAGCCACCACAGCGACAGCAGCGCCCGGGCGTCCGGGTCGAGCCATCGACTGGCGCGTACGGTCTTTCGGCGGTGACCGGACAGCTCGACGTGGATCAGGGCCAGGTTCTCGGCGTCGGTGTCCGGCGGGGCGGTCGTCTCGTCGAGGGGGGCCGTCCGTTCGGCGTCCGCCTGCCGCCGGTGCAGATGGGTGCTGATCTGTCGTGTCGCGATCGTGGCCAGCCAGGGCCGGAAGCACTCCGGGGCGCGCAACGTGCGCAGCTCGGGAAGTGCCCGCAGCATCGTCTCCTGCACCACGTCGTCGACGTCCGCGAGTTCACCCAGCGCCCTGCGCACGATCGCGTACACCAGCGGCAGGTACGTCGCGGCCAGGTCGTCGAGGGCTCGTGGATCGCCGGCCTGTGCGGCGACGACCAGTCTGGTCTCGTCGGCTCGGCCGGCTCGCATCACGAGCCCGTACACGTTGCTTCGGGCAAGGCCGCCCCAGGTGCCGTGCACGTCGCCACCCTCGGTTTCGCACGCACGATCGGCTCGGGCGCGGCCGGCTGGTAATGCGTGGCAGCCCGTCATCGTCCCGGCCGTCCGCCGTCGACGGGAAGAACGATGCCGTCGACATGGTCCGACGCCGAGGAGGCGGGGAACACCGTGGCCCCGGCGAGATCGTAGGCGTCTCTCCGGCGACCGGCCGGGATCCGGCCGAGGATCGCCTGGTCGTGCTGGGGTGCCGCGCGTAACGCCTCGGTGGTGTCGGTGGCGATGCAGCCCGGTGCGATGGCGTTGACGTCGACGCCACGCCCGCCCCGCTCCTCCAGGGCCGGCGCCTCGGCGACCCCGCTCTCGATCTCGAGGGGGCGGGCCCCGCGGTAGACAACCGCTTTCATCGATCCTCCATCCTCATGGTGTCGAACGTCCCTTCCGCGGTGGATCTGCAGGGTTCAGGAGTGACCGCGAGCAGCCGCAGGCCGGCCTGCTCCGGCCGTATGTGCGGTCCGTCGGGTGCGTGCGCCGTTCGCTGACGGGCCGCGGTCATCACCGTTTCGTCGATCCGGATGCCCAGGCCCGGCGTGTCGCCGAGCACGAAGGCGCCGTCCTCGACGTGCAGGTCCATCGCGACGCCGATCGGCGGCTGCAGGCCCTGCAGTTCGCTGACGAGGTGGTTGGGCACCGACGTCGCGGCGTGCAGCAGCGCGACAGGCGTGTTGCCGATCGGGCTGACCGGCAGATCGTAGGCGTGCGCCAGCGCGGCGACGCGCAGGAAATGGGTGACCCCCCAGACCGCGGCCGTCTGGACGATGTCGACGCCTCCCGCCGCGATCAGCGGGCGGAACTGCTCGAGGCCGGTGAGGTTCTCCCCACTGGCGACCGCCGACCGAACGCCACGGCTGACAGCGGCCAGGCCGTCGGCGTCCCAGCGCCGGACCGGCTCCTCGATCCAGGTCAGGTCGAGTGTGCGTTCCAGTTCACCGACGTGGCGTACCGCCTGCTTGCGGCTCCAGGACTCGTTCGCATCCAGCATGAGCCCTGGCCGGGTCCCGTGCGCGGCCTCGGTCAGTACCTCGCGTACGAGGGACAGCCGGTGCCGGTCACGCTCGATGTCCAGGCCGCCCTTGAGCTTCGCCGCCCTCAGCCCGCGTTCGGCATAGACCTGGTAGGTGGCGACGAGTTCGTCGTCGGTGAGGCCGATGTCAAGGCCGGAGGCGTAGGCGTGGACCATGCGGTCGTTGCCGCCGAGCAACCGCCACAGCGGCTCACCCACGGCCTGTGCCTTGATGTCCCACAACGCCGTGTCGAACGCGCCGATCGTGCCGAACACCACGCCGGCATGCCCGGCTTTGAAGGTGTGCCGCAGCATGCGGTCGTAGAGGGCAGTCACCGCGCGCGGGTCCTGGCCGTCGATGGCGGCGAAAATCGCCTCGGCTTCCACGTGCGGTCCCAGACCGACTCCGGTGATCCCCTCATCGGTCTCGACGATGACGACCGGCACGGGCACGACGCCGTCGTCGTGAACGCCGTTGGCGTCACCGACAGGCCGACCCCATTGCTGTGCCGTCGTCAGGGTTCTGTACCCGGTGATGCGCATGCCTCAGCCCTTCGTCGCGCCGGCCGTCACGCCCTCGGCGATCTGGCGCTGCAGGAACAGGTAGGTCACCAACACGGGTAGCCCGGCGATCAGGACACCGGCTGCGAAGGTGGGGATGTCGGCGGAGTACTGGCCGCGCAGTGCGGTGATGCCCACCATCAGGGTGCGATGGTCGGCCGACGGCATCATCAGCAGCGAGATGAGCACGTCGTTCCAGCAGAACAGCACGTCGAGGATGCCCACCGACAGCAGTGCCGGAGCACCCATCGGCAGCATGATGCGCCGGTAGACGCCGTACAGGGTGTTTCCGTCGATCCGTGCGGCGTCGACGAGTTCGGTGGGCACCGCCCGGTAGTAGCTCGTCATCAAGAAGACGGTGAACGGCAGGAACTGCGCGACGTAGGCGAGGATCAGCCCCGGATAGGTGTCGATGAGACCGCCGCCGGCCATGATCCTGGCCAGCGGCACCATGATCACCTGGAACGGGATGAACAGTGCCGCGAGACAGACCAGAGCCAGCGCGGACGAGCCACGGAACCGCACCTGGGCCAGCGCGAACCCGGCCATGGACCCGATGAGCAGGAGCAGCGCCACGGCGCAGGCCACCACGATCACGGAGTTGAGGAAGTACCGCCCCATGCCGACGCTGTTCCACGCGGTGCCGAGGTTGTCCCAGTGGAGAGTGCCTGCCAGGGAGAACCGGTCGAGGATGTACTCCCGGCGGGTCTTCATCGCGACGTTGGCGGTGAACAGCAGCGGGTAGATCGTCGCCAGGGCGAGGAGCACCATCGGCACGACGACCAGCCATCTGCTCGGCCCCGGGCGAGACATCAGTCCTCCCTCCCCGCCCGGCGCAGCAGGCCGACCTGCAGCAGGCCCACGACCAGCATGATGAGGAAGAGGACTGTGGATGCGGCCGACGCGAGCGCCGGGCGGCTCATCTGCCCCTGCTGGACCCAGATGTAGTACTCCGGCAGGTAGGTCGCCCCTTCCGGGCCACCACTGGTCATGACGTAGAGCAGCCCGAACATCGAGGTCAGCATCCCGATCATCGTGGTGACGACGACGAACTGGATGGTGCGGGACAGACCCGGGATGATGACGTGCCAGATCATCCGCGCGAGCGAGGCGCCGTCGACCCGGGCGGCGTCCAGAAGTGCGGGGTCCAGGGTCGCGAACCCGGCCAGGAAAACCACCAGCGCCATCCCCGACGTCGCCCAGATGTGCACGCCGACGACGGCGAAGACGGCTACGTCGGGATCACCGAGCCAGTCGACCGGGCCGATCCCCAGGCCGCCGAGCACGGCGTTCAGCGGACCGTCGAAGGCCAGGAGCAGGTTGAAGATCGAGCCGACGATCACCGGTGAGAGCACGGCCGGGAAGAAGTAGACGCTCCGGAACAACCGGTGTCCCGGCACCCGCAGGTGGATGAAGGTAGCGAGCAGTCCCGGGATCGCGACCGCGACCGGCAGCAGCAGCACCAGCAGTCCGACGTTGCGCAGTGCGGTGCGGAACAGCGGGTCGTCGATGAGCTCCGCGTAGTTGTCGAGCCCCACCGGGGCACCGTTGCTTTCGCCGTCACCGGTGAAGGAGAAGTTGACGCCCAGTCCCAGTGGCCAGAGCCGGAGCACCACGATGATCAGGACAGCGGGAGCGACCAGGACGTAGGGGGCGAGGCGTTCGGCGCGCCGGCCGCTGCGGACTCGCGCAGATTTCGACGCGGGGCCGCGGCCACCTACCGCCTCGCCTGCTCGCGCCCCGTCGGTCCGCCCTGCTCGAGCAGCGCGGACCGACGACCCGTCGGATGACATGGCCTCAGCCCGCCTGGTCGGACGCCGCCAACTGCTCGACCGCCTCGTCGACCGTGACCGATCCGCTCAGCAGTTGCTGAGACAGCCGCCCCATCAGGTCTACGGTTCTGGACGGCAGGGCCACGTGCAGGGCGGGCTTGCCACCGTCGATCTCGGACACGATGGTGGCCACGGCCGGTCCACCGCTCGAGACGTCCACGGTACGGTCGGCCGCGATGGCGCCCGCGTCGACGTAGAACGACTTCAGTGCGTCGGTCGAGGTCAGGGAGCGCACCAGGTCGGCGGCGACCTCGGGGTCCTTGGTCCACTTCGCGACGGCGTAGCCGATGCCGCCGTCGTAGGGAAGACTCGGCGTGGCGCCGGCCGTGACGACCGGCGACTTCATGACGCCGACATTGTCGGCGTCGAGGAATTCGGCGAAGTCCTTCCAGTGCCCGATGTCCGACATCAACCCGATGACGTGGGCGGCCTTGTCGGACTGGAACACCGCGAACGCGTCGTTGAACATCGCCGTCGAGTTCGCCCCGTCGTTGTTCAGGCCTTTGTCGTTGGCCTCTTTCCAGAGCGAGAAGACCCGCTTGACCGCCGGCGAGGACCAGTCTCGTTTGCCGGCGATCCAGTCGTCGTACTCCGTGGGCGACAGGACGCCCGAGCCGAGCCCGGACAGGAAGAACTGTATACCGATGCCCTCCTTGTTGCCCTGCGCGAAGCACCTGGCACCGGTCGCCTTGGTGATGGTCCGGCAGTCGGCGACGAACTCGTCCCAGCTGGTGGCCGGCTGCTCCGGGTCCAGCCCTGCCTTCCGGTAGAGCGACTTGTTGTAGTAGATCGGGTGGCCCTGCAAGGTCACCGGAGCGGCGTAGGTCTTGCCGTCCTTGGTGAAGGCCTCCCACCCGGCCAGCCGCTTCCTGTCAGCACGGACGTACTCGTCCAACGGCAGAAGGGAGTCCGCGCGGTCACGGATCTGCCCGCCGCCGTTGAAGAGCATGACGTCCGGCCCCTTGCCGGCTTGGACGGCGGCCCCGAGCAGGGTGTAGTACTGCTCGAACGGCTGCGCGACGAACTCGACCGTCACGCCGGGATGCCGCTGGGCGAAGTCGGCCTTGGCCTTCTCGACGTACGAGGAAGCCGTGGCGTCGCCGGACTTCCAGTCCCAGACGACGAGCTTGCCCTTCGAACCACCGGACGCCGAATCCGGGTCGGAGGCGCTTCCGCAGCCGGCTAAGACCACGAGGCCGGCAACCAGGGTCGCCGACCACGGTGTTCGCTGCTTCATTGCTGCCCCACTCTCCTGAGGTGGCCGGCTGCCCGGCAATTGAGGTTGAGGAGGAACGCAACTCGTATGACGTATGTAACCCGTATGACGTATGACGTCAACAGGGATGCCGTACAGTGAGCGAACATCCTTGGTACGGCACGGGTCCCGGGGGGTGTCATGACGGCAGTACCGCAGTCATCCGCAGAGGCTTCCGAGGCCCCCGCCTGGAGTCGGCGCCCGGCGAATCTAGCCGCCGCGGTCACGGCTGAGCTGGTGGAGCGGATCGTCCGTGGAGTCCATCCGTCCGGTTCGCCTCTCCCCCCCGAGCCCGTGCTCTGCGAGACCTTCTCGGTCAGCCGCACCGTGGTCCGCGAGGCGGTGAAGGTACTTCAGGAGAAGGGGCTGGTGCAGGTCCGCCAGGGCGCCGGCACGATGGTCACCCCGCCGGCGATGTGGAACATGCTTGACGAGCTGGTCCTCGGCGCGACCATCGCCGAGGACGAGAGCCTGGCCATCCTCGATCACCTCGTCGCGACCCGCCGCGCGCTGGAGTCCGATATGGCCAACGTCGCCGCCCGCCTGGCGGACGCCGAGGTGGTCGACCAGCTACGCGGTCTGGTGGAGCGGATGGACGAGCTCGTCGACGACCCCGCGTCGTACCAGGAAGAGGACCGGGCGTTCCACGACACCGTCATGCAGGCGTCGGGAAACCGCATCGGCCGTGCCGTGGTCCGTTCGCTGGAGCGCCAGGTCATCAACTCTGCCCGCTACATGGGCCGAACCGGCCGCGCCTTCTGCGTCGCGTCCAACCACGGCCATCGGCGCATCTACGAGCGGATCGCAGCGGGCGACCCCAAGGGCGCGGCCGAGGCGATGTTCACCCACATCACCGAGGCGTGGGTGGTGCGCCGCAGCGGGCCGGACGAGCCGACTCGGCTGCGGCGTTAGAGGCGCAAGCCGGTGGGCGAAGGTTCGGCTGTCCGTTCCGGCCGCTCTGTGGCCCCAACCGGCCACGTAGGAGTGGTTGAGGGCGTTGGCCGAAGAGGTGGTCCATCGCCTGCACGGCACCGTCGCGGTGGCGGACGTCCCCGGTCACGCCGAACGCCGTCGCGATCGCGTCGTCGACGACGACGCTGCCGGCACTGCCGGCGACTTCGGCTGTCCGGGCCTTGGCACACCCCTCTGAACGACCGGAAGGAGCCAGAGCCACCGGCAGTGCGTCCAGGTGCTCGCGACGAGGGAGAGGGGTCGGCAGAGGCCGGCGGTGGCGTGCCGCATTCAGCACGTGTCCACAGATCCGCGGATCCACCGAGGCGCGGTGGGGCCCGCACCCACGCGGGCCCCACCGCCGGCATCCGCTCCTGTCCCGAAGGAGCGGACAGAGGTTGCTTCCGCTAACGCAGTGCCCACTGCTGGTTGGTGCCGCCGTGGCAGGACCAGAGGGTGATCCTGGTGCCGTTGGCGGTGCCGCCGGCGTTGGCGTCGAGGCACAGTCCGGACTGGACACCGGTGATGGTGCCGTTGGGGTTGACGTTCCACTGTTGGTTGTTCTGGCCGTTGCAGTCCCAGATGATGACCTGGGTGCCGTTGGTGGTGCCGCTTCCGCTGGCGTCGAGGCATTTGTTGCCGTGGACGGTCAGTTGTCTGCCGGCGGTGTGGGTCCAGGTCTGGCCGGCCGCGCCGGTGCAGTCCCAGAGCTGGGTCTGGGTGCCGTTGGTGGTACCGGCGCCGGGGACGGTCAGGCAGCGGCCCGACTGCGCGCCCACGATCTCCCGAGCCGTCGTCGGCGGCGGGGTGGTGTCCTTCGGTCCGGCGGACGCCATCACGTCCTGGGCACCGGAAGGCCAGTTGCCATTGCTGACCGTGACATTGCCGGACACCACGTTGCCGCGGTCCCCGTTGGTCACGTTCGTACTGCCGTTGGTCGACCAGTTGTTGGTGACGGTCCAGTTCCCCATGTTCTCGCCACCCCAGTAGTTGGCTGTCGCCCACGTACCGGTGTTCGAGAAGACGTTGTTGTCGGCCTTGTAGTACTTCGAGCCCTCGTCGAAGTACAGCCCGAAGTGTCCGTTGGTCCGCAGGCAGTGGTTCCGGCTGATCAGCGCGCTCGGGTTCCATCCGAGCGTGTAGATGCAGCCACCGTCGTTCATCTGCTGCATGACATCGTGGATGTAGTTGCCGACGAGCCGGTTGTTGGACGCGGTGGTCGGCGTCGTGTAGCGCGGCTGGTAGTTGTACAGGCCGCGGTTGGCATAGTGGTTGCTGCCGCCCGCGTCGTTGGCACCCCAGCCGAACCCGATCGACATGCCGGAGTACGGCATGTTGTAGACCTCGTTCTGGGCGACGGTGCTGTTGGTGACGTACGTGGTCAGGACGGAGACGATGCCCCGGTGGTCCGCCCCGAGGTCGTGGATGCGGTTGTTGCTGATCGTGATGTCCCGGTTGACCATGCGCTGGTCGCTCGGGTGGTGGGCGTCGGCGCGCACGCCGCCCACGAGGATGCCACCGGCTGAGCTCCGGGCAATCTCCGACCGGGTCACCGTGATGTTGCCGGCGCCCAGGCCGACGCCGCTGGTGTGCGCGCCCGCGTCGTTGCCGATACCGATGGCCGTCTGCCCCAGGTTGACGAACCGGGAGTCGCTGAAGGTGACGGTGTTGGCGGCGGAGACCTGCACGGCGGCCGGCATCTGCCGCCAGTGCGGCCGGGCGGCCTCGAACTGCGTGCAGCCGTTGTGGCAGGAGTCGAAGCTCGGCCAGCTCCAGTCGCCGGCCATGTACGCGCCGGTCTGCTGGTCCGCGTAGCCCTGGTTGCTGCTGGGGCCCAGCCAGCTCGTCCCGGTGAAGGTGATCCCGCTGAACGTGAGGTGGTGCGCCGGCTCGCCGTACGTGCCGCCGACGTTCACCAGCGACTGCAGCCTTGGCAGTTCCACGCTGACGGAGCTCATGTTCTGCCCGGCCAGGGGGATGTAGTACAAAGTTCCGGCCGTGGGGTTGAGGTACCACTCTCCGGGCGAGTCCATGAACTCGTACGCGTTGGACAGGTAGAACGGTCCGGCCCGGTGTGGCCGCATGAGGGTGTCGTAGCCGAAGTTGTTGTTGTTCCACGCCGGCTGCTGCATCGTGATGAAGTTCCCGCTGATGCTCTGCACCGGCGAGTACCGGTCGGTGAAGGAGTTGACGCTCTCCACTTCGATCCGGCTCTGGTCGGCCAGGTTGTTCAGATAGCTCAGCGCGCCGCCCGAGAACCTCATTCCGGCGCTGGAGGCGGTGAAATCGGCCCTGTTCACCTGTGTGCGTGCCCGGGTGGCGACGGCGCCGTCGACATAGAGCTGCCGGGCGTCGAGACCGGCGGGCACGTCGGCCTTCCAGATGTTCTTGGCTGTGTCGGCCACCGACCAGCCGGTGACCGCCCGGGCACCGGTGATCACCGGACGCGCCGACGGGGCGGCCCGCCACACGACCGTGTGGCCGCCCGAGCCGGAGTCCTCCGCTGTCAGCCGCAAGGGCTGGGCCAGCCGGTACACACCGTCTGCCAACTGCACCACGATGTCGTCCGACATGGCGTCGTTGAGCGATCGCACCGCCGCCTGCGCGGCTGTCAACGAGCACGGCTGCGCGCTGGAACAGTCAGTGCCGGTGCCGGACGGCGAGACGTACACAGTGTGTGCAGCTGCGGATGCGGGCGCGGGGACCGCCATCACCGCGGTCGCGGCTAAACCGACTGTGGCGGCTACGGCGAGAAGCCGCCCTCGTATCGTGCGGGCTGTGAACACGTTTTCTCCTTATGGCGGTTCCCGATGCATACGGCGTATGACGTCTTTCGGAGACCAAAGCCACCCCCATCACCCGGTCGAGGGGGCGTTCTCCAGTCCGCGGAGGACGGTTCGGAGGTAGGACAGCCCGTCACGGGCGAGGGTGTCCTGCGTCGGGGCGAGCGGCCGCCAGATCGAGGCGGCGGTGGCGATGGCCTCGTTCTGCGCGGTGAACGACTCGATGCACAACGCGCCGCCGTAGCCGGTCGTGGCCAGGCCGGCGAGGAAGCGTGGCCAGTCGAAGTGGTCGGCGCCCGGTGTGCCGCGGTCGGTGCCGCTGACCTGGACGTGCTTGATGTGCGGACCAGCCGTGACGAGTGCCTCGTAGGGGTCGGCCTCCTCGATGTTCATGTGATACGTGTCGATCATGAGACCGACGTTCGCGGGCAGGCCGTCGATCAGCTCCACCGCCTGCTCGACCGTGTTGACGACGCTGGTCTCATAGCGGTTGAGGGCCTCCACGCCGATGCTCACGCCCCGCTCCCCCGCGTAATCGGCCACCGGCCGCAGGGCGCGGCGGACGTCCGCGTAGCAGGCCGCGCGCTCCACCGCTGACATGCGCCAGGTCCGCCCCACCGCGGCGTAGACCGGGCCGCCGACGCAGGGCGCGCCGACGGCCACCGCACTGTCCACACACGTCTTCAGGTACGCCACGGTGGAGGCGACGGCCTCCGGTGGGGCGTTCACGAGGTCACGTCCGGGCGAGGTGACCGCACAGACGCCGGCCGCGCGCAGACCGTACGCCGCCAGCAGGTCCCGGGTGCGGGCCGGGCCCCAGTCGCCGGGCTGCTCGATCGGCAGCTCGACCGCGTCGAAACCGAACGCGGCGATTCGCGGCGCCAGTTCGGCCAGGGCCTCGTCGTCGACCGGCGAGGCCCAGACCCAGGGGTTGACACCGATGGTGTACACCGCGCTACTTCCAGCGCTTCGGGTAGCCGGGCAGGTCGGTGCAGCCGCACATCGCGTAGTGCAGTGGCGGCATGGCGGGGTCGACGTACTCGTCCAGGTTGTCCTGGGTGATGGTCGGCTGTGGCAGCTTCCACGGGTTCGGCACCTGCTCGCCGTCGAGGATCTTCAGCGCGGCGATGATCGGGGTGCGCCACTGGTAGGTCGGGTAGGTCGGGGCGATCGCCGTGAGCTTCTTGTCCTTCCACAGCTTCAGGAAGTCGAGCTGGTCCTCGCCGTTGATCGGCGGCACGGGCTTGCCGGCGTCCTCGAACGCCTCCACCGCCGCGCCCGCGACCGCACCGGCGTCCATCCAGACGCCGTCGATCGTGCCGTACCGCTGGATGTAGTCGTTGACGATCTTCTTCGTCCTGGCCGGGTCGCCGTCGGTGAACTCGACGCCGACGACGTCGACGCCCGCCTTGTCGAAGGCGACCTTCGCCGCGGACCAACGGGTCTCCAGCACGTCGACGCCGGGCAGGATGCGCAGGGCGAGCACCTTGCCACCCCGCTTCATCTCCCGGGTGACGAACTCCGCCGCGACGTGGCCGAATCCGTAGCCGCCGATCGGGTTGATGAACGTCACCGGGCAGGTCGTGTCGACGCCGCGGTCGAAGACGATGACCGGCAGGCCCTTCCGGCAGGCGGCCTCGACGGCCGGGGTGAGCGTCGCGGTGGTGTTCGGCGAGACGATGAGGGCGTGGCAGCCCTTGCCGAGCAGGTCGTTGATGTCGGCGATCTGTTTCTGGTCCTTGCCTTCGGCATCGACGTGGACGAACTCGGAGATCCGGCCGCGGTACGTGTCGACCTCGGCCTGCATGGTCTTGAAACCGACCTGGCGCCAGGGGTTGTTCAGCCCCGCGTTGGAGAAGCAGATCTTGTACGGTCCGGGCTTCTTGAACTTCGTGGTCTTCACCATCGCCGGGTTGAGCGCCTGCTCCCAGGGTTTGCCGGCCGGCCCGGTGGGCGCGGCGTCCAGGAGCGCGAGCTGCTTTTCGTAGTCGGCCTTCACGAAGAACTTCGACTGCTTCCCGGTGCCCGACCCGGTGCCCGCGGAGGGCGAACCCGATGCGCCGGTGGTGGGATCGTCGGTGGCGCAGCCGGCCAGCACCAGTAAGGCGCTCACGGCCAGCACCGTCATGGAATGCCTCACTGAAGCCCCTTTATCTGGACGGGAGACGGAAGGACGCCGCCGCCACGGCGAACAGAATGATCGCGCCCTGGACGGTCGGTTCGAGGGCGCCGGAGACGCCGTAGAAGTTCATGAGCGTGAAGAGCGTCTCGAGGGTCAGCGCGCCCAGCATCGCGCCGACGACCGAACCGCGGCCCCCGCCCAGAGCGACACCGCCGAGGACCGCCGCCGTGATCGCGCCGAACTCGAGGCCGGCACCGGCCTGGAACGACACTCCGCTGTACCCGCCGATCAGGATCGCCGCGAGGGTGGCGGCGAGTGCGCTGAGGACGAACGCCATGGTCCTGGCGCGCCACACGCGCACGCCGCTCAGCTCGGCGGTCCGCGGGTTGCCGCCGACGGCGACCAGGGTGCGGCCGAAGTCCGAACGCGTCAGCACCAGCGCCACAGCGGCCGCCGCCAGCAGGACGACCAGGGCGTACGGTATCCGTCCCAGCGCGGGCACGTCCTCGAACGCCGACCGGCCGAGCCGGCGGAACTCCTCGGAGAGGCCGCCCTTCGGGGCACCGTCGGACCACAGGTACACGGCACCGACGAGGATCAGGAACATCCCGAGGGTCGTGATGAACGACGGCACGCCCAGCCGCGTGGTGACGAGGCCGTTGACGAGACCGACGGCGATGCCGAACGCGAGCAGCAGCAGGACGACCGGCCAGGCGGCCGACGGATCGTTGTCGATCAGCCGGGCGGCGATGACCACCTGCGCGGTGACCAGCGAGCCGACGGACAGGTCCAACTCGCCGGAGACGATCACGAAGTACTGGCCGGCGGCGAGCAGGACGATCGGCGCGGAGCGGCCGAGGAACGACATCAGCGACGGCGGCGAGAAGAAGTCCGGTTGGCGAGCGCTCAGCAGCACCAGCAGGACCGCAAGGATCACGATGATCGGTGCGAGACCGCCGGAGCGGAACTCGAGGAGCCGCAGTGGGCGCGCGATCCGCATGCTAGGACGCCTTTCGCATCGCCCGGCGGGCATAGACGGCGACCGCCGCGATGATGATCACGCCTCGGATCACCTGCTTGAAGAACGCGTCGACCTCGAGCTGGTTGAAGATGGCGTCGATGCTCGCGAGCAGCAGTACGCCGCCGACCGTGCCGGCAACGCTGCCGCGCCCGCCGGCCAGGGCGGTGCCGCCGAGCACCACCGCGGCGATCGACTCCAGGTCGTACAGTCCCTCGGTGCCTACTCTCGGTGCGCCGGCGCCGAGCCGGCCGGCGAGGTAGACCCCGGCGAGACCGGCGCAGAGGGCGCACAGCACATGGGCGGTGACGAGGACCCGGCTGCCCCGCACACCGGAGAGCCGGGCGACCTCCGGGTCACCGCCCACGGCGATCAGGTGGTGGCCGAAGCGGGTGCGCGCCAGCGCGAACCAGGCCGTGGCGGCGACGGCGAGCAGCAGCAGGAACGACACCGGCACCGGGCCGATGCGCTGGTACCCCAGGCCCTGCACCAGGGCGGGTGCGGTCTTCCCGGCCGGGCCGTCGTATCCGTTGTCGAGGAATCCCTTCAGCAACAGTCCGACGCCGACGGTCGCGATGAACGGGTTGACCCGCGCAGTGGTGACGAGCAGGCCGTTGACCAGGCCGATCGCCGGCAGCAGCGCGTCGTCGTCACCGGCCATGGTCTCGGCAGCGACGAGGGTGCTCAGACTGACCACGTACGCCACGGACAGGTCCAGCGAGCCCCCGACGACGACCAGCGTCTGGCCGACCGCGACGAGGCCCAGACCGGCGGCGACGTGCAGCAGGCTCACCGTCGTCGGCAGGCTGAACAGCCGGCCGCCGTCGGCCGTGACGATGAGCCAACCGATCGTCAGGGTGAGGACCAGGGCGACGAACACGCCGGGCGGGGTCCGCCGGGCAGGCGGGGACAGCGCGCCGCTCATCCGGCCGCCTTCCGCGCGGTGCCGACCGCCAGGGCGACGACATCCTCTTCTGTCGCGCCGGCGGGCAGCTCGCCGGCGATCCGGCCGTCGCGCATGACGATGATCCGGTCGCTCATGCCGAGCAGCTCCGGCAGCTCGGACGAGACCATCAGCACGGCGGCGCCGTCGCGGGCCAGCCGGCGGACGAGATCGTGGATCGCCGACTTGGCGCCCACGTCGATGCCCCGGGTCGGCTCGTCGAAGAGCAGGATCCTCGGGGCGAGCGCGAGCCACCTCGCCAACACGACCTTCTGCTGGTTGCCCCCGGACAGGAAACGGATCTCCTGGTCCTCCCCCGCGGCGCGAAGCTCGACGGCCGCGAGCAGTTCCCGGACCCGCGCCGTCCGGGCACCGCGGCCGACCCGCGCCGGACGGACGGCGCGGCCGGCCAACAGCGCGTTGTCGAGCACCGACTGCTCGGCGACGATCCCCTCGCCCTTGCGGTCCTCGGAGACGTAGGCGATACCGGCCCGCGCCGCGGCGCGGGGCGAGCGCAGCCGGACCGGCGCTCCGTCGACGGTCACCTGGCCGGTGCTGAACGGTGCGGCGCCGAACAGTGCGCGCGCCAACGCCGACCGGCCGGAGCCCTGCAGGCCGCCGACGCCGAGCACCTCGCCGGCACGCAGCCGTAGGCCGATGCCGCGCAGCTTCCGGTTGCCTCCGCCCCGGACGGTCAGCCGCACCGGGCCCAGCTCCTGCGGCTTCGCCGGTTCGGGGTAGTAGTTCGACAGCTCGCGGCCGACCATGTGGCGCACCAGCTGATCGGCGCTGGTGTCCGCGGTGTCCAAGGTGGCCACCGCCCTGCCGTCCTTGAGCACGGTGATCCGGCCGGACAGGTCGAAGACCTCCTTGAGTCGGTGCGAGACGTACAGCACGCCCATCCCGTGTTCCTGCAGCCGCCGTACGAGCGCGTAGAGCTGGTCGACCTCGTGGTCGGCGAGAGCCGCGGTGGGCTCGTCCATGATGAGCAGCCGCGCGTCGAGGGCGAGCGCCTTGACGATCTCGACCACCTGTTGTTGTGCCACGCCGAGTCGCCCCACGCGCGTGTCCGGCGGTAACGAGCCCTCCCCGATCGAGGCGAGGAGCCCCGCGGTGTGGCTGAGCATCGCCCTGCGGTCGACGAGCCCGCGGCGCAGGGGCTCGCGGCCCAGGCAGACGTTCTCCGCGACGGTGCGCTCGGGCAGGAGAGTCAGCTCCTGGTGGACGATGCCGATACCGGCCTGCTGGGCCTCGCGCGGGCTGCGGAACGTCCGCGGTGCGCCGGCGAACTCGACCGTTCCCTCGTCGGGCTGGTGGACACCGGACACCACCTTCATGAGCGTGGACTTGCCGGCGCCGTTCTCGCCGACGACCGCGTGCACCTCGCCCGGCCGGACCTGGAGGTCGACGCCGTCGAGCACCCGCACGCCGAGGAACGACTTGCCGATGCCTCGCAGAGCGAGCAGCGGCGACGGCGGCAGGCCAGACATCGTGGGACCCTCTACATTCGCGTCGTCAGCAGGATTGAGTCACCGAGAGCTGAATCGTCCGGGTACGGCCGGCATGGAATGGCCCCCGTCCGCCAGCTGTCGTCGAATAACATCGAACTTTCGCCGGATTCGATGGCGACATCGCGGGCCCCGAGGGTAAATGCCTCGATGAGCGCCTGGCAATACCACCGGACATCACAGCAGGGCGTTCGCCGTTCGAACCGCTCAATATGGACCGGCGATCGGTCGACAGCGATTGATACACCAAAATCTGTTATCAAATCGGCCCGTCCGCAGTCGCGCGCCGAACCGCGACGACTGATGCGCAAAATGTGTTATGGAATCGCCCCGACGACAGTCGCGCACCGAACCACGATGATTGATGCGCAAAATGTGTTATTGAATCGGCTGCCCCCGAACCATATTGACTGTTGCGAAACACCGCTGCATGCTGGCCCGCAGACCACGGGAGACGGTCGCATCAGGTGTGACGGCCCCTCTCTTCCGTAGGGACTTGACTGCCCGTCACGGCGGACGGGATGACGAGCTGACGGCACACGTGCGCCTCCGACGCGCTCAGGCACTCCGGCGCGTCGGAGGCGCGGCCGGTGCGTGCCCGTGGTCATGCCATCGTTGCTCCGCCGAAAGAGGAGACGGCATGCGTCGCATCACATTCATCTTCGGGGCGATCGCGAGCGTGCTCCTGTCGCTCCTCATCGCCCAACCGGCGTCAGCGGCGCCGACCTTCCGCGCCCTGGTCTTCACGAAGACGGTCGGCTACCGGCACGATTCGGTCCCCGCCGGCCTCGCGATGTTCCGGGAGCAGGCCGCGGCCAACAACTTCGAGTTGGTCCATAGTGAGGACTCGAGCGTTTTCACCCCGGCGAACCTCGCCACCTTCGACGTGCTCATCATGTTCCAGACCTCGGGAATGGTGTGGACCACGGCGGCCCAACGTCAGGCGGTGGAGGGCTACCTCGCCAGCGGCAAGGGCATCGTCGCGATCCACAACGCCACGGACATGGGCATCGACAATGAGTACCCGTGGTGGGACCAGACCATCAACGGCGGCGCGCACATGCCGGAGCACTCCCCCGGCGTGCTGGCCGGCACCGCCATCGTCGCGGACAAGAAGCACCCGTCGACGGCCGGCCTGCCGGACCGTTGGAACCGCAGCGAGGAGTGGTACAACTTCGACCGCAATCCCCGCGGCGACGTCCATGTCCTGGTCACCGCGGACGAGCGCACGTACAACCCGGGCTCCCGCGCCATGGGCCCGGACCACCCCATCTCCTGGTGCCGCAACACCGGCGGCGGCCGCGTGTGGGCCACCGCCATGGGGCACACCAGCGCGGCCTACGGCGAGACCCATTTCCGCAACCACGTCCTCGGGGGCGTCAAGTGGGCGGCCGGCAACGAGCCCGGCGACTGCGGCGGCACCGTGTGGAGCAACTTCGAGAAGCGCACCCTCGACGACAACACCGCGGACCCGATGGCCCTCGCGGTCGCCCCGGACGGGCGGGTGCTCTACGTCCAGCGGGGCGGGCAGCTGAAGATCTTCAAACCGACCACCAACAGGACCGTGACAGCCGCCACGCTCAGCGTCTACACCGGCGGCGAGGACGGACTCACCGGACTGGCGCTCGACCCCGACTTCGCCGACAACGGTTACGTGTACCTGTATCACTCCCCGGCCGGAGTCCCGAACGACATCAACCGGGTCTCCCGGTTCACGCTCACCGGCGACACCCTGAACATGTCGAGCCAGGTGACGATCATCGACATCCCCGCGACCCGGGACCGCACGTTCGCCGAGCCCGGGCACACGGGCGGCTACATCGAGTTCGGCCCCGACAGGAACCTCTACATCGGTACCGGGGACGACGTCCCACCGAACCTCGACTCCAACTGGCAGGGCTACGCCCCGCTGGACTGGCGGCAGGGCAAGGCCAACCTCGACGCCGCCCGCACCGCCGGCAACACCAACGACCTGCGGGGCAAGCTCCTGCGCATCCGGCCGTCGGCGGACGGCGGCTACACCGTCCCGGCCGGCAACCTCTACCCGCAGGGCACGGCGCAGACCCGGCCGGAGATCTACGCGATGGGCTTCCGCAACCCGTTCCGCTTCTCGATCGACCCGGACAACGGGTGGGTCTACCTGGCCGACTACGGCCCGGACCGGAACCCGCCCACCACCAACCGCGGCCCCGAAGGGCTCGTCGAACTCAATGTCATCAAGGCCCCGGGCAACTACGGCTGGCCGTTCTGCCACGGTGACAACCAGGCCTACGCGCCCTACAACCCGAGCACCGGCGTCGTCGGTGCCAAGTTCAACTGCAACGCGCCGGTCAACAACTCGCCGAACAACACCGGCCTGACCAGCCTCAAGCCGATCGTCGCGCCGAACATGTGGTACGGCTACGGCGTCTCACCGAACTTCCCCGAACTCGGCTCCGGCGGCTCGGGGCCGATGGGCGGACCGGTCTACCGCTACAACGCCGCGAACCCGTCCGAGACGAAGTTCCCGCCGTACTACGACGGGGTCCACTTCTTCTACGAGTGGTCGCGCCACACCGTCAAGGAGGTCCACTTCGACTCCGCGACCGCGGTCACCCGGACCAACTCCTTCATGCCCGCCGCCAAGTTCCTCAAGCCGATGGACATGGAGTTCGGGCCCGACGGCTCGCTGTACCTGCTCGAATGGGGCAACAACTTCTCCGGTGGCAACAACGACTCGGGTCTCTACCGCATCGACTACAACCACGGCGGACGGTCGCCCATCGCCAAAGCCACCGGAACGCCCACCAACGGGGACGCGCCGCTGAACGTGCAGTTCAGCAGCGCCGGGTCCACGGACCCGGATCCCGGCAGCACGCTCAACCACCACTGGACGTTCGGCGACGGCACCACGTCCACGGCGGCCAACCCGTCACACACCTACACCGCCAACGGCAACTACACCGCCCAGCTCAAGGTCACCGACAACACCGGAAAGACAGCCTTCGCCAACGTGCCGATCACCGTGGGCAACACCGCACCGACCGTCACCCTCACCCTTCCGTCCAACGGAGGCATGCTGGACTTCGGCGACCGCGTCCCGTACAAGGTGTCCGTCTCGGACCCCGGCGGCGCGCCCATCGACTGCGCCAAGGTGTTCGTCAACCCCGCCCTCGGCCACGACGACCACCAGCACGAGACCACGGACCATCCGGGGTGCTCGGGCACCATCGACACGACGCTGCTGGGCGGGCACCCCGACGGCGCCAACCTGTACTACGTCCTCAACGCCCGCTACACGGACAACGGCGGCCCCGGCGGTGCGGCCCCGCTCACCGGCTACGCCCAGGCGATCCTCCAGCCCAAGCACAAGCAGGCCGAGTTCTACACGGACCAGTCGGGTGTGCAGGTCGTCGAGCAGGCCGGCGCGGAGAGCGGCAAGCGGGTCGGCAACATCTCCGACGGCGACTGGATCGCGTTCAAACCGATGAGCCTGTCGGGCGTCACGAGCGTGCGCTACCGCCTGTCGTCGCCGAGCGGCGGCGGATCGATCGAACTGCGCGCCGACTCCCCGACCGGCACACTCCTGGCCACGACACCGGTGCCCAGCACCGGCGGCTGGAACACCTACCAGTCCACGTCGGCGGTGAACACAGCCGATCTCTCCGGCTCGCACCCGCTCTACCTGGTGTTCAAGGGCACCTCGAACAACTGGTTCGACCTCGACTCGCTCACCTTCGGCGGCAACGGGGTCGGCGAACCGGGCAGCGGCGGCGGCGGTGGCGTCGCCGGTCGGACCTGGACGGTCGCGGCGCAGCACAGCGGCAAGTTCATGGACGTCAACGGCGCCTCGACCGCTGACGGCGCCCAGGTCGTCCAGTGGCCGGCCACCGGCGCCGGCAACCAGAAGTGGCAGGCCGTCGACGCCGGTGGCGGCGCCGTCTATCTGAAGGCGGCGCACAGTGACAAGTGCCTCGCCGTCACGGGCGGGTCCACCACCCAGGGCGCGTTCCTGCAGCAGGCCGCCTGCAACAACGGCGACCCGCAGAAGTTCCTCGTCACCCCGTCGACCACGGCGGGCGTGTACACGATGAAGAGCGTCCCCAGTGGACTGTGCGTCGATGTCAACGGCGGCTCGACGGCCGACGGCGCACGACTCCTGCAATGGAGCTGCCACAGCGGCACCAACCAGCAGTGGCGGTTCACCGCCGTATAGCCCCTCCGGTGGATGCCCGGCGCGGTTGCGCGCCGGGCATCCCTTCCTACGACCAGGTGAGGAACCGCCATGGTGTTTCGCATACCTCGGCCCCGCCGGTACGGACGTCTGTCCGCGCTGGGCACCGCCCTGGTGCTTGTCGGCGTCGGCGCCACCGCGGTGGCGGCACCGATCGAGCCCGGACAGAGCGCCCCCCTCGTGGGCGCGCAGTCGGGCCGCTGCCTGACCGTCCCCGGCGCCGGTACCACCAACGGCACCCAGACCCAGCTCTGGGACTGCACCGGCGCGGCCGGCCAGACCTGGACCCACACCGCCGGCAAACAACTGACCGTCCACGGCAACAAATGCCTCGACGCCAGCGGAAGCGGCACCACCAACGGCACCCAGGTCATCATCTGGGACTGCAACGGCCAGAACAACCAACAGTGGAACGTCAACCCCAACGGCACCATCACCGGTGTCCAGTCCGGACTGTGCCTCGACGCCAACGCCGGCGGCACCGCCAACGGCACCAGGATCACCCTCTGGTCCTGCCACGGCGGCACCAACCAGCAGTGGACCTCGCCGCCCACTCCGCCGGACCCGCCGGTGCCGGGCGGCTCGGGCACGTGCGACATCTACGCCACGGGCGGCACCCCCTGCATCGCCGCCCACAGCACCGTACGAGCGCTCTACAGCACCTACAACGGCAACCTCTACCAGGTCCGGCGCTCGTCCGACAGCACGACCCGGAACATCGGCGTCCGGAGCGCGGGGGGCGCCGCCGACGCGGCGACGCAGGATGCGTTCTGCGCGGGGACCGCCTGTGTCGTCACCGTCGTCTACGACCAGTCCGGCCGCGGGAACGACCTGTGGTACCAGGGCTCGAGTGTGGTGCCCGGCTCCCCCCAGAGCCGCCCGGCGAACGCGACGTCGGAGTCGCTGGCGGTCGGCGGCAGCAAGGCCTACTCGCTCTACATCAACCCCGGCAACAGCTACTGGCGGGACGGCCACCTGACCGGCGTGCCGACCGGCAGCGCCCCCGAAGGCATGTACATGGTGACCAGCGGCACCCATGTCAACGGCGGCTGCTGCTTCGACTACGGCAACAGTGAGACGACCCGAGCGGCCGACGCGGCCGGGGCGATGGACGCGATCAATTTCAGCACCCAGTGCTGGTTCGGCGGGTGCTCCGGCACCGGCCCATGGGTCCAGGCGGACCTCGAATGGGGGCTCTACTCCGGTGGCAGCCAAGCCTGGAACACGAACCAGCGGGCCTTCACCAGCAAGTTCGTGACGGCGATGCTGAAGAACAACGGGACGAGCCGTTTCGCGCTCAAGGGTGGCAACGGCCAGACCGGAAACCTGACCACGTTGTGGGACGGCGCGCTTCCGCCCGGCTACAGCCCCATGAAGAAGCAGGGCGCCATCATCCTCGGCAGCGGTGGTGACTGCTGCAAGCCCAACGGCGGCGCGAACCTCAGCGCCGGCACCTTCTACGAGGGCGCGATGGTGTCCGGATACCCGTCCGACGCGACCGAGAACGCGGTACAGGCCAACATCGTCGCCGCCGGCTACCGCTGAGTCGCCACCTCCATGAGGGCGATCCCGAACGACAGCTCGATCGCTCGGGCGGACAGGTGAGCGGGGGCACCGGCGGCACCCAGCCGGTCGCGTACATCGGACCGCACGGCTTGCGGGACCCGGTGCTCCCGATCTCCACGGGACGTCCGCCGCGTGACAGGTTCGTGCGGAACAACGGCCGCACTCCCCCGGAACCCGCCGAGCCGTGGCGCAGACTCCTCGCGGCTGCCGGACCAGCTGGGGACGGTGCGGCCACCGGCTTGCTTTCGTGTCGGCGGTGCGGCGGGGGCGGTCCTTCAGGAGTGGGCGCACGCGCGTGCGCCGGGCGTCCCGGCCCGCTCGGGAGCACGTACTCGGCCACGCCCGCACCAAAGCGCGGCACAGCCTGACGTCAGCCACACCCGGCCTGGGACCACGGAAGGGCCACCGCACAGTGAGTGCGGTGGCCCTTCCAGCGTGCCGCGTCGGCTCAGGGCAGGGTCCATTTCTGGTTGGCTCCGCCGTGGCAGGTCCACAGGGTCACGAGGGTGCCGTCCGACGAGTTGGCGCCCGACACGTCCAGGCACTTGCCCGCCTGCGGGTTGCGCAGCGACCCGTCCGGGTACGCCTGCCAGTTCTGGTTGGCGCCCCCGTTGCAGGACCACAACTGGACTCTCGCCCCGTTACCGGTGACATCCAGGCACTTGCCCAACGCCTTGACCGTCGACCCCGGCGTCACCGTCCACTGCTGCCTCGCCGAGCCCGTGCACGACGAGATCTGCACCGCCGTCCCGTCCGCCGAGCCGCCGTCACGGACATCCAGACACTTACCCGCGAGCCCCGTGATCGGACCCGCACCGGGTGTGGGCCCGCCGCCCAGCTCCTTGATCCGGACGTTGCGGAACGAAACGTCGTCCCCCGTGCCGTGGTTCTGGATGCCGACGTGGCCGGCGAGTGAGCGGGCGGGGTCGGTGTTGGTGAAGTCATTGACCTTCACTCCGTTGAGCCAGACCTGGAGCCGCTCGCCCTCCACCAGCACCTCGAAGGTGTTCCACTCGCCCGGTGGGTTGAGTGCCGCGTCCCGGGCAGCCGTGTCCGGGGCTTTGACGGCGTAGATCGAGCCAGTCGTGCGGTCGGGCGCGTCGGTGGCGTCGATCTGGACCTCGTAGCCGTTGTTCAGTGCCGACGACGGGTCGCTCGACGGGGGGAAGCCCACGAGCACGCCGGAGTTGTCGTCGCCGGGCATCTTCCAGTCCAGCTTCAGCGAGTAGTTGGTGAACTGCCGGGCGCTGTACCAGAGCATGCCCAGGCCGCCGTACGAGGCGAGGGTGGCGTCCGAGTTGGTGAAGCCGCCCGGGCCGGCCTGCGACCAGCCGGTGGTCGAGCCGTTGTAGAGGGCCGTGTAGCCGTTCTCGGGCCGGCAGTCGGCCTTGGTCCGGCCTGCCGCGTACCGGATGCCGCCGAGCAGGTGCGCCCGGAACGCCGGCTCCGCGTACGACGCCTGGCTGTGCCCGCCGCCGGTGTAGAAGGACCGGCCCCCCGAGTAGGTCTTGCACCAGGTGTGCGGGTGGTCGGCGCCCATCGTGCCGCCCGAGTACGACGACTCGTCCAGTGTGGTGAGCACGCGTGCGGTGGCGCGGGGGTTGGTGCGGAAGTTGTACCACTCGTCGGTGCGGGTCCATGTCTGCGGCAGGTGGGCGGTCGCCGCGTGCGCCCGCCCCTCCACCTTGACGTTGGCCTGCTGGACAGCGGGGTGGGAGGCGAAGTAGGCGCCGACCAGATCGCCGTAGAACGGCCAGTCGTACTCCGTGTCCGCGGCCGAGTGGACGCCGACGAAACCGCCGCCTGCGCCGATGTACGACTGGAACGCCGACTGCTGGGTGCCGTTCAGGACGTCGCCGGTGGTGTTGAGGAAGACCACCGCCTCGTAACGGCTCAGGTTGTCGGTGGTGAAGTGGTTGCCGTCCTCCGTGGCCGTCACCGTGAAATTGTTCGCGGCGCCGAGGTCGCGGATGGCCTGGGTCCCCGCCGCGATCGAGTCGTGCCGGAAACCGGCCGTTCTGGAGAACACGAGGACGTCGTAGGACGTGTCCGCGGCAGCGGCGGGGTGGGGCTGCCCGAGGAGGGCCAGGGCGGCGAGTGTCGCGGCCGCCCCGGCAAGCAGGGTTCGGGGTGTTCTGCGCATGTCCGTCGCTCTCTTCTGGGTGACAGGGATCAGGGCAGGGTCCATTTCTGGTTGGCTCCGCCGTGGCAGGTCCACAGGGTCACGAGGGTGCCGTCCGACGAGTTGGCGCCCGACACGTCCAGGCACTTGCCCGCCTGCGGGTTGCGCAGCGACCCGTCCGGGTTCGCCTGCCAGTTCTGGTTGGCGCCCCCGTTGCAGGACCACAGCTGGACCTTCGCCCCGTCCGCAGTGCCGTTACCACTGACATCCAGGCACTTGCCCAACGCCTTGACCGTCGACCCCGGCGTCACCGTCCACTGCTGCCTCGCCGAGCCCGTGCACGACGAGATCTGCACCGCCGTCCCGTCCGCCGAGCTGCCGTCACGGACATCCAGACACTTGCCCCCGAGCCCCACGACAGGGCCCGCGCCGGGGGTCGGCCCGCCGCCGGGATCGAAGGTGAACGCGTCGACGTCGAAGAGGAATCCGGAGCCGCCGGCGAAGGTCAGGTAGAGCGTGGTGGTGCCGGCCGGTGCACCGGAGATCGAGCCGTTGACGGTGGTGAAGTTCGTCCACGAGCCGGTGACCGGGACGGTGGCGGAGCCGAGGACGGTGCCGGTCGGCGAGCCGGCCCGAACCTGCAACGTGCCGCCCGCGCCGGCTGACGACACCCGGGCACTGAACGTCGTGGCGTTGCTCAGCTTGTACGGCTCGAACGCGATCCAGTCGCCGTTCTCGATGTCGCCGACGGACTTGCCGCCCTCGGCGGTCGACTTGTCCAGGGTGGCGATGCCGGACGATGTCTTGTAGTGCTCGGCCTGCCGGTGCTTCGGCTGCAGGATGTGCTGGGTGTGCGTGGTGAGCCCGGCCTTGTCGGTGTACTCGGCGTCGAAGACCCCGAAGATGTTCGCCGCGTCGTCGTGCTCACCGTCGACCGGGATGGTGATCGTGCCGGAACAACCGGTCTTCGAGGTGACCGGGTGGCCGTGGCTGTCGTGACCGACGATGTACGTCAGCTTGACCTTGGTGCAGTCGACCGTGCCGTCCTCCGGATCCGTCACGGTGATACTGAACGGCACGGTGTCGCCGAAGGCGAAGATCTCCCCCGCGGCGGGACTGTTGAGGGTCACGGTCGGCGTGGTGTTGCCGACGGTGATCCGCACGTCGGCGGTGCCGGTGGCACCCTGCGGGTCGCGCACGGTCAGCGTGGCCGTGTAGTCGCCATTCGTGGTGTACGTCTTCGTCGGGTTGGCAGCGGTGGAGCTGGTGCCGTCACCGAAGCTCCACGCATAGGTCAGTGCCCCACCGTCGGGGTCGGACGAGCCGGCCGAGGAGAATGTCACCGTCAACGGGGCCGCACCGGAGGTCCGGTTGGCGCCGGCCATCGCCGTGGGCGCCCTGTTGCCGCCGCCGACGTGGTCGAAACGGTAGAGGGCGGAGTATTGGTCGCCCTGGTACAGCCCGGCGCCGTAGTCCAGCACGTAGTAGGAGCCGTCCGGGCCGAACGCCGAGTCGATCACCTGCTTGCCGTTCCAGGGGAAGCTGTCGATGGTCCCCGGGGAGCCGTCGGCGTTGAGATGGATCGGCTTGATCCAGCCGCGGCCGAACTCCGTGGCGAAGAACTGCCCGTCGAACGACTGGGGGAACTTCGTGGGCGAGTTGAGGTCGGGGTCGTACCGGTACACCGGGCCCGCCATCGGCGACTCCGAGCCGCCGCCGAACGCCGGCGGGCTGCCGGCGTCGCCGCCGTAGCGGATCCAGGCGGCCTTGGCGGGCGGCAGCGTGCTCAGGCCGGTGTTGCGGAACGAGTTGTTCGTCGCCCCGCCCGAGCAGTTGTACTTCGCGCCCGCCGTGTTGGTGGCGAAGTCCCACTCGGCGAACGTCTCGGCGTTCGTGTTCGTGCCGTTGCAGTACGGCCAGCCGTAGAAACCCGGGCCCGTCACGCGGTTGAACTCGACCTGGCCCTGCGGCCCGCGCGCCGAGGTGGCCCCGGCGTCGGGGCCGTAGTCGCCGACGTAGACGATGCCGGTGGCCTTGTCCACGCTCATCCGGAACGGGTTGCGCAGCCCCATCGCGTAGATCTCCGGCCGGGTCCTGGCCGTGCCGGGCGGGAACATGTTGCCTGCCGGGATCGAGTACGACCCGTTCTCGTTCACCTTGATTCGTAAGATCTTGCCGCGCAGGTCGTTGGTGTTGGCGGCGGTGCGCTGCGCGTCGAACGCCGGGTTGCGGTTGGACCGCTCGTCGATGGGGGAATATCCCGCGGACTCGAACGGGTTGGTGTCGTCGCCGGTGGACAGGTACAGGTTGCCCGCCGCGTCGAAGTCGATGTCTCCGCCGGCGTGGCAGCAGATACCCCGGTCGGCCGCCACGTCGAGGATGTCCACCTTGCTGGACTGGTTGAGCGTGAAGTCGGCGTTGAGCGTGAACCGGGAAAGCCGGTTGACGCCCTGCCACGCCGACCAGTTGCCGCCGGTGGTCGGTGCGTCGCCTCCTGGTGTGGACAGCGGCGGGGCGTAGTAGAGGTAGATGTGCCGGTTGGTGGCGAAACCCGGGTCGATGCCGATGCCCTGCAGGCCGTCCTCGTCGTGCACGTATACGGGGATGTTGCCGATCACCTTGGTGGTGCCGTTGACATCCGTGCGGCGCACGGTCCCGTTGCGAGCGGTATGCAGCACCGACCGGTCGGCGAGTACGGCCAGCGACATCGGCTCACCGACCTCCGCGACCCCGCGGGCCAGTTGGACCTGCTGGAAGTCGGCGGCGTTGATCGGGTGTGCCGAGGCCGGGGTCGCACTGGACAAGGTCGCGACGAGAGTGGCCGCGACCAGGAGCAGAGCCGAACCGATGGCCGGCCAACGCGCGGCTGCAACCCTCCTGATTATCATGAACATGACAATGCACTCCCCTTCCTGAACAGATGGCTGCCAGGCTTGGGGCGCGCGCTGCCGCGCCGATGCCGTAGCGGGATGTCGCCGCTTCAGCCTGCTGGGTGTGCTTCAGCAGGCCACTACGCCGAGCGGGGGCAACGGCTCGGATACAGGAGAGGTCGATGGCTACCGCGCTGTCGGGTCACATCGACGACCGTGATGGTTCGCCGACAAGGCTAGAGACTTCAGCCCCATGTGTCCACACCTCCCTCCGGACCAGCCGGGCTTTTGGGCCTGTTGTGGAGAGAGCTTCGCTCTGCGCTGATCAGCGATGCGCTACCGCTGCCGCTGCCGCTGCACCACCAACAGACCAAGAACATTCATTGTTCTTACAGCCTCAGAAACGTGGCTTCTTCCAGAGCCTGACGGCGGGTTGCCCGAAGGCATCGCGCTCCAGGCAACCCGGCACGGAAGTGGTGACAGTCACCGCCGACACCGCCCGGGAGCAGGCCTTGAAAGCCGAGCAGCACTTCGCCTCCGGTGAGGAGCTGCCTCCGCTGTACGGGGTCCCCATCACCGTGAAGGACCTCACCGACACGGCCGGTGCAGTGTGCCCCCTCCCATCCCAATTTCTCCCGCAGCCGTCGGCTGCAACACCGAAGTGCTGGATGTGCTCGCGCAGCATGCGGACGAGTACCGGAGGTTTGGGGGCACGGGGCATGTGGCCATGGTTCCGCGCCGTTTCAGCGAGTGGATTTCGTGCACGGCACGCTATCTGGCCTGGTCAGAAGCATCGTCGGGAGTGTGGTGGGCTGATGGCGTGTCAGGGGACTGTCAGGCGGTGACCTTGCCGAAGATGTGGTTGGCGGGAGCGTCGGGGTCGTTGCCGTAGAAGAACTCTTCGAGTGCCTGATGGAACTCGTCACGGTCCAGTCCGCCGGAACCATCGAGGTCCAGAGCGGCGAAAACGGCGGCGCAGTCCTCGCCGGGGACGGCGGCGACCGAGTCGAACATCTGCTGGAACTCGGCCTGGTCGATCTTGCCGTCTCCGTTGAGGTCGACGAGGTCGAAGAAGCAGTTGGTGACCGGCGCAATCTGCTGCGGGTAGAGCGCACGGTCGGTCAGGACGCTCTTGAAGCCTTCGGTCATCTCTCGCACGTCGACCTTCCCGTCACCGTCCTGATCCATCGGGGCGATGACGTTCGACCAGAACTGGTCCATCCCCTCGGTGAGCCGGCGGACGGTCTCGGCATCAGGGGTCTCGCGGGCGCTGATGTAACGCTCGCTCATCTTGCGGACGTCGTGCTGGGTGATGAACCCGTCGCCGTCGACATCGGCGCCCCTGAACCACTGGCCGTACTTGAGATCTTGAAGTGCAGTCATGACTGCGCACCGTATTCACGCAGTTACGGCGGACGCAATCGTCCACGGGGAGGCCGGGCGCCCGGTCGGACCTGCCGGCCCGGCACCCGACGACGGTGAACACGGCAAACTCGCCCGTCGTCGCGTTGGCTTCGTTTCAGTGTTCGAGGTGTGGCGGTGTGAACGCGAGGACCTCCTCGACCGGCCCGTCGTAGACCTCGACGTCGACAAGAGCACTGTGCGCACTGGGTCCCTGGGACAGACGCGAGCACCCGCGGTCCCCGGTGAGGGTGTTCGGGTTGCCGTGGCGGTCCAGGGTTCCGCTCCGGCCCGGCTGGGCCGGATCCCACCACGCTCCGGTGGACAGCTGGATGACGCCGGGCATAACGGCGTCCGACAGGATGGCGCCCGCCAGGCAGCTGCCTCGGTCGTTGAAGACGCGCACGATCATGCCGTTCTCGATACCGCGTGATGCCGCGTCTCGCGGGTTGATCGTTACGGGCTCGCGGCCGTGGATCTTTGACTTGAGGCTGTGGCCACCGTTGTCGTACTGGCTGTGCAGGCGTGAGGCAGGCTGATTCGAGATCAGGTGCAGCGGGAAGCGGTCCGCCAGGTCGGCGCGAAGCCACTCCACGGGTTCGAACCATGTCGGATGTCCGGCGCAGTCGTCGTAGCCGAACGAGTCGATCTCCTCGGAGAAGATCTCGATCCGGCCCGACGGCGTCGTCAGGGGGAAGCGCTGCGGATCGGAGCGCAGTGCTTCGAAGCTGCCAGGAAACGGCCCGCTGAGTGCCGGCAGTTCGACACCGGAGGCGCGTTGCCAGAAGTCGTCGAAGTCTGGCAGGGCCGCGTCGTCACCGAGGTTCGCCCGTGTCTGGACGTAGAGGTGCCGGACCCATTCGATCTCGGAACGCGCCTGGGTGAACTTGCGCTCATAGCCGAGCCGGGCAGCCAAAGCAGCGAAGATCTGGTGGTCGGTGCGTGCCTCGCCCGCCGGCTCGCGGACCTTCGGCATCGCGACGAGGTGAGGGTCGGAGAACCCCGCAGCGAAGTCGTCACGCTCCAGGCTGGTCGCGACGGGAAGCACGATGTCGGCGAACTTCGCCGTGGTGTTCCACCAGGCTTCATGGACCACCACCGTGTCCGGGCGCTGCCAGGCTCGGGCGAGGCGGTGGAGGTCCTGGTGGTGGTGGAAGGGGTTTCCCCCGCACCAGTAGATCAGGCGCAGGTCCGGCAGGGTCAGGCGCTGACCGTCGTAGTCGATGGTGGCGCCCGGTTCCAGCAGGGTGTCGGCGATCCGGGCGACCGGAATGAAGTCCGCAACAGGATTCGCCACCCGCGGCATCGACGCCACAGACGGGCGGCCCGGGGCAACACCGGTCGCATCCATCGTTGCGTAGCCCGCGCCCCAGCCGCAGCCGGGCCGGCCGAGCGAACCCGCCATGGCAGCCAGGACGACCGACATCCAGATCGGCTGCTCACCGTGGTCCGCCCGCTGTACGGCGTAGTTGACCATGATGAGCGAACGCTGTGTGGAAAGGCGGCGGGCGAGATCGTGGATCGTTTCGCGGCTGATGCCTGTGATCCTCGCGGCCCAGTCGGCGTCCTTGACGACGCCGTCCTCGTCGCCGGTCAGGTAGGAGGCGAAGCGGTCGAACCCCTCGCAGCAGCGGGTGAGGAAGTCCTCGTCGTACCAGTCGTTGACCAGCATCGTGTGCGCGAGGCCGAGCATCAGGGCGGTGTCGGTGTTGGGGACGACCGGCAGCCACTCGGCGTCGAGGAAGTCGGCGGTGTCACTGCGGATCGGGCTGACGTTCACGAACCGCACCCCGGCCTCACGGCACTTCCGCTGCAGGTCCCGCGTCTGGTGCCGGGCCAGCCCGCCAGGGTTGATCTGGCTGTTCTTCAGAGCCAGTCCCCCGAACGCCACCACGAGCTCACAGCTCTCGGCGATCTCGTCCCACATCGGCATCCGGGACTGGTAGCTCCACGGAGCCCCGCCGATCACATGCGGAAGGATGACCTCAAGAGCGGCGGTGCTGTACGTGTTGCGCGAGTCGGTGTAGCCCCCGCCCAGCGCCAGGAACCGCTGGAGCTGACCCTGCGCTTGGTGGAACCCACCCGCGCTGGCCCAGCCGTACGAGCCGCCGAACACGGCGCTGTCCCCGTGCTGTGCGCGCACTCGGCGCAGTTCCTCGCTCACCAACGTGAGCGCGTCGTCCCAGCTGACCTCCACGAAGGCGTCCGCACCTCTGGCCGTTTCTTCGGCGCGCGGCGAGCCATCGAGCCACCCTTTGCGCACCGCGGGACGCAGCACACGCGCACTGTCCTCAGCAGCCGTCACCATGCCCGGGCCGATCGGCGACGGCGCGGGGTCATCACCCCGGGGCTCAATGCGCACCAGCCGACCCGAATCGACGACGGCTACGAAACTGCCCCAGTGCGTCGCCACGGGCACTCGTCTTTCCACCGTGCATCAACCTCATCCCTGAAGCTTCTCCGGCTCTCGAACAACGGCCGCTACACCACAGGGTTCCGCGTCAGTCAGCGGTCCGCAGGACACAGGCTCCCCCTGGCCGATGCCGCCCAACCCTGACGGTGCGCACCGCCCAGGACCACCGTCTGAATCCGCCGCCTGTCACCCCGCACGAACCCCCCACCCTGCGTGCGGCCGTGGCACTCACCGCGCTGCCGCCTCCTCTCGCCCCCGTCGCCGAGTCGCGCCTGGACCGACTGATCAATTCCAGCCACCAGGTCATCGTGAGCGGCACCAGCTACCGGCCCAGCAAACGACCGAAAGGGCCCATCGACCGGCCGAACCCAAGAACAAGTAGCCCTGCCGGGTGGAGGTTACGTCCAGGGAAGCGACCGAACGGCGTTCGCCGGCGTCCTGTACGTGCTGCGGACCGGCGTCGCCTGGCGTGATGTCCCCCGCGGAGACGGTGGGCTGCTCCGGCGTGACGGCCTGACCCCGGCTGCGGGACTGGACCGAGGCCGGCGTCTGGCCCCGCCTGCATGCCGCCTTGCTCGGCGCGTTGCGCCGCGCCGACTTGCTGGACCTGGACGACAGCGCCGTGGACGGCTAGCACCTCCGGGCTCTCAAAGGGGGATCACGTCGGTCCCTCCCCCGTCGACCGGGCCCGTCCCGGCTCCAAGCACCACCTGATCGTCTGACCGTCACGGGCCCCGCTCGCCGTCACGCTCACCGGTGGCAACAGACTTACGCAGCCGGAAGTTCAGCTTCTGCAGCCGGCCCTCAGCGCGCAGCACAGCCACCGCATCCTTCGGTGCGGCCTGCTGCTCGGCTTCGTTCAACGGATCGCACACCGCCGCGATGTGGTTGATCAATGCCTCTGCAAGGACCGCTCCGGACCGGCGAGCCTGTTCCTCGGCGACCGGCGCGGGGCACTGGCATGGCAGCGCCCGCCTCCGCCCGGTGAGGGCCAGGCGTGTGCATGACGGGACGCGTCGGAGCGGGTCAGTCCTCAGCCGAAGACCTGGTGGGGTACGGCGAGCAACGGCTGGAATTACACGGCGATGTGCTCCCACGTCACCTTGGAGGCGCGCCGCAGCATCCATTGGTAGAACTCGTAACCGTTGTCGATGTCGACGAAGTCCTCGACGTGCTCCACACCTTCTTGCCTCCACGTCACCCGGTAGATCGTCTTCTGCGCCGGGTACTGGGCAGCCTCCTCCTCGGCCTCGACTGCGGCGACTTGCGGCCGTGCGTTTACGGCCAGCTTCACGACGGCGCCTACTGCGGCCAATCCCACGGCCCACACCAACTTGCTACGCATCCGTTCCCCCCTTGTGTTCGGTTCAGCGGCGACGGTATCGGGTGTCGTCGCCAGCCGGGTCGTCGGCCTCGGCGTGGACCCACGTCGTGCTGGAGGCATCGAGCGGCAGCGGCTTGTAGCTCGATCGCGGTGTCCGGGCCGTCCCGCAGATCCGCCCACCGATCGGCGAGTCGAGACCTGACGCTCCGACGGCCACAGTGGTCACGCCCGTGATGCCGTCGCGGCAAAGCGGTAAGTTCATCTCGTGGATGACCGTGGTCACGTGTGGACACCGGCCAACGACACTCGCCTTGACCGAAATCGCGTGCCCCGTTCTCGCATCCCGCCGCCACTTCCATACCCGAAAAGCGATGGTCGTACAACTTTCAAGGATCTGCCGCCTCAGCATTCCCCTTGTGATCACACGTTGGCAAGGCGTAGTCACTGATGGATATGCCGACAGCTCATGTCTACTGAAAGGGAATTCGGCGGCTGCTGTCATGCCGGCTCGACGGCGCCGAGGACGGATTTTGTTGACCCTTGCGCGGAATGTAGAGAGGTGGCCCAATTGCCGGCACAGGACCTCAGTCCGCCGGGCGGCCCGGCGGACGGCCGGCGCGCGATCACCGCCGGCCATGGTTCGGCGTAGCCCGAACAGAGCCTCCGGCGCGGGCATTTGGGCCGCGACCTGCCGATTCCGCCAGCTTGATCGGCTACGCCACTCGACGGGGCGCCATCGCCGCAAGCCGGCCACCTGCTGGGTGACCGGCTCTGAGCCGCCCTCAGCCCTACCTCGCGAATGGGGCGTGCGCGGGGCGGTCGGCGCGTCGAACGCCGGTTTCCGAACGAGCGCCGGCGCCTCTGGCACTCGGATCAGCCGGTCTGTGCCGGCGTCCTCCCGCTCCGCCGAGACCGGCCCGTCGCAGCCGATCACGTGAAGGACGGAACGTTCGGCAGATGACAGACCGCCGCGAGCTGCTGCGCCGGGAGAGCGGAAGCGGGCGGGCTACTTGGCCTTGAAGCGGTCCGGCCGCACGAAGTCCAGGCCGTCGACGGTATGTTTGCCCAGCGCCTCGTGTGCGGCGATATGGCCATATCCGGTGGCCATTTTGAAGCCCTTTCCGGAGAATCCGGTGGCGCAGTAGATGCTGCTGTTCTCGTCCAGCCAGCCGAGGAGGGGGTGCCGGTCCTCGGTGAAGAGGTCGGGGAAGGCGTCGGAGCGCACGATGGTGGGGGTCAGGCCGGGGAAGAATTCGGTGACGATATCGGTGACTTTCGCGATTTCTTCCCGGGTGAGTTCTCTGGGGACGGTGTCCGGGTCGGGGGTTTCCCTTCCACGCCCGTCCAGCGGCCCGTCCACCGATGCCTTGACCGTCACGCCGTCGACGGCGGGTGCGCCGTACAGGGAGCGATCGCCGTAGAGCCGGCTGAAGACGGGGAAGTTCTCCGGCGAGAACTGTGTGCCGTCCTGGGCGATGAACCAGGTCAGGACGATCCGATGGGTTTCCGTGACGGCCTTGAGGTGGTCGGGCATGAGCCGTCGGGACCAGCCGCCCGAGGCGACGATGACCTTCTCGAACGTCCAGGTCCTGTCGCCCGAGGTGACGACCACGCCGTGTTCGGTTTCGGTGATGCTGTCCACGGGCGTGTTCTGCAGGACGGTGGCGCCGCCTGCCCGGGCCGCCGCGACGGCGGCGCTGACGGCGCGGTCGGTGCGCAGAACGCCGGCGTGGGGGTCGTAGATGGCGCAGTCGTCGGGGCGGAGGTTGTGCTGGGGGTAGCGGTCCGCCATCTCCTCCCGGCCGAGGATGCGGTGCTCGGCTCCGGTGATGCGTGTTGCCTGGAGGAGGTTGTTGATGAAGGTGCCGTTCGCCGTCCCGATGGACAGGCCTCCGGTAGTCGTGAGGATCTCCTGCCCGGTTTCCGCTTCGAGCTCGGCCCACAGGCTGCGGGAACGTTCGATGATGGGGTAATAGTCGGGTTTCCCGTAGTAGACCATGCGGAACAGGCGGGTGTCCCCGCCCACGGCACTGCGGCCGTGGGCGGGGGTGGCGGCCTCGAAGCCCACTACCGAGTCGGAGAGCCGGGATGCCTGCCACAGGGCCATGCTTCCGATGCTGCCCAAACCGATGACTGCGAGTTTGGCGTCCATATGAGCATTTCCATTCGTTTACTCGTGGAGTCCGGCGAGTCGGCTGCCGAATCTGGCCAGGAGGGAGGTCTTGCTGGAACCCCTGCGCTCTTCCCACTGGTCAGCGATACCGAAGAGCCGGTACATGGCGTGAACGCCCAGCCAGCGGATGGGCTCCGGTTCCCACTTCGGTGCCCGGTAGCCGACCCAGGGAAGGGTGGTCCGCTCGGTTTCCTTCTCGAAGGCGAGCTCCACGAGAGTCCTGCCGCCGACGTAGGCAGACGTGACACCGTGTCCCGCGTAGCCGGTGGACGAGCCGATCCCGGATGCCGGATCCCAGTGCACGCCGCCGTTCCAGTCACGCGTGACGCCCAGGACTCCCGACCAGGCGTGGTCCACCTCGAAGGGAACGCCCGGGAAGAAGGAACTGAGCTTGTGCGAGATCAGGTCGATGGTGGACTGGGCGGTCGCACCGGCTCCCCCCGTGCCGGACCCGAACCGGTAGGGAACACCGCGGCCCCCCATGGCGATACGTCCGTCCGCTGTCCGTTGGGCGTAGATGAAGGTGTGCGCGGAGTCGTTGAGGCACTGCGGCCCGTCCCAGCCGATCTTCTGCCATGCCTCCTCCGACAGGGGCTTGGTCACGATCATCGAGGAATTGACAGGGATCAGGGTCCGGCTGCCCAGCAGTTGTCCCGAATAGCCTTCGGTGCAGATGAACGTCCTGGCCGCGGTGACGCGTCCGTCGGCCAGGCTGAGGGTCCTGCCCTCGACACTGTCCACTCGGCTGCCCTCATAGATCCTGACCCCCATGGAGGTCAGCGTGTCGGCGAGGCCGTAGACGAGTTTCGCGGGGTGGAGCCGCGCGCAGTGCCTGTAGAAGAGCCCGCCGTGAACGGTGGAGATGTTGATCCGGGACCTGAACTCGTCCCGGTCGAGCAGGTGGACTTCGTCGTCGGTCAGCCCGTACTTCAGCTCGGCATCACGCCTCGTGACAAGCCGGCCCAGCCCCGCCCGGGTGTGGGCCGCCACGAGCGCGCCACCCTTGTGCTGATCGGCATCGATGCCCTCGGCCTGGAGGATGTCCAGGACGGAGTCGACACCGGCGACGAATTCCTGCTGCAGTGCCCGGCTGGCTCCCAGCCCGCCTCCGGCGCGGGCGAAGGTGGCACGGTTTCCTGGAGGCATGGCCGAGAGCCAGCCACCGTTGCGTCCTGATGCGCCGTAGCCCACCTGTTCGGCCTCGAAGACGGCGACCGAGAGCGACGGTTCGAACTTCTTGGCGAAGTACGCCGCCCACAGGCCGGTGTAACCGCCGCCGACAATGGCCACGTCCACGGAGTCCTGGCCGGTGAAACGGGGGAACGACGGCCTCTTGTCGGCCAGTTGGGCCATCCAGAAGCCAAGCTCTCCGTTTCGCGGTGGTGCCGCAAGGGCGTTCATGGTGCGTCCTTCTTCTGTGTCTGGGACCGGGGGGCGGGGCTGGAAGGCGGCGTAGCCGCCGTCGACGGGGAGGGTTGCCCCGTCGAGGTGGGGGACTCCGACGACGCGGGGGGGGGCGCGTCACCGATCTCCTCGGGGGTGGCGGCGCGTCGGACAGGGATTCGCCCCCCACCCCGCGCCCGTGGAGGCCGGTTCACCGCCCCACCACTGTTGCGCCTGCTCTACACCGCGGTGCAGACCATCTGGATCTCGACCGGACTGTTGAGCGGCAGTCCGGCGACACCGATCGCGGTGCGGGCGTGCCGGCCGTTGTCGCCCAGTACCTCGATGAGGAGTTCACTGGCCGCGTTGGCGACCTGCGACTGCTCACCGAAGTCCGGCGTGCTTGCCACGAAGACCAGCATCTGCACGATCCGGACCCGCTCCAGATCCCCCACCGCCTGCACAGCGGCGGCAAGGCAGTTGAGCACGGCATGGCGGGCGAGTGAGCGCGCCGTCTCCAGCTCCACGTCCCGGCCGACAACGCCCTGCCCCACCAGCTCGCCGTCCTTGAAGGGGAGTTGGCCGGAGAGATGGATGATGGAGCCCACCGTCCGGTGAGGCACGAGGTACGTGGTGCCGGCGAGGACGGGTAGCTTCAGTCCCAGGGCCTGAAGCCTTTCTGAAGCCGAGTCACCCTTGACGGTTTGAGGCAGGGGCTGAGTCATGCCGCCACCGTCTCGGTGTGGATCATTTCCTCAGTTCTCCGTTCAGGCTCACCGTCAGGGACGCGGGAGGCCGAAGAGGACCGGGAGGTCGGCGATGTCGGTGATCCGCTCGTAGCCGAGCCAGTGCTCGTCGTGCTCCCAGCCGCGGTCCATGTACACCTTGTTCTTGATGCCCATGATCGCCGCGGAGCGCAGGTCATACATCGGGCTCGCGGAGACGTGCACCAGCTCGTCGGGTGTCACGCCGAGCTTGTCGAACATGTAGTCGAACGCGCCGAGTCGCGGCTTGTAGATGCCCATCTCCTCGGCGCTGATGACGACCTCGAACGGGGCCTTCAGGTTCTCCGCGAGGCGCTTGGCGTGCGCGGTGTCGCTGTTCGTGATGATGACCAACGGGACCGCCTCGGCCAAGCGGTTCAGCGCCTCGGTGACCCCGGGGTACGGGCCCCAGGTGGGGACGGTCTCGTACACCGCCCGCGCGTCTTCCTCGCGGTACTCGAGACCGACCTTGCGCGAGGCGCGTTCCATGGAGCGGGCGACGACCTGGTGGAACGGCTGGTAGGCGCCCGTGCACTCGTCGATCCGGTACGCCTTGCAGATCCGCAGGAACTCATCGGCGACCTCGGCCGGCAGCCGGTCACCCAGAACCTCGCGCATCGTGTCGTTGATGCTGAACTTGATCAGCGTTCCGTTCATGTCGAACGTCACGAACTTGGGCTTGACGTCGAATCCCACTGGTCCTCCTAGCGTCTCCGTGGAGCACGGGCCATTTGGTCGATTGTCGACCATCTAGTTGTTGGATTGTCGACTGCAGAGCTGGCGACTGTCAACAGTGTCTGAGGAGCGTCCTGGCCGACCCGGGCGTCAACCACCTGCCGGCCCAGGCAGTTTCCGTGCCGGGGAAGCGACTTGAGGCGTAGAGGCAAAATCCGGCAGAGGTATAGTCGACAAACGACCAAGTGGTCGACAAGCACCGAGGGAGGGCGACGGGTGGACCACAGATTCGAGTGGCAGGAGCAGCGGATGACGACGCCGGACGGCGTCTACCGCACACTGCGTGCGGCCATCCTCGATGGGACCGTACCTCCCGGTGGCCAGCTGCGTGAGGCGCACATCGCCTCGGATCTCGGGATCAGCCGGGCCCCGCTGCGCGAGGCCCTGACCAAGCTGGAGGAGGAAGGGCTCGTCGTGAAGTTCCCCTACCGGGGGGCGTTCGTCGCAGAGGTGAGCCCACGCGAGGTCGCCGAGATCGACTCGGTCCGGCTGCATGTCGAACCCTACGCCGCCGAGCTCTCGGCCGAAGCCCTGCGCGGTCGTGAACGGCCGCAGCTGCTGCAAACCGTCGAGGATCTCCGTCGGGCGATGGAGAAGAACGACATCCCGGCCAGCATCGACGCGCACCTGCGCTTCCACCGGCTCTTCTACGATCTCTCGGGGCACGGCATCCTGCAGGGTCTCTGGAACGGCTGGGAGACCAGGCTGCGCCTCTACCTCAGTGTCGATCACCGTACTTACAGTGACAACCCGCAGCAACTGGTCGTCGAGCACGAGAGGTTGGCCGCGGTTGCCCTGGAAGGGGACGCCGACGCGTTCCGTCAGGAACTGGCTGCCCATTTCCCCATGGGGCTGCGAGCCCAGGCGAGAGACGCGGGAGAGCCGACACACCGGCACGTATGAGGCCATGCCGCCTGTGCGCGGTGTCCGGGCCCGGTCCTCACCGTGACATTGCAGCCCCCTGCCGAAAGCCGGTAGCAGGCTCGCACCGCCGACGCACCGTCAACGCGATCTTGTAGCGGATCTCGCATGTAGACGCCTGCCCGCCAGCGCGGTGGGACGGGGCGACGGGTCGGGGCGACAGGTCGGTGGACGGGGTGTTCACGGCCGCGGGGCAGCTGCGCGAAGTCCTGGGCCCCTCCCCCATGTGCCAGGATCGGCCGGACTCCGTCCGGAGCAGTGTCCCCGCATCCTCTGAAGGAGTCTCGCGCCACCGTGACCAGGCCGGTACGCCGATGCCACCGAGTTCGTCGAGGATGCGCGAGTGCGGCCCGGCCGGGCCGCACTCGCGCACCTTCGACCCCTGGGCGAAACCGCGGATGCGCGGTCGGCGAGGTCGGCCTCACCCGGAGGCGACTGTCTCCTGGACCGCAGGGCGAGTCCGTGAAGGCGCCCCCTGCGAGGCGCATGCGTTGCCGGTGGTCGGCGCGATCCCTGAAGTCCCGGCGGGGCGTCGGCAAAGCTCGGTGGACCGTAGGGGGCGGCCTTGACGGCGCTCGGCCGACCGTCACTCGACGCCGTCGTCGAACTCGTCACCACGGGCTTGCGGCCAGGCGCTGCGGGCCTTGCCGGGACAACCGCGCGGCAGGTCGAGCTGCCCCCGTGGCGTGAGGATGCCGTCGGGCGTGAGGTCGACCATCCGTGCCCCTCGCTCTGGAATCCGCCGCCGTCAGCGACCGTCCTGTGGACCGGCGTGCCGCGCACGCTGGCCCATGCCGAACCGGATGAGACCGGCGAGCGCGCTCGTGGTGACGACCGTCGCTACCGGAAGCAGCGGATGGGCCGCACACGATGCGCTCAGCTTGCACTCGACGCCGAGGCGCGTATTGACAGTGTCCGACGGGCAGCCATATGGTCGACAAACGACAATGTGGCGGTGGATTTAAGCCACCATGCGGCGCTTTGTCGCCACAGTCGTTCGAGAGGAGGACTGAGTGCAGATGATCAGAATTCACAAGATGCGGTTTCGCGTAGCGAACTGCGAGGGTTTGTGCCCTGCGCCGTCCGAGGCGGTGGCACGATGAGCGGGCGCGTGGCCTCGGTAGCGCACACCGGCTCGGCTTCCGATCGGCTCCAGGCCCTGGGGCTGGCCCTTCCCGAGCTCCGCGAGAACCCGTACTACGTGCACCATCGGAATGTGGATTCCAGCATCTACATTTCAGGCCAACTTCCTTACAAGGACGGTTGGTTGCTGGGGCAGGGCGTTGTCGGCCGGGACGTGGAGCTGGAGACGGCGCGCTCACTCGCCCGCCATGCCGTGCTCAACTGCCTTGCCGCCGCTGTGCAGGCGGTGGGGGATCTGGAGCGGGTCCGGATCGTGCAGATGCTGGTCTTCGTGGCAAGCACGCCGGACTTCGGTGAGCAGTCGCAGGTCGCCAACGCGGCCAGTGAACTCCTCATCGAGGTACTGGGCGACAACGGCCGGCACGCCCGCACCGCGATCGGTGTCGCCGGACTGCCGCTCAACAGTCCGGTCGAGATCCAGATGGTCTGCACCGCGGTGTAGAGCAGGCGCAACAGTGGTGGGGCGCGAGCACTCGCGATGCCGCGACCGCGCGTCGGTATCCCGGGGCTCGGCATCGGCGGCCCCGGTCATTCCCCGTCAGAACCACAAGGAGGGCAGCGTGAACCGGCTGCAACGAGCACTCGACGCTCTGGTCGAGCGGATCGACACCCCCGCGCCGATCGTGCTGGTCGACGTCATGCAGGGCAACATCGACCGCATCCAGGGCTTCGCCGACCAGCGCGACCTCAAGGTCAGGCCGCACGTCAAGACGCACAAGTGCGTGGAGATCGGGCGACGCCAGATCGAGGCCGGCGCGGTCGGGATCACCGCGGGAAACGTCGGTGAGGCCGAGGTCTTCGCCGCGGCCGGCTTCGACGACATCTTCCTCGCCTACCCGGTCTGGGCCGCCGGAACGAAACGAGCCCGGATCCGTCGGCTCGCCGAGTCCGTCCGGCTGCGGGTAGGCGTCGACAACGTCGCGGCGATCGAGGCCCTCGCCGACGCGATGGGAGACGAACCGGAGCGGCTGCAGGTCGTGATCGAGGTCGACTGTGGAGCCCGTCGCTCCGGGGCGCCGCCCGAGGCCGCGGGTGATCTCGCGCTCGCCGCCCGCAAGCGCGGTCCGGTGCCTGTGGGCGTCTTCACGTATCCCGGTCACGGTGGCGCAGGTCGGGACGTTCGTCAGCGCGCCGCGCAGGATCAGGAGGCCGCGCTCACCACCGCCGTACGCAGCCTCGCCGGTGTCGGGGTCACCCCTGAGGTGGTCAGCGCCGGCTCCACGCCCACCCTGGAGTTCTCCACCAGCAGTGTGATCACCGAGATCCGTCCCGGCGAGTACGTCTTCGGTGATCTGAACAACGCCCGGCTGGGCTCCTGCGAGGAAGACCAGATCGCGCTGTTCGTCGCCGGCACCGTGGTCAGCGACTGGGTCCCCGGCCAGGTCATCCTCGATGTGGGCACCAAGGCCCTCAGTCGTGAAGGCAGCCCGGAGATCGGCTACGGCGGCATCGCCGGCACGAAGGCGGTCCTGGGCAAGCTCAACGAGTACCACGGATTCCTCCCGCTGCCGGACGGCGAGTTCCGCCCCAGCGTCGGCACCGTCGTACCGGTCGTGCCGAACCACGTGTGTCCGGTCGTCCTCGGCTTCGAGGAACTGATCGTCACCGACAGCACGGGCACCTCGCTGGAGCGCTGGCCGGTCGACGCCCGCGGATTCCTCAACTGACCGGCACGGGACAAGACCCTCGTCCTGCCCGCCCCCCTCCCCCGACCGACCTCCCCCGAGATAGGAGTGCCCGACATGAGACTCAAGAACGTCACGGCCCTGGTGACAGGCGCCAGCAGTGGCATAGGGCAGGCGGTGAGTTCCCACTTCCGCCGTGAGGGCGGGCGGCTGTTGCTCACCGGCCGCAGGGAACGGCTCGACAGCACTCAGCCCGACGACCTGTACGTTCCCGGAGACCTCAACGACGAGGCGTTCGTCGAGCACCTGGCCAAGCAGGCAGCGGAGTCCTTCGGCACCGTCGACGTCGTCGTCCTCAACCACGGCCTGCAGGCCGCCGGTCCGCTCACCGAGGTGGCCTGCGACGACGCGAGGAACGTGCTGGAGAGCAACCTGCTCAGCGCGTTCCTGGTGATGAAGCACTTCGCGCCGCTGATGCCCGAGACCGGTGGCTCGTTCGTCTGCGTCAGTTCACGGCTGGGCATGGTCGGCATGGCCGGGCAGGTCCTGTATTCCGCCGCGAAGGGGGGCCTCATCATGCTCGCCAAGGGCGCCGCGATCGAGTGGGCCCCGCGCAACATCCGCGTCAACGTCGTCGCTCCTGGCCTGACCGCCACCCCGGTCATCGAAGCGGCGTTCCAGCGCAGGCCCGACCCCGAGGCCTACCGCCGCGAGCGCGAGAACACGATCCCGCTCCAGCGCCTCGCCACCCCTGAAGAGGTCGCCGACGCGGTGCTCTTCTTCGCATCGTCGGAGTCGTCGTACGTGACCGGATCGGTCCTGACCGTCGACGGCGGGTACACCGCCTCCTGAGCCGTGCCGGGTATCTGCCCCGGCACGGGGCTGAACGACCCGGTTCTCCGTCTCGCCTTCTCTCCCCCCCGGTGCCCCACAGGGGCCCGTGCCAGTGGCCGCGGCTGCCGACTTCTCACGCGCAAGACGAACAACATGTCGCTCCTGAAGGCCATCGGCACCCATCCCTCCTTCACACCGCGCGAGTCCGGCCCACTCCCGGAACGCCTGATCTCCGGCAACCCCGCCTTCAGGACCTGGGCACAGGGCGTCACTCGTGCGGAAACGATCCATACGGGTGCCTGAGAAGCCACGCCCGGCCAGATGCGCACGATCAAGGGCGAGACCTTCGAGTCCTGGCACATCCTCTCGGGCATCGTCGACTCACATCCGATTGGCGGCGAGCCGGTGGTCTACGAGACCGGCGACAGCTTCGTCATGAAGCCGGGCTACGTCGGCGTCTGGAAGACCATCGAACCCGTACGCAAGATCTACGTGACCATGCTGTGACGCCGACCCCGCGCGTCCCGATCATCTTCGAGACTTCTCCCGAAGCCACCTGCTGAGCGATGTCGCCGAGGTCGACGCACCGCTCGGCCCGTCCCTCAGCGGCAGTCCCCCTCTGCCTTCGCTCTCACGAGTGCCCGCATGCCGCAGCTCTGATGAGGACCGACATCACCCCCGCTGGCCACCGCCTGCCACGGCTCCAGCCTCCCCGCACCCGCGAGGTAAAGCCCCGCACAACTGGTTCCACCGCGTCCCCCTATGAGGAGTATTGCCATGAGTGATGCCCAGATCGGTCGTAGAGCGCTCCTGCGTGGAGCAGGCGGCCTCGCCGCCCTCACTGCACTTCCTTCCCTCGCCGCCTGCGGTACCGGCTCCAGCCGGACGGCCGGCGGCAGCGGCGGCAAGGGTTCCAAGACGGTGGTCGTCCGTGACAGCGGCGGTTCCTACGGAGCGGCCCTGCAGAAGGCGATCTACACGCCGTTCACGCAGGAGACCGGGATCCAGGTGAAGGTGCTGAACCTGGACGACGCTCCGCTGCTGGCGCAGATCAAGCAGGGCCGGCCGCAGTGCGACCTGATCAACAACTCGATGATGTCGCACTCCAAGTACGTGAAGCAGGATGCGCTGGAGGCGCTGGACCTGGACCGGGTCAAGAGCGTGAAGAGCGCGAAGATCCCCGACAACCAGATCACCGACCATGCCGTCGGCAGCAGCTTCTACGGTCAGTGCATCGCGTACCGCACGGATGCCTTCGGCGGTAAGACGCCGGAGTCGTGGGCGGACTTCTGGGACACGAAGACGTTCAAGGGTGCCCGGGCGATGGTTCACCCGGACGGTGACCTCCCGGAGTTGGAGTTCGCGCTGCTGGCCGACGGCGTGCCGATGGACAAGCTGTATCCGCTGGATGTGGAGCGGGCGTTCAAGGTGCTGACCCGGTTGCGGGGTGACATCAAGAAGTTCTGGGACAGTGGCCCGCTGCCTGGTGTGCTGCTGAGCCGCCAGGAGGTGACGATGTCGACCGTCTGGGACGGCCGGATCGCCGACCTGCAGAAGCAGGGCGTCCCGGTGGAGAGGCAGCTCAACGGGATGCGCCGCCAGTTCTCGGGTTACGCGATCGCCAAGGGTGCGGCCAACGCGGACAACGCCTACCAACTGATGGACTTCTCCCTGAGCGCCGACAGCCAGGCCAACCTGGCCAAGGCATTCCCCTCGAACCCGGCTTCTCCGTTGGCCTACGCAGAGCTGACCGAGGACGAGCGCAACGCGCTGGCTGGTGCGCCGAAGTATTACGACAAGGGTTTCGACGCTGACATCGACTGGTGGCTGAAGAACGAGGCTGCCGTCACCAAGCGCTGGCTGGAGTGGGC